>NZ_JBNPUM010000018.1:0-91404 GCF_051168175.1 Bradyrhizobium sp. HKCCYLRH2047
ATTTGGCGATGCTCAAGACCGCAGAAGAATCCACGCCATGCACCATGTCCAGTCTGTCTGAACCGGACAGCCGTGGGACGAGCCCGGGCATGACGATGGGGTTGGCAGGGTGCCCCATCCTGAGGGCGGACGATCGTTGAGGGGCCGATGCCTCAGACTTGAGGACGGGCGCAAGAGGCGGCGCTCGACCCTATCCTCAATCCTTGAAATACGGCTCGACCGGCCCATGCACCTTGATGGTCAGCGGGTTGCCGTGGCGGTCCTTGGCGGTGCCGGCGGCGACGCGGATCCAGCCTTCGCTGATGCAGTATTCCTCGACATTGGTCTTCTCGGCGCCCTTGAAGCGGATGCCGACGTCGCGCGACAGGATCTCCGCGTTGTAATAGGGGCTCTTCGGATCGACCGAGAGACGGTCGGGGAAGGTGAAGGTCTCGTTGTCGCTCACAGCAGTGCCTCGATCTCTTTCTTCAGCGCCTCGGGCGTGGTGGTCGGCGCGTGGCGCGATGCCACGTGGCCGGTGCGATCGACCAGGAATTTGGTGAAATTCCATTTGATCGCCGAGCCCAACAGGCCCGTCTTCTCGCCCTTCAGGAACCTGTACAGCGGGTGCGCGTCGGCGCCGTTGACGTCGATCTTCGCAAACAGCGGGAAGGTGACGTCGTACTTGCCGGCGCAGAACGCGCCGATCTCCTCGGCCGTGCCGGGCTCCTGGGCGCCGAACTGGTTACAGGGAAAACCGAGCACGGCAAAGCCCCTGTCCGCATAGGCGCGGTGCAGCGCCTCCAGGCCGCGATATTGCGGCGTGAAGCCGCAGGCGCTCGCGGTGTTGACGATCAGGAGCACTTGGCCCTCGAAGCGCTGCAGCGGCACCTCCTCGCCCTTCAGCGAGGTCGCGGTGAAATCGTAGATGCTGGCCATCAGCCCAGCACCGGATCGATCGGTGACGGCGGCGTGCCGCCGGCCTCGATGGCCTCGCCCGCGGCGAGGCACATGTCCTCGCGAAAGCGCTGGCCGACGAGTTGGACGCCGACCGGCACGCGGCCGACCATGCCGGTCGAGACCGTCAGGCCCGGCAGGCCGAAGAAGGGAATGGCGATCTGCGTGAGCTGGGCATGCCAGACCTGCCTGAACGACTCCTCGTCCTTGCGGTCGAGCTGGTCGGCGAACGGCAGCATGCCGGAGACCGGCATCAGCAGCAGCGGATGCTGCTCCATGAAAAGGAGCCATTGCCGGGTCAGCGCGGCGCGGCGGGCCAGCGTCGCCGAGAGGTCGAACGGATGAACCTTGTCACTGACGCCGCGCAGGCAGGCCAGCGCGCCGGGATCGCCTTCCTTCTCGGCTGCGGCGAGCTGCGCCTCGTAGCCGTCGCCGAGCCAGAGCCGGGTCTGCAGCAGCGCGGCCTCCTGCAGCGGCGGCGTGTCCGCGATCTCCTCGACGGCCCAGCCGGCGGCTTCGAGCCGCCTGGCGGCATCGCGCAGCGCGGCGACGACTTCCGGCACCGGGTTGAGGCCGTCGGGGTTGACGCAGAGCGTGACGCGCTTCGGCAAGGGAGGGCCCTCGAGCGGCACCGGCATCCACCAGACGTCGCGGACGTCGCGCGCCGACATCGCTGCGAGCGCGATCCTGACGTCGTTGACCGTGCGGGCGAGCGGGCCGGAGACGGCGCTGATCTGCGGGCCGATCGGGCGCTCCGGCAGGCAGGTGTTGAAGGCGGGGATGCGGCCGACCGTCGGGCGCAGGCCGTGGATGCCGCAGGCGTAGGCGGGATAGCGCACCGAGCCGGCGATATCGGTGCCGTGGCCGATATGGCCGATGCCGGCGGCGGTCGCCGCGCCGGCGCCGCCGGAGGAGCCGCCCGGGGTGATGCCGGGGTCGCGGGGATTCCTGGTGTGGCCATGGATGAGGTTGCTGGTGAACCAGCGATACGACACCGCAGGCGTGTTGGTGCGGCCGAGCAGCACGGCGCCGGCCTTGACGAAGTTGTTGACGACCGGATTGTGGGCCGAGGCGATCGCGTCCTTCTGCAGATTGAGGCCGTTGGTGGTGGCGAAGCCTGTCTGGTCGACATTGACCTTGATCGTCACTGGCACGCCGGCGAGCGGCCCCGGATCCTCGCCGTTCGCCAGCCGGGCGTCGATGGCGTCGGCCTGTTTCAGAACCTCGTCTGGACGGTGATCGATCACGGCGTTGATCGCGGGGTTCACCGCATCGAGCCGCGCCAGCGCGGATGTCGCGGCCTCGCGGGCGGAGACCTGTTTCGACTTGATGAGGGCGGCAAGATCGGCAGCCGGCAGGCGCCAGAGATCGGTCATGGGAAGCTCCGTGGTGGTCTCGCGTTCTTAGCGCGACGGAGAGCACGGAGAAAGCCGCGCCAGGCGAGGTGGCCATGCACAAGCGCGGTCCCGCTGGCCTGCGTCTCACGCTCATGTTGCAGAGCAGCCGTGCCCGCGGCCGTCCTTCGAGACGCCCGCCTGCGGCGGGCTCCTCAAGACGAGGGTTGAGGGTGTGCCGCCGAATGTTCGCGGCACATTGCAATGCCTCCCCTCATGATGAGCGAGCTGCTCATGGTCAATGTGCCGCGCCGGCCTCGCGACCAAATCCTCATGGTGAGGAGCCCGCCGCAGGCGGGCGTCTCGAACCATGAGGCCTGGATGCCTCGACGCGACGCCCGAACGATCGATACCCAACCTGCATCGATCGATCCGGAATCAGGCTTGGTCAAGCTTCACATTCGACTTTAAGAGCTGAAGCAACAACATCACAAAGGGGGAAACAGATGATCAGACCGGGCACCATCATGGCCGCAACCTTCGTTCTCGCCGCTGCAGCAACGCTGGCGCCGCGCGCCGGCCAGGCCGAGACCTACGCCTATGTCGGCAACGCCGACAGCAACGACATCAGCGTGTTCAAGTTCGACGCCGCCTCGGGCGAGATGACCCCGGTGCAGACGGCTGCCTTCGTGGGCGTGGAGAAGCCGGGCTCGTCGACCCCGCTCGCGGTCAGCCCGGACAAGCGGGTGCTCATCGCCGGCGTGCGGTCACAGCCATTCGTCGCCGAGAGCTTCGCCATCGACGCCAAGACCGGGCGGCTCAGCCACATCGGCAACGGGCCGCTCGCCGACAGCATGGCCAACATCGCCTTCGACCGCACCGGCAAGGTGCTGTTCAGCGCCTCCTATGGCGGCAACAAGGTGGCGGTGAATCCGGTCCAGCCGAACGGCGTGGTCGCCGCACCTGGCCAGGTGATCCCGACTGGGCTGAACGCGCATGCCTTCCTGCCCTCGCCCGACAACCGCTTCGTGTTCGCGACCAATCTCGGCTCCGACCAGGTGCTCGGCTTCGCCTTCGACGCCGCCACCGGCACGCTGACGGCCAAGGAGGCGCTGACGGTGAAGACGCCGGAGAAGTCCGGGCCGCGGCACTTCATCTTCCACCCGAACGGCAAGTTCATCTACCTTCTGCACGAGCTCAACGCTGATCTCGCGGTCTACGCCTATGATGCCGAGAAAGGCACCTGGAGCGAGCAGCAGCGCACGACCGCCCTGCCCTCGGGCTTCACCGGCAAGCCCTGGGCGGCGGATCTTCATGCGACGCCCGATGGCAAGTTCCTCTACGCCTCGGAGCGCGGCTCGAACACGATTGCCGGCTTCAAGGTCGATGCGGCCAGCGGGCGCCTGAGCCCGATCGGCAGCGTGCCGACCGAAACCCAGCCGCGCGGCTTTGCCATCGATCCCACCGGGCGCTACCTCGCCGCCGTCGGCGAAGTGTCGAACGGGATGACGGTGTATCGGATCGACCCGGCCAGCGGCGCGCTGGAGAAGATCAAGTCCCATGCCGTCGGCAAGAAGCCGAACTGGGTGGAGTTCGTCAGCCTGCCGTGACCGGCGGGCTGCAACACCGCTGTTGCGGCCATCCTTCGAGACGCCCGCCTCCGGCGGGCTCCTCAGGATGAGGGGCTGAGGGTGCGGCAGGAATTCTTCCGCGTTGTGATGCCTCCCCTCATGGTGAGGAGCCCGCCGGAGGCGGGCGTCTCGAACCATGAGGCCCGGATGGCTCCAACCTTTCCATCGGCGCTGCGAGTGCCTATATGCAACACCATGACCATGCCTGCCGCCCAGCCCGACCGCCATCCCCTCGCCGTTCAACATCCGGACCTCGACGACGCCTCGATCCGCCTGCTGGTCGAGACCTTCTACGGCCGCGCACGGGAGGACGAGCTGATCGGCCCGATCTTCAACCGTACGGTGGAGGATTGGGACGAACATATCGGCAGGATCAGTGATTTCTGGTCGTCGATGTTCCTGAAGACGGGCCGCTACAGCGGCGCGCCGATGCGGCCGCATCTGCTGCTGGAGTTGCAAGGCGGGCATTTCGACCGCTGGCTGCGGCTGTTCGAGACGACGGCGAAGGACCTGTTCGCGCCCGAGCTCGCGGAGCTCTTCATCGTCCGCGCCCGCCGCATCGCCGACAGTTTCGAGATGGGCATCGCCAGCACGCGCGGCGACATCGCGCGCCCGCGCCATTCGGTCTGACCTCGGCCGCACGCACGCGGGCGTTCGGGAAGCGGCGATGCGGCCGTCCTGCGCTCAATGGCGCGTCATCGACTGCGCCGGCATGTTGAAGATCGCTTCGGAGAACGGGAACTCGAGCACGATCTCGCCGTCCTCGTCGGTGACCTCGATGACGGCCGTCATCAGCGCCGCGTTGCCACCTTCGGTGCGCAGCAGTTCCTTGATCATGTCGCGCGCGACTTCCCAGGCGCGGTCGGGATTGCGCAGCACCTCGCCGTCGGTGTCGGAGACCAGTTCCTCGCCGATCCGTGTGTTGAAGAAATATCTAGGCATCATCAGCTTCCAATGGGGTCGCGCGCTGGGGTTTTGAAGTCTCGAACATCTCACGACTGCTTTATCCGGCCAGCTCAGCCCCTCAAGCTAGGGGCTGAATTGTACGGCGTTGCGAAGCCATCGATCACGAATTCGTTGTTTTCACGGCTCAATCCGACGAAAACGGCAGCAACTCGCATCTGCAACTTCGCACTGCAATAAACAGGCCTGAGAGGCTCAAACAAAAAGATTCCACTGGCGAACTTTTCGTAGCACGGTAGTTTATTGCTGAGGACGATAACCGTCCCGTCTTGAAGGAGAGGACAATGGCCTGGAAAGCACCGAAGATCGTTGAAGTGCCGGTCGGCATGGAAATCAACATGTACGCCTGCGCGGCCCGCAAATAATTCGCGGGTGTGACGTCCAGGTCTCGGCGATCAGGACGTCGACGCTTGAGGGTGGGGATCAGCGACCGCGTATGTGCCAGCCCGTGCGCTGGTCGGATGTCCCACCCTCGTCACCTTCCCTGCGGGCGATCCTGACCGTCGGTCAGCCTGTCCGTCGGTGATCCTGCCGCTGGTAATCGCGTGCGCCACCACAGCTGAATTCCAGGAGACGGCTCATGCTTCGCCTCGTCGTCCTGGGCGCCGCCGCGGGCGGTGGAGTGCCGCAGTGGAATTGCGGCTGCGCCGTGTGTCGTGCCGCGCGCACCTCACATCCCGAGATCAGCAACAGTCAGGCCTCGGTTGCGGTCAGCGCAGATGGCGCCAACTGGTTCCTGATCAACGCCTCGCCCGATCTGCGTCAGCAGGTCACCCGCACGCCGCAGCTGCATCCGAAGCCAGGCGCCCTGCGCCACAGTCCGATCGCCGGCGTGATCCTGACCAATGGCGAGATCGATGCGGTGACCGGCCTCTTGTCGATGCGCGAGAGCTCGCCATTTTCGATCCATGCGCACCCCAAGGTGCTTGCGATCCTCCGCTCGAACAACATCTTCGATGTGCTGAAGGACGAGACCGTCAAGCGCGTGCCGATCGTGATCGACGTGCCGTTCCGGCCGCTGCTGCAGGACGGCAGGCCCTCGGGCCTGGAGATCACGGCCTTCGCCGTCTCGGGAACGAGCGCGTGGTATCTGCGCGACAAGCAGCATCCCGGCGGCAGCTCCTCGACCGGCGACACGCTGGGCCTGAAGATCGCCGATCTCGAGGGCGGGCAATATTGCTACGTCATCGCCGCCTGTGCGGCCGTGGACGATGATCTGAGAACGAGATTGAGGGGCGCGCCCTTGGTGCTGTTCGACGGCACGGTGTGGCGCGACGACGAGATGATCCAGGCCGGACTCGGCAACAAGACCGGGCAGAGCATGGGGCATATCGCGATGTCCGGAGAAAGCGGTGCGATCAAGCAGCTGGCGGACCTCGCGATCGGCAGGAAGGTCTTCCTGCACATCAACAACTCCAATCCGGCGTGGCTGCACGCCTCACCCGAGCGGCAAACGTTGGAGCGCGAGGGATGGGAAATCCCCGCTGAAGGGATGGAGATCGTACTGTGAGTGAGGTCAATCTGAGCGGAATGACGGCGCTGTCGATCGGCAGCGGCGTGACGCTGAACAATGCGAGCGAATTGGAAGCGGCGCTGCGCCACATCGGGGCGACGCGCTATCATAACCATCATCCGTTCCACAAGCTGCTGCACGGCGGCAAGCTCAACAAGGGCCAGGTGCAGGCCTGGGCGCTGAACCGCTACTACTACCAGTCGACGATCCCGCTGAAGGATGCGATGGTGATGACGCGCTTCCGCGACCGCGCCACGCGGCTGGAATGGCGCCACCGCATCGAGGATCATGATGGCGATGTCGGCAGCGAGGGCGGCATCGAGCGCTGGATCAAGCTGACCGAAGGCCTCGGCCTCGACACCGCCTACGTGGAATCCACCGAAGGCATCCTGCCGGCCACGCGCTTTGCGGTCGAAGCCTATGTGCATTTCTGCCGCGACCGCTCGCCGCTGGAGGCGATCGCCTCGTCGCTGACCGAATTGTTCGCGCCGAGCATCCATGAAGAGCGCATCTCGGGCATGCTCGAGCACTACGATTTCGTCAACAACGACACCATGAGCTACTTCAAGCGGCGTCTCACCCAGGCGCCGCGCGATGCGAATTTCGCGCTGCATTACGTCAAGGAGCACGCCACCACGCCGGAGCAGCGCGCCGCGGTCTGCAACGCGCTGATCTTCAAGACCAACGTGCTGTGGGTGCAGCTCGACGCGCTGTATCACGCGTATGTCGAGGGGCACATTCCGCCGGGTGCGTTCGTGCCGAAGGAGGGGTGAGCGTGCGCGTTGTGCAGCGAGCCTTTCACCACACGGGCACAGGGCTCCCTCCCCCCTTGCGGGGGAGGGTCGGGGTGGGGGGTCCACACGGGCAATCTTTCCGGAGACCCCCACCCGCGACCCCTCCCCGCAAGAAGGAGGGGAGTGGCGGCGCGCTCTGTGCAGCCGCTGTGCTCCCTCACGACCACACTTGCTAGAGAACCCCACCATGGCCCCGCGTCACATCCAAGTCACCGAGACCAGCCGCGTGGTGCTGCCGCGGCATACGAAGTTGAAGTTCGACGAGACGCGCCAGGTCTGGGTGATCCTCGCCCCCGAGCGGGTGCTGGCGCCGGATGAGATCGCGGTCGAGGTGCTCAAGCTGTGCGACGGTACGCGCAGCGTCGCCGGGATCATCGACGAGTTGGCGGCGAAATACGCCGCGCCGCGTGACGTGATCGCGATCGACGTCGTCGCCATGCTGCAGGATCTCGCCGACAAGGGATTCCTGACCGAGGTTCGGGAGACGACATCATGACCGAGCTGACCGACACCTCACCGCCCAGCGACAGCAATGACGGCCTCGCCGTGCTGGAGCGGCGCGGCTCCGTGGCCGAAACCTTCGGCATTCCGCTCGCCGTGCTGGCCGAGCTCACGCATCGCTGTCCGCTGCAATGCCCCTATTGCTCCAACCCGCTGGAGCTCGACCGCGCCGGCCAGGAATTGACCACGGCAGAGTGGAAGAAGGTGCTGTCCGAGCTCGCCGAGATCGGCGTGCTGCAGATCCACTTCTCCGGCGGCGAGCCGACGGCGCGCAAGGATCTGGTCGAACTGGTGCAGCATGCCAACGACGTCGGACTCTACACCAACCTGATCACCTCGGCCGTGCTGCTGACGCGCGAGCGGCTGAAGGAGCTGGCCGATGCCGGGCTGTCCCATGTCCAGATCAGCTTCCAGGGCAATGAGCCTGATGTCGCCGACCGCGTCGGCGGCTACAAGGGCGGCCACGCCAAGAAGCTCGAGGTGGCGCGCTGGACCCGCGAGCTCGACATGCCGCTGACGGTGAACGCCGTGATGCACCGGCAGAACCTGCATCAGCTGCCCGACATCATCCAGATGGCGGTCGATCTCGATGCCGACCGGCTCGAGGTCGCCAACGTGCAATATTACGGCTGGGCGCTGAAGAACCGCGCCAGCCTGATGCCGACCTACGCCCAGTTGGAGGAGACCGACCGCCTGGTCGAGGAGGCGCGCGAGCGGCTGAAGGGCACGCTGACCATCGACTACGTCGTCCCGGACTACTACGCGCTGCGGCCGAAGAAGTGCATGGGCGGCTGGGGCCGGCAGTTCTTCAACATCTCGCCGTCGGGCAAGATCCTGCCGTGCCACGCCGCCGAGAGCATCACCGGGCTCGACTTCATGTCGGTGCGCTCGAACCATTCGATCGCCTGGATCTGGCAGAACTCGGAGGCCTTCAACCGCTATCGCGGCACCGGCTGGATGAAGGAGCCGTGCAAATCCTGCGAGTTCCGCGAGATCGATTTCGGCGGCTGCCGCTGCCAGGCCTTTGCGCTGACCGGCGACGCCGCCAACACCGATCCGGCCTGCACGCTGTCGCCGCTGCACGAGAGCATCTTCAAGCAGGCCGAGCGCGATGCCGCCTCCGGCCAGGACCGCTTCCTGTATCGCAACTTCGCCGGCGGCACGCCTGAGAGCAATGATGCCTGACGCCGAAGCCGGCCGCGCCTCCGCGCGCCGCAGCGATCCGTTCGCGCCGCTGACGTCGGAATGGCTCGACGTCTCTGGCGGCCATCAGATCTATGTCGAGAGCGCCGGGCGAGTCGGCGGCCTACCCGCCGTCTACCTGCACGGTGGACCCGGCTCCGGCTGCCAGCCGGATCACCGCCGGCTGTTCGATCCCGAGCGCTTCCACGCCGTGCTGTTCGACCAGCGCGGCGCCGGCCGCTCGCGTCCCGCGCGCAGCCGCGACAACAACACTCTGCACGATTTGATCGCCGACATGGAGGCGATCCGCACGAAATTCGGCTTTGAGAAATGGATCGTCGCCGGCGGCTCCTGGGGCGCGACCTTGGCGCTGGCCTACGCCCAGGCGCATCCAGCGCGCGTGAGCGGCCTGGTGCTGCGCGCGACCTTTCTCGGCACGCGCGCGGAGGTGGAGACGGCGTTCGGCGAGACGCTGGCGCGCTTTCACCCTGCCCTGCATCGCGACTTCCTGGAGATGCTGCCGGAGAACGAGCGCGCCAACCCCTGCGAGGCCTATTTCCGCCGCATCCTCGATCCCGATCCGGCGATCCACGGTCCGGCCGCGCGCGCCTGGCACGACACCGAGCGGGCGCTGTCCGAGATCAAACCGGCGCGCGCCCATCTGGATCGGCTCGCCATCCGCTCCGGCAGCGCGCTGCCGGCGACGCCGTTCATGGAGGCGCATTACTTCTCTCAGGACAGCTTCATGGCGAAAGACCAGTTGCTGCGTGATGCGAGCAGGCTCAGCGGAATTCCCGGAATCATCGTGCAGGGCCGCTACGACCTGCTCTGTCCGCCCTCCACCTCGGCAAGGCTCGCGGACATCTGGCGCGACGCCGAAATCCGTGTCGTCGAAGCCGCAGGTCACAATCTTTATGACCCCGGCATCCGCGATGCGGTCATGAAAGCCATCTGCGATCTGGCGACGCGCACGACAGCGCCTTAAACACATCACTCATTCCCCTCATGCTGAGGAGGCGCGCCAGCGCCGTGTCGAAGCATGAGGCCCGCGACGCTTCGGGCCTCATGCTTCGACACGGCCGCCTTTGGCGGCCTCCTCAGCATGAGGATCAGCCACACGCACCAGGAGGCTCGAGATGCCCATCGCCGGGAAAGGCATGCTGTTGACGTCGATGAACATCGATGCCGCTCACGAGGCTGACTTCAACCACTGGTACGACAGCGAGCATCTCGAAGAGCGCGTCGCCATTCCCGGCTTCATCGAGGCGCGACGCTATGTCGCCGAGCAGGGCAGCCCGAAATATCTGTGCCTGTACTCCGCCGAGACGATCGGCGTGCTCGAGAGTCCGGCCTATCGCGCCCGGCTGGAGTCGCCGACAGAATGGTCGAAGGCGGTGATGGCGCGGTTCAAGAACATGATCCGCAGCGTCGCACGCATCACGATCTCGAAAGGGGCCGGCCGCGGCGCCGTGCTCGGCATCATCCGGCTGCGCCCGAAGCCGGAGCAGGACAAGGCGTTGCGCGAGGCATTGCAGATCGAGCTTGACCCGTACGACCTCAAGGGCGTGATCTCGATGCACCTGCTCGAAGGCGATGCGGATCTGTCCGGCCCCGCCGCTGGCGTTCCAGCGAGCTCGCGCGACGCCGACTGGTTCATCCTGATCGACGGCACCGACAGCCACGCCATCGCGACCTTGATGACGACGCGTTTCGCGGCGGTCGACGGCCCGCTGGCGACGCAGATTTCGGCCGGGATCTATCGCCTGATGTGGGACCTCAGCCGCGCTGATATTGCGGCGCGTTAGTTGGCCAGTCTGATTCCCCGCCGTCATGGCCGGGCTTGACCCGGCCATCCATCCTCTTCGGAAATCTTGGAAAGGTGGATGCCCGGGTCAAGCCCACGGCTGTCCGGTTCAGCTTCCGCATATTGCGAGGCTCAACTGTTGTGGGTTTTTGGCAAGTTGGGGTGGCCCCGTGAGCAATTGATCGATGGGGCGGCGATGCATGAGGTTGGTGCGGACCAATCTGGCAAAGACCAAGGGGCTTTGGATTGCCTTCTGAAGGTCTTGCGCGAGGCGAAGCAAGAGGAAGGCGATCAGGGCAACGGCGATCTGGATACGAACGGCGTTCTCAGAAGTCCCGAGGAACCTGGTGATCTTGAGGGTCTGCTTGACCCAACGAAAGAACAACTCGATGGCCCAGCGGCGACGATAGAGGTCGGCGATCTCTTGAGCGCTGGCATCGAGGTCGTTCGACAGGATGCGCAGGATCTTTCCCGTTTCCAAGGTGACGCGCACTTCGCGCACCGCAGTCTGCATTGGATTGCGGCGGCTGTAGGCTTGGCGTTGTGGAAGGAAGCCGATGCGGTCGGAGAGGATGTTGCCATCCGCGATGACAGGCAACTCCTCCACGACCCGCAGCGGCGTATTGGATTTGAACCGGGTCACGATTCGACAACCGGCGGCGTCCAGTTGAGCCCACCAAGCATATTCATAATAGCCGAGATCGAAGACGTAGGTTGCTCCCGGCTCGATGGGCATCTGATGCGCTGCAGTATTGTCGTTGACGTTGGCTCCGCTGATTGCCGCATAAATCGGCCGGTCGGCGTCGGCATCATAGATCACATGCACCTTGGCACCGCAGACACCGGTAGAGAACCGTGCCCAGCCAGCGCTGGCTTCTGTCAGCCGTACGCTGGTCGAATCAATCAAATACGTCGTCTCGGCAAGCTTGCGGCGTAACCGGCGATGGGCCTGCTTCATCATGATGGCCAACAGGGCGGCAAACATCTCCGCAGGCCGATTCATATTGGCGTCCGCGAAAGTCGAGCGGCGGACAGGGCCCCCACCCAGGTGATAAAGCCGCGCGGTGTGGCTCGACAGCCCGGTGACAATCTCACGCAGACTGGAAGCCCCCGAAAGCTGACCGTACAGCAGCGCCACAAATTGGTCTTTGGTGGAAAGCCGTCGAATCCGCGCGTCCGTGCCATGCTCGTCCACAAGCGCCTCGAAGCGATGCCAGGGGACCAACTTCAGAATGTCTCGGAATACTGTATTCTGATGCGGCATGGCGGGACCTTCCTGGTGTGTCTCGAACATTTGGCGATGCTCAAGACCGCAGAAGAATCCACGCCATGCACCATGTCCAGTCTGTCTGAACCGGACAGCCGTGGGTCAAGCCCGGGCATGACGACCGAGTGCGGAGCAACTCGCGTGTCCGCTCATTCGTTCTGTAAAGGTCACCATCGTCACCAGTCCGTCATCGTTTGTCGCACCACCTCCCGCATCGCAGCACGCGGCGGCATCGCGCCTGCAATGCGGCAGCGCACACTGTGCATGAGGGGCAGCGTTGCAAATTTGCCTTTGTGTGCGCCTTGGAATGGCTCTAGTCTGATAAGACTATTCAATTGAGCCATTCAAAAAGCAGAAGGGCGACGAACAGGACCTGCTCCGGACCCACATCGATCCCCAGCCGATCCTGAACAAACAGTCGTCCTCACGTCAGGAAGGCCGCGCGCTCATGGTTCGCCGCGCGGACAGGGTATGAATGAGAGCGACTGATATCTCGGCCCCCGACTACTTTCACAAAGTGGTCGATTGCCAATGGGCTTGTCCCGCACACACTCCGGTCCCTGAATACATCCGCCTGATCGCTGAGGGTCGCTACAGCGACGCCTACATGATCAATTGGAAATCGAATGTATTCCCGGGCATTCTCGGACGCACTTGCGATCGCCCTTGCGAGCCCGCCTGCCGACGCGGGCGTGTCGAGGAAAGCCCGGTCGCGATCTGCCGCCTGAAGCGCGTTGCGGCCGATTTCAAGGACGACGTGCACCAGCGCATGCCGCGCCCGGCCCCGAAGAACGGCCGGCGCATCGCGCTGGTGGGCGGCGGCCCGGCCTCGCTGACCGTCGCACGCGACCTCGCGCCGCTCGGCTATCACTGCACCGTGTTCGATGCCGATCCCAAGCCCGGCGGCATGATGCGCTCGCAGATTCCAAAGTTCCGTCTGCCCGACAGCGTCATCGACGAGGAGACGGGCTACGTGCTCAGCCTCGGCGTCGACTACAAGGCCGGCCATCGCGTCGACAGCCTCAAGACGCTGCTGGCCGAGAACTACGATGCCATCTTCATCGGCTCCGGCGCGCCACGCGGCCGCGAGCTGAACATCCCCGGCCGCAAGGAAGCCGCCGCGAACATCCATCTCGGCATCGACTGGCTGTCCAGCGTGTCGTTCGGCCATACCGACAAGATCGGCAGGCGCGTGATCGTGCTCGGCGGCGGCAACACCGCGATGGACTGCTGCCGGACCGCACGGCGGCTCGGCGGCGAGGACGTCAAGGTCATCGTGCGCTCCGGCTTCGAGGAGATGAAGGCCTCTCCTTGGGAGAAGGAGGACGCGCTGCACGAGGACATTCCGATCCTCAATTATCTCGTGCCGGTCGCGTTCACTCACGACAATGGCAGGCTGACCGGCGTCACCTTCCAGAAGGTGAAAGCCGAATATGACGACAAGGGCCGGCGCTCGCTGGTGCCCTCCGGCGAGCCCGACGTGACCTATGAGTGCGACGACGTGCTGGTCGCAGTCGGCCAGGAGAATGCCTTCCCCTGGATCGAGGCCGATTGCGGCGTGGAGTTCGACAAATGGCACATGCCGAAGGTCGACCCGGCCACCTTCGTTTCAACGAACCCGAAAGTGTTCTTCGGCGGCGATGCCGCATTCGGCCCGAAGAACATCATCTGGGCTGTCGCGCAAGGCCACGAGGCGGCGCTGTCGATCCACCGCCTGCTCTCCGGCGAGGACATCACCGAGCGGCCGCTGCCCGAGGTGCACGTCTCCTCGCAGAAGATGGGCATCCACGAATGGAGCTATGACAACGACGTCTCGCCGGAGAAGCGCTTCAAGGTGCCGCACCGCGACAAGGTGGTCGCGCTGAAGGACATCCGCGCCGAGGTCGAGCTCGGCTACGACGTCAAGCTCGCGCTCGGCGAGGCGCATCGCTGCCTGAACTGCGACGTGCAGACGGTGTTCTCCGACACGCTGTGCATCGAATGCGACGCCTGCGCCGACATCTGCCCGATGGACTGCATCACCTTCACCGACAATGGCGAGGAGGCCGATCTGCGCGCGCGGCTGAAGGCGCCGTCTGTTCATCCCGACCAGAGCCTCTACGTGTCGTCGGATCTGAAGACCGGGCGCGTGATGGTGAAGGACGAGGACGTCTGCCTCCATTGCGGCCTGTGCGCCGAGCGCTGTCCCACCGGTGCGTGGGACATGCAGAAATATTTCATCGAGACGACCCACGCAGGTAACGCATGTCCCAGCAAGCGCCGCTCAGCAGCGTAAACGACTTCGTCGTCCGCTTCGCCAACGTCAACGGCTCCGGCTCGGCCAGCGCCAACGAACTCTTCGCGCGCGCCGTGCTCCGTCACGGTGTGCCGGTCAGCCCCCGCAACATCTTCCCGTCGAACATCCAGGGCCTGCCGACCTGGTACGAGGTGCGCGTCACCGAAGCGGGCCATCTCGGCGCGCGCGGCGGCGGAACCGACCTGATGGTCGCGATGAACCCGCAGACCTGGGACAAGGACGTCGCCGGCATCGTGGCCGGCGGTTATCTGTTCTACGATTCGACCAAGCCGATGCCGTCGAGCAAGTTCCGCGACGACATCAACGTGATCGGCGTGCCGCTGACGGCGATCACCAACTCGACCTACTCCGATCCACGCCAGCGCCAGCTGTTCAAGAACATCATCTATCTCGGCGCGCTCTCCGCCCTCCTCGACATGGACCCGAAGCTGATCGAGCAACTGATCGGCGAGCAGTACAGGGGCAAGGAGAAGCTGCTCTCCTCCAACGTCCATGCGCTGCATCTCGGGCGCGATTGGGCGCTGCAGAATTTGAAATGCCCGATCGGCCTGCGCATCAGGAAGGCCGACAAGGTCGGCGACCGCATCTTCATCGAGGGCAACAACGCCGCCGCGCTCGGCGCCGTCTATGGCGGCGCGACTGTCTGCGCCTGGTACCCGATCACGCCGTCGTCGTCGCTGGCCGAAGCGTTCAGCAACCACTGCAAGAAGCTGCGGCACGATCCGGAAACCGGACAGGCCAAATACGCGATCGTGCAGGCCGAGGACGAGCTCGCCTCGATCGGCATCGTGGTGGGCGCCTCCTGGAACGGAGCCCGCGCCTTCACCACGACATCAGGCCCCGGCGTGTCGCTGATGACCGAGTTCATCGGCCTGTCCTACTTCGCCGAGATTCCGGCCGTGATCATGAACGTGCAGCGCGCCGGCCCTTCCACGGGCATGCCGACCCGCACCCAGCAATGCGACCTGATCGCCTGCGGATACGCCTCGCATGGCGATACCAAGCATGTGATGCTGTTCCCGGAGGATCCGGCGGAGGCGTTCGAATTCGCGGCGGCAGCGTTCGATCTGGCCGAGCGGCTGCAGACCACGATCTTCCTGATGCTCGACCTCGACATCGGCATGAACCAGCGGCTGTGCCGGCCGCTGAAGTGGGACGATGCCAAGCAGTATGACCGCGGCAAGGTGATGACGGCCGAGATGCTCGACGAAGGCCGCGACTTCGGCCGCTATCTCGACGTCGACGGCGACGGCATTCCGTTCCGCACCTACCCCGGCACGCATCCGACGAAGGGCTCCTACTTCACCCGCGGTACGTCACGTGATCGTTACGCGCGCTATTCCGAGGAAGGCGCCGTCTATGCCGACAACGTGCAGCGCCTGCTGCGCAAATTCCAGACCGCGGAGGACATGGTGCCGCGGCCGCTGCAGGCCAACGCGGCCAAGCCGACCAAATACGGCGTGATCTATTTCGGCTCGACCGCGCCGGCGATGGACGAGGCGATCGAATTGCTGGAGGCCCGCGGCCACCAGCTCGACCGGCTGCGCATCCGCGCCTTCCCGTTCCATTCGAGCGTGGCGAGCTTCATCGCCGAGCACGACTTCGTCTACGTGGTCGAGCAGAACCGCGACGCCCAGCTGCGCCAGTTGATCGTCACCGAGAACGGCATCGATCCGGTCCGTCTGGTGCCGATCCTGCACTATGACGGCACCCCGATCACCGCGCGCTTCATCGCGGATGCGATCGGGACCCATCAGGACCAGATCAAGGTCACCCCGCTGCGCAAGGCCGTATCATGACCTACATCGCAAAGCCGAAATTCCAGCATCCCGGGATCAAGAAGAACGCGCTTGGCTACAGCCATCGCGACTACGAGGGCAAGATCTCGACCCTGTGCGCCGGCTGCGGCCACGATTCGATCACGGCCTCGATCATCGAAGCCTGCTTCGAGCTGTCGATCGAACCGCATCGCGTGGCAAAAATCTCCGGCATCGGCTGCTCGTCGAAGACGCCGGACTATTTCCTCGGCAATTCGCACGGCTTCAACACCGTGCATGGCCGCATGCCGTCGGTGCTGACCGGCGCCAACCTCGCCAACCGCGAGCTGATCTATCTCGGCGTCTCCGGCGACGGCGATTCCGCCTCGATCGGCTTCGGTCAGTTCGCCCATGCGATCCGGCGCGGCGTCAACATGACCTACATCGTCGAGAACAACGGCGTCTACGGCCTGACCAAGGGTCAGTTCTCGGCGACCGCCGACCGCGGCTCGAAGTCCAAGAAGGGCGTCACCAACACCGACAACCCGATCGACCTCGTCGGCATCGCGCTGCAGCTTGGGGCCACCTATGTCGCGCGCTCGTTCTCCGGCGACAAGAAGCAGCTGGTGCCGATCATCGCCGGCGCGATCCAGCACAAGGGCGCCGCCTTCATCGACGTGATCAGCCCGTGCATCGCCTTCAACAATCACGCAGGCTCGACCAAGAGCTTCGACTACGTCCGCGAGCACAATGACGCCGTGAACCGGCTCGACGTGCTGACCGGGCGCGACCCGATCGAGATCGACCAGGATCCGGGCACGGTGCAGATCGTCGAGCAGCACGACGGCTCGCGGCTGGCGCTACGCAAGATCGACGCCGACTACGACCCGCACGATCGGCTGGGCGCGATGACCTTCCTCCAGAAGCATGCGGCGCAGGGCCAGATCGTGACCGGGCTGCTCTATGTCGACCCTGAGGCCGACGATCTGCACAGCCATCTCAACACCGTGGAGCAGCCGCTGAACCGGCTGGAGGCCGCGGATCTCTGCCCGGGACAGGCGGCGCTCGACAAGATCAACGCGAGCCTGCGCTAGGCTGATCGCTACGTTGACAGCTTCCCCATAGCCGTCCTTCGAGACGCCCGCCTTCGGCGGGCTCCTCAGGACGAGGTCTGAATGTGTGGCGCCCCTCCTTCAAGGGCGCCTCGCCGTCCCCCCTCATGGTGAGAAGCGCCGCGCCACCGGTCGCGCCATCGTCAACAGCCGGCCTGACGGCGCGTCTCGAACCATGAGGCCCCGATCTCATGACCGCAGCGCATTCGCCCACACCCGTTCGAGCTGCACAATCGCATCGGGCAACGGCAGCGCCGACAGCGCATCATCACCGCCGCTGATAAGGCCGAACTCGCGCAACCTGATCAGCGCCTCATCGATATTGAACGCCCGACCCAGCCCGAACATCTGCTGCAGCAACTCCTCGACATGACTGCCCAATGCAGCCCGCGAGAGCGGCACCGACGCCAGCAGCAGGCCGCCATAGGCCAGCACGGCCTCCTTCCAGTCCTGGTCCTCGGCCTCGCCGATCAGGTAGTTGAAGATGCCGGAATTGTTGTTGACGTTACGGAAGTAGATGTTGTCGGTGACCTGCTTCTGATGGATCAGCGACCGGCGATGGAAGTTGCCCCATTGCCTGAGGATGAAGGCGCCGAGCGCGAACAGGCCCGACAGCGCCGCCAGCGCCTGCTCGGTATCGTTGTCGTGCACGGTGCCGCTGAGGCCGAGATAGAAGCCGGCGACGATGAACAGCACGGTGAGCGTCGAGGCCAGCTTGAGCAGAATCGGCACGCCGCCGACCAGCGCCGGCACGCCCAGCGTCAGTTGCTCGCGCAGCCCCATGACGACACGGACGTTCGGCAGCAGCGCCTCGAGATCGAAGCGCGCGATGTGACGGAAATATTTGAACAGCACCGCCCCGCCGCGGATCTTGTTGCGGCCGCGCCAGGCTGCGGTCTTGCGCTTCGTCCGGGTCGGCTCGTCGGGCCTGGTCGCGACCATCAGGATGATGTCGTCATAGACCTCGATCTCATGCTTGCGCCGGCGCAGCCCATACAACATGGGGACCTCGATCGTCTCCTGATGCTGGCCGCGCCGGAACATGCGGACGGCGCGGTAGTCCGAGATCGACGCCTTCAGCTTGACCCTGACAAGCGCATGCTCGGCAAACGCGCGCTCGATCTCGGCATGGCTGATCTCGATGAAATTGGCCTCGCCGAGCACCTGCACGACTTCGTCGGCGAGGCTGCGATAGGCCGCGTCGAGCTCCTCGGGCGATCGATGGCGCCCGACCGGCACTTCGGGATCGAAGTCGAAATAGGCGTCGCGCAGGCGATCGAGCTCGTCGAAATACTCGTGATGCAGGATGGCACCGAGCATCTGGGCGAGCCGGCGCAGGTCGGCCGATTGCGTGTCGTCCAGTCCACCGTGCGAAATCACGGCGTCGAGGACCTCGGACTTGCGTATCGGAATGAACCGGTCCCGCCGGCTCGTCGTCTCCCCTGGTCCAACCACGCGTGTCACGCCCGACTTGCCACGTTCTCAACAGCCGATCCCGCTGCTGCTGCCGGGCGGCTCCCCCGTAACATAGCGAGCTCAGCCGACTTGCGCTACTCGCCGGGGACCGGATTGCGCGCGCTCCTCAGTGACGCAAGACGATGCCCGTCTGCATAACGCCAAATCGACGGCGGTTGCTGTTCTCGCGCTCGTCATGCCCGGGCTTGACCCGGGCATCCATGCACTTGGCGAAGAGATGGATGGCCGGGCCTTCGCCGCGCCGAAGCGGCTACGGCCGCGCAGGCGGGTCAAGCCCGGCCATGACGAAGCGAGGTTTGGACACGCACATCATCTTCATGGTCTAGAGTGGGCTGACAGAGAGGGAGAACCCGATGACCGGCACCCCAGAGATCAAGTCCGCCTTCAACGCCATTCGCGCCATCGACTATACGATCATCCTCGTCCGCGATTGGACGGCGATGCGCGGCTTCTATGAGAACGTGCTGGGCTTCCCGATCACGCGCGAGCTGTCGCAGGGCTGGATCGAATACCGGATCGGCGCCAATACATTGGCGCTGGCGCAACCGAAGCGGCTCGCATCGGACCAGCTGACGCCCCGAGGCGCCGCCTCGCTGCAGCTCGCGTTCAAGGTGGGCCGTAACGATGTCGACCGCTGCGCGGCAGAATTGACCAGCAAGGGCGTCGCTCTCATGGAGCCGCCGACGGACCAGCCCTTCGGGCACCGGACCCTGTTCTTCAGGGACCCGGACGGCAATCTGCTCGAAGTGTACGCGGAGATCTAACAGCTGATATCTAAGGCTTGGCGGCCGCGCTAGGCGGCCGCCGGTTGTATCCGGGGATTGAGCACGTACTCCTTCAGCACCTTGTCGGTGGCGGCATCGACTTCGACCAGCGACACGTCGTAGCTCCAGAGATCGGCGAGATGCTGCAGCACGCGCTTGGTGTCGGTCTCGTTGAGCTGGGCGCCCTTGACCACCGTATGCCGCAGCATCAGGCGGCGATCGCCGGCGAGATCGACATCGACCACCTCGATGTTGGGGTCGATGTAGCCGACGTCGTACTGCTTGGACAGCTCGCGGCGGATGCGGCGATAGCCGCGCTCGTCATGGATGGCATCGACAAGAATGCCGGCGCGCTCGGCCGGATCGTCATGCAGGTGGAACAGTCTGAGCTGCCGGATCAGGTTGGGGCTGAGGAACTGGCTGATGAAGCTCTCGTCGCGATAGTTCGCCCAGACGTCACGCAGCACCGCCATTTCGTCGCCGGTGCCGGCGATGTCCGGAAACCATTCGCGATCCTCGTCGGTCGGATCCTTCACGATGCGCTCGATGTCCTGCATCATCGCAAAGCCAAGGGCATAGGGGTTGAAGCCGGAGTAGCGCGGATCGTCGAACTCCGGCTGGAACACGACATTGGTGTGCGACTGCAGGAACTCCAGGAAATTGCCGTCGGTGAGTCGTCCTTCCTGGTGCAGACGGTTCATGATGCGATAATGCACGTAGGTCGCCGTGCCCTCGTTCATGACCTTGGTCTGACCCTGCGGATAGAAATACTGCGCGATGTGGCGGACGATGCGCAGCAGCTCGCGCTGCCAGGGCGCCAGCCGCGGCGCGGTCTTCTCCAGGAAATAAAGCAGGTTCTCCTGCGGCAGGCCGAGCAGCGCGCGGCGCCGCTCGACGTTCAGCATCGCATTGGTCTTGACCGGGCCGGTCGGCACCGTGCGCCAGAGATCGTTGAACTGGCCCTCCTCATAGAGCCTGCGCTTGCCGGCGCGCTTCTCCTCCTCGCGGAAGTCGAGCTTCTTCTTGCCGGGATAGCGGTCGACGCCATGCGACATCAGCGCGTGGGCGGCATCGAGCGTATGCTCGACCGCGAGCCGGCCATAACGTTCCTCGCATTGCGCGATGTAGCCGCGGGCGAAGTCGAGATAGTCGAGGATGCCGTCGGCATCGGTCCACTGCTTGAACAGGTAGTTGTTCTTGAAGAAGTGATTGTGACCGAACGCGGCATGCGCGATCACCAGGGTCTGCATCGTCGCCGTGTTCTCCTCCATCAGATAGGAGATGCAGGGCGAGGAGTTGATCACGATCTCATAGGCGAGGCCCATCAGCCCTTTGCGGTACGAGGCCTCGTGATAGGCGAAGTGCTTGCCGAACGACCAGTGCTTGTAGAACAGGGGCATGCCGACCGAGGAATAGGCGTCGAGCATCTGCTCGGCCGTGATCACCTCGATCTGGTTGGGATAGGTGTCGAGCCCGAGCTCCTTGTGCGCCACCCTCTCGCAGGTATCGTGAATGCGCTGCAAGGTGAGGAAATTCCAGTCGGCGCCCTCGAACAGCAGTCCGCTCATGACGCCGCCCTCTCCTGCGTGGTGCCGCGACGCTGAAACAGGTCGTGGAACACCGGGAAGATCTCGCTCCGGTCGCGCACCTTGCGCATCGACAGCGGCTCGCCATTGGCGCGCAGCCGCTCATACAGCGACCACAGCGCGGAGTCCGGCATCTCGAACGAATAGGTGCCGGACTCGCCGACCTCGAGATAGGCGAAGAACTGCGACACCGGCAGGATGTTGTCGGTCAGGAGCCGCGCGACATTCTCGGAATCCGAGGTGGCGTTGTCGCCGTCGGAGGCCTGCGCCGCGTAGATGTTCCAGTCCGAGGGCCGGAAGCGCGAGCGGACGATGTCGTGCATGCATTGCAGGGCGCTCGACACCAGGGTGCCGCCGGATGCCGGTCCGTAGAAGAAGGTCTGCTCGTCGACCTCCTCGGCACGATCGGTATGGCGGATGAACACGATCTCGACATGGCGGTAGCGCCGGGTCAGGAACACGTAGAGCAGCATGTAGAACCGCTTGGCGAGGTCCTTCATGTGCTCCGACATCGAGCCGGACACGTCCATCAGGCAGAACATCACGGCCTGCGCGATCGGCTTCGGCACCGCTTCGAAGCGGCGGTAGCGGATGTCGATCGGATCGATGAAGGGGATGCGCTTGGCCTTCGCCTTCAAGGCTTCGAGCTCGGCCAGCAGCGCGGCGCGCTTGTCGTCGTCGGTCTCCTGCTCCAGCTGGGCTTCGAGCTCGGCAATCGCCTCCGGCCGCGGCCGGCGGAGCGCGACGCGGCGGGCCAAGGCGCGGGTGACGGTGCGGCTGATCGAGATATTGGCTGGCGAACCCGACGTCGAATAGCCCGCGCGCACCAACCCTTCGCTCTCGGCCTCGGCGAATTTGCGCTTGGCGAGATCGGGCAGCTCGAGATCGTCGAGGAACAGGTTGACGAACTCCTCCTTGCTCAGCACGAAGCGGAAGGCATCCTCGCTGTCGCCCTGCCCCGGCGCCGACTTGCGGCCGCTGCCGTCGCCGGAGCGCGGCAGGATATCGCCCTCGACGAACTTCTTGTTGCCGGGCAGCACCATGTCGCGGGTGCCGCCCTCGCGGCGGAAGCGCGGCTCGTCCATGCCATCGAGCGGGATGGAGACCTCACCACCCTCGAGCACGTCCTTGATGTCGCGGTCCTGCGACGTCTTCTTCACGGCTCCTTGAACCAACGCCTTGGCTCGGCGCAAAAATCGCTGACGGTTTTCGAGACTTTTGCCGCCCGGATTCAGGCGCCGATCAATGATATGCATGACCACGTTTCCATACGCCTCCTGCTGCAGCGGTTTCGACTCCTGCTCTCCCCCGCCGCGATGCCGCGGTGCAGTATCAGACCCGATACCGGACCCGCATCATTCGCTGCCCGACGCGTCCCATCAAAGTTCAGCGTCGAACGTTCCGCTCGCCTCGTCGTCCCGGCGCCAACATCCGCCGATGGCCTGCAGCACATGCAGTGAACATCGGCGCCGGACCGCGATCAACCTGCCTGCTTCACCCGCATGTACCACTCGACCAGCCGGCGGACCTGCCGCTCGGTGTAGCCGCGTTCGACCATGCGCGCGACGAAGTCGTCGTGCTTCTTCTCGGTCTCGCCGTCCTTCTTGGTCCCGAACGAGATCACCGGAAGCAGATCCTCGACCTGCGAGAATATCCTCTTTTCGATGACCTCGCGGATCTTTTCGTAGGAGGTCCAGGACGGATTTTTTCCGCCGTTCTGGGCCCGGGAGCGCAGCGAGAACTTGACAACCTCGTTGCGGAAGTCCTTCGGGTTGGCGATCCCGGCCGGCTTCTCGATCTTGGTCAGCTCCTGGTTCAACAGCTCGCGATTGAGCAGCTGTCCCGTATCGGGATCCTTGAAGTCCTGATCCTCGATCCACGCGTCGGCGTAGTCGACGTAGCGGTCGAACAGGTTCTGGCCGTAATCGGAGTAGGATTCCAGATACGCCTTCTGGATCTCGTGGCCGATGAACTCCGCGTAACGCGGCGCGAGGTCCGCCTTGATGAATTCGAGGTAGCGCTTCTCGACCTCCTCCGGCAGCTGCTCGCGCTTGATCGACTGCTCCAGCACATACATCAAGTGCACGGCATCGGCGGACACTTCCGCCGTGTCGTGATTGTAGGTCGCGGCCAGGACCTTGAAGGCAAAGCGGGTGGAAATGCCGTCCATGCCCTCGTCGACGCCGGCGGCGTCGCGATATTCCTGCACGCTGCGCGCCTTCGGATCGGACTCCTTCAGGCTCTCGCCGTCATAGACCCGCATCTTGGCGTACAAGGTCGAGTTCTCGTGCTTGCGCAGGCGCGACATCACCGAGAAGCGGGCCAGGGTGTCCAGGGTCGCCGGCGCGCAGGGTGCGGTGGCGAGCTCGGAGCCCTGGATCAGCTTCTCGTAGATCTTGCGCTCCTCGGTGACGCGCAGGCAGTACGGCACCTTGATGACGCAGATGCGGTCGATGAAGGCCTCGTTGTTCTTGTTGGTCTTGAAGCTCTGCCACTCCGCCTCGTTGGAGTGGGCGAGGATCACGCCATTATAGGGGATCGCGCCGATGTTCTCGGTGCCGATATAGTTGCCCTCCTGCGTCGCCGTCAGCAGCGGATGCAGCATCTTGATCGGCGCCTTGAACATCTCGACGAATTCGAGGATGCCCTGGTTGGCGCGGTTGAGGCCGCCCGAATAGGAGTAGGCGTCGGGATCGTTCTGGGCGTAGGTTTCGAGCTTGCGGATGTCGACCTTGCCGACCAGCGAGGAGATGTCCTGGTTGTTCTCGTCGCCCGGTTCGGTCTTGGCGATCGCGATCTGCCGCAGCCGCGACGGCTGGATCTTGGCGACGCGGAACTGCGAGATGTCGCCGCCGAAGGCTTCGAGTCGCTTGTAGCACCACGGGCTCATCAAACCGGATAGACGGCGGCGCGGAATGCCGTATTTCTCCTCGAGCATCGGGCCCAGCGTGTCGGGATCGAACAGGCCGAGCGGCGATTCGAAGACCGGGCTCAGCTCATCACCGGCCTTGAGCACGTAGATCGGATGAGCTTCCATCAACTGCTTCAGCCGTTCGGCGAGCGACGACTTGCCGCCGCCGACCGGTCCGAGCAGATAGAGGATCTGCTTGCGCTCTTCGAGACCTTGCGCGGCGTGGCGGAAGAAGCCGACGATGCGCTCGATCGTGTCTTCCATGCCATAGAAGCCGGCGAACGCGGGATACAGCCGAACCGTCCGGTTCAAAAAAATACGGCCAAGGCGTGGGTCCTTGGCCGTGTCGATCATCTGAGGCTCACCGATCGCAGCTAGTAGTCGTTCAGCGGCGTTCGCGTATCGCATCGGGTCGGTTCGACACGATTCTAGATATTCCTGCATCGACATGTCGGTCTGGCTGCGTGCCTCGAACGACCTTGCGAACGCGTTGAACAACGAATCGTTGTACATGATCCCTCTCCACGTAGGTTCCGCCGCACTGCTGCAACGGGCCGAGATCTAAGTACGTTCCTGCTGATCCCGAACCGACTCAGAGTGAAGCGCGCTAGCCCCCATTGGGCACCGTCTTCGTCCTTTTCCGCAACGCAAAGTGCATGCAGCATATGCCCTATCAACATGCACTTCGCTCAATAGTTCGGCAAAAGCCGGCCGACTCTCCCCATTTGTACCTCATTGTCTCTGCTTCGCAACATCCGCAATACCCCGGCACCGTAGTCTTCCTGCGCCGCACAAGGTGTTGTGAAGCCACGTGAACTGGTGGCGTGACAGCTCCGCAATCAGTCTCCCTTCCGGAAGTGAACCGCGAGTGAACGCCAATCGTCGCGCATCTGCGCCAGGCAGCGAATGTCTCATTCGTGGCGCGACGTGATGCGCGCCAGCCACGGCTGGTCAAACAGACACAGCCAAGCTGCAAGCGCGTCGGCCGGCGCTCATACGATGTCATCATGACCCGGCGAGCGATGAACGCGCGCATCTCACAGCGCCATCCGCACACATGTTCACCGCTAGAACCGAATGTCGTAACGCAACGCACCGCCGAAGCCGGACGGATCACTCGATGCTGATCATTGCCATGATCAGGGTGCGGCTCGCCACCGAATGTCTGCAAGCAGAAAGCATCATGGGTTATCCGCCAATCACGAGGCGCAGCCGAGGCGACAATCGCAACACGCTCGCCCTGATCTGTGACGTGAGGCACCATTACCCAGAACACATGTGGCCCCCTTTCAGCATTGCAAGGCGGAGAAGGTTTGATCGACGGCATTTGCTCGCCCACGATGGGAGACCTCCGGCGCGGGAGTCGCAGAGACCGACGCGAGCCGAACACCGGCCGCGCTTGGCGGGCCTTTCCCCCGCCTTGGTCGTACGGCCGGCCGCAGGCTTCAGACTGCCTGCTTCAGACTGCCTGCTTCAGACTGCCTGCTTCAGACTGCCTGCAAGTCTCCCGCCGAGCGCACGCCGCCGGCACGTCGCACCCGGCACGAAGCTCTTGGGATTCCAGAGGGATCAATCCATTATGAATGGCGTTCTCCTGTGGGCTGGCGCATAGTTGTTCATGTGAGGTCCACGACCTGGCAGGCCGCCAGGCGGGAACCCGAAAAAGCAAGCCGACGCACATAGATAGGCATCATGAATCCGGTCAAAGCTCTCGAAGAACACGGCCAGGCGGTCTGGCTCGATTTCCTCGCACGCGGCTTCGTCGCCAGGGGCGACCTCAAGCGGCTGATCGATGAGGATGGCGTCAAGGGCGTCACCTCGAATCCCGCGATTTTCGAGAAGGCGATCGGCAGCTCCGATGAATATGACGCGCCGATCGCCGCGGCGCTGAAGAACGGCGATCGATCGCCGACGCAGCTGTTCGAGGCCGTCGCCGTCGAGGACATCCAGAATGCCGCCGACGTGTTGCGGCCCGTCTACGACCACTTCGATGGCAATGACGGCTTCGTCAGCCTCGAAGTCTCGCCCTATCTGGCGATGGACAGCAAGGGCACCATTTCCGAGGCAGAGCAGCTCTGGAAGGCGGTCGACCGCAGGAATCTGATGATCAAGGTGCCGGCGACCGACGCCTGCCTGCCGGCCATCCAGCACCTGATCGCCAAGGGCATCAGCGTCAACATCACCTTGCTGTTTTCGCAAGAAGTCTACCGGCAGGTCGCCGAAGCCTACATTGCCGGCCTCGAAGCCTATGTCGCCGCCGGCGGTGATCCGTCGCATGTTGCCAGCGTGGCGTCGTTCTTCGTCAGCCGCATCGACAGCGTGGTCGACAAGCAGCTCGACGCGAAGATCGCCCAGGCCAACGATCCCTCGGAGAAGGAGCGGCTGGCCGCGCTCAAGGGCAGGATCGCCATCGCCAACGCCAAGATGGCGTATCAGGACTACAAGCGGCTGTTCGCCGGCGCGCGCTGGGAGCGGCTGGCCGCGCACGGCGCCAAGCCGCAACGACTGCTCTGGGCCTCCACCGGCACCAAGAACAAGGATTACCGCGACGTCCTCTATGTCGAGGAGCTGATCGGACCGAACACCGTCAACACCGTGCCGCCGGCCACGCTGGATGCCTTCCGCGATCACGGAGAGGTGCGCGACAGTCTGGAGGAAGACGTCGACGCCGCCCGGGCCGCCCTGGAGGATCTGGCGAAGACCGGCATATCCCTCGACGACATCACCGCGGATCTCGTGGTCGACGGCGTCAAGCAGTTCGCGGACGCCGCCGACAAGCTCTACGGCGCGGTTGCGCACAAGCGCGCCGTCGTGCTGGGAGCAGGACTTGGGCAGCAGACGATCGCCATTGCTGCTGATCTTGAGAAGAAGGTCGCCTCCGCTACCGAGGACTGGCGCAAGGACGCCAGGATCCGCCGGCTCTGGCACAAGGATGCGACGGTCTGGACCGGCCATGACGAGCACAAATGGCTGGGCTGGCTGACCAGCGCTGACAAGGCCGATATCGCCGATTATGAGGACTATGCGCAGCGGGTGAAGGGACAGAAGTTTTCCGACGCCGTGGTTCTCGGCATGGGTGGCTCCAGCCTCGGGCCGGAGGTGCTGGCCGAGACCTTTCCGCGCAAGGCCGGCTTCCCCAGGCTGCACGTGCTCGACTCCACCGATCCCGCGCAGGTGCGCGCGATGGAGAAGGCGATCGACATCACCAGGACGGTGTTCATCGTCTCCTCGAAGTCGGGCGGCACCACCGAGCCGAACGCGATGAAGGACTATTTCTTCGCGCGTGTGTCCGAGGCGATCGGGCCGAACAAGGCCGGCCACCGCTTCATTGCCGTGACCGATCCCGGCTCGTCGCTGGAGAAGGCGGCCAAGGCGCAAGGCTTCGCCCGCATCTTCCATGGCGAGCCGAGCATCGGCGGCCGCTATTCAGTGCTGTCGCCGTTCGGCCTGGTGCCGGCCGCGACCGCGGGCATCGACGTGCGCAAGCTGATCACGCAGGCGCTGTCGATGGTGCGCTCCTGCGGGCCCGACGTGCCGCCGCTCCAGAACCCGGGCGTGCAGCTCGGTCTGGCAATGGGTCTTGCCGGCCTCGAAGGCCGCGACAAGGTGACGATCTTCGCCTCGCCCAAGATCGCCGATTTCGGCGCCTGGGCCGAGCAGTTGATCGCGGAGTCCACGGGCAAGGAGGGCAAGGGCCTGGTCCCGATCGAGGGCGAACCGGTGGCGTCGCCTGAGCTTTATGGCAGCGACCGCTTCTTCATCGATATCAAGGTCGACGGCGACGACGTGACCGGCCATGATGCGAAGCTCGCCGCGCTCGAGGAGGCCGGCCATCCGGTCGTGCGCATCGTCATGACGTCGATCGACCAGCTCGGGCAGGAATTCTTCCGCTTCGAGATGGCGACCGCCGTCGCCGGCGCCGTGCTCGGCATCAACCCGTTCGACCAGCCCGACGTCGAAGCCGCCAAGATCAAGACCCGCGAGCTGACGGCGGCGTTCGAGCGGAGCGGCGCGCTGCCGGAGGAGCAGCCGGTTGCATCGATCAAGGGCTGCGAGCTCTACACCGATGCTCAGAACGCCGAGAGCCTGCGCGAGCATGGCGCCGACGGCACGCTCGCGTCCTGGCTGAAGGCGCATCTTGGCCGCGCCGGCGCCGGCGACTACATCGCCCTGCTCGGCTATGTCGACCGCAACGCCGGCAATATCGACACGCTACAGCGGATCCGGCTGAGGCTGCGCGATGCCAAGCACCTCGCCACCTGCGCCGAGTTCGGTCCGCGCTTCCTGCACTCGACCGGCCAGGCCTACAAGGGCGGTCCGGACAGCGGCGTGTTTCTCCAGATCACGGCTGACGACGCCGAGGATCTGCCCATCCCCGGGCAGAAGGCGAGCTTCGGCGTGATCAAGGCGGCGCAGGCGCGCGGCGATTTCGACGTGCTCACCGAGCGCGGGCGCCGGGCTCTTCGGGTCCATCTCAAGGGCAATCTGAAATCGGGCCTGAAGATGCTCGACAGCGCGATCAGTGAAGCGCTGAGCTAGGAAGGGCGTCGTCGATGCAATTGGGAATGATCGGTCTCGGGCGGATGGGCGGCAACATCGTGCGCCGCCTGATGCGCGCGGGACACGCCTGCGTGGTCTATGATCGCGACGCAAAGGCGGTCGCTGCGCTGGTCTCCGAGGGTGCGGTGGGCGCCGCGAGCCTTGAGGAATTCGTCGGCAAGCTCGCTCCCCCGCGGCACGCGTGGATCATGCTGCCGGCCGGCAAGATCACGGAAGCCACCGTCGAGCAGCTCACCAAGCTGATGAGCCAAGACGACGTCGTCATCGACGGCGGCAACAGTTTCTGGCAGGACGACGTCCGCCGCGGCAAGGCGCTGAGGGAGCGCGGTCTGCACTATGTCGACGTCGGCACCTCCGGCGGAGTCTGGGGCCTTGACCGGGGCTACTGCATGATGATCGGCGGCGACAAGCCGGTCGTCGACCGGCTCGATCCGATCTTCGCGACGCTGGCGCCAGGCATCGGCGACATCCCGCGCACACCGGGCCGTGACGGCCGCGACCCGCGCGTCGAGCAGGGCTACATCCATGCCGGGCCGACTGGCGCCGGCCACTTCGTCAAGATGATCCACAACGGCATCGAATATGGCCTGATGCAGGCCTATGCCGAGGGCTTCGACATCCTCAGGAACGCGAACAGCGAGGCGCTGCCCGAGGCACATCGCTTCGACTTCGATCTCGCTGACGTCGCCGAGGTGTGGCGCCGCGGCAGCGTCATTCCGTCCTGGCTGCTCGACCTCACCGCCAGCGCGCTGGCGCGGCAGCCCGGCCTGGAGAAATATTCCGGCTATGTCGAGGATTCCGGCGAAGGCCGCTGGACCGTGAACGCGGCGATCGACGAGGCCGTGCCGGCCGAGGTGCTGACGGCCGCTTTGTTCGCGCGTTTCCGCTCGCGCCAGGAGCACACCTTTGCTGAGAAGATTCTCTCGGCGATGCGCGAAGGCTTCGGCGGGCACAAGGAGCCCGAACAGCACCCAGATCCGGCGCGCCAGAGCGCGCCTGGGATCGTCAAGCCCAGGGACGACCGCGCGTGACCCCGCTGTATCCGCACCAGCCGCGACATCAGAAGCCCGACGCCTGCGCCTTCGTGATCTTCGGTGTGACCGGCGATCTGACCCATCGGCTCGTTCTGCCATCGCTTTACAATCTCGCGGCCAATCATTTGCTGCCTGACAGGTTCTGCATCGTCGGCATTGCCCGCAAGGGCATGTCGAGCGAGCAACTGCGCGACAACCTGATGGAGGGCCTGCGCAAATATGCGACGCGTCCGATCGAGGACGAGATCGCCCAGCGCCTCCTGCAATGCGTGACCGCGATCGAGGCCGATCCGAAGGAGCCGGAGAGCTTCGATCAGTTGAAGGAGCGACTGGAAAAGCTCGAGGCCGCGCGCGAGACCCACGGCAACCGGCTGTTCTACCTGGCGACGCCGCCGAGCGCCTTTGCGCCGATCGCGCAACAGCTCGGGCGCGTCGGGCTGCTTCGCGAGGACGGCAAGGCCTGGCGCCGCCTCGTGGTGGAGAAGCCGTTCGGCACCGATCTCGCCTCGGCCAAGAAACTGAACGACACGCTGCTGCAGCTCGTAACCGAGCACCAGATCTACCGGATCGATCATTACCTCGGCAAGGAGACGGTGCAGAACATCCTGGTGCTGCGCTTCGCCAACGGCATGTTCGAGCCGATCTGGAACAGGCATCACATCGACCACGTTCAGATCACCGTCGAGGAGAAGCTCGGCGTCGGCACGCGCGGCAGCTTCTACGACGCGACCGGCGCGCTGCGCGACATGGTCCCCAACCATCTCTTCCAGTTGCTCTCGCTGGTGGCGATGGAGCCGCCGGCGCGGTTCGATGCGCATACCGTCCGCTCCGAGAAGGCGGAGGTGCTGTCGGCGATCCAGCCATTGAGCGAACGGGAGGCGCTGCTCAACTCGGTGCGCGGCCAGTACACGGCCGGCATGATTGGCGACGCCGAGCTGCCGGATTATGTGAGGAGCAAGGACGTTCGCCCCGACAGCACCACCGAGACCTACGCGGCCTTCAAGCTCACCATCGATAATTGGCGCTGGGCCGGCGTACCGTTTTATCTGCGCACCGGCAAGGCGCTCGGCGCCAAGCGCACCGAGGTCGCGATCAAGTTCCGCCAGGCGCCGTTCGCGATGTTCAGCTGCACCCCGATCGAGACCCTGGCCGAGAACTATCTCGTCATCGGCATCGAGCCGACCCAGAGCATCACCTTGCAGTTCAACACCAAGATCCCGGGGCCGACCATCCGCACCGACGGCGTGCAGATGAAGTTCAACTACAAGGACTATTTCCAGGCCGAGCCCGCCACCGGCTACGAGACGCTGATCTATGACTGCATGATCGGCGACAACATCCTGTTTCAGCGCGCCGACAGCGTCGAGGCCGGCTGGAAGGCCGTCGAGCCATTCATCGAGGCCTGGAAGAAGGCCGGCCGCGATGGCCTGCATTCCTACGCGGCCGGCAGCGAGGGACCTGAGGCGGCGGCCGATCTGCTGGCCCGCGACGGCCGCAGCTGGCGCAAGCTGGTTTAGCCGTGGTCGGACCGCAGGACCGCAACCTCGTGCGCGTCGCCGACCGGGCGACGATGGCGAGGGTCGCGGCCGAACATCTCCTGGCCCGGATCGATGCCAATCCGGCGACGATAGCCGTTTGCCTCACCGGGGGATCGAGCCCGAAGCAGCTCTATCAGCTGCTGGCGACGGACGCGTATCGCGAGCGGATTCCCTGGACGCGCGTGCACTGGTTCATCGGTGACGAACGATATGTTCCGCCCGGCGATCCCCTGCACAACATGACCATGGCGTGCCACGCGTTCCTCGATGCCTGCGCGCCGGCCGCCAACATCCACCCGATCGCGACCGATAGATCGGACCCGGAGGCCAGTGCCTGCGACTATCAGCGCGCGCTGGAAGCGTTCTACGGCGCCGCGCGGCTCGACTCTGCGCGGCCGCTGTTCGACCTCGTGCTGCTCGGAATCGGTTCCGACGGCCATGTCGCGTCGCTATTCCCCGGCTTTCCCGCTGTTGATATCGCCGATCGCTGGGTTGTCGGCGTCGACAAGGCTCACGTCGCACCCTTCGTGCCGCGGATCAGCCTGACCTTGCCTGCGCTCGCCTCCTGCCGAACCATGCTGTTCGAGGTCGCCGGCGCCGACAAGCGCGCGATCATGACGCGCGTGCTGGCCGGCGAAGACCTGCCCGCCAATCGCGCCCGCTCGATTCGGGAGACGATCCTGCTGATCGACAGCGAGGCCTGGCCGGAGAGGCAAAGTGGCGACATCTGACCTGCCCCATGCGCTCATTATCATGGGCGTCTCCGGCTCCGGCAAGAGCACGATCGGGCAAGCATTGGGCCAACGCCTCGGCTGGCGCTTCGAGGATGGCGACAGCTTTCACCCGCCCGCGAACGTCGCCAAGATGAGCGCGGGCCACCCGCTCACCGACGAGGATCGCTGGCCCTGGCTGCATGCCATTGCCACGGAGATCGCGCAATGCCGCAGCGCGGGCCAGCACATCATCATCGCCTGCTCGGCGCTCAAGAAGGCCTATCGCGATATCCTGGTCGGCGGCCGCGACGATGTCCGCATGGTCTATCTCCAAGGCACTCAGGAGCTGATCGGCGAGCGGATGAAGCATCGCGCCGGGCACTTCATGCCGCCGGGCCTGCTCACCAGCCAGTTCGCCACCCTGGAACCGCCTGGCGCCCCCGAGCATCCCATCACGGTCTCGGTCGACGCGCCGGTCGCGGCGATCGTGGACGACATCCTGCAACAGCTTCACAGCGGTCAGGGACGAGCCTGACCGCAAACAGGAAGGGCTCATGACCCGCATCGCTCTCGTCGTATCCGACGTCGACGGCACGCTGCTGACCAAGGACAAGGTTCTGACCGAACGGGCCGCGAAGGCGGCGCGGCGGCTGCACGAATCCGGCGTTGGCTTCACGCTCACCTCGAGCCGCCCCGCGATCGGAATGCGCTTTCTGATCGAGCCGCTGCAGATCAGCCTTCCGGTGGGGCCGTTCAACGGCAGCTCAATCGTCGACGCCGCCATGCGCCCGCTCGAGCAGAGCCTGATCCCGCCCGCGGCCGCCGCACGCTGCGTCGACCTGCTGCATCAAGCCGGCGTCGACATCTGGGTCTTCACCAACGACGCCTGGGTGACGCGCAATCCGGACGGTGAGTACGTCCCGAACGAGCGGCGCGCGATACGCGCGGAGCCGACGATCGTCGGCGATTTCTCGCCCTATCTGGCGAACGCCTGCAAGATCGTCGGCGCGAGCAGCGATTTCGCGCTGCTGGCGGGCTGCGAGAGCCAGATGCAGCAGGCATTGGGCGCGGAAGCGACAGCGGTGCGCTCGCAGAGCTACTATCTCGACATCACTCCGCCCGGACATGACAAGGGCACCTTCGTCAGCGCGATGGCTCAGCGGCTCGGTATCCCGCTCGACCAAGTCGCGACCATCGGCGACATGCACAATGATGTCGCGATGTTCGAGGTGAGCGGATTGTCGATCGCCATGGGCAATGCCAGTGACGAGGTGAAGAGCAAAGCCAAGCGCATCACCACGTCCAATCAGGACGAAGGCTTTGCCAATGCCATGGAGATGATCCTGGCGGAAAACGCGCAAGGCTGATCCGCAAGCTGACGTGCGGGAGCTCAGGCCTCCGACCGCTGCCTTGCGGGTTTGTCGCTGGCCTTCCTGGCGCTGCTCAGATTCTGCGCCGTGTTGATCAGCGCGATATGCGTCAGCGCCTGGGGAAAATTACCGGTCTGCCGCCGGGCCTCGCTGTCGTACTCCTCGGCCAGCAGTCCGACATCGTTGGCGATGTTCACCACGCGGCGGAACAGCGTCTCGGCCTTTTCCGTATCGCCCGCCAGGACATGGGCGTCGGCCAGCCACAGCGTGCAGGCAAGGAACGCGCCTTCGATCGGCTGCTGCTCGTCCGGAGGGACATCGCGCGGATCGTGCCGGAGCACGAAGCCGTCCCGTAGTAAATGCTGTTCGATCGCGTCCACCGTGCCGCGAATGCGCGAATCGGAGCTGGGGAGGAAGCCGACCGCCGGCAACAGCAGCAGGCTGGCATCGAGCAACCGCGAGCCATAGGACTCGACGAAGCTGCCGAGGCTTTCGTCATAACCCTTGGCGCAGACGTCGCGATGAATGGTCTCGCGCAGCCGCCGCCAGCGCTCCAGCGGCGCCTTGAACCCGAATTTCTCCGCGCTCTTGATCGCGCGATCGAACGCCACCCAGGTCATCACCTTGGAAAACACGTAGTGACGGCCGTCGCCGCGGCGTTCCCATATGCCGTGGTCGGGCTGGTCCCAGACGTCGGTGAGATGATCGAGCACCGCGCATTCCAGGTCCCATGTGCCGTCTTCCAGCTTGAGCCTGGTCATGCGGGCCTGGTGGAAGGCGTCCATCAGCTCGCCGTAGACGTCGAGCTGGAGCTGGGCGTGCGCGGCGTTGCCGATCCGCACCGGCCGGGCGCCTTCGTAGCCGGGCAGCCACTCGGCCTCCCACTCCATCAGCCGCCGCTGGCCCATGATGCCGTACATGATCTGCATATAGGCCGGTGCGCCGGCGGCGGCGCGCAGCAGCCAGTTGTGCCAGGCCAGCGCTTCCTCGGTGTAGCCCGAGTTCATCAGCGCGAGCAGCGTGAACGTCGCGTCACGCAGCCAGCAGAAACGATAGTCCCAGTTGCGCCGGCCGCCGAGCTTCTCCGGCAGCGACGTGGTCGGCGCCGCGACGATGCCGCCGGTCGGCGCATAGGTGAGCGCCTTCAGGGTGATCAGCGAGCGCATCACGAGTTCGCGGTGCTCGCCCTGATAGGTGCAGCGGCGCGACCAGTCGGCCCAGAAGGTCTCGGTGTCATCGAGCGCCTGAAGCGGATCGATCGCCTTGGGCACCGGTAGATGCGAGGGACCGTAGGTCAGCACGAACGGCACGGTGTCGCCGGCCGCGACCTCGAACTCCGCAACCGTGGTCATGTCCTCGCCGCGGGTGGCGATCGGCGTATGCAGCACCGCCATGTCCTGGCCGCAGATGGCAAGCAGCGCGGAGCGATCCTCGGAGCGCTTGACCCAGGGAATCTCGATGCCGAAGCCGAAACGGATGATCAGCTCCATCCGCATGGCGACCCGGCCGGCGACGCCGCGGACCAGCCGGACGACGTCGGAGGCGCTGCCCCGCGGCGGCATGAAATCGACCAGCTCGACGGTGCCGGTCGCGGTTTCGTACCGCGTCTCGAGGATGAGGCTGTCGCCACGATAGCGGCGGGACGTCGAGCGGATATCGCCGCGTGGCGCGATCAGCCAGCGGCCATGGCTGCGATCGCCCAGCAGGGAAGCGAAACAGGCGTCGGAATCGAACGCCGGCCAGCACAGCCAGTCGATCGAACCGTTTCGGCTTACGAGGGCAGCCGTCTCACAATCACCGATCAGCGCGTAATCTTCGATCCTGCAGGACATTCGGCATCCGCGTGCAATTGCCCCCTCGATCCCCGCATTCTAAACGCCGGCCGGGCTGATCCGTTCGGCGGTCGCCGCCTTCAACGCCGCGACGCTGGTCGCACCCGTGATGTCCTCGAGCTTGACCGGCATCTTGCGGCGCCAGTTCGGATGCTCGTCGATCGTGCCGGGAATATTGGGCTGATCGACCACCTGCAGCAGATCCTCCAGGGAAATCACCAGCAGCCGCGACCGCGTCCGCGACAGGAAGGCGATCGCCGAGTGGACGTCGTTGGCCTGAATGCCGTTGTGGCGCAGCACCTCGTCCCACAGCCCCAAGGCGTCCCAGCGATCCTGGTCGCTTTCGCCGGGATCGATGCCCAGCCCGCGTTTGGTCTTGAGATCGCCGAACGAGCGCCAGCCGGCATAGGTCGAGAGGTCGTGGGTGTTCAGCGTCACCAGCGCATTCGGCGGATAGAAGTCAACGTCGCGAAAGCGGCCGTTGTCGTCGCGTTCGAAGATCATCACCTTGTAGGACCACAGTCCCCAATCGGCCATCTGCTCGCGAAAGCCTTCAGGCACGGTGCCGAGATCCTCGCCGATGACGATGCAGTCGTTGGCCACGCTCTCGATGACGGTCGCGGCGAGCAGCGCATCGAACGGCATCTGCACATACGCGCCCTGCTTGGCCGGAAATCCGTGCGGCACCAGATAGAGCCGCTTCAAACCGAGCACGTGATCGAGCCGGATCGCGCCGGCATGGCGCATCGACGCCCTGATCATCTCCCGGAACGGCTCGAAATTCCTCAGCGCCAGCCCCGGCGCGTTGAAGCCGGCCAATCCCCAGTTCTGCCCGACCGTGTTCAACGGATCGGGCGGCGCTCCGACCGACAGCGTGCGCGAGATGGCGCCCTGCTCGTTCCAGGCATCGAAGCCGTCGGATTGAACGCCGACTGCGACGTCGAGATACAAGCCGACCTTCATTCCCAGCCGATGCGCGAGATCCCGGCAATGGCGCAATTGTCGCTCGGCGAGCCACTGCACATAGGCGATGAACTCGGCCTCCCTCCGGTCGGGGCCGCTGAGCAGCGCCGCGCAGCGCGCGGCATCGGGCCGCCGCCACTCCTCAGGCCAGTCCCACCAGGGCTTCTGGAAGCGATGCCGCAACACCTCGAAGCAGGAGAAGCGCGCCAGCAGCTCGCCGCGCTCGGCCCGATAGGCCTTGAACTCCGCAGCGGCCGCGGCGTCGGGCGCGGCCATGAAGGCGTCGAAGGCGGCGCGCAGGGCCGGCCATTTCAACGCCGCCACACCCTTGTAGTCCACCAGCTCGGCTTGTCGCAGCGGCTCCAGCACCTTGCTGCCGGGCCCCTTCGCAAAGCCCGGCGCCTGCTCCACATCGACATAGAGCGCATTCAGGAACAGCCGGCTGTTCGGTGCATAGGGGCTGAAGTCACCCGGCCGGTCGTCGAACAACGCGTGCAGCGGATTGAGCCCGACACCATCGGCGCCGAGCTTGGCGCAAAGCGTGATGAGATTGGCAAGGTCGGTGAAGTCGCCCATGCCCCAGTTGCGGGCCGAGCGGATGCCATAGAGTTGGACCGCCAGCAGCCAGACGCGGTCGAAATCGCCGGCGAAGGCCTTCGCCGGCGCGACCAGCAGCGGCAGCTCCTCGCGGTAGGATGACGCATCCACCAGCTCGAGGCGGTAGCTGCCGACCGGCAGATCACCCGGCCACTCGACCAGGGCCTCGCCCGCGTCTCCCTTTGCGATCTCGGTGTCGCCACGCCTGATGGTCCACCTGACCGGCAGCTTCGCCGCCTCGTTCAGGCGGCTGCGCGCCGGCTGGCCGGACCGAATCACGATCGCACCGCTCAGCAGCCGGTGCGGCGTGGGCCTGGGAAAGGCCTCCACGATGATCTTGAGTGCCGCTTCGTCGGTGACGCGACGCTGCCCCTGACCATCGTAGAATTCTGTCAGGATTCCGAGACTATGGGCTTCGCTGTAGAGATCCATTCGGCACGCGATCTGGACGTAACGGTAAGTCGTACGTCGTAAAATTGTTGTGGGACAGCAAGAGGATAAGCCTCTAACGCCGCGCCAAGGCCGTCGTTCCCCGGGGAACAAAACGAGCCTTGCAGCTTTGTAAGGGGGTCGTCTCGGTTTCTAGCGAACCGGGACGCCGTTTTCTTGTCAATGGCATCACCGTGAACAAATTTGCGCACACGTTCGAGAGCGTCGCCCTCAAAGACGCTTTCTCCCCTATTCTGCCCTCTTTTGAGGAGAGCCGCATCTGTCGAGGCCGAGACATCTTTCGAGACGCCTCCGATCGCAGCCGCATCATCATCCTCTCTCCTAGGTGAGGGCCTCATGAACCTGATGTCATCCCTGGATTCGCCGAGCCTGCAGACCGAGACCGACGGCGACGGTCTCTGGTACAAGGACGCGATCATCTACCAGCTGCACGTCAAGGCGTTCGCCGACAGCAACAATGACGGCGTCGGCGACTTCGCCGGCCTCACGGACAAGCTGGATTATCTGCAGGACCTCGGCGTCACCACACTGTGGCTGCTGCCGTTCTACCCCTCGCCCGGCCGCGACGACGGCTACGACATCGCCGACTACGGCAGCATCAATCCCGATTTCGGGACCATGAAGGAGTTCAAGCGCTTCATCCAGGAGGCCAAGCGGCGCGGCCTGCGGGTGATCACCGAGCTCGTGGTCAACCACACCTCCGACCAGCATCACTGGTTCAAGCGCGCCCGGCGCAGCCCGCCCGGCTCCAGCGCCCGCGACTGGTACGTCTGGAGCGACACCGACCAGAAATATCTCGGCACGCGAATCATCTTCACCGATACCGAGAAGTCCAACTGGACCTGGGATCCCGAGGCCGGCCAGTTCTACTGGCACCGCTTCTTCTCGCACCAGCCGGATCTCAACTTCGACAATCCGCGCGTGGTCAACGCGATCGTCCAGGTGATGAAGCGCTGGCTCGATGCCGGCGTCGACGGCTTCCGGCTCGACGCCATTCCCTATCTCTGCGAGCGCGACGGCACCAACAACGAGAACTTGCCGGAGACGCATGCGATCATCAAGCGCCTGCGTGTCGAGCTCGACAATTACGCCAAGGATAAGCTGCTGCTGGCCGAGGCCAACCAGTGGCCCGAGGATGTGCAGGAGTATTTCGGCCAGGGCGACGAGTGCCACATGGCCTATCACTTCCCGCTGATGCCGCGCTTCTACATGGCGATCGCCCAGGAAGACCGCTTCCCGATCACCGACATCCTGCGCCAGACGCCCGATATCCCCTCGACCTGCCAATGGGCGCTGTTCCTGCGCAACCATGACGAGCTGACGCTCGAAATGGTGACCGATGTCGAGCGCGACTATCTGTGGTCGACCTATGCCAACGATCCGCGCGCGCGCATCAATGTCGGCATTCGCCGCCGCCTCGCGCCGCTGATGGACAATGACCGGCGCAAGATCGAGCTGATGAACTCGCTGCTGATGTCGTTTCCGGGCACGCCGATCATCTATTACGGCGACGAGATCGGCATGGGCGACAACATCTATCTCGGCGATCGCAACGGCGTGCGTACGCCGATGCAATGGACGCCCGACCGCAATGGCGGCTTCTCGCGTGCCGACCCCGCACGGCTCTACGCACCGATGATCATGGACCCGGTCTACGGCTACGAGGCGGTCAACGTCGAAGCGCAGTCGCGCAGCCTGTCGTCGCTGCTGAATGCCACCAAGAAGCTGATCTCGGTGCGCAAGTCGACGCTGGCCTTCGGCAGGGGCACCATGAGCTTCATCCGCCCGGCCAACCGGTCGGTGCTGGCCTATGTGCGACAATACAAGGACGAGGTGATCCTCTGCGTCGCCAACCTGTCGCGCTCGGCACAGGCGACCGAGCTCGATCTTTCGCCGTTCAAGGATCGCGTGCCGATCGAGATGCTCGGCCGGTCGCGCTTTCCCGCGATCGGCGAGCTGCCCTACATGATCACGCTCGCGCCCTACGGCTTCTACTGGTTCCAGCTCAAGGAGCGCGACAAGTCCGAGCCGGTCGTTCAGCGCGCCGTGCCGGAATTCGAGACGCTGGTCGTCCCGCTCGGCTCGACCTGGGTGTCGCTGGCGCGCACCCGCAGCCTGTTCGAGCGCGACGTGCTTCCCGGCCACCTCGCGCGCACGCGCTGGTATCCCGAACGCTCGCCTGAGGCGATCCATCCGACGTTGACCTCCGCGATCCCGTTCTGTGACATCGGCGACAACAGGCCGTGGCTGATCTTCTTCAAGTCGGCCGAGCGCAAGGACGAGCAGCGCTACCTGCTGCCGATGCAGATCGAGTGGGTCCGCTTCGACCGCGAGCGCTATAATCCGCAGGCATTCGCCGCCGTGCGCCAGGGCGCCCGCGAGGGCACCCTGCTGGATGCCGCCACCAATCCCATCTTTCTGGCGCTGCTGCTGCGCAACCTTGCACAGTCACTTGTGGTCGAAGAGAACGGGATACGACTGGAATTCCGTCCGACGTCGCGATTTCCCGACAAGCCGATCCGCGAGTCGGAACAGGTGCGCATCATCGAGACCGACCGTTGCAGCAGCAAGGCTGTCGTCAACAACGAGTTCTTCATCAAGCTCCATCGCGAGCTCGAGGCCGGATCGCATCCGGAGATCGACGTCGGTCGCTTCCTGACCGAGACCATCGGCTTCGCCAACGTGCCGCCGCTGCTCGGCAGCGTCGAGGTGATCCAGGACGGTGAGCGGCAGACGATCGGCTGCGTCCATGGCTTTGTCGAGAACCAGGGTGACGGCTGGATCGTGACCGCCGCCTATCTCGACCGCTACATCGACGATCAGCGCGTGTTCGCCGCGAGCGGCGACGCGCGCCAGAGCGAGGAGCTGCCGCCCTATCTGCGCTACATGACGCAAGCCGGACGGCGGGCCGGAGAGCTGCATGCGGCCCTGGCCTCACGCAACGACATCGCCGATTTTGCGCCGGAGCCGACCACCGCAGATCATCTCGGTCACTGGATCGACCGGCTGCGCGCCCAGGCAAGCCGGGTCCTGACGGGCCTGAGCGAGCGCCGCGATCACCTCAAGGACCCGGAACGAGGGCTGGCCGATCAGGTGCTCGCGAGGCGTGGTGAGATATCGGAGCGCCTGAGCAGCCTGATCCCGCACCAGATCGGCGGCTGCGACATCCGGCTGCATGGCGATTTCCATCTCGGCCAGATCCTCATCGTCAAGGACGATATCTTCATCATCGATTTCGACGGGGACGAGGAGCAGCCGCTCGCCGAGCGTCGGCGCAAGGCGCCGCCGGCGCGCGACATCGCAGGCTTCCTGCGCTCGATCGATTGCTCGGTCCGCGTCGCCCAGGAGCGCGCTCTGAGGGCGGGCCCGGACGATCACGGCCGTATCGCCGCGGCGCTGTCGGAATGGCGCGACCAGGCCGCGACGGCCTTTTTGGCCGGCTATCGCGAGATCAAGGCCAATCAGCGCCTCTGGCCGGACGATCCGCATACGGCGGAGGCGCTCCTTAACTTTTTCATGCTGGAAAAAGCCCTCGGAGCGCTCGAATATGATCTGGCTCACCGGCCGGACTGGTTGCGCATCGCTTTGAGCAACCTGCTTCGCGTCCTGTCCGAGCCAGCATCAGTCAGCGAGTCCTCATGACCCATCTTTCTCCCGAGGCGTTTGCGATCATCGAGGGCCGGCACGCCGACCCGTTTCGCTATCTCGGTCAGCACAATGTCGACGGGCGCACTGTCGTGCGCGCCTTCCTGCCCGAGGCGTCCCGCGTCGAAGTGGTCGGCGAGCACGGCGACGTCGCCCCGCTGACGCGCATCCATGATGCCGGCCTGTTCACCGGGACCATGCCATCGCTGCAGCGCTATCGCTTTCGGGCAACATTCGGCGACCACGTCACCGACCTCGAGGACCCCTATCGCTTCCTGCCGATCCTGAGCGACTTCGACCTGCACCTGCTCGGCGAAGGCAACCACGAGCGGCTCTACGACAAGCTCGGCGCGCATCCCATGGTCATCGACAGCGTCGATGGCGTCGGCTTCGTCGTGCTCGCGCCGAACGCGCGCCGCGTCAGCGTGGTCGGCGACTTCAACTTCTGGAATGCGCGGCGCCACCCGATGCGCGTGCGCGGCAACGGCTATTGGGAGCTGTTCATTCCCCGCGCCAGGGCCGGCGACCACTACAAATTCGACATCATCGGTCCGCAGGGCGAGCACCTGCCGCTGAAATCCGACCCGATGGCCTTCGCGGCCGAGATGCGTCCCAAGACCGCGTCGATCGTGGTCGACGAGACCAGCCTGCCGCGCCCTCGGCCAGCGCCGCATGACATCAACAAGCTGAACAGGCCCGTCTCGATCTATGAGGTGCACCTCGGATCCTGGCGGCGCAAGGACAACAATCAATGGCTGACCTATCGCGAGCTCGCCGAGCAGCTGCCGGCCTATGCACGCGACATGGGCTTCACGCACATCGAATTCCTGCCCGTCAGCGAGCATCCGTTCGACGGCTCCTGGGGCTATCAGCCGACCGGCCTGTTCGCGCCGACCAGCCGCTTCGGCAGTCCTGAGGACTTCTGTGCGCTCGTCGATGCGTGCCACCGCGAGGGCCTCGCGGTATGGCTCGACTGGGTGCCCGGCCATTTCCCGGATGATCCGCACGGCCTCGGCCATTTCGACGGCACCGCGCTCTACGAGCACGCCAACCCGATGCAGGGCCGGCATCTCGACTGGGGCACGCTGATCTACAATTTCGGCCGCACCGAAGTCGCCAATTTCCTGCGCTCGAACGCGTTGTTCTGGCTGGAGCGCTACGGCGTCGACGGCCTGCGCGTCGATGCCGTCGCCTCGATGCTCTATCTCGACTACAGCCGTCCCTCCGGCGGCTGGATTCCGAACAAATATGGCGGGCGCGAGAACCTCGAGGCCATCGAGTTTCTGCGCCGGACCAATATCGAGGTGTTCGGCCATTTCCCGCAGGCGACTACGGCTGCCGAGGAATCCACGGCGTGGCCGCAGGTGTCCCGCCCGGTCGACATGGGCGGGCTCGGTTTCGGCTACAAGTGGAACATGGGCTGGATGCACGACACCTTGCGCTACATCAGCAAGGACCCGATCCACCGCAAATATCACCACGGCGAGATCCTGTTCGGCCTGCACTACGCCTTTTCGGAAAACTTCATCCTGCCGCTGTCGCATGACGAGGTGGTGCACGGCAAGCGCTCCATCCTCGGTCGGATGCCCGGCGACGACTGGCAGCGTTTTGCCAACCTGCGCGCGTATTACAGCTTCATGTTCGGGCATCCCGGCAAGAAGCTCCTGTTCATGGGCTGCGAACTCGCCCAGGAGCGCGAGTGGAATCACGATACCTCGCTCGACTGGCACCTCCTCGGCGACGCCCGATATGCCGGCATCCAGGCCCTGATCCGCGACCTCAACCACCTCTACCGCAACGTTCCGGCGCTGCACGAGCGGGACTGCGAACCGGACGGCTTCGAGTGGCTGATCACCGACGACTCCGACCGCAACGTCTTCGCCTGGGTGCGCAAGGGCTACGATGAGCACGCGCGCTGCGTCGTGGTCGTGAACTTTTCGCCCAACGTGTATTACAATTATCGGGTCCGCGTGCCGTTCGGCGGCAGATGGAGGGAAGCTTTCAATTCCGACTCCCTGCATTATGGCGGCAGCAATGTCGGCAATGTCGGCCAGGTCCATGCCTCTGAAGAACACCAGCTCAACCTCATCCTCCCGCCCATGGCAGCGGTATTTCTCCTCCCGGAAGCCTGACGCAATGCGCCTGGCCGCTGGAAGCCACGCCCGTCTCGGAGCAACCTGGGACGGACGGGGGACCAACTTTGCGTTGTTCTCCGCCAATGCCGAGAAGGTCGAGCTCTGCCTGTTCGACAGCCAGGGCCGGCGCGAGATCGAGCGGATCGAATTGCCGGAGCGGACGGAGGATGTCTGGCACGGCTATCTCAACGACGTCTCGCCAGGGCAGCTCTATGGCTACCGCGTCTACGGCCCGTACGAGCCGGAGCGCGGCCACCGCTTCAATGCCAACAAGCTGCTGCTCGACCCCTATGCCAAGCGGCTCGCCGGCCGGCTGGTCTGGAGCGATGCCCATTTCGCCTACCGCGCCGGCTCGCCGCGCGAGGACCTCTCGTTCGACCGGCGCGACAACGCCCGCGGCATGCCCAAGGCGGTCGTCATCGACGAGACCTTCAACTGGGGCCGGCGCGAGATGCGGCCGCAGATCCCGTGGGAGGACACGATCATCTACGAGGCTCACGTCAAGGGCCTGACCAACAAGCGCGACGACGTGCCGCCCAACCTGCGCGGCACCTATGGCGGTCTGTCGTCGCCGGCGATGATCAAGCATCTGAAGCGGCTCGGCGTCACCACAATCGAGCTCTTGCCGATCCACGCCTTCATCGACGACCGCATGCTGGTCGAGAAGAAGCTGGTCAACTACTGGGGCTACAACACCATCTCGTTCTTCGCGCCGGAGCTGCGCTACGCGCAGGACAATCCGCTCGATGCCTTCCGGACGACGGTGGCGCGGCTGCATGATGCCGGCATCGAGGTCATGCTCGACGTCGTCTACAATCACACCGCCGAGGGCAACCATCTCGGCCCGACGCTGTGCTACCGCGGCATCGACAACGCATCCTACTACTGGCTGCAGCCGGACAATCCGCGCTTCTACGACGACTTCACCGGCTGCGGCTCGTCGGTGAACCTGACCCATCCGCGCGTGCTGCAGATGGTGATGGACTCGCTGCGCTATTGGGTCGAAGTCTGCCACGTCGACGGCTTCCGCTTCGATCTCGCCACCACGCTCGCGCGCGAGAAGCACGGCTTCGACCGGCGCAGCGGCTTCCTGACCGCGATCCGCCAGGACCCGGTGCTGGCGAGCGTCAAACTGGTCGCAGAGCCATGGGACGTCGGTCTCGGCGGCTATCAGGTCGGCGCATTCCCCTCGCAATGGTCCGAATGGAACGACCGCTATCGTAGCGCCATGCGTCGCTACTGGAGCGGCGAAGGCAGCCTGATCGGCGAGGTGTCGAGCCGCATGACCGGCTCTTCCGACATCTTCAACCATGACGGCCGCACCCAGCGCGCCAGCGTCAATCACGTCACCGTCCATGACGGGTTCACGCTGGCCGATCTCTTCAGCTACAACAGCAAGCACAATGAGGCGAACGGCGAGGACAATCGCGACGGCTCCAACGACAACCTCAGCAACAATTTCGGTCATGAGGGGCCGACCAACGACGTGGCGATCACAGCGCTGCGGCGGCAGTCGCGCAAGAACCAGCTCGCCTGTCTGTTGCTCGCGCAGGGCCTGCCGCTGCTGCTCGCAGGCGACGAGGTCGGCAACTCTCAGCATGGCAACAACAACGCCTATTGCCAGGACAACGAGGTCGGCTGGGTGGACTGGAGCGGCATGGGCCGCGAGGGCGATGATCTCATCGACTTCATCGCGCACATGACCGAGCTGCGCCGCCGCTTCGGCCAGATTCGCGCGCGCCGCTGGCTCGACGGCCGCCGGTCGGACGGAAGCTTCGGCGTGCTGTGGCTGACGCCTTCGGCGGAGGAGATGACGCAAACCGACTGGACCTTTCCTGACGGACGATTTCTCGCCTATGTGCTCGCTCCGGTGGAACAGGAGCAGGCTCCGATCCTTATCGTTCTGAACGCGGCTCCCGAAGAGATCGGATTCAAATTGCCCAAGCTCGCCGAATACAAGACGTGGCAACAGGTCCTGAACACCACCGAAGCCCAGCAGACGCCGATCGACTTCGCGTCGGGCACGGACCTCAAGGCCCCGCCCCGCTCCGTGCTGGCGTATGCGGGCCAGTCATGAACGGCCGTCAATTCGGACCTCGGCTCACGCAGGACGGCACGACGTTCCGGCTGTGGGCGCCCGCCGCCAAGCGCGTCGATCTGATCCTCGACGTCAAGCATGAGATGCAGCGCGGGGATGGTGGTTGGTATTCGCTCGACGTCGCCGGGGTCGGCGCCGGCACGCGGTACAAGTTTCGTATTGATGATGAACTCGACGTTCCAGATCCCGGCTCGGATTTCCAGCCAGAGGATGTCTCCGGCCCGAGCGAAATCATCGACCACCGCGCCTACACCTGGCGCTCCGAAAAATGGCGCGGCCGTCCATGGCAGGACGCCGTGTTTCTCGAAAGCCATGTCGGCACCTTCACGACGGAAGGCACCTACGGCGCGATGATCGACAAGCTCGATCATCTCGTCGAAACCGGCATCACCGCGCTCGAGCTGATGCCGCTGGCGGACTTCGCCGGCTCCCGCAACTGGGGCTATGACGGCGTCCTGCTCTACGCGCCGGACAGCGTCTATGGGCGTCCCGATGATCTGCGCGCGCTGATCGACGAGGCGCATCTGCGCGGGCTGATGGTCTTCCTCGACGTCGTCTACAACCATTTCGGCCCCGAAGGAAACTACATCGGCCTGTATGCACCGACCTTCTTCACGGACGCTCACACGCCGTGGGGCAGCGCGATCGACTTCCGGCACCCCGAAGTGCGCGCCTTCGCGATCGAGAACGCGCTGCATTGGCTGACGGACTATCGCTTCGACGGGCTGCGTTTCGATGCCGTCAACCACATCCTCGCCAACGAGGGTGAGATCCCGATGCTGCATGATCTCAGCGCCGCCGTCGGCAGGCTCGTCGAGCAGACAGGGCGTCACATCCATCTCGTGCTCGAGAACGGTGATAACCGGGCCAGCATGCTCGACGCGGCAGAAGATCCGCCGCGGGGCAAGTTTCGCGCGCAATGGAACGATGATTATCACCACGTCTGGCATGTGATGCTGACCGGCGAGACCGGCGGCTACTACGGCGACTACCAACAATCGCCGCGGCGCGGGCTTGCTCGCGCGCTCGCCTCGGGCTTTGTCTATCAAGGCGAGCAGGCCGCCTTTTGGGGTGGCATGGCCCGGGGTGAACCAAGCGGTCATCTGGCCCCCGCGGCGTTCGTCAACTTCCTGCAGAACCACGACCAGATCGGCAACCGCGTGTTCGGCGACCGGCTGGAATCGCTGGCGCCGCCGGAAGGGATCGCAGCTGCGCTGGCCGTCACCTTGCTCGCACCGACCGTGCCGATGCTGTACATGGGCGAGGAATGGGGCTCGAAGCAGCCCTTCCCGTTCTTCTGCGATTTCCAGGGCGATCTCGCGCACGCCGTTCGCAAGGGGCGCCGCAAGGAATATGAGTGGGCATACGCCAAGTATGGCGACGAGGTCCCGGACCCTCTGGACATCGAGACGTTCAGATCCGCGATCATCGATTGGGACGCCCACAACGCATCGCCGGGACGCGAGCGATTGACGCTGGTGCGCGGGCTCCTCGCCGTGCGCCACAGGGAGGTGGCACCGCGGCTGCCGGGCGCATCCTTCGGCAAGGCCGACGTGACGGAGGATGGCTGCCTGACTGCGCACTGGACGATGGGCGACGGCGCGACGCTGCGGTTGCTCGCCAACGTTTCGGACAACGAGGTGCCCGCGCCGCGCAGCGGCTCGGCGGGCACGCCGATCTGGGGCGGCACGCCCGGCGATCGCCTGCCACCCTGGTCGGTGTTCTGGAGCATCGGAGGATAATCATGCCTCCTGCCATTCCGCTCGCGACCTACCGCCTGCAGCTCACCGCCGACTTCAATTTCGAAGCAGCGGCGCGCGTCGTGCCGTATCTGAAGGCGCTCGGCATCAGCCATGTCTACGCCTCGCCGTTCATGACGGCGCGCAAGGGCTCGACGCATGGCTACGACATCACGGATCACACCAAGCTCAATCCTGAGCTCGGCGGTCAGGACGGCTTCGCCAAGCTGAGCGCCGCGCTGAAGGCGCACGATCTCGGGCTCATCCTCGATTTCGTTCCGAACCATGTCGGCGTCCATTTCGACGACAATCCATGGTGGCTCGATGTGCTCGAATGGGGCCAGGCGTCGCCGCATGCAGCCTCGTTCGACATCGACTGGGACCAATTGCCGTATCGCGCCCGGGGCGGCGTGCTGCTGCCGATCATCGGGACGTCCTACGGCCATGCGCTCGAACATGGTGAGATCGAGCTGCGCTACGACCCGGACGAAGGCTCGTTCTCCTGCTGGTACTTCGAGCATCGCCTGCCGATCGCGCCGGAGCGCTATGGCGAGGTGCTGCGCATCATCGTAAAGGAGGCCGGTGAGGAGAGCAGCGAGGCCGGCAAGGCGATCCTCGACCTGGCGTCGCGCTATCGCGGCCTGCGCCATCCGAACCGCAAGGAAGCCCCGGCGTTCAAGGCTGCACTCAAGGCCATTCCCGGGGCTGGCGACATTATCGCGCGAGGCCTCTCGGCGTATCAGGCCGGCGAGGGCCGACCGACGCAGACGCTGGCCCTGCACCATCTGCTTGAACGGCAGAATTACAAACTCGGGCATTGGCGGCTTGCGTCCAGCGACATCAACTACCGCCGCTTCTTCGACGTCAACACGCTGGCCGGCCTGCGCGTCGAGGATGCTGGCACGTTCGAAGCGATCCACCGGCTGGTCAAGAAGCTGATCGCGGATGGCCAGCTGCAGGGTCTGCGGCTCGACCATATCGACGGCCTGCGCGATCCCGCACAATATTTCCAGCGGCTGCGGCGGCTGATCCGCGACGCTCGGGGACCCGCAGCCGGGCCATTCTACGTCGTCATCGAGAAGATTCTCTGCGAGCACGAGAAGCTGCCGAGCTTTGCCGGCGTGCACGGCACCACCGGCTACGAGTGGATGAACGTCATCACCCAGCTGCTCATCGACGGCAACGGCCTGGAGCCCTTGGACGAGATCTGGCGCCAGATCAGCAACAAGCCGCCGAAGCTGGCGCCCGTCATCAAGGAGGCCAAGCGGCGCGTGCTGGAAACGCTGCTGACCAGCGAGTTCACCGTGCTGACACGCCTCCTGGCGCGCATCGCCAACGGCCACTACTCGACGCGCGACTATTCGGAAGACAGCCTGCGCCAGGCGCTCGAACTGTATGTTCTTCACTTCCCGGTCTATCGCACCTATCTCACCGCGGCCGGGGCGACCGAGGCCGATCGCGAGCTGATCGATCACGCCATAGCCGGCGCCCGCGCCGAATGGTTTGCCTCCGACGGCTCGATCTTCGACTTCCTGCGCGATACGCTCACCATGGATCTGATCAAGCGCGACCGCAGCACCAGCCACAGCGTCCCACGTGTGCGCCGCTTCGCGCTGAAGGTGCAGCAGTTTACCGGCCCGATGATGGCGAAGTCGCTGGAGGATACCGGCTTCTATCGCTTCCACCGGCTGCTCGCGCTCAACGAGGTCGGCGGCGATCCGGCGGCGCATGCTCTGACGATCGCCGACTTCCACAAGCTGATGCAGGACCGCGCCAGGCATTGGCCGCACGGCATGACCGCCACCGCTACCCACGACACCAAGCGCGGCGAGGATGCCCGCACGCGGCTGGCCGCCATCACCGAGTTGCCCAACGATTGGACGTCCGCGATGGCGCGCTGGAAGACCTTGAACGCGCCGCACGTCATCACCGATGGCAAGATGCGCGCGCCCTCGGCGGCGTTCGAATACATGCTGTACCAGACGCTCGTTGGCATCTGGCCCGCAACTGGCGCCGACCCGAGCCTTGCGGAGCGGTTGCAGGCCTATGCGCTGAAGGCGGCGCGGGAGGGCAAGGAGGAGACCAGCTGGCTCAATCCAAACGAGGCCTATGAGAACGGCCTGCGCAGCTTCATCGACCGCATCCTGGATCGCGACCGCTCGCCCGAGTTCCTGCAGTCGTTGGAGACGCTTTCCAGGCGGACCGCTTTGCTCGGCGCGCTGAACTCGCTGACACAGCTCACGCTGAAGGCGACGATGCCCGGCGTGCCGGATATCTATCAGGGCACCGAGTTCTGGGACCTCTCGATGGTCGATCCCGACAATCGCCGACCGGTGGACTTCGCCGCGCGCGAACGGGCGCTGCGCGAGTGCGAGCGTCCCGATTGGGCCCGCTTGGCGGACCACTGGCCGGATGGCCGCATCAAGCTCGCCTGGACACGGCGGCTGCTCCGGCTGCGCAACGAGATGCCCGCGGTCTTCACCGACGGTTCCCATGAGCCGCTCGAGGTGAGCGGACGTCATGCCGATCACATCATTGCCTTCGCACGGCGGCATGGGCGGGACGCCGTCGTCGTCGTCACTGTGCGCAACTTTGCGCCCTTCACCGACGGTGGCCGGGTGTGGCCCCACCCAGATGGTTTCGAAGCCGAGGTTCATGCCCGCGGCTACACATCTGCGGACATACAGGACGGCATCCTTGCGGTGTCCTCCGTCTTCATACATTTGCCTGCAGCAGTGATCCCAGCGCGGACCGATGCGGCAACCCACCCGGCTGGTCGACGTCAGACAGCATCGACGCCGGGCTGATCAGCTCTTTTTCGTCAACAGCAGCTGGCCGCGGCTGCGGATCGCGGACTGCGCCGCCTCGGCAAAGCGCTGCAACAGCCAGGGCAGCACGACCTCGACACGCACGTGATCGTCGGCGACGTCGACATGGCCCGACGCCGCTTGACCCAGAGCGCGAACGCGAAAGATCATCTTGTCGCCCTCCCAGCGCTCTTCGTCGACCTTCAGGACCGGAACGCTGGTCGCGGCGCGGCTGAGACCGGCCTGGAGCCGGCGCACGGCCTCGTCCTTGCCGAGGCGATGCGGAATGGAAACGACAAGCGGTCTTGACATCGCGATCTCCTGACTAACAACTGCCTTTAGGTAGTCACTGGTGGTTACGACCGCAAAGACACGCTCCGAATTTTACCTGTTTCCCGCACGGAACTTTCGAAGTTCCGACCAGTTTCCTCGGCGAAGGCAGAGCACGTTGTCGCCCCGCTGCCGGGCACTGGAGGAAGCACATGTCCATCGGAACTATCATCCTGATCATTCTCATCATCGCCCTGCTCGGCGGCTTTTCCGGCATCGGCGGCGGTCCGTTCTACGGCACCGGCTACTATGGCGGCGGCGGTCTCGGCCTGATCATCGTCATCGTGCTGATCCTCGTCCTGCTCGGACGTATCTGATCCTTCTGAGGCGATCGGCTCGGGCAGACACCACGTCTGCCCGAGCGACTACGACGTCTCTGCGAGCTTCTTGATGGCCGCCTTGATCGAGCCCGCGGCATCTTCATAACCATCCCACTCCCTGGTCTTGGCCAGCAGCGCCGGTACGGTGCGGATGGTGTAGCGCTTGGGTTCGAGCCCGTTCTTCACCTGCGTCCAGGTCAGCGGCATGGACACGGTGGCGCCTTCGCGGGCGCGCGGCGACAGCACGGCGACCGCCGTCGACATCCGGTCGTTGCGCAGATAGTCGAGGAAGATCTTCCCCCCGCGCAGCTTCTTCGACATGTTGAGCAGGTATTGCTCCGGGCTGTCGTTCGCCATCCATTGGCACACACCTTGCGCAAACGCCTTCGCTTCGGGCCAGCTCACTCTGTCGCGCGCGCCGTGCAGCAACGGCGTCACCACGTGCAGACCCTTGCCGCCCGTGGTCTTGCAGAAGCTCTCGAGTCCGAGGCTCTTCAGGCGCTGGCGCATCTCCTTGGCGGCCGCGATCACCTCCCCGAAGGCGACGTTCGGCGCCGGGTCGAGATCGAACACCAGCCGGCCCGGAACGTCATAGGCGTCGGGTGCGCAATTCCATGGATGCAGCTCGACGGCGGCGACCTGGGCGACCGCGATCAATCCCTCGACACGGTCGATCTGCAGATACGGTTTGCGGTCGCCCGACACCTTGACCAGCTCGAGCAGGTCCGACATGCCCTGCATGCCGTGCCGCTGGAAGAATTTTTCGCCACCGATGCCATCAGGCGCACGTACGATCGAGCACGGCCGTCCCCTCAGATGATCGATCATCCAGTCGCCGACGGCTTCCAGATAGTTGGCGAGATCGAGCTTGGTGACGGGCTCGCCGTCGCCGGCGTCCGGCCACAGCGCCTTGTCGGGCTTGGAGATCGCAACGCCCATCACGGTCGCCGCGCCCTTCGTGCGTGACGGCGTCTTGTGCAGCGTGGTGCCGACGGTCGCGGCCGTGGCCGCCGCGCGCGCCACAGGTTTCGCCACCTTGGCCGCAGCCACGGGCTTTTCGGCAACGACCTCGCGGGCCGGCTTGTCCTGGCGCAGTCCCTTGAACGAGGCCTGCCTGACATTGTTGTCCGCGGTCCAGCCGGCAAACTCGATCTCGGCGACCAGCTCCGGCTTCAGCCAATGCACCTCACGCGTCTTGCGCGGCGCGTTCTTGCCGCTGAACGGGCTCTTGTCGGAGGCCGCCGCCTTCAGCGCCGGCATGATCTCCTTCACGGTGTCCTGGCCGAAGCCGGTGCCGACGATGCCGACATAAGCGAGATGATCGTCCTTGTTGACGCCGACCATCAACGATCGGAATTTGCCGTTGGTGGTCTTGAAGCCACCGATGACGACCTCGTGGCCTGGCCTGGTCTTGGCCTTGGTCCAGCTCTCCGTTCGTCCCGAATGATAGGCCGAGTCCAGCTTCTTGGAGACGATACCCTCCAGCGACAGCTTGCGCGCGGACTCCAGCACGGCCTCGCCGTCGCTCTCGAAGTGCTCGACATAGCGGATCCGTGGCGCCTTGCCCTTGATGTTCGCCTTCAACAGCTTCGCGAGCCGCGCCTTGCGCTCGCGCAAAGGCTGGCGGCGCAGGTCGAACTCCTCCGCAAACATCAGGTCGAAGGCAAAGAAGATCAGCTCGTCGGTTTCGCCCGCAGAGATCGCCGCCTGCAGCGCCGAGAAATTCGGATTGCCGTCCTTGTCGAGCGCGACGATCTCGCCATCGATGATCGCGTCCGGCAGCTTGGCGGCCTCCTCCGCGATCGCGCCGAACTTGGCCGTCCAGTCCAGCCCCTTGCGGGTCTTCAAGGTCGCCTTGCCGTCCTCCACCCTGATCTGCACGCGGTAGCCGTCGAACTTGATCTCGTGCGCCCAGCCCTCGCCGCGCGGCGGCTGGGCGACCGACGTACAAAGTTCGGGGGGCACGAAGTCCGGCAGCGACGACACGGTTCGCGGTGCGACCGTCTTCGGAGCAGCGGCCGCTTTCGCGGCCTTGGACTTCGGCGCCGTCTTCTTCGAGGACGCCTTGCCATCGCTGCGGTTGGAGTGCCACACCGCGTCGGCATTCATGCGCTGCGTCTTGGCGAGCATGAACGGCTTCGGCGCCTTGCCCCTTCCGGCCGCGATCTGCTCCATGGTGCGGCCCGAGGCGACCGACTTGTCGGCCTCCAGGATATCGTTGGCCTCGCCTTCGCGGGCGAACTCGTCGCGGTGCTTGATCAGCAGCCAGTTGGTGCGCTTGCCCCCGCTGCGATCATGGCGCATCCGCACCAGCACCCAGCTGCCATGCAGCTTCTCGCCTTCAAGGGTGAACTTGAGGTCGCCCTTCTTGAAGCCGCGCTCCGGGTCCTCGCTGTCCCAATGGCCGCGATCCCACAGCATGACGGTGCCGCCGCCATACTCGCCTTCCGGGATCGTACCTTCGAAATCGCCATAGTCGAGCGGGTGGTCCTCGACCTCGACCGCGAGCCGCTTGTCGTGCGGATCGAGCGACGGCCCCTTGGTCACGGCCCACGACTTGAACACGCCGCCGAACTCCAGCCTGAGATCGTAGTGCAGCCGCGTCGCGTCGTGCTTCTGGATGACGAAGCGCGGCCGCGCCGCACGCGCGACCTTGGCGTCGCCGGACGGCTCTGCCGTCTTGTCGAAATCGCGCTTCTTGCGATAGGTGGAAAGCTTCCTGAGCGCCACGGTGATCCCTCGTGTTGAGTGGTAGCGTAGCAAAGCCGGCAGGGTCGTGGAACCGGCTCCGCCGCTGGCGCCGGCGCGGCTCGCATCCACCTGATAACACCGGGCAAAGTTCCGCGTTCCCGCGGCTGAGGAAAGCCCGGGTGTTGCGATGGTCCACCCTCTGCCGATGAGAGGGCGCAGGGAAGGCCGGGAGCTCGCCGCCCCCATGGCCCGCCTGCGAAAGAAATGCAGGCGGCAGGTACCACAGGTGCAGCCGAGTCATCCCGGCCCTCCCTGCGCGACGGTTTTAACAGCTGCTTCGCGTTCTCCCCGGTGCGCCGGGCTTGTTGGCCACCGTCATCCGCGCGATGCACAAAGCATCCTCGCAAACTTGACCTCAGCGTCGGGAGGCCAGGACCGCGCGACTTGACCGTGCGTGCCAGATCGTTCGTCGGCGCAACGTCAATCACGCTGCAACCCGACACGCCCATCGCATTCCGCTGCCGACGTCCGTGACGACCGCGATACGTCCCCTCCGACGCAACGGAATGGGTCGGACCATAATGCTGATTTTACGAAGTCGTCAAGCGAATTATTTTTTCCCGAAGCGACCCTCGCCGGGGCCCATGGAACCCACACCGATGCTTGCCCGTTGCAGCCTCGTCCGGATTGTCCAAGGAGACCACGATGGCCCCCCGCGCCTACTGGAAAGGCTCGCTCAAACTCTCGCTCGTCAGTTGCCCCGTCGTCCTCTATCCGGCGTCGACCTCGGTCGAGAAGACGCGCTTCCATCTGATCAACCGCGAGACCGGCAACCGGCTCAAGCAGCAGATGGTCGACTCTGAGACCGGCGACATCGTCGAAGGCGAGCAGAAGGGCCGCGGCTACGAGCTCTCCAAGGGGCAGTATGTCGAGATCGAGCCGGAGGAGCTGGAGGCGGTCCAGATCGAGAGTAACCATACGATCGATATCGACAGCTTCGTGCCGCGCGAGGAGATCGACCAGCGCTATCTCAACCATCCCTATTACATCGCTCCCGACGGCAAGGCGGCGGTCGACGCCTTCGCGGTCATTCGCGACGCGATGAAGGAGCAGGATCGCGTCGCGCTGGCGCGGATCGTGCTGACCAACCGCGAGCACGTCATCGCCATCGAGCCGATGGGCAAGGGCATGCTCGGCACCACACTGCGCTTTCCCTACGAGCTGCGCGACGAGGCCGAGTTCTTCGACGACATCAAGTCGCCGAAGATTACCAAGGACATGGTGGAGCTCGCCGGCCACATCCTGCAGACCAAGGCCGCGCACTTCAAGCCGTCGGAGTTCAAGGACCAGTACGAGACGGCGCTGAAGGCGCTGGTCAAGCGCAAGGCCTCGGGCAAGCCGATCAAGCTGCCGGAGCCGGCGGAGCGGCCCGACAACGTCGTCAGCCTGATGGACGCGCTGAAACAGAGCCTGGGCAAGGGCGGAAAAAAGACAGCGCGTGCGGCGTCACGGCGGACGAGCGCGCATCGACGCCCCGCGAAGAAGGCGCATCGGTCGGCGGCGCGGCAGAGGAAGGCGGGGTGAAGGCCAGCAGCTGCCTGCGTGGCGCAAGCGGCCTCCACACCACCGCCCCGTCGTCCCGGCGAACGCCGGGACCCATACTCTGCGGCGGGTATTGTAAGACAAGACTCGTCCAACATCCCGCGCAATAACATCTCCCTGGGGTTATGGGTCCCGGCGTTCGCCGGGACGACAGCGGAGAATTTTGCGACGGCTGCGGGTCATGGCGTGCGCGATGATCGTAGCCCGAATGATCGCCTCGTCAGCTCTTCTTCTTCGACTTCTTCTTCGTCGTTTTCTTGGTAGTCTTCTTCGTGCTTTTCTTGCTCGCCTTCTTGGCGGACTTCTTCGCCGATGACTTGGCGCTCTTCTTCGGCGGCACCTTCTTGCCTTCGCGGCGCGCCTCCGACAGACCGATCGCGATCGCCTGCTTGCGGCTCTTGACCTTGCGGCCCGAGCCGCCGCTCTTCAACGTTCCTGCCTTGCGCTTCTTCATCGCGCGCTCGACGTCCTTGGACGCGCCCTTGGAATATTTGCGTGTTTTGCGTGCCATCAACATGGTCTCCCTGTGATATCACAGAAATCACGAGGGTGAGCGATGGTTCCGCTTTGAGGGACTGGCTCACATGAAGAAGCGCTAATCCGGCGCACGCAAGCGATAGCCGATGCCGGTCTCGGTCAACACGAATTGCGGGCGCTCGGGATCGGCCTCGATCTTCTGCCTGAGCTGGCGCACATAGACGCGCAGATATTGCGCGTCGGTCAATTCGTCCCACAGCTCCTTGAGCAGGAAGCGATGCGTCAGCACCTTGCCGGCGTGCTGCACGAGCACGCGCAGCAGATCGTACTCCTTCGGCGACAGCTTGACCTCGCGCTCGCCGACCTTGACGATGCGGCGGACGAGATCGACCGAGAGGTCGCCGGTGCGAAACACCGGCCGCTCTCCCTGCACCTGCAGCTGGTGCCGCAGCGCCGCGCGCAGGCGCGCCAGCAATTCATCCATGCCGAACGGCTTGGTGATGTAGTCGTCGGCGCCGAGATCGAGCGCCTGGACCTTGCCCGCCTCGTCGCCGCGGCTGGACAGCACCACGACCGGCACGGCCTCGTTGCGGCCACGGATGGTTCGCAGCAGCTCGAGTCCGTCGATGTCGGGGAGGCCAAGGTCGAGAATGATCAGCGCCGGCTCCTGGCTCAGCAGCTCCAGCGCGTTCCTGCCGTTGGAGGCCTCGAGAATCTCGTAGCCCTGCGTGGTCAGGCCCATCCGCAGCAGCTTGCGGATCGGCGGCTCGTCGTCGATCACGAGCACCTTGATCGGAGCGCCGGTCATGCGGCCGTATCCAGCGGTCTGGCCTGCGCCGGCACCGGCAGGCGGATGGTGAGGACCGCACCGCGCCGATCGGTACGGTTGCCGGCGAAGATGCGGCCATGCATCGCCTCGATGAAGCCACGCGAGATCGCAAGCCCAAGTCCGGTGCCGGGCCGCACCTGGTCGCCCTTCTGCACGCGATAGAACTTGTCGAACACGTGCTCGACCTCCGCGGCGGGAATGCCGTCGCCTTCGTCACGGATCTCGAGCACGATCCAGTTGCTGTCGCGGGCCGCACGGATCGCAATCGAGGTCTCGGGAGGCGCATATTTGGCGGCGTTGTCGAGCAGATTGAACAGCACCTGCTCGAACAGCACCGCGTCGACCTCGACCATCGGCAGATCGGGCGCCAGTACCAGCGAGACATGATGACGGGCGAGGATCTTGCCGGCACGCCGCAGCGCGCTGCCGACGATCTCGCCGACGTCGTGGAGGGCGGCGTTCGGCACGATCGCGCCGGATTCCAGCTTGGTCATGTCCAGGAGGTTGGCGATGAATCGATTCAGCCGCTCGGACTCGTCGATCACGGTGGCGAGCAGGTCGAGCTTCTCCTTGTCGGACAGCCTGGCCGCGAGATCGCGCATCGTCGAGGCCGCGCCGAGCACCGAGGCGAGCGGCGTCTTCAGATCGTGCGAGATCGAGGTGAGCAGCGCCGAACGCAGCCGGTCCTGCTCCATGGTGCGCTTGACCTTGTCCATGTCCTCGACCAGCAGAACGCGCTCGATCGCCAGCGCGCCCTGGTCGACCAGGGCGTCGAGCAGCCGGCGCTGGTCGGGGGTCAGCAGCGGCCCGGTGCGGTCGTCGTCGATGCCGATGACGCCGATCAGGCCGCGGCCGGTGCGCATCGGCAGGAACAGCCGCTTGGCTCCCGGCAGCGTGTCGGAGCCGCGGCCGGCGGCGCGGTCGTTGCTCCAGGCCCAGCTCGCGGCGGCGAGGTCGGCGTCGTCGAGCTGATCCTCCGGCGGGTAGCCGGTCATGACCGTGAGCTTGCCGTCCTGCGGCAACAGCAGCACGACCCGCACCTTCAGCATCAACGCCGCCTGATAGGCCGTGGCCCACAGCACGTCATCGAGGGTCGCGGTGCCCGCAAGCTTGCGGCTGAAGGCATAGAGCTGCTCGGTGGTCCGGACGCGGTGGGTGGCGGCGTCAGCCTGAACGCGAACGCGCGCGGCGACGTTGGACACCAGGATCGCGATCAGCATGAAGAAGAAGAACGCGCCGATGTTGGTCGGATCGGTGATCGTGAACGTATACAGCGGCGGGAGGAAGAAGAAGTTGTAGCAGAGCGAGGCGGCGAGGCTCGCCAGCAGCGACGGTCCCAGGCCGTAGCGTGCGGCGACGCCGACCACCGCCGTGAGGAACACGAGATCGACGTTCTCGATGCCGAAGACGGGCTGGATCAGCTCGGCGAGGCCAAGGCCGACAGCCGTGATCAGCAGCGCCATCACATAGGGCTTCGGCTGCAGCGGCTCGCTGCGCGGCCGCGTCTGCACCGAGCTGCCCGCGGTGTCGGGCGCCTCCTCGCCGGCGATGACGTGGATGCTGATGTTGCCGGCGCGCCTGACCAGGTCATGCACCACCGAGCCCCTGATGATCTCGAACAGGCGCGAGCGGCTCGACTTGCCGATGATGATCTGGGTGACGTTGTTGGCCTGCGCGAAGCCGATGAGGTCATCGGCGATACGCCGGCCGACGCCCGGAATCGTCAGCGCCTCGCCGCCGAGGGTCTCGGCCAACCGCAGCGTATCGGCGAGCCGGTCGCGCTGCCTGTCACTGAGCTGCAGATTGCGCCGGGTCTCGATGGTCACGGCGGTCCACGGCGCATGGACACGGTCGGCGAGCCGCTTGGTGTAGCGCACCAGCCCTGTCGCCCGCGGATCCTCCGACACGCAGACGAGGATCCGCTCGCCGGCCGCCCAGGGCCCCGCAATGGCGTTGGCCTGCATGTGAGTGAGCAGTTGCTCGTCGACGCGCTCGGCCGTCCGACGCAGCGCAAGTTCGCGCAGCGCGGTCAGGTTGCCGGGCGAGAAATAATGCTCCAGCGCGCGCTCCGCCTGCTTGGGCACATAGACCTTGCCCTCCTTCAGTCGCTGGATCAGGTCGTCGGGCGTAAGGTCGATCAGCTCGATGGCGTCGGCGCGGTCGAGGATCGAATCCGGCACGGTCTCGCGCACGCGCACATGGGTGATCTGGGCGACGACGTCGTTGAGGCTCTCGATGTGCTGGACGTTGACCGCCGTGTAGACATCGATGCCGTGCGACAGCAGCTCCTCGACGTCGAGATAGCGCTTGGGGTGGCGGCTGCCGACAGCATTGGTGTGCGCGAGCTCGTCGACGATGGCGAGCTTGGGACGGCGCGCAATCACGGCATCCAGATCCATCTCTTCGACGATCTGGTCCTTGTAGGAAATACGTTTGCGCGGGACGACCTCCAGGCCGCGGACCAGCGCCTCGGTCTCGGCGCGGCCATGCGTCTCGACGAAGCCGATGACGACATCGACGCCGGCCTTCAGCTTGGCATGCGCGCTCGACAGCATTTCATAGGTCTTGCCGACGCCGGGGGCGGCGCCGACGAAGATCTTGAGCTTGCCGGCAGGACTGTCCTCCCGCCGGGCCGCTTCGAGCAGGGCTTCCGGCGAGGGACGTTGGTCAGGATCGCGGCGTTGACTGGCCATGCGGCATTATAGACGGAGGAGCTTCGGCGCCAAGGCCGGGACCTCTAAGGCCTCACTACGGCTTGGCAGCGTCGAGCGCCAGATTGAGCGCAAGCACGTTAACGCGGGGTTCGCCGAGCAGTCCGAGCAGACGGCCCTTAGTCTGCTGGGCGATCAGGCCCTGAACGCTGGCCTCCGGCAAGCCGCGCGCCTTGGCCACCCGCGGCACCTGGAACAGCGCCGCCTCCGGCGAGATGTCCGGATCGAGCCCGCTCGCCGAGGTCGTCACCAGATCGACCGGCACGGCCTGCCCAGGATTCTCCGCCTTCAGCTTGTCAACATCCTCCTTGACCCGGTCGGCCAGCGCCTTGCTGGTCGGGCCGAGATTAGAGCCGGAGGAGTTGGCGGCGTTATAGGGCGCCGGCACCGTCTTGGTCGCATCGTTCGGATCGGCGGCCGAGGTCGCCGACGGACGGCCGTGGAAATATTTGTCGTCCTTGAATTCCTGCCCGATCAGCGCCGAGCCGATCACCTGGCCGTTGCGCGTGATCAGACTGCCTTCGGCCTGCGCCGGGAAGATGGTGCCGGCGACGACGGTCATGGCGAGCGGATACAGCAGCCCGGTGATCAAGGTCAGCGCGAGCAGGACCAGGATGGCGGGACGGATTTCTTTGAGCATGGGAGATCTCCTGTGTCGCGGCGTCATTGCGAGGAGCGAAGCGACGAAGCAATCCAGGGCTGTGTACGGGACTCTGGATTGCGTCGCTTCGCTCGCAATGACGCCGGTGGTGGTTCAAGCCAGGTGCAAGGCGGTCACGATCAGGTCGATTGCCTTGATGCCGATGAAGGGGATGATGATGCCGCCCAGGCCATAGATCATCAGGTTGCGGCCGAGCAGCGCGCCGGCGCCGATGGCGCGGTAGGCGACGCCCTTCAGCGCCAGCGGGATCAGCGCGATGATGACGAGCGCGTTGAAGATGATCGCCGACAGGATCGCGCTCTGCGGGCTCGCGAGGTTCATGACGTTCAGCACGTTCAGCTGCGGGTAGAACGCCAGGAACATCGCCGGGATGATCGCGAAATATTTGGCGACGTCGTTGGCGATCGAGAACGTCGTCAGCGCGCCGCGCGTCATCAAGAGCTGCTTGCCGATCTCCACCACCTCGATCAGCTTGGTCGGGTTGGAATCGAGATCGACCATGTTGCCGGCCTCGCGCGCGGCCTGCGTGCCGGTGTTCATGGCGACGCCGACATCGGCTTGCGCCAGCGCCGGCGCGTCGTTGGTGCCGTCGCCGCACATGGCGACCAGCTTGCCCTTGGCCTGCTCGTCTCGGATCAGCTTGAGCTTGTCCTCGGGGGTCGCCTGCGCCAGGAAATCGTCGACGCCGGCTTCGGCGGCGATCGCCGCCGCGGTCATCGGGTTGTCGCCGGTGATCATGATGGTGCGGATGCCCATCCGGCGCAGCTCGGCGAAACGTTCGCGGATGCCGCCCTTGACGATATCCTTGAGCTGGATGACGCCGAGCAGGCGCCCGTCCCTGGCGACCGCGAGCGGCGTGCCGCCGGATTTGGCGATGTCGTCGGAGATTGCACGGATCTCGCGGACAAGCTCGCTCTCGACCGGCTGGACCGCGCGCGCCGTGTTGCCGGAGACGGGCTGGGTCGGGCCGCCGCCGCCGATGGAGTTGAGGATGGCGTCGACCGCGCCCTTGCGCACCGAGGAACCGCCGGCATCGACGCCGCTCATGCGGGTCTGCGCCGTGAACGGCACGAAGGTGGCGCCGAGCTCGGCCATGTCGCGGCCGCGGATGCCATACTTCTCCTTTGCCAGCACCACGATGGAACGTCCCTCGGGCGTCTCGTCGGCGAGCGAGGCGAGCTGCGCCGCGTCAGCCAGCTCCTGCTCGCTGACGCCCCGGACGGGACGGAACGCAGTCGCCTGCCGATTGCCGAGCGTGATGGTGCCGGTCTTGTCGAGCAGCAGCGTATCGACGTCGCCGGCGGCCTCGACCGCGCGGCCGGACATCGCCAGCACGTTGAAGCGCACCAGGCGGTCCATGCCGGCGATGCCGATCGCCGACAGCAGCGCGCCGATCGTGGTCGGGATCAAGGTCACGAACAGCGCCACCAGCACCACCACCGAGATCGAGCCGCCGGCATAGGCCGCGTAGCTCGGGATCGTCACCGTCGCGAACACGAAGATGATGGTGAGGCCGGCGAGCAGGATGTTGAGCGCGATCTCGTTCGGCGTCTTCTGCCGCTCGGCTCCCTCGACCAGCTTGATCATGCGGTCGATGAAGGTCGAGCCCTGGGCCGCGGTGATCCTGACGCGGATCCAGTCCGACAGCACCTGCGTGCCGCCGGTCACCGCCGAGCGGTCGCCGCCGGACTCCCGGATGACCGGAGCGGACTCGCCGGTGATCGCAGCCTCGTTGACCGAGGCGACGCCCTCGATCACCTCGCCGTCGGAAGGGATCGTGTCGCCGGCCTCGACCAGCACGAGGTCGCCGACCTTCAGGCTGGTTCCGGGCACGAGCTTGTAGGTGTGGTCGGCCGGGTTCGTGCCCGTCAGCAGCTTGGCCTGGCTCTCGGTGCGCGTCTTGCGCAGCGAATCCGCCTGCGCCTTGCCGCGGCCTTCGGCGACGGCTTCGGCGAAATTGGCGAACAGCACGGTGAACCACAGCCAGAGAATGATCTGGAAGGTGAAGCCGAGATTCGCGCCGCCGGTCGCGACGTCGCGCAGGAAGATCACCGTGGTGAGCGCCGCGACGACCTCGACCACGAACATCACGGGGTTCCTGATCATCAGCCGCGGGTCGAGCTTGACCACCGCGGCCTTGATGGCCGGCAGCACGATCTTCGGGTCGAGCATCGTCGACATCGACGAGCGCTTCTGCAGTTTGATGGTGTCCATGGAGGTCGCTCCGAAATCAGAACACGGTGCCGGCGGCCATCGCGAGATGCTCGACGATCGGACCGAGGGCGAGAGCCGGGAAGAAGGTGAGGCCGCCGATGATCAGGATGACGCCGACGACGAGGCCGACGAACAGGCCGCCGGTGGTCGGGAACGTGCCGGCCGAGGGCGGGATCGACTTCTTCTGCGCGAGCGAGCCCGCGATCGCCATCGCCGGGATGATCATGAAGAAGCGGCCGACGAACATCGAGGAGGCGAGCGTCAGATTGTAGAAGAAGGTGTTGCCGGTGAGGCCCGCGAAGGCCGAGCCGTTGTTGGCCGTCGCCGAGGTGTAGGCGTAGAGCACCTCGGTGAAGCCGTGCGGTCCGGCATTGGCCATCGAGGCGACGGCCGGTGGCAGCACCACCGCGACCGCGGTCCAGCCGAGATACATCAAGGGCAGCACCAGGATTGCCAGCATCGCCATCTTGACCTCGCGGGCCTCGATCTTCTTGCCGACATATTCCGGCGTACGCCCGACCATCAGGCCGGCAACGAAGATCGCGAGCACGACGAACAGCAGCATGCCGTAGAGGCCGGCGCCGACGCCGCCGACGATGATCTCGCCGAGCTGCATGTTGATCAGCGGGATCATGCCGCCGAGCGCGGTGAAGCTGTCGTGCATGGCGTTGACCGCGCCGCAGGAGGCGGCCGTGGTGATGACGGCGAACAGCGACGACGCGACGACGCCGAAGCGGACCTCCTTGCCTTCCATGTTGCCGCCGGTCAGTCCCAGCGCGTTCAGCGTGGTCGTACCGTTGGCCTCGGCCCAGTAGGTGATGGCGACGCCGGCGATGAACAGCGCGCCCATCACGGCGAGGAGCGCCCAGCCCTGGCGCTGGTTGCCGACCATGCGGCCGAACACGTTGGTCAGGGCGGCGCCAAGCGCGAAGATCGAGAGCATCTGGATGAAGTTCGACAGCGCGGTCGGGTTCTCGAACGGATGCGCGGCGTTGGCATTGAAGAAGCCGCCGCCATTGGTGCCGAGCATCTTGATCGCGACCTGCGAGGCGACCGGACCGACAGCGATGGTCTGCTTGGCGCCTTCCAGCGTCGTCGCCTCGACATAGGGCCCGAGCGTCTGCGGGATGCCCTGCCAGACCAGGAACAGCGTGTAGACGATGCAGAGCGGCAGCAGGACGTAGAGCGTACATCTGACGACATCGACCCAGAAATTGCCGACGGTCCGCGCTGATGCCCGTGAGAAGCCGCGGATCAGCGCGATCGCGAGCACGATGCCGGTCGCAGCCGACAGGAAGTTCTGGTGCGTCAGCCCGAGCATCTGCACGAGATAGGAGAGCGCGCTCTCGCCGCCGTAGTTCTGCCAATTGGTGTTGGTCAGGAAGCTGATCGCGGTGTTGAAGGAGAGATCCTCGGCAACCGCGGACTGTCCGGCGGGATTGAACGGCAGCACGGCCTGCAGCCGCATCACGCCGTAGATGATCAGGAAGCCGCCGACATGGAACAGCAGCATTGCGACCGTGTAGGTCAGCCAATGCTGCTCGCGGCGCTCGTCGACGCCGCCGATCCAGTAGATCGCGGCCTCCACCGGCCGCAGCACCGGCGACAGCAAGGTGCGCTCGCCATTGAAGACGCGCGTCATGTACCAGCCGAGCGGCTTGGCGAGCGCGACGATGACGGCGCAGTAGAGCAGGATCTGGATCCAGCCGATCACGGTCATGGGAATGTTGTCCTTGAGGGAGCGACGGTGGCGGTCAGAACCGCTCGGGCCGCAACAGCGCGTAGGTGAGGTAGATCAGAAGGCCGAGCGACACCGCGCCGGCGAGCGAATAGTCGAAGATCATGGCTCGTCTCCTAGAGCCGCTCGCAGGCGTAGGTGTAGCCGATCGCCAGGGCGAATAAGCCGGCGGCCAGCGCCAGCATCAGGATGTCCAGCATGGTGTGCTCCTCATGCGCGCGAGGCGCGCAACGCGTAGGGTCTGCGCCCCGCGGTCCGTTGCATCGGCACAGATGGCATTCGGAACCATAGGTTTTCGAGACCGCGCCGCCGGCAAAGTTATAGGAATCTCATAAAGATCGCGGCATTCCGCGGCCGAAGCCGGCCGACGATGAGCGCCGCTGCATAGGGAGCGCCCACGGTGGCGCCGCACGCTTATGCGCCGCTTATTTCTTCCTGGCCTCGCCCGTCTCGCATTCCTACGGCCGCTGCCGCCAGATTGTTGGCACGGCCCGGTGCGGGCCGTCGCTCAATCACGACGGAGCATCATCATGCCGGTCACGACACCCCGAGATTTCGCCGAGCCACGGCAGGCCGCGCAGGAAACAGCCGCGCTGCTGACCGACCTTCTCGGCGAGGACGATGGCGTCTCGCCGCTGTCGGCGCGCGGACGGCGCCGGATCCGGATCGGCCGGATGATGCAGGCGGAGGCCCGGATCGATGCCGCGCTGGAGCTGATCGCGCTGCAATTGCCGCGATGGTCGCTCCGCCGCCTCGCCTATGATGACGGCGAATGGCACTGCGCGCTCTCACAACGACGCGAGTTGCCGGACTGGCTCGACCATTGCGCCGAGGCCAGACACACCGATCTCGCCCTCGCCATTCTCCACGCAGCCGCCGAAGCGCGTCGCCTCGAGCCGACGCTGCCCGGCTCCGGAGAACGCTCCGCCGAGCCCGTGCTCGCAACCCTGCTCTGCTGCGACAATTTCTGAGAGGACGAGAGCGCGGCGATGATCCTCCCGGCCGACGAGCCCGTGGAGCTGTCCCCGGCCAGAGTGTTGCTTCGCTTCGGGCTGCGAACCGCGATCCTCGTTCTGTTCGCGACGTTCGGCAGCATCGGCTTCGGGCGCAGCCTCGCTGCCCTGCTCTGGATGACCGTCATCCTATGTGCCGTGCTCGCCACGCTGCGCCGTGAGCGCGTCTTCAACGCAAGCCTCAATCATTGGGACGAGATGGTCGGCTATCTCTCGCTCTACTGCGGCGTCATGACACTCAACCAGCTCTCGGAATCCTGACCGGCGCGTGCCTACGCGGCGCCTATGACGTCGACCGCTCCGCCGCCTCGAATTCCTATCCGTACACCGCGATATTCGATGAACCAACGCAACGTCATCTCACGAGATGCGCGCTTGAACCAGAAGGACCACGTCCATGAAGCTCGTCGAACCTCCGTCGTGTCACAAGCCTGCTGCCGCCCTCGTCCTCATCGGTCGGAATAGCTGCGGCCAATGGGTTGCCCAGGAGCAGAACTGCCTCTATGGCGGCCTGTTCGTCAGCCGCGCCGAAGCGATGAAATATGCACTGTTCGAGAATGGCCATCATCCGGAGACGATCGTCGAGCTGTCGCGCACGATCGAGCTCGACACCAACGGACGCTTCGCGCCCGTCGGACTGTTGTTTGGCAGCAGCCGGCGGCCGATCGCATGAGTGCCGCCCCGACGCCGCCGCGTGGACCTGCCGCACGATGGCTGACCGGCACGATCGCAGACATTCCGACGCCGTTCGATGCGACCGGCGCAGTCGACATCGCCGCACTCGCCCGATTGTGCGAGCGGCAGATCGAAGCCGGCGCCAGTGCGATCCTGGTCTGCGAGACCGCGGGTGAAGCGTCCACGCTGACGGCAGCGGAGCGCGAAGCGGTCATTCGCGCGGCTGTGACCGCGGCCTGCAATCGGGTTCGCGTCATTGCCGGCGCGGGCTCCAACGCGACGCTCCAGGCCGTGCAAAACACCCGGCAGGCGGCGGCCGCGGGCGCCGATGCGATCATGTCGGTGGTCCCCTACTACAACCGGCCTACGGCAGAGGGCATCTACGCGCACTTCCGCGCGGTCGGAGACTCAACCACACTGCCGGTCATCCTGCATGATTGCCCCTCGCGCACGGGGCGCGCGCTGCCGGACGAGACGCTGATCCGCCTGTCGCGATGGGCGCAATTCGTCGGCTTGCGCGACAGCACCGGTGATACCGCGCGCGCCGTTCATCTGCGATCACTGACGCCACCCGGCTTTCGCCTGTTGTCGGGCGACGATATGGCGGCGGTGCCGTTCGCGGCCGCTGGTGGCGATGGCTGCTTCTCGCTGGCGGCCAACGTCGCGCCGGAGCTCTGCAACGTGCTGTTCGCCACCTACCAGCGCGCGCGCTGGCGCGCGGCACGACGGCTGCACGGCAGGTTGCTGCCGCTGATCGAGGCGTTCAATCGCGATGCGCCGGCGGCATTGAAATATGCCCTGAGCCTGCAGGGCCTTGTTGCGGCCGGTGTGCGCTTGCCGTTGACCGAGCTTGACGGGGCGGCGAAGACAATGATCGGACAAGCGATGGCGCGGCTGAGCGCCTCGTCTGCCGCGACGTCTCCGAAGCACGCAGCACAGCTTTGAGAGGGCGATCCGCAGGCCGAAGGCCTCAGAAGTCCCATTTGTCGCCGAGAAGCAAAGGCGCTTGCGGCCGATGCCTGGCGTCGAGTTCGATCGTCGCTCCAGTGCCGCGCCGGAAGAGCAACTCGTTGCGCAGGCGCCGGAGCTTGGCTACGGCAATCGCCGCACGGATGGCCCTGACAGTCTTGCGCAGCGTCTTGATCAGGCGCGAAGGCCGCAGGGCCCAGGCGACGTAAGCGCCACGGACGTCGCTAAACGGTTCGACCGAGCTCATGTTCATTCTCCGCCAAGGCCGGCGCGACATCCGGCCGGCAAAGCGGAAGATGGAGCCCCTCGCCGTAGGAATGCGAGACGGGCTGACTTCATCTCTCATAGGAAAAGCATAAGTCGCGCAAAAAAACGGGGCGGCCGAACCGGCCGCCCCGCACTCTCCGATCCGGTTCGGATCAGAAGATCTTGACCGCGCTTTCCAGCGTCTTCCAGACACCCCATGCCAGCGGCACGCCGACGAAGGCCCAGAACAAGCCGGCCTTGACGTCGAGGCCACCCTTGCCGATGCCGAACGACCCGTGCTGGATCGCCGACTCGTTCTTGGCGAGCTCCGCCTGGTACTTCGCGACGTCGTCCGCGCTCATGTTCCACTTGTCATCGACGGGCTTGATCAGGAAGTTGCAGATCAGGCCGGCCAGGAGCATGGCGCAGAGAATATACATCGTCGTGTTGTACAGCTGGTCGCGCGGCACGCCGGCGGCGAGCTGGAACTCGCGGATGTAGTTGACGACCACCGGACCGATGATGCCGGCCGTGGCCCAGGCCGTCAGCAGCCGGCCGTGGATGGCGCCCACGAACTGGGTGCCGAACAGGTCGGCCAGATAGGCCGGGACCGTCGCGAAGCCGCCACCATACATCGAGAGGATGATGGCGAAGGCCGCCACGAACAGCAGCTTCGAACCCATCGCTGCGAAGGTCGGCGCCAGCGCATAGAGCACGATGCCGATCAGGAAGAAGCAGTAATAGGTGTTCTTGCGGCCGATGTGGTCCGACAGCGACGCCCAGAAGAACCTGCCGCCAATGTTGAACAGCGACAGCAGGCCGGCAAAGCCTGCCGCGATGCCCGCAATCGCCGCCTTCTGGGTGGCGTCGAGCTGGTTGAAGCTGACGTCGGGCAAACCGATCAGCTTGCCGGCGAAGATCTCCTGCAGCATCGGCGAGGCCATGCCGATCACGCCGATGCCTGCCGACACGTTCAAGCAGAGCACCCACCAGACCAGCCAGAACTGCGGAGTCTTGTGCGCGTTGTCGAGATGCACATGGTGCTCCGAGATCATCGCCTTCTTCACTGCCGGCGGCGTCCAGCCCTCGGGCTGCCAGCCGACCGGAGCGACGCGATAGGCGAAGGCGCCGATCATCATGAACACGAAATAGATCACGCCCATCGTGACGAAGGTCTCCCAGACACCGACCGAGGTCGGGGTCTTGAAGTAGTTCATCAGCAGGTTGGCGAGCGGGGCGCCGATCATCGCGCCGCCGCCGAAGCCCATGATCGCCATGCCGGTCGCCATGCCGCGCCGGTCCGGGAACCATTTCACCAGGGTTGACACCGGCGAGATGTAGCCGAGGCCGAGGCCGATGCCGCCGATGACGCCGGCACCGAGCCACATCATCCAGAGCTGATGCACGTAGATGCCGAGCGCTGCGAACAGCAGGCCGCCGCCCCAGCAGCAGGCCGCGACGGCGCCCGCCTTGCGCGGTCCGGCCCGTTCGAGCCAGCCGCCCCAGATCGCCGCGGAGGCGCCGAGCAGCACGAAGAACAGGGTGTACATCCAGCCGAGGCTCGCGACCTTCCAGTCGCAGCTCGTCGTGAACAGCTCCTGCACCAGGGACATGTCCGGACAGGCCTGGGTCTTGGTCACGCCGATCGCGCGTGACAGCGGCAGCCAGAACACCGAGAAGCCATAGGCCATGCCGATGCACAGATGGATGCACAGCGCAGCCGGAGGAACCAGCCAGCGGTTGAACCCGGCCTTGGCGACCGTGTGCTCACGATCGAAGATTCCCGCCTGCGCGCCCGGGAGCGTGCCCGCGCTTTCAATGGTAGCCATGCATTCCTCCCCTACGGACTCTCGTCCAACGCAACAACGTCATGTTCTGTCCCCTTGATCAGAATCAATACGCCCACTCACCCCGCCCGCTATCGCGTACCAGAGCAGTCTTGCAACGCACAAACGCTCATCACTGCCTCGATGCGCATAACACCCCACCCGAGACGTTATGCCGTCACCATTCTTGCTTGTGCCGCTGTTCTGCCTGGCCCGCTCCCCAGCGGGCATGACTCGCCCCCCGCAACCTCCGCGGAAGCGCCCCAATTGGTGCAGAACCGAGGCAAATTGTCGATAGTAAAATGGTAATAATCGGTCAATCTTGGTGGATTGATCGCACTGCAGCGCGAATGTGTTGCTAACAAACACACAAATTCACGTGCAACCAACGCGACCGCCACTCACGGCTGTAGTCATGTTGCTCTCGATTACTTTCCCGACGCGTCACGGCCATCCCTGATGGAATCAACTAATGAGATGTGCGGACCATCAGCGACGGACACGGCTCGACGCCGCATGCCCGCGCTCGCGGAAACGTGAAGAAGGAACAACTTGTCCTTGCCTGGCAACAGCATCGCAAGCCTGGACTGAGAACGCGGCATTGTTGTGAGCTCGGGTTGGCGCCCCTGCGACGATAGGAAGCAGCACGATCCCTTGACACATCGATGCGCCGAGACATCGCGCGAACTACGTAGTTCGAGCAGCCAGCAGCAGAGGATGTCGTCGCCGCGCGGATCATCCGGCCGGTTCCGCGGCCTTCTCGATCCGAAACAGAATGCCGCGCTCGGTGCGATCGACGCTCTCGACCCGATCCCCGGTCTGCCGCACCAGATTCGGGATGTCGATCACCGCGAGCGGATCGGTACAGCACACTTCGAGCCGCTCTCCCGCCTTGAGCGTCTGCAGCGCCTTCCGGGTCTTCAGCACCGGCAATGGGCACTTCAGGCCCGTCAGATCCAGCCTCGTCATCATCATGCGCGCGACCATGGAGAAGCGGTTCCGGCACGTCAACCCGGGTCGCATCATCCCATGGAACCCGGAACTGGGTTCCATGAATGCCAGAAGATGCGGGTGCGAACTCGCGAGTTCCATCATGGAACACCAGGTTTGTCGCCCAGCGCGAGAACGTCCGCCCGCGGCATCGCCAGATATTGGACGAGTGCCGCGACCGCCGGGATATCGTCGAGATGAGCGCGCGGCAACGCCGTCTCGGCATCGCCGTCGCTGACGAGCCCGACAATGCCCGGATCGTCGGGAAACATCAGCGGCTTGCCATTGGCTGCGCGATGCACCTCGATGCGGCGATGCGGGCCGGCCTTGTAGCCTTCGATGACGACCAGATCGACGGGAGACAATCTCGCCAGCAGCTCCGCGAGGGCCGGCTCCCTTGCGCCTCGCAGCTCGTGCATCAGCGCCCAGCGCGTGCCCGACGCGACGAGAACCTCCTCGGCCCCGGCCTCGCGATGCCGCCACGAATCCTTGCCCGGGACGTCGACGTCGAACTTGTGATGGGCGTGCTTGATCACCGAGACGCGCAGTCCCTGCCCCCTGAGATGAGGAATCAGCCGCGTCAGCAGCGTGGTCTTGCCGGCGCCGCTCCAGCCGGCGAGGCCGATGACTTTCATCGCAGTCTCCAGAAAGGCCCCGGCGCTTTTGCACAGCCAGGAGCGCGGGATCGATCGATGGCCCGAAGGCCCCGTGGAACGCCATATCCACTCTTGGCGATGTCATGCCAGCAGCCGCGCGGACCAGGCAAGGGCTCGTCGGGGAGGGGCATGCCGGTACGGCCGCCGCGCAGGCGCAAATGGTGGATCGCGCGCGGGCCGACGCTGACGCCCTGGCAGCAGTCGTGGTAACGAGCCCGCGATGACAGCCATGACCTCGACTTCGATCCCCGGCGTGCTGCTCGCCGGCGGTCGCGCGCAGCGGATGGGCGGCGGCGACAAGCCGTTGCGCATGGTCGACGGCCGCACCATCCTGGAGCGCGTGATCGCGCGGCTGGCGCCGCAGTGCAGCCGGCTGATCCTAAATGCCAACGGCGACCCCGCGCGCTTCGCGGGCAACGGCCTGGCCGTCGTGCCGGATGGCGTCGCCGGCTTCCCGGGCCCGCTCGCCGGCATTCTCGCCGGGCTCGACTGGGTTGCGGCGCATATGCCGGAGGCACGGTGGATGCTGAGCGCCGCCGGCGACTGCCCCTTCCTGCCGCGCGATCTGGTCGCGCGGCTGGCCGCAGCGCGGGCGGCGGAGCAGGCCGAACTGGCGGTGGCGGCGTCCGGCGGACAGACCCATCCAGTGATCGGGCTGTGGCCGGTCGGGCTGCGCGAGGATCTCCGGCACGCCCTGGTCGCGGAGGACATCCGGAAGGTCACCCGCTTCACGGCGCGCTACAAGGTCGCGACCGTGAGCTGGCCGTCGGTTCCGCTGGATCCGTTCTTCAATGCCAATACCGCGCTCGACCTCGCCGAGGCGGAGCGGCTCGCGGCTCTCGATGATTGAGGACGCCTGATGGACGCGACAACCATCGTTCGCCGCGCCGTGCTTGTCGTTGCCGCGCTCAATCTCGGCTATTTCGGCATCGAGTTCGCCGTGGCGCTGGCGATCGGCTCGGTGTCGCTGTTTGCCGACAGCGTCGACTTTCTGGAGGATGCCTCGGTCAACATCCTGATTGCGCTGGCGCTGCGCTGGAGCGCGCCGCAGCGGGCGCTGCTCGGCAAGGCGCTGGCGCTGATCCTGCTGGCGCCCGCGGTCGCCGGACTGTGGACCGCCGGCGAGAAGTTCTTCACGCCGATCGCACCCGCACCGCTGCCGCTCACCGTGACCGGCCTCGGCGCGCTGATCGTCAATCTCGGCTGCGCGTTGATCCTGGCGCGGGTCAGGGACCACCAGGGCAGCCTCACCCGCGCCGCCTTCCTGTCCGCACGCAACGACGCCTTCGCCAACATCGCGATCATCGCGGTCGGTCTCGTGACCGCCTTTGTGTGGCCCTCGATCTGGCCGGACCTGATCGTGGGTGTCGGTATCGCGCTCATGAATGCGGACGCCGCGCGCGAGGTGTGGGAGGCTGCGCACGAGGAGCAAAAGACCGCCAAGGCCTGAACGGCCGAGCATCCCGCGCGCGTGCGCGACGACCTCACTCCTTGCGGCATTGCAGCGCACAGGACCGCTCCACCGCTCCGCCGTCCGGCATGATTGACGGCCGCCCTGGATTGATTGCAGATAGGCGGACCGGCCGGCAGAGCCGGAACAAACAACGGCGTCACGCCGGTACCGGTGGAGGACTGATTGCAACTCAGCTATTTGAAGCGGGCGGCGTGGGCCGCAGCCGCGCTGCTGGTCACGACCGCCGCGCAGGCCGAAATCTCCGACAACGTCGTCAAGATCGGCGTGCTCAGCGACATGAACGGCCCGGCCTCGACGCCGACCGGACAAGGATCCGTCACCGCGGCGCAGATGGCGGTCGATGATTTCGGCGGCAAGGTGCTGGACAAGCCGATCAGCGTCATCGTCGGCGATCATCAGCTCAAGCCCGACATCGGCGCTGCGATCGCGCGCCGCTGGTACGACACCGAGCAGGTCGATCTCATCGTCGACGTGCCGGTCTCCGCGGTGGGCCTCGCCGTGCAGACCATCGCCACCGAGAAGAAGAAGCTGTTCATCACCCAGTCGACCGGTGCCGCCGATTTCCACGGCAAGTTCTGCTCGCCCTACGCGATGCAATGGGTGTTCGACACCCGCGCGCTCGCCACCGGCACGGCGAAGGAGGTCGTCAAGCGCGGCGGCGACAGCTGGTTCTTCATCACCGACGACTACGCCTTCGGCCATTCGCTGGAGCGCGACGCCTCGAGCGTCGTCACCGCCAATGGCGGCAAGGTCGTCGGCGCGGTGCGGCCGCCATTCGCGACGCCCGATCTGTCGTCCTTCATCCTGCAGGCGCAGGCCTCCAAGGCCAAGATCATCGGCATCGCCGCCGGCCCGCCCAACAACATGAACGAGATCAAGACCGCATCCGAGTTCGGCCTGCTCAAGGGCGGACAGCAGATGGCGGCGCTGCTCGCGCTGGTCACCGACATTCATTCACTCGGCCTGCCGGCCGCGCAAGGGCTCCTGCTCACCACCTCGTTCTACTGGGACATGGACGACAAGACGCGCGAATGGTCGAAGCGCTATTTCGCCAAGATGAACCGGATGCCGACGATGTGGCAGGCCGGCGTCTATTCCGCCGTCATGCACTATCTCAACGCCGTCAAGGCGGCGGGCAGCGACGATCCGCTCGCGGTCGCCGCGAAGATGCGTGAGACGCCGGTCGAGGACTTCTTCGCCCGCAACGGCAAGCTGCGCGCCGACAATCTGATGGTGCATGATCTCGTGCTGGCGCAGGTCAAATCGCCGGAGGAGAGCAAATATCCCTGGGACTACTACAAGATCCTCGCGACCATCAAAGGCGATGACGCGTTCGGCCCGCCCGATCCCGCGTGTCCGCTGATCAAGAAGTGACGGCGCCCTGAACGATCGGCGGCCGGGGCGACCGGGCCGCCGCATGCGAGCTGAACGACAACAATCAATGGGGGAAGACGGGCATGAAGCTGGCGCGCGCGCTGCTGTTCGGGCTGATCGTCGCGGCGGGACTCGCCGCCAAACCGGGACCGGCGCTCGCCGCCTATCCGGACCGTCCCATCCGCTGGCTGATCGGCTTCGCCCCCGGCGGGCCGGTCGACATCGTCGCCCGCATCATGGCGCAGTGGCTGTCCGACCACCTGGGCCAGCAGGTCGTGGTCGAGAACCGCACCGGCTCGGGCGGCAACATCGCGGCCGCGGCCGCGATCAACTCCCCGCCCGACGGCTACACGCTGCTGTTCGTCGCGCCCAACAACGCGATCAGCACCTCGCTCTACAAGAAGCTGCCTTATGACTTCATCCGCGACACCGTGCCGGTCGCCAGCATCATGCAGCTCACCAACATGCTGGTGGTGAGCAACGACGTGCCGGCCAAGACCGTCAAGGAGTTCATCGACTACTGCAAGGCCAACCCGGGCAAGATCGCCTTCGCCTCCTCGGGCAACGGCACCTCGGTGCACATGGCGGCCGAGCTGTTCAAGGCGATGACCAAATGCGACATGCTGCATGTGCCCTATCGCGGCTCGGCGTTGGCCTTTCCCGACATCATCTCCAACAAGGTGCAGTTGATCTTCGACAACCTCCCGACGGCGCTGGAACAGTCGCGCGGCGGCAGCGTCCGCGCGCTCGGCGTCACCTCGCCGCAGCGCTGGCCGACGGTGCCGGACGTGCCCGCGATCGCCGAGACCGTGCCCGGCTACGAATCGGTCGGCTTCTACGGCATCTCGGCGCCCAAGGGCACGCCGCCCGAGATCATCGAGATCCTCAACAAGGCCGTCGGCGAGGCGCTGAAGGACCCCAAGCTGGTGGCGCGGCTCACCGAGACCGGCGGCATCCCGCGCGCGATGACACCGGCGGAGTTCGGCAAGCTGGTCGTCGACGAGACCGAGAAGTGGCGCAAGGTGGTGGAATTCGCCGGGGTTTCGGTGGACTAGCGTCGCGGCGGGCCTGGACGGGACCGTGCGACGGAGCCGCGCCAAAACAATCGGGCAGCGGCATTGCCGGATGGCTGGCCAGGCTGTAAACGGAGCCCGAGCCGTCGTTGGGGTTCCGATGCCGCGCCGGACAGGCCCGCTCCTGCCCGCCGCCGGCAAGACCTCAGCGTCGCGGGGGCCTGTAGCTCAATGGTTAGAGCCGACCGCTCATAACGGTCTGGTTGCAGGTTCGAGTCCTGCCGGGCCCACCAATGAGCTCAAGAGTTACGGCTTACGCGCCAAGTGTTTTTCGAAGTGAACCACCGTTTCGACCACCGATAGGTTCTGCTTGCGATCCTTCGAGGCATTCGCGGCCGCGGCCTCGCGCACGTAATCCGCGAGATGATGGCCGAAGGTGTCGAGCAGCACCTTGACCGACATTCCGAGAAAGCCTGCGGCCTGCCACGGTTCGCGCGCCGCTGCATAAGCCACGTCGCCGCCGTGTGGCGCAGCGCGAGCGCCAAGAGCGGGCTCTGCGCCCAATCCCCACCTGCATCTGCGAGCCGCGCAGCATCTCGACACGTCGAACAGGACGCAGTTGTGGGCGGCACCCGGCGGCGCACCTGGCCCAAGACCGCCTCGTATGTTCCCGCACCTTGACCTGCGATCCACTGAACGATCAGCGTAGCGAATACTGCACTGTTGCCTCAAGAAGCTGGCAGAGCGGGATTCTTGTTACCGGCAACAGAAACACCGTGCAGCGGCGCGTATTTTGAGGCGAAATCCGAGCAGAGCTTGTTTTGATACTCGGCAGGTAAGGACGCAAGCACTGATGCAGCCGCCACCGCCCTTGCATCGTCCTTTGACTTCACGGTGAAGTAGGAGATCATTCGATGAAGTGTCAGAAAAATCGAGAAAAAGTTCCGTGTGTTGACGTAGAAGCAATGATTGCTTTCGAGCTTTGTGCCCGGCCGGTCCTGCCAATGCCGCTGCACGATTGCGGTCCCCGCATCGAAATCGGTAACGGCAAAATTGCCGTAGCCGAGCCGAGTAAATAGCGGACGATTGCTGAGAAACTTGGTGAGGTCGAGCTGCTGTCCGCGCACAGCCCCGATCAACAGCATCTGATCCGCGACAGGAATGTTCTCACGGATCTGAAATCCTTTCGACAGTTCGAGCGCGCAGACTACGTAGCGCGGAAGGCGGGTCGTTTCCATCGCCCTTCCCTGTGCGGCCGGCGTGCACAGATCCTGCCTGACGAGTTGGGAGAGATGAGCAAGCGCGCCGGATAGCCCGACCGCCTTTCCCTTCAGAAGCAAAGGAGCCGGGTCCTTCTCACGCAACGAGACTCCAATATCGAGCAGGCCGTCAAACTCATCGTCTGCGGGAAGGTCGATCTCGAGCATGGAAGACCAGCCGAACGGCCAAAGCCACATCGTTGACCGCACTTTCCCCGCGGTGTGCCACACGGCCTCGTTGAGCGTTAAATCGAGATTCCGGGGCCTGCAGCGCAGAGGCCACACAAGATCGCAGGCATCTCCAAACGAGGTTATGGTCCCCGCGATATTGCTGGCGACCGCCTGATAGCGCGGCCAGAAGTGATTCCGGCGCAGGTCGAATTCATCGTTCAGTGGAAGAAGGACAAGGTTCGCGAGCTCAATCTTGGCCCCCTGGCTGCGCATCTCACGATATTCACGAGCGGACCAAAGGAAGTGAACCCGTGGATCAAAATCGGCCGCAACGAACGGCTGCGACCAGAGGTGGACGTCAAAAACACAATAGACAACGCGCGCCATTGTCGATTTCCTCACAAGATCGATTACCTCACAAGCGCAGCATCCCCGGCATCTCGCTTCACCGGTCATCCGCAAACCATTGTCTTCTCGCGCTATGCGCGCTAGTCTCACCGAGCTGTACAGCTGGGCGACTGCCCAAATATGCCGCCAGTGCTTACCGACCAGGCGAGCAAGGCGGCAGCGATCTCCTGGGACCGGCCGCAAGGCCGGTCCTGGCCGGCTGTTCAGGTCAAGGTGAGCGGTTTCATTTGTGCAAGATCCTCGCGTCCGGCGGGCAACCGCGCAGCCTTTTCGTCAAAGTACATCCAGAGAAATTCGGTCGGCTCCAGATTGCCGGCCTTTGATTCCTTGATCGGATCGAACATGGTCGGTTCGACTCCCCATCGGGCTGCTGCTTCAATCGGTTTGACGAACTCATCTTTATCAAACCATTCTTTCAGTTCCGATCGGCACTTCGCATCAGGGGCCTTCAGCTGAAACCAGCCGAGCAGAATCCTGCCACCATTGCTCGCAGGCACGACAAGCGAGCCGAAGTATTGCCTGCCATCCGCGATCATCATAACCGGATCGAATTTGCCCCCGGCCGCACGCACAGCTTTCTGAATTATCGGGCCGACCCCATCGTTTTCTTGGACAATGCGCGCATTGCGCTCCCGAGCGCCGATCCTTGAAATACCTTGCAGGACGGCAGCCAAGACTCCGCCAAGCACAATTGCAGTGCCACACAGCGCGAGAAACGCGATCGCGCTCACGGTTGATCCGATCCCCGCAAAACGCAGCTGCAAGGAAGGAATGAGATACGCCGTCCCAAGGAACAAAAGAGTCGAGATAAAAATGCTGAGTGTAACGGACTCGGTCGCGCCGAGTTCGATTTTTGATTCCTTGGGTGCGAATAGCCGCAAAATCATCAAGAAGAACGTGCCGGGAATGACGTACGACGCGAGGCGGAGCGAAACACCGCCGACGCTCTCAGTCCCAAAAAGGCCGATGCTCATCTTCTTTTCCGCTACCAATGCGCCGGCGGTCGTTCTGCTGTCCTTCACGTTTTGGAGCGAATAACTGACACTGAACGCCAGGTTCTCGTCGCGCTCTTCGATGCTGGAATCGGCTTTGAGGCACATTCTGCTGCGCACCAAAGTCGAACCGGGCTCAACAGTGCCGAGACCGATGGTGTCTTTTACGGCGCATGTGCCGTCTGGCCCGAGGCTTCCGATCCTCAAAAACGGAGGACCAAACAAGCTAAGACCCGCGTCAATGATCCTGGCTTCGGTCGCATTCTCAATCCATATGCCGAAGCTCATCGTCTGGCCGGCGAGGATTTCATTGCGCTCGAGAACAACCGTCAACGCCGGCTTGCTGGGAGCGTCGCCCCACGCCAGGCCGGGAAGCAAGCATGTCGCCAGTTGAAGGACGATGGTCCAAAAAGGCCCATTGAGCCGAGGAATTGGAATAGAGCGCACGTCCCGCTCCCAATGAATTTCGCAGCGAGAGCTGCGCGGCGCGTTGCCGCAGCAAAGCTGATTTCTACCAAGGCTTGCAACAAGCTAGGCTTGCTCTGGGGGCAATGCAAGGCCGCTCGGCGTCCAGCCGGCGAGCCGCTCCCAGGCCTAGGCTTGATCAGGATCAAGCGTTCAAAACGGCGTCACTTCTATTTTGGTCTGATGAAAGCCGTCCTTCTGAGGAGCGATTGATGCCTCACAAGCAGGTGCTGTTTCATTCCGCGGCCCGCGAGAAGATCCTGCGCGGAGCCTCGCTGCTTGCGGACGCAGTGCGGGTGACGCTCGGCCCGAAATCAAAATCAGTACTGATCCAGAAGAGCTGGGGCACCCCGATCGTATGCAACGATGGCGTCACGATCGCCAAGGAATTCGACCTCAAGGATCCGGAGGAGAATCTCGGAGCGCAGGTGCTGCGTCAGGCCGCGGAGAAGACCGGCGATCTCGTTGGCGACGGAACAAGCACCTCCACGATCCTGGCACATGCGATTCTTGCCGACGGCGTCAGGAACGTCGTCGCCGGCGCCAGTGCCATCGATCTGAAACGGGGCCTCGACCGCGCTGCCCGCGCGACGATAGCGGCCCTCCATGCAATGGCGCGACCCGTCAGGACAAAGGCGGAAAGAGCTCAGGTCGCCACCATCTCGGCTCATAATGATCCGTCCATTGGCGCGCTGGTCGCCGATGCGCTCGAGAAAGTCGGAAGCGATGGAGTGATCTCGGTGGAGGAATCCAAGACCATCGAAACGTCGCTCGACGTGGTCGAAGGGATGAAATTCGACCGCGGCTTCCTGTCGCCCTACTTCGTGACCGATGCCGATCGCATGGAAGCGGTTCTCGAAGAGCCGCTCATCCTGTTGTGCGACCACAAGATCAGCGCTCTGCGCGACATTATCCCGCTGCTCGAACAGATCGCAAAATCGGCACAACCGCTCCTGATCATCGCCGAAGACATCGAAGGCGAGGCGTTGGCCACGCTCATCGTTAATCAGCTTCGCGGCGTGCTGAAAGGCTGCGCCGTCAAGGCGCCCGGCTTTGGTGAGCGACGCAAGGCCATGTTGCAGGATATTGCAATCCTCACCGGCGCCCAGGTCGTCTCCGACGATCTTGGTTCGAAGCTTGAAAACGCTACTTTGCAGCAGCTGGGGCATGTCGCCCGTGTGGTTGCCGACAAGGAAAACACCACGCTGATCGGCAGCAAAGGCGAACGCAGCCAGATCGATGCGCGGATGCAACAACTTCGCCGCGAGATCGAGAAAACGACCAGCGAGTACGACAAGGAGAAGCTTGAGGAGCGGCTCGCCAAGCTGTCGGGCGGGGTTGCCGTTATCCGTGTCGGAGCGCCGACTGAAGCCGAGATGAAATCACGAAAAGAGGCGCTCGACGACGCCATCAGTTCGACAAAGGCGGCCGTTGCAGAAGGTATCGTGCCAGGCGGCGGGCTTGCCTTGCTTCGATGCGTCGAAGCCGTCGGCAAGGAGGAAGCACTCTGCGATGGCGACGAAAAGACCGGTGTACAGATCTTGAAGCGCGCGCTCGAGGCCCCCGCTCGCCAAATTGCTGAGAACTCGGCAACGGATGGCGGCGTGGTCGTGGCGCGCATGCTGAGTGGCGTCGGCAATTTCGGGTTTGACGCCGCGCGCAAGCAATATGTCGACCTGGTCGAGGCCGGCATTGTCGATCCCGCGAAGGTCGTTCGGACAGCCCTCGAGAACGCGGTGTCGGTTGCCGGCATCCTCCTGCTGACCGAGGCGACGATGACCGAAATCGCGGAGCCAAAGCGCGAACGGTTAGCGGAACCGGAAATGCCGGTGTGACGCCAGACCACGAAGACGGGGCTGTGCCCCCGAGCGGAGCAACAACTTTGCGGGGGCCCGCTGGGTGACGGCCGGTCATTGACTGTTGATTCAAGTCAACATGCCGCTTCATCCGACTGAGAGTATGGATTTGGTCCCGGAGTGAGGTCGTCATGATCAAGATCAACGACATTCTCGTCTACATTCCGACCGAGCAGCCACCGCAGCCTGTCGTTTCTGCCGCAGTCTCGTTGGCTGCCCGGTTCGACGCCCATCTCGATGCGATTGCAGTCGGATACATCCCGCCCGGTAGCGCGTATGTGGTCGATGGAGGCGCGGGCGCAGCGGTCGTCGCTTCAGAGATCTTCGAAATGGAGCGGCAGCGCGCCGCCCAACGCAGCGCGGCCGCACTCGCCATTTTCGAGACGGAAGCCCGGAATGCAAACATCTCTCACGCAAGCCGCTCGGTCGAGGACCTGCCCGGTGAAGCCGCGTCCGCGCTCGGCGCTGCGGCCAGGCTCTATGAGCTGACGGTGGTCCTGCAGACGGACGCAACACAGGACAGTCACGACAATAGGACTGCGACCGAGATCCTGCTCCAGGCGGGCGGACCCGTCCTGTTCGTGCCGCATATTTTCCGCGGCACTTTCAAGGCCAACCGTATCGGCATCTGCTGGGATGGAAGCCGCCTTGCCGCCCGCGCTTTCAAGGACGCAACACCGTTTCTCTCTCAGGCAGAAGCGCTGGTCACGATTTCGATCAATGAGGCGCAGGTTGCTCCCACCGAGGCTTCAGCGCGAAAATTGACCGAACACATGGCTCGTGCCGGACTTACGACAACGCTGCTTGAGCTGACGGCGGAGCATTCCGAGATTCAGCCGTCCATCCTGTCCCTGGCCGCCGACGAAAGTCTCGACATGCTGGTGATGGGGGCATATGGGCATTCCCGCCTGCAGGAAGGCATTTTCGGCGGCGTCACCCGTGAAATGCTGAAGACGATGACGATCCCGACCCTGCTGTCGCATTGAATCGAGGCCGGCATCCGTGCTCACCGGATCATGACAATGGACGTGATTGCGGTGACGCCGTCGATCCGGGATGCCGCTATTCTGATGTGCCAATCTAGGAGAACGCATCATGGGCGTAACAGGTGTTACCGCGCTGGATCACACCATTCAGGAGACGAATCTCTGGCTCAAGGCGATCGAGGAGCAGCTGGAGCTCGGTAGCCGTCAACAGGCCTACAACGCGCTCCGGGCTGTTCTGCATGCGTTGCGCGATCGCGTACCTCCGGAGGTGGCGACCAAGCTTGGCGCCCAGCTGCCGATCCTCCTGCGCGGGATTTACTACGAGAACTGGCATGCGGCGGGAACGCCGACCAAGGAGCGACATGCCAGCGACTTTGCTGATCACGTCGCAATGGAGCTGCCCCAGCAATTTCCCATCGAGCCGCTGAGCGTCATTCGTGGGGTGTTCGAGATCGCGTGGGAGAAGCTCGATCCCGGTGAATTTGAGAAACTGATGCACCATCTGCCGGCGCAGATCCGCGAATTGAAATCATAATCCGGGCATCTGGCCACGTCCGCCGAGCGCCCAACGACGGGAAGCCTTCATACCGGTCCAGCTGCGTGCCGCCAGACCAGTGGCGATGCCGTCAGACCGTCGAATGGACCCACGCAGCCCGACCACGTGAACTTCGATGTGCAGGGATCAGCACTTTCCTGGGCAACGAGCATTCACTTCCTGACTGCAAGAACGTAGAGGTAGCTCATGATCGCGTAAACGTCCTCGTCGGAAAATTCAATTTGCGGCATATCCCTGTGCCTCGACACCATGCCTTCCGACAGCTCCGCCTGCAACTCGCGCCGATTGAACCGGGCGTAGATATCGCGCATCGGCGGAGCATTCTCGAGCGGGCTTTCGCCAACCGATCTGATCGCATGACAGCGCCCGCATTTTTCCTGCAGGATGGCCCTGCCTCGTTGCGCTGCCTTGCTGAGGTTCGCGGCGTCCACGTTTGTCGGCCAACACGAGAGCAGCCCGACCAGGAGGCGTCCGACTCTCCGCAAGTGATCGGCACCGGCCCGGCTTGACCGATCCGCATACCGTCGCCCGTTGCACGTCATCCAGCACGCGACAGCCAATCACGTGTCCTTCGTCCGCATGAGACGCAGCAACATGACAGCCCTGCACGTTGCTCGAGTGCAAGCGAATTCAATAGCAGACCCGCACGTAGTGCACGTGCCGCCTGTGCCGGACCGCCCGGACATGGCAGTCGCCGTATCCGTACGGTCCCCAAAACGGACCTGGCCCCCAATACGGTGCCGGTGGGTCGTAATAGACTGGCCCCGGATAGCCGTAATAGGGATACGGCCCCCAATAGCCGCCGCTGAGGGCCGCGCCGAACAGTGCGCCGGCAGCCAGGCCGCCGACGATTCCTGCGGCAACGCGCCCGTTGCGAGCGTCGGCCCCCGTGGGTGCAAGCAGCGCAAGGGTCAGGACAGCCGCGGTCGCAACCGTGCCAATCTTCTTCTCGAAGCTCATTTCATTCCTCCTGCGCTGTTACCTAACAGAACGCAACATCGCGTGCGCAACGTTGCGAAGGATCAAACAATGCGGCTAGCGCTTCAGCATCTTCTTCGCCCGCGACAAGGGTTGGGTGTTGATGACGTCCGCGGCTTCGAGCCAGCCTCGGCGCGCCTGATCGACGCCGAAACGCATATTGGCGAATCCAGCCGTCGAATGTGCGTCCGTCGAGATTGCCAGCTTGACGCCCGCGGACTTGGCGGCATGAGCATGGATATCGTTGAGATCGAGCCGGTCCGGGTCGGCGTTGAGTTCGAGATGACAGCCGCGCTCGCGCGCCGCCGCAATGACGGCTTCCATGTCGATCTCGTAAGGCTCGCGGTCCCCGATCAACCGTCCGGTCGGATGACCGATAATCGAGACATGGCGATTGTCCATCGCCCGGATGATGCGCTCGGTCTGCATCTTGCGCGAGAGCTCGAACTTGTAGTGAACGGAAGCAACGACCAGATCGAGCCGCGACAGGATCTTGTCAGGCAGATCAAGCCGTCCATCCGCCAGAATATCGACTTCAGCACCTTTCAGCACCGTAAAGCCATCCAGCCGGTCGTTCAAACGATCGATCTCGTCGATCTGACGCGACAGACGTCCGGCATCGAGACCATGGGCGACAGTGACGTGTTGGCTATGGTCGGTCAGAGCCATATAGGCATAGCCCCTTGCCTTGGCGGCAGCCGCCATCTCGGCGATCGCGGCGGTGCCGTCGGTCCATTTGGAATGGACGTGCAGGTCGCCTCGAATATCGGACAGCGTAATCAGTTTCGGGAGCTTCTTTGCCTTTGCGAGCGCGATCTCGCCGCGATCCTCGCGCATCTCGGGCGGAATCAGGGGCAGCCGGAGCTTGCCGTAGATCTCCTCCTCGGTTGCTCCGGCGATGCGCCGTTTACCGGCGAAAAGGCCGTATTCGTTCAGCTTCCAGCCGTGGTCGTTGGCGAGTCCGCGCAAGGAGATGTTGTGCGCCTTGGATCCGGTGAAATACATCAGCGCGGCGCCGTAGCTTGCCTCAGGAACAACGCGCAGGTCGACGTGCAGCCCGGAGCGCAGCACCACCGCCGTCCGCGTATCGCCATGAGCAAGCACATCAGCGACATTGTCATATCGAGAGAGTCTCTCGCCGGCGGCGTGGCCGTCACGCGCCACCATCAGGATATCAAGATCGCCGACGGTGTCGCGCCTGCGGCGGTAGCTTCCGGCGACGATCACCCGTCCGTTGCTCGCGTTCGGCCTCAGATGGCTGAGGAGTGCTTCCGCTTCGGCTTCGGCCTCGGATAATCTGAAGCGCCTCTCGGCGCGAGGCTTGGCCAGCGCCGCGGCGAGTTTTTCCTCGCTCTTGGCACCGAAGCCTCGAAGCTCTCTCAGCCGACCCGACTTCACCGCGCGCCTGAGGTCCTCGAGTGACCGCACGCCCAGCTTGTCGTAGAGCAGTTTGACGCGCTTCGGACCCAAGCCCGGGAGCGCCGCGATCTCACCGAGATCGCCGGGCAGTTCACGCTTGAGTTTGTCCAGCACATCGAAATGATGGGTCGCGACGATCGTTTCGATCTTTCCTGCCAGATCCTTGCCGATACCTGGCAGCTCGGAAAGATCCTCGCCCGCCTTCAAGAGGTTGGTGATGCTCTTGGGAAGGCGCTCGATCACCCGCGCAGCATTGCGATAGGCCCGCGAACGAAACGGATTGCCGCCCTTGATCTCGAGAAGTTCGGCGGTCTGGTCGAACATCTCTGCAATTTCGGCATTCTGTACCGGCATCGATGCACCTCCGTCGCTCGACAGGCTAGAGACGGATCGAGCTGTTTCCCTTGATGCAGATCAGAATTCAGGGACGCGAGCCTATCCGGTCGGCGACAGCTGCCAGCTGTTCAAGACGGCTTGAAATCTGAACCGGATAGGGCGGAACCGATTTGGAGGCTTTCAGCTCCGGAGGCAGTTGATCCAGTTGCCGGCGCGCGTGAGCCCGGATGTCGTGAAGTGATGGTCGAGAGCCGACAGGGCGTCCGCCGAGCATCACAGCTTGGATCAGCGCTTCCCCCTCCTGTTGGTCCTCCTCGGTCGAAAGAATGTCGGCGAGCATACGGCCATCGCTGTCATACCGGCGCCAAACCTGCTTGCGGCCGGGCCAGGTGGCCTTTCCCGTCGAGCGCTTGCGGCGCGGCAAGCCCGCATACTCCTGCAGCTTATAGGCACAGTCGAGTGCCGGCGCATCGGACGACGTGACGAGGCCCGTGCCGATGCCGATACCGTCGATCGGCGCCGCGTCCCGAGCGAAGGCAATCAGGGTGCCCTCCTCTATTCCGCCACTGACAAAGATGCCGGTGTCATGGAGTCCGCCGGCATCCAGAATGCAGCGCACGTTCCTGGCGAGCGCAGACAGATCCCCGCTGTCAATCCGCACGGCGCTGACGGCAATTCCAAGCTCCTTCAATCGGGGCGCCAGCATGACGACCTTCCTCGCGGCCGCCTCGGTGTCATAAGTGTCGATCAGCAGGACGAGATTCTTCGGCCGGGCGCGCGCAAACGCTTCGAATGCTGCAGCTTCGTCATCAAAGGATTGAACGAACGAATGCGCCATGGTGCCATAGGTCGGAATGCCGAATGACTTCTCGGCCAGGAGGGTTGCCGTGCCGGAAAATCCCGCGACATAGCTCGCGCGGGCAGCCAGCAGCCCTGCCTCGGCACCATGGGCGCGACGCAAGCCGAAGTCGATCAGGAGCTTGTCTGGCGCGAGTAAGACCATGCGCGCGGCCTTGGAGGCAATCAGTGTCTGAAAATGCAGGATGTTGATCAGGCGCGTCTCGACAAGCTGCGCCTCCGGCAAAGGAGCTGTAACCCTAAGGATCGGTTCATTGCCAAAGAACACGGTGCCTTCCGGCATCGCGTGGACCTCGCCGGTGAAGCGGAAATTGGCGAGATAGTCGATCAACGACTTGCTGAACCTGTCAGTTCGCTCAAGCCAGTCGAGTTCGTCTTGCGAGAACCGCATGTTTTGCAGGAAGTCGAGCGCCTGCTCCAGTCCGGCCGCCATCAGGAAGCTGCGCTGCGGCGGCAGCTTGCGTACAAAGAACTCAAACACGGCTGTATCAGTCTGGCCCGATTCAAGATACGCCTCGATCATGGTCATCTGATACAGATCGGTTAGCAGCGCGCTCGGTGACGGGTCCATCGATGTTCCTCGGCGCTCACATGACGTCGGTCATCCTGTCGATTTATGCGCATTTCCTGTTTGACGCCGGTCAAGAGGCGGCAGCAAGTTGCGTCTATCCTTTCTGGTGGAAACGCCGCGGCGTCCCGAGCAAGGCGCGGCAGTTTACATCCGAGGCCCGAGCCATGCCCTATCGTGCAAACATCGATCTTCCCCCTCCTGTTCGCGCTCACCTCCCGTCGCACGCGCAGGACATTTATCGTGAAGCGTTCAACCACGCCTTTGCCTCTCATGTGGAAGACGAACGGCAGGAGGAGATTGCTCACCGAATAGCCTGGGCGGCGGTGAAGCGATCCTACGTGAAGGTCGGCGACCGCTGGGAACCGCTGCCCCACGATCATTAGACCGCCGGCTCGTCAGGAGGCGGGCATGGATCTGCTTGGTGGAAACTGTCTCAAAGTCGCAATCACCTCGTCGTCGCCGACCTGATGAAAGTCGCGATAGAAATAGCCGATCGCACCAAACTCCTGCGGCTCATGCAGACAGACCACCGCATCGACGTCCGCATGCAATTTCCCGATGGTGTCCAGCGGCGCGACCGGGACCGCAAGCACGAGCTCTTTCGGTTCCTGTTTCCGAACCGCCTTGATGGCAGCAAGCGTGGTTGCGCCTGTCGCAACGCCGTCATCGACGATGATCGCGACCTGCCCCTTGACTGTGGCACGAGCCCGATCGCCCAGATAACGCTCGCGGCGCCGCTCGATCTCAGCACGTTCCTTTTTGCAGACGACCTCAAACTCTTCTGAAGTGACGCCGGACAGCTCGATCACGTCCTGGTTACGTATGATGGTCATGCCCTCCCCATCCGCGATGGCCCCCATTGCGAGCTCCGGCTGCCCCGGCAGCCCGATCTTGCGGACCAGCAGTAGATCGAGTGGCGCATTGAGGGCTGCTGCGACTTCCGCCGCAACCGGCACGCCGCCCCGCGGCAGCGCAAGAACGACCGGGTGCCGCCCCTTGTATTTGAGCAGAGCCTCGGCGAGTTGCCGGCCGGCATCGGTTCGGTTCTGGAACAGCATGGCAGACCTCACGCGGAAGAGGCGCAGGATATGAGCCGGACAGCCACTGCTATTGATCCGTATCAAGCTGCCGACAGCCGCGATTGGCGATAGGCATCATATGCCCGGATGGCAGAATGAACCCTGGGACGATGACGCTGAGAATAGCAGCGCGACCGCTCTTGCGCGCAAGGTGGCGTTTCTCAGCCGGCCGGACAGCTATGTCCCGACGCCCCACGCCGTGATCACGCGGGAGACCCACATGTCCTGGGTCTTCATGGTTGACGAGCACGTCTACAAGCTCAAGAAGCCGGTTAATTTTCCATATCTCGATTTCTCTAGCCTTGAGCGCCGCGCAGACGCCTGCCGCGCTGAGGTTTCGCTGAACCGAAGGCTGGCGCCCGATGTCTATCACGGAGTAGTGCCGCTGACGGCTGCGCCGGGTGGCTACGCCATCGGAGGAGGCGGACACATCGTTGATTGGCTCGTCGTCATGCGCCGGCTCGATGAAGGCCGAACGCTCGAAGCCGGGCTTCGCGATCGCAAGGTCTCCCAGGCCCAGATCGATGGCTTGGCCAGTCGTTTGAGCCGCTTCTATTCGCATGCGCGCCGGATCATGATCAATCCGGAGAGCTACATGGTGACCCTGCAAAAGGCAGTTCTCGCGGATCGGCGAGGTTTGCTCGAGCCGGCCTTCGACCTGCCCCGCGGCACCATCGAGCGCATTGCCGACCTGCAATGCCGTTTCCTCCGGCAGCGAACCGAGCTGCTGGCGCAGCGGGTGCATCACCGGCACGTCCTTGACGGCCATGGCGATCTGCGGCCGGAACATATCTGGTTGAGCCCTCCCTTCCCCATCATCGACTGCCTGGAGTTCAATGCCCGCTTGCGGACATCGGATGCTCTGGACGAAATTGCCTTCCTGCACTTGGAATGCGCCCGATTGGGAGGACTGTGGGTCGCTGAGAGGCTTCGGCGGCATCTGGCCGTCCAGCTCAATGATGACCCGGCCAGCGGACTGTTCTTGTTCTATCGGATTGGCCGGGCCATGCTCCGCGCCAGGCTATCCATCGCTCATCTCGCCGACGCCCATCCACGGACGCCGGAAAAATGGCCGCGGCTGACGCGCACCTATCTCAAACTTGCCAAGGCGGACGCAGCGCAGCTCGAGCGGCAGCTCACGGCGAGAGCCAGAATTTGAATTGCAGGGATCAATCCTGATACGGAAGCAGCTCCGTCAGCGGCTCGTTGTGGTGCAGCCGACGAATGGTCTCTCCGAGAAGGGGCGCCGCCGAGACGATCTCGAGCTTGTCGCGAACCGCGCCCGGCGGAAGCCTGAACGGCGGCACGCTGTCGGTCGCAATGATGCGGTCGATCGCAGGATCGGCCAGCGTCGTTGCCGCGCCTGGCATGAACAGGCCGTGCGCGACGCAAGCTATTACCTCTTCGGCTCCATGGGCACGGGCCGCCTTCGCCGCCCGCACCAGGGTTCCACCGCTGCTGATGAGATCGTCCACGATCACGCACAGCGAGTTCGCCACCTCCCCGGCGAACAAATCGCCCGAAACGACACCGGAGCTGCGATGCTTCTCCACGAACGCCTTGCCGATCGGACGGCCGAGCGCCTTCCCAAGAACCTCGCGAAGCAGGTCCGCTCGCTTGCCGCCTCCGAGATCCGGCGAAACCACGGCAATCGGCCGATCAGCTGCGATCGCCCTGATCCTGCCGATCAAGAGCGGCGCCGTGCTCAACGCGACCGATGGGCAACGGAACGCGTTCTCGAACGCGGCCTCGTTGTGAACTTCGAGGGTCACCACCGCGTCAACACCGATCGCCTCGAACATGGTCGCAAGATAACGGATCGTGACCGGGTCATTGGCCTTGGTGCGACGATCTTTTCGCGCATAGCACAGATACGGTGTGACCGCCGTCACCCGCGCGGCACCGGCATCCTTCAATGCCCCGACGAGGAACAGCAGCCGGCACAGCTTGTCGTTCGGACTCTCGTCAGGACCGCCATGGAGGCTATGCAGAACGTAGACGTCGCAGCCGGCGACAACCTCCAGCGGCCGCACCTTGTGTTCGCCGTCCTCGAAGCTGCGTTCTTCGACAGCGGCGAGACGGCATCCAAGCGCATGAGCAACTTTTTCGCCAAGCACCTCCGTGCCATGAAGACAGAACAAGCGCAGGCGATCACCAATCATCGGTTACCTCCAACGTCAAACCTGCCCGTCGTCCGCGTCCCCACTCAGCCGCCGAGCTAAGCCCGCAGCCCATGTTTCCCGAGCATTCTGACCGTGCTCGCCTGCGGTCCCTTCTCTCCGATCTCCTCAACGTAGCTGACGCGGGCGCCGGGCACGATGCTTGATCCACCCTCAACGACGCTATTGCAGTTGAAATAGACTTCGTGGCCGTCCGCGGCTTCCAGAAAGCCGAACTGGCCGCTTGGATCGATACGCGCAACGGTTCCGATGGGTTGAGGCTCATGCGTCTTGACGTCGCCCCGCATCAGTCGCGCCCGGTCCTGCAGTTGTCGACGCGCGCGTTTGAATGCGTTGTCCACGGCGAAGGTCAAGTCGTCGTACCGTTCATCCAGCTTCGGGGTACGTCCAACGTGGACCTCCCGACCGTCAGGCAGCGCCAGCCGAACGCTCACCAGATATTGACCGCCGGTTTGGTGATGACCGCCCGGACCTTTGACCATGATGCGAGCCGCAGTGATCCGGCCAAAGCGACTCTCCAGTTCCGCGACATGTTGCTCGACGGCAGCCCGGATTTCGGCGGACACGCGGATCCCTTCAAATTCAATTTGAACTGATGTTTGCATTTCCGGCTCCTCTCCCGTGTCAAACTTATTGGACCACGGGCGCGAGGAGCAGCTTTGAGCAAGATCAACCTGCCTTAAGCAAGAATGTTGCGGCCACAGAACCGCTCAAGCGTGACCACCTGTATTGGCAGGGCCGTGTCACCGTCCAAGCTTCCGCCAACGATCGCACTTCTTCCGGATCCGCCAGTGTTTCGCGCAGCACACCGCGGCCAGATGCAATGACGCGCGCCTGGCCGAGGTGATGGCTGCCGATCATGCGGTCCGACGATTGGCTTCGCCGGAGTCCCTCACGCGGACTTGTTCAAGCCGCAGACGCTGTCGGCTCCGCAAAGCCAACCCTCGGGCTCCTCGTCGACCGAGATCGCATCGGCTGCCCCGGCTTCCGGTCGCTTGAAGCCGAGCATCTCGAGAAGCTGGCCGACCGTCAGCTTCTCGTATTTCAGGTTCGCTCCCTTCTGGTTCAGAACCTTGATGTGCTGGGTCGTCATCAGCTTGAAGACGTCCAGCTTGTCTTCGGGCATCTTGATGTCAGACATGACTTGATCCTCTCTCCACCTTGCTACGCACATACGACCAGTTTACGAATCTCGTCGCCAACCTTGGCCACCGAAACGGCATATCGCTTGTCGAAATTGTCGCAGTATTTATCGTTCATGCTTCCCATCTGCTGGTGAGCATGCTGGGCGCACCCGCCGCTACAGATGAGCGCAAAACGGCATGACTGGCATTTTGCCATGCCTTCAAGTTGGCGCCCCTTCCACTGATCGTCTCTGCCATTGAGCACCACCGGCCGCTCTCGATAGCTGCCGACCAGCGAGCGAGCTGCGCCAATGTCTTCCCAACATTTGTAGAGGCCGCCGTCGGGTGCGAAGATGTACATTCCCGCATTGGCCGCACAATAAGAACCGGAGAACCGGAATTCTTCCCGCTTCCGGATCGCGCTCACGATCCGGCCCGCGACGCCCGCATTGAAGCAATCCAGCGACACATTCGTTTTCGGCGCCTGCGCCAGCACGATATCCAATAGCTCGCGATCGGACCGCAGTGTCTTCCGACCATTGGCCTTGTCGTAGATGATGTTTGCATTGAGATCAAAATTCGGATTCTGCAGGAAGCCGCGAGAACCGAACAAATCGTGCAACGGTCTGAGCTCGTGGAAATTGGCGCGGCTGAAATTGAAGCGCACAACGACGCGAACGCCGGGCCGCTCCCTCAGGACCAGATCGATATTGTCCACGATCCTGTCAAAGGTCCCTCCGCCGTTGGTCAGGAATCGTTGCTTGTCATGGATCGCCCGCGTGCCATCGACCGAGATGTTGAGTGAATGGATTGCGTCGACCCCGATGACGTCCATGAACCGATCGACGTCATAGCCGTTGGTAACCGCCGAGAAGCGGAAGCCTCGCGAGCTGCCGAGCTCGACGGCGCGTTCGATGACCGGAAGATTGGAAACCCACAACGGCTCTCCGCCGAACAAGGTGATATTCCTGGACCATTGTTTGGTCTCCGACTGCTCGATCAGATCATCGATGCCGGCAAACACCGCATCGACATCGTCTCGCGACATGCTCACCTTGTCGCCGTGGCCCATGAAACAAGCGCCCGAGTCGGCACCAGGTCGATCGCTGGTCGCACGATCGATCTGCGAAAGCGGGTTTGGTCGGCGATCGATGTCGTTCTGCAGCTCCCGCTCAAAACAGTAACTGCAGCGGAAATTGCAGTCAAAGGTTGGCGCGATAACGAAATGTAGTTGCCGGCGACGTGCCTGCAGGGATCTGGAGATCTCCACCACCGCCTCTCGCTCCTCCAAGGGGGTAAGGCTCGTGATGAAGCCGCGCAGCCATAAGGCATCAAACTCGTCCTGATATCTCTGACGTATCAGGTCGAGCGAGCCTCTCTCGGTCAACGACTCGAACAGATCCTGCGAAACGAGGACCATGCCCCCGGTGTAGCCATGCAGGCCGAATACCGCGCCGTCCACAGGCGTCCAGATGCAGTACTTGCTCACGCGCAAATCCGGACACGGCATCATGTGCCTCCCATTCGGCTGAAGCTGATCGCATTGGCGTAGTTGTGATTCTTGAGGTTCTCCCAGCGAATGCTGCCCTCGCCCACGGGATATGGATCATTGATCAGAAAATAGTGCTCAGTTCCCGTCACATTTCCGGTGAGAGACGATACGAAGGAATATTGCTTCCAGCCGCGGCAGACACGCGCATGGCCCGGGAGACCGCTCTTGAACGGAATGAATTTCTGCAACGCGTCGAGGGCGTGATCGAAACTCGGAGCTTGATCAAAGGTCGGCGCCAATCGCCCTCCCGCAAAAAACTGATACGCCGAGACTTGGGCTTTGTTGGTGGCGCCCTTGGGGCCAGGCTTCATCTGTTCGGCAATTTGCTCGGGTGTCGCCGTGAATCCGAAATACGCCAGGATCATCTGCGCGGATGCGACCGCGCAATAGACAGGCGTAATCTGCGCAAAGAGAGGAACCGGCAGGATCGAGGATGCGATCGCCGGCGGCGTCGCAGCAAAGTAGGCCTGCAGCGTCTTATAGTCGGAATCGTCAAACTTGATGTCCGGCAGATCACCGCTTTCCGGCAGAATCCCAGACACGATGCTGCGAATCATTTCTCGCTCGCTCTGGCCACGTAGCGGCTCTGGCTCCGACACGTCGAGAAAACCGAGCTTCTGAGAGTCCAAGATCGAGTGGGGAATGAGCCCGTCGATGCTATCCAGCAAATCGACCGGCGGCGGACTCGGAGCGAGATCGGTCTGTGTGAGAACCGATCGATCATAGTAGTCGACGATGAACGATGCGGGGTGACCATCCTTGACGTAGGAAACGCGAACGCCGATCTTTGCGTACGAATATGCGACGAAGGAATGGCTGACGAGGGTTGCGTCCGGCGCGATCTTGTTCATCGCTTCCGTCGCGATCTTGAGTGCGTTCGTGTCGGACAGCTGCCGCGACGGCGGCTCGAATGCCCAGGCTGCGGATTGCAGCCTCGTGTCCGCCGTGCACCTGATGACGCCGACGAGTAGAGCCTGTTGATAGAAGCTGAAATCATAGAATGCCGGCGTGCCGGTCAGATCAAAAATAATGATCGGGTTTGGATCGAGGTCCGAGCCGAAAAACCGCGCCATTTGTCGATCGGCGATATCCGGAGCGCTTTTCGAAGCGGCGTGGAACATCGCAACCGAGCGTGCCTGCTCAACTGGAATGGTCGCCATCTCGCCTCCCCCGCCGTCCAACCGCTCGGGTATTTGAAATCACAAGTAGAATGTATGATTTGATTCAAATCAAAATAGAGTCGTCATTTCCTTGCGCTCTCGATGGCCGTTTCAGATTCGCCTCATGGCGGACGCGACGGGATGGGTCGACAATCCATCATGCCACGCAGATCCTCCGGCGAGACACGATCTCACGCTCCCGTGGCGCGCAACGCCCAGGTGATGCATTCGTCATGTCGCCCTGAAACGAGAGGGCGCGGGGAAGGCCGGACCTCGGCTGAGGCCCGTGGCCCGCCTGCTCAAAAGAATGCAGGCGGCAGGTACCACAGGTACAGCC
>NZ_JBNPUM010000019.1:0-87336 GCF_051168175.1 Bradyrhizobium sp. HKCCYLRH2047
AGCCTCCTCCGAAAGAGAATGACAGGGAATCAGACGTTCTTCCCGTATTCAACATCGATGTGTGAATGCGGTAGCCCACAAGGGGAGAGGGCGCTGTATCTCACAGCGCATCCAGGACCTAACTTAAGCTGATAACGGCGCTGCGCGACCTGCCCACCGGCAGAGGTCGCATCATTGGAATTCAGAAATCCGGAAAACTTCGCTCCACTCCAAAATTCCTCTTTCATTTTTTCAGAAATCATGCTCTATTCCGCGCATCCCGCTCCATGAAGAAGGGGCGTAGCGCGCGATCGTCACGACACGCGGGGCGGGCAGCGATGGCTGTGTTCATGCAGCAGCGTAGCTTGGCTACGCGGACGAACGGGGTGGCACGGACGGGAAGGCGTGTGGTCCTGGCGCCCCGACGCTGGCGCTAAGTCCGCGGGTGATGATCCCGCCGACGACGGTGGCTATCAAGCCGGACACCGGGGAGAGCGCGCTATAACCGTGAAAACCATCGCGCAGGGAAGGCCGGGCGTTCTCGGCTGCACCTGTGGTACCTGCCGCCTGCATTCTTTTCGCAGGCGGGCCGCAGGCGCCAGCCGGCGCCTGGCCTTCCCTGCGCCCTGTTCACGAGAGGGTGAAGCGATCGGCAAGAAAATCAGCAAGACTCGGACGCATCTGCGCCGCGAGACTGCGTCTTCATGTGCGCGTCCCAGTCACCTGATCGAGGCTGCCATCGATGATCGCATGGCCGCCAGCCATCGCAGGGCCATGGAAACCATGACTCGATTTTCGCGAACACGCACGACGTTGCGATCTCGCCCGAGCCGGAGCACAAAAGGTGAGGCCGGAGTAGAGGCGTACCCGCGGAGGTTGGCTCATCGACCGGCGACACCGTCCCGGCGATCCGCGGCGCCGTCGATGCGTCCATGGTGCGCCGCGGTGCAACCGCGATTGCCCGGAACGAGCTGAATGCAAGCTGAACGGCTGTCGTTGAACTTTCAAATTTTTAAAGCAAAACAGGGACGAGTTGGGCGATTTTTAGGTTGTTTAAAGCTCCAGTTCCGCACTATTAGCGCCACGATGAGACCGCCAGAGCCGGAATCGTCGACAGATAAAGCGAGCCTATCTGACCAGCCATGGCGTCTGACATGAACCCATCTCCGCAGATGCTCAGCACCAAGCGGCTGCTGATCGGCCTTGCTGCCCTGGCGATGGCCGGCGCGGGCGGCTATGGCTACATGCAGCTCCCGTCGCGATCGGCGGCGAAAGACAATATCGAGCTCTCCAGCCAGTCCAAGCGCAACGGCACCACCTTCACGCCGTCGGCGGCGGAATGGTCGACGCTGACGATCGAGCCGGTGTGTGAGAAGATATTTCGTGCCGAGCACATTACCGAGGGCAAGGTTGCCGTCGACGAGGATCGCTCGACACCGGTTTTCTCGCCCTATGCCGGCCGCGTCACCAAGCTGCTCGCCCGTCCCGGCGAAACCGTGCGCCAGGGCCAGCCGCTGTTCGTGATCGAGGCCGCCGACACGGTGCAGGCCCAGAACGATTTCATCGCCGCCATCAGCGCGATGAACAAGGCGAAGTCCGCGCTCGACCTCGCCGACATCCAGTACAAGCGCGCCAAGGACCTCTTCGAAGGCCGGGCGATCCCGCTGAAGGATTTTCAGCAGGCGGAGGCGACCTCCGTTCAGGCTCAGAACGACATGCGGTCGTCACAAACGGCGCTGGAGGCCGCGCGCAACAAGCTGCGTATCCTCGGCTTCACCGATGCCGCGATCACCGATTTCCAGAGCAAGGGCGTGATCGACCGCGAGATCACCATCTACTCGCCGATCGCCGGCACGGTCGTGCAGCGCAAGGTCGGCCCCGGACAATATGTCAATTCCGGCGCGAGCGACCCGGTCTTCGTGATCGGTGATCTCTCCACGGTCTGGCTGACCGCGTTCGTCCGTGAGAGCGATGCGGCGCTGGTGAACATCGGCGAGGAAATCCTCGTCAACGTGCTGGCGCTGCCCGGCCGGCCGCTCAAGGCCAGCATCAACTACGTCGCCGCTTCGATCGACCCGGCGAGCCGCAGGCTGCTCGTCCGCGCCACCATCGACAACAAGGACGGGCTGCTGAAGCCGGAGATGTTCGCCAACGTGACGATCTATTCGCCAGGCGAACAGCCTGCCGTTGCAGTGCCCCGACAGGCGCTGATCTACGAAGGCAACCAGGTTCGCGTCTGGGTCGCCCGTCCCGACAAGTCGATCGAGCTGCGCAAGATCAAGACCGGTCTGATCAATGGCGATCAGGTCGCCGTCGAAAGCAATCTGAGCGCAGGCGAGCAGATCGTCACCAAGGGCAGCCTGTTCATCGATCGCGCAGCCTCGGGCAGCTGAGATGCGCGCCTCCCGCCTGCCTTCCTGAAAGTGCCGATCTGAATGGACCGCCTCGTCGCCATCGCCGTCCAGCGGCGCTTCCTGATGGTCGGAATGTTCGTCGCCGTCCTGATCGGCGGCCTGATCGCGTTCCGCCAGCTCAACATCGAAGCCTATCCCGATCCGACCCCGCCGATGGTTGACATCGTGACGCAGAGCCCGGGTCTCTCGGCCGAGGAGATCGAGCGCTACATCACGATCCCGATCGAAACCCAGGTTGCGGGCATCAAGAACCTGCGCACGATCAGAACGATCTCGTTGTACGGCCTGTCCGACGTCAAGCTGCAGTTTTCGTTCGACTACACCTACGACGAAGCTTTGCAGCAGGTGCTGAACCGGCTGTCGCAGCTGTCACCACTGCCGGGCAACGTCACGCCGCAGATCTCGCCCTTGAGCGCGGTCGGCGAAATCTATCGCTACCGGCTGCGTGGTCCGCCCGGCTACAGCGTGCTCGACCTCAAGACCTTGCAGGACTGGGTGCTGCAGCGGCGCTTCCGCGCCGTGCCTGGCGTCATCGACGTCACCGGCTGGGGCGGCAAGACCAAGACCTATGAGATCCAGGTCGATTTCAACAAGCTGGTCGCCAACGGTCTGACCCTGCCGCAGCTCTTGCAGGCGGTCGGCAACTCCAACATCAATGTCGGCGGCAACACGGTCGAGATCGGCACGCAGTCGGCGGTCGTGCGCGGCGTCGGCCTGATCCGCTCGATGGACGACCTTGCCAATACCATGGTGTCGCAGAGCGGCGGCAATCCGGTGCTGGTGAAGGACGTCGCCAACGTCACGGTGGCGGAGAAGCCGCGGCTCGGCATCGCCGGCCTCAACAACAACGACGATATCGTCCAGGGCATCGTGCTGATGCGGCGCGGCGAGCAGAGTTCGCCGACGATCGCGCGGGTCGAGCAACTGGTCGACCAGATCAACAACTCGACGATCCTGCCGCCGGGCGTGCGCATCGAGCGCATCTACGACCGCAAGGACCTGATCGACACCACGACCCACACCGTGCTGCACAACATGGTGGTCGGCATCGGTCTGATCGTGCTGTTGCAGTGGATATTCCTCGGCAATCTGCGCAGCGCGCTGATCGTCGGCGCCACGATTCCGTTCGCGCTGTTCTTCGCCGTCGTCATCCTGGTGCTGCGCGGCGAGTCGGCGAACCTGCTGTCGGTCGGCGCGATCGATTTCGGCCTGATCGTCGATGCCACCGTCATTATGGTCGAGGCGATCTTCCGCCGGCTGACGCAGACCACGCCATTGTCCGAGGCCGAGGAGAGTCACATCTCGCCAGAGACGATGATGGGCATGAAGAGCCACGCGATCCTGTCGGCGGCCGCCGACGTGTCGCGCTCGATCTTCTTTGCCGCCGCGATCATCATCGCCGCGTTCCTGCCGCTGTTCACCCTGAGCGGCGTCGAGGGCAACATCTTCGGGCCGATGGCGCGCACCTATGCCTATGCGCTCGCCGGCGGTCTGCTTGCGACCTTCACCGTGACGCCGGCGCTGAGCGCGATCATCCTGCCCGCACATGTCGAGGAGACCGAGACCCGGCTGATGCGGCTGCTGCACGCGATCTATTCGCCGGTGCTGCGCTGGGCGGTCGGCAACCGCAATCTGGTGATGACCGGCGCGATCGGTCTCGTGCTGCTGACCGTGGTGGTCGGCCGGCTGCTCGGGCTCGAATTCCTGCCCAAGCTGGAGGAGGGCAATCTCTGGATCCGTGCGACCCTGCCGCCGACGATTTCGCTGCAGGAGGGCAACGCCTACGTCAACGAGATGCGCAAGATCATCCGCGCGCGGCCCGAGGTCGATGCGGTGGTCTCGCAGCACGGCCGTCCCGACGACGGCACCGATGCCGCGGGCTTCTTCAATGCCGAGTTCTTCGCGCCGCTGAAGCCGGTGAAGGACTGGCCCGGCACCAAGGACAAGGATCAGCTTACCGCGGAGTTGCTGAAGCAGCTCGACGACCGCTTCCCCGGCGTCGAGTTCAATTTCTCGCAATATCTGCAGGACAACGTCTCCGAAGCCGTCTCCGGCGTGAAAGGCGAGAACTCGATCAAGCTCTATGGCAATGATCTGCAGGCGCTGACGGATACCGCCAACAAGATCAAGCAGGTGCTGTCGACGGTGCAGGGCATCACCGATCTCGCGGTGTTCACCTCGCTCGGACAGCCGACCGTGCAGATCGACATCGACCGCGCCAAGGCGGCGCGCTACGGGCTCGCGCCTGGCGACATCAACGCCACCATCAAGGTCGCGATCGGCGGCGACACCGCGGGCGATCTCTACGAGCCCGGCTCCGACCGGCATTTCCCGATCATCGTTCGTCTGGCGCCGGAATATCGCAAGAGCGCGGAGGCGATCGAGAATCTGCGCATCGGTGCGCAGGGGCCGAACGGCATTACGCAAATTCCGCTGAGCGAGGTCGCCACCATCAAGCTGGTGTCGGGCGCGGCCTATATCTATCGCGAGCAGCAGGAGCGCTATCTGCCGATCAAGTTCTCGGTGCGCGAGCGCGACCTCGGCAGCGCGATCCAGGAGGCGCAGCAGAAGGTCGCCGAGCAGGTGCAGTTGCCGCCCGGCTCGCATGTCGAGTGGGTCGGCGAGTTCGGCAATCTGCAGGACGCGATCAAGCGGCTGTCGATCGTGGTGCCGATCAGCCTCGCGCTGATCGGCGTGCTCCTGTGGTTCAATTTCGGCTCGATGGCCGATACCTTGCTCGCCATGAGCGTGATCCCGATGGCGATCTTCGGCGGCGTGGTCGGCCTCGTCTTGACCGGAATCCCGTTCAGCGTCTCGGCGGCGATCGGCTTCATCGCCTTGTTCGGCATCGCCGTGATGGACGGCATCATCATCCTGTCGCAGTTCAACCAGCTGATCGATGAGGGCGTCGACCGCATCGAGGCCGTCATCCGTACCGGCGAATTGCAGCTTCGTCCGGTGCTGATGACCTGCGTCGTCGCCGGCATCGGCCTGATGCCGGCCGCGGTGTCGACCGGCATCGGCTCGCAGGTGCAGAAGCCGCTCGCGATCGTCGTGGTCACCGGCATGATGCTGGCCCCGATGGTCATCCTGATCACGCTGCCGGTGCTGATCTCGCTGTTCTCCCGCCGAGGCGTTCGCTAGATCCGCATGTGCTCGTCGATGCGCGCGGCGGAGTCACGGTCGACAGCGGCGGCATCGACGATCTCGCCGCGCTTGAACACGAGGTATCTGTCGCTGATCGAGAGCGCGAACGGCAGATGCTGCTCGACCACGATCATCGAGGTGCCGATCTCGCGGCGAGCCCGCACCAGCACCTCGGACAGCCGGTCGACGACGGACGGCTGCAGACCTTCCGTGACCTCGTCGAGCAGCAGCACGTCGGGCTTCGCCATCAGCGCGCGCGCCACGATCAGCATCTTCTGCTCGCCGCCGGACAGTGTGCCGGCCCGCTGGCTCAGCCGCTTGGTGAGCACGGGGAACCAGCCGCCGACCTGCTCGAAACGCGCGGTCATGTCGTCGTCCGTGAGCACGCCGAGCCTGAGATTGTCGCGCACCGACAGGTCTTGGAACAGCGCATGCTCCTGCGGCACATAGACCAGCCCCATCTTCCGCTTCAGATGCGGCGCTATCCGCGTCACGTCCTTGCCTGCAAGTCTCACTCGGCCGCGCCAGGCCGGCAGGAAGCCGACGATGGCCTTGAGCAGCGAGGTCTTGCCCATGCCGTTCTTGCCCACGATCGCGAGGGTTTCGGCTTTGCCGAGCGCAAAACCGACATTGCTGATCACCTCCGACGAGCCGTAGCCGCTTGCCAGCTCGTGAACATCCAGAACGTTGCTCATGCGAGGGCCTCCGCATGCGGAACATGCTGTCCGGTGTATATTTCGCGCACCAGCTCGCTGTTCACGACCTCGTCGACCGAGCCGTCGAGCGCGAGGCGCCCCTGGTGCAGCACGATGATGCGCGAGGATATCTCGCGCACGAAATCGAGATCGTGCTCGACCAGGAGAATGCAGAGCCGGTCGCGGCGGGCGAGGGCGGTGAGGATGTCGGCGAAGCTCTGCCGTTCCGCGCGCGTCAGTCCGGCGGTTGGCTCATCCAGCAGCAGCACGTCGGGCTCGAGCGACAGCACCATCGCGAGCTCGAGTGCCTGCTTGAGCCCGTGGCTCAGATTGCGCGCTTCCTCATCGAGCCGCTCGCTGAGCCCGGAGCGTTCGACGACCGACATGGCTGCAGGCGGCAGCGCCAGCGTCACCGCGCGCGAGGTCAGTGCGGGAGGATCAGCATGTGTCCGCGCGACGCGCAGGCACTCTGCGACGGTCAGGGTCTCGAACACCGATGCCGTCTGGAACTTGCGTCCCAGGCCAAACCGAACGACGCGATCCGGCGGCAGCCGTACGATGTCGTGGCCGGCGATCGCGACGTCGCCGGTCGAGCGTTCGCGGCCGTCGGACAGGCAGCGGATCAAGGTGGTCTTGCCAGCCCCGTTGGGACCGACGAGGCTCAACAATTCGCCGCGATATGCCGTGAACTGCACGCCGTCCAGCACTGCGAGACTGCCATAATGCTTGCCGAGCGCGCGAACTTCGATGGCAACGGCGTCCGGATTGCTGACCGCCGTGGCGGCAGCGGCCGGGCGCAGCGTCGTCGCAGTGCGCCGTCCCGAACCGCCGCGCTTGACCAGGCGCATCACAGCGCCAAGCAGACCGTCCGGGAAGACAAGGATCACGATGATCAGCGCAAGCCCGACGATCAGCTCCCACACATAGGGGAGGCTATTGGCAAGGTAGGCGCTCGTCACCTCGATGCACAGCGCGCCGATCACCGGACCGATCACGGTGCCGCGGCCGCCGAGCGCGACCATGATCACGAGGTTGGTTCCGAAGCTGAAGCTCGCGTTTTCGGGCGCGGCGATACCGCCGAATCCGGCATAAAAGAATCCGGCCAGCGCGGAGACGATCGCGGACAATACCAGCACCGTGATACGCAGCCGCGACGTGTCGATGCCGAGATAGGTGCAGCGTGCGTCGTTGTCGCGCAGCGCCGCCAGCAGACGTCCGGTGTCACTGCGCATCACGACGAGCGCGAGCGTCGCCGTCGCCAGCAATCCGAAACCAGCGAGTCGCAGCCAGGTCTCGATCTCCAGATCGAAGCTTTCGAAGCCGACAAGTCCGCTCGACGAGCCGGTGAATGTGCCGCCGGAATAGAGGATCTGCACCAGCACGATCGGCACCACCAGCGAGATCACGGAGGCGTAGAGCGGCGTCGAGCCAGGGTAGAACGACAGCCAGCCAGTGAAGGCGGCGACAGCGGCCGCCACCACCACGGCTGCGCCGATCGCGGCGCAGATCTGCCAGGGGCCGAAGCCATATTCGGTGAACATGATCGCGAGCGCATAGGCCCCGATGCCGAAGAAGGCGGACTGGCCGAACGTCAGCGTGCCGCAATAGCCCCACATGATGTCGACGGTGATCGCCGCGATGGCGACGAAGCAGGCGCGCACCAGGATGTTCACGAGGTAGGTATCGAGCAGCAGCGGCGCCACGACGATCACGCCGGCGGCGAGCGCGACCAGCAACGCGGGGACGATCAGGAGCGGCATCGCGCGCTTCGTTGGGGACGCAGGAGAGGCGAGGGGGCGCGCATCAGGCACGGGCAAAACCCTCCGGGCGGATCCGCAGCACGACGGCGGCGCAGATCGCGATGGTGAGACCGCCGAGGATCGGATTGACGAAGGTCGAAACCAGGACCTGGAGAGTGCCGAGGACCGCGCAGGAGCCGGCCAGCGCCAGCAGCGAGCCGCCGGACACCATGACCAGCATGAACGCACCGATCAGCCAGGGCACGCCCATGTTCGGGTCGACGCTCGACAGCGGCGTGATCAGTGCGCCCGACAGCGCGGCGAGTCCGCTTCCGAGTGCGAAGGTGATCAGCCTGACCCGTGAGGAGTCGACGCCGAGGCCCTGCGCCAGCATCTCGTTCATGATCACGGCCTTGGTCGACAGACCAAGCCGCGTGCCGTTGAGAAGAGCGGTGAACAGCAGGCCGACGACGATGGCCGCGGCGATCATCACCAGCCGGTAGGCCGAATAATCGGCGCCGAACAGATGCACCGTTCCCGAGATCGGCGCTTGCACAAACTGCACCTCGCGGCCGAACATCAGCGTGATGAGCTGCCCGAGCACGATGCCGAGGCCCCAGGTGGCGAGGATCGCATCGAGCGGACGCTTGTAGAGCCGGCGGACGATCACGATCTCCGTCACGCCGCCGCAGACCGCGCCGGCGACGAAGGCGAGCGGCAGGATCAGAAACCACGGCAGGCCCAGTTGCGCGCCGACCAGGGCTGCATAAGCGCCCACGGTCAGGAAGGCGGCATGGGCGAAGTTGATGATCTTCATCACGCCGAACACGATCAGAAGGCCGGCGGCGATGATGAAGAGCATGGCGGCCGTCGTGACGGCATCGAGGGCGACGGTCAGCATGGTCATTCCCGGTCGAGAGGTTGCGGGGCGGACGCGCGTCCGCCCCGCGGGAGCATACGCGATCAGGACTTGCCCGGGCACTGCGCTCCGGGATCGACGTTCGCAAAGCTCTGGATCACCTTGACGCTGCCGTCGGCCTGGACCTGGCCGAGATACATCGTCAGCGGCGCATGGCGCTGCTTGTCCATCTTGATCGTGCCGCGCGGGCCGTCGACCGAGACCTCGGCCAGCGCCTTCAGCACCTTGTCCTGGTCGGTGCTGCCGGCCTTCTCGACCGCCGCCTTGTAGGCGTACACCGCCTCATACTCCGGAACCGACAGATCGTTCGGCGTCTTCAGCTCGGCACCAAACTTCTTGGCCATCGCCGCCAAAAAGGTCTTGTTGGCGGGGGTGTCGATGCCCGTGACGTACGAGGCCGACAGATAGATGCCGGCGGCATCAGCACCCATGCCCTTGGCGGTGCCCTCGTCGACGGCGAGGTTGCCGTAAGGCAGATTCACGCCGGCGGCGCGCAGTTGCTTGGTCAGGGTCACGTTCGGCGCGCCGCCCGCCGTCGAGGTGATCAGCGCGTCAGCCCCGGAAGTCTTGAGCTTGGAGATGATCGAGGTCCAGTCCGAGCCGTCCATCGGCAGATATTCCTCGCCGACCACCTTGCCGCCGGTCTTCTCGATGTAGCTCTTGGTGAAGCCGAGCATGCCGCGGCCGAAGGCGTAGTCGGAGCCGATCAGGAAATAGTTCTTCGCCTTCTTCTCCTTGTTGAAGTAGTCGACGATCGGCGGCACCTGCTGGTCCGGCACCCAGGCGTTGACATACAGATAGGGGCTGCAGGACTTGCCCTCGTAGAACGAGGTGTAGATGTAGGGCGTCTTGCCGCGGGCGACGATCGGCAGGCCGGCGTTGCGGGCCGCGCTGGTCTCCATCGAGATCAGCACGTTGACCTTCTTCTGAAAGATCAGCGCGTCGAATGCCTTCTGGGCGCCGGCCGCGCCCGAGGCGTCATCGGCGACCTCGAGCGCGAGCTTGCGGCCGAGCACGCCGCCCTTGGCGTTGATCTCCTCCACCGCGAGCTCGGCGGATTGCACCACCGACGGTGCAACGACGGAGTTGGCGCCCGACAGGCCGACGGGAACGCCGATCTTGATCGGATCGGCGGCCAGAGCAGGCGAGAGTGCCGTTCCCGCCGCAAGGGCGAGCGCCAGCGAGGTGGTGATCAAACGCGACGTCATCGATTGTCCTCCGTGAATGGTCGAGATGAAAATTGCCGTGGAGCAGTCAGTACCACCCCCGTTTGACCTCGCTGCCGAGCATCTCGTCGTAGACGTCGGAGCGACGGTCGCGCAGGACCTGGTTGAAGGCGTTCCAGTTGCGGGCACGGCGGGCCTCGCCGAGCGCCACGTCAGCGATCACGATCTCCTCCTTGTCGCGGCTCGCAGGGCCGGCGACCGGCCAGCCGGTGTAGCTGACGATCAGGCTCTGGCCTTCGAACGGCTGGCCTCGCTCGACGCCGACGCGATCGGCGCAGGCGATGAAGATCGAGTTGGAATGAGCGGCCGCCATCGCCAGGATGTTGGCCATGGCCTCGCGGCCCTCGGCCTGGCCGGGGATCGGCACCCAGTTGGTCGGCACGCAGACGATGTCGGCGCCCTGCAGCGCATTGAGACGATAGCTCTCCGGGAACCAGCCGTCGTAGCAGATCGCCATGCCGATGCGGCCGATCTCGGTGTGGTAGACGGGGAAGCCGAGATTGCCGGGCTCGAAATACAGGTTCTCCTCGTTCCACAGGTGCACCTTGCGGAACGTTCCGATATAGCCGTTCGGTCCGATCAGCACGGCGCTGTTGTAGAGCTTGGCGCCGTCGCGCTCGCAGATCCCTGCTACGAGATGCAGGCCGTGCTCGGCGGCGATCTCGCTCCAGGCGGTCACTGCGGGACCGCCTGGAATGGTCTCGGAGGCGGCGAAGGCCTCCTCGCGCGATTTGAATACGTAGCCGGAGGAGGCGAGCTCGGGAAGCACCACGAGCCTGGCGCCTTGCGCCACGGCCTGGTGAATCAGGTCGAGGCTGTGGGCGAGGTTGGTTGCCAACTCGCCGACCATCGGCTGCATCTGGATGCAGGCGATCCGCACTTTGCTGTCGTCATCCGTCGTCAAGGCACGAGTCTCCGTTGCGTTCGCGAGGGTCGCGCGCGCCAAACAAAAAGCCCCCGACTGCGCCTTGCGGCGCAATGCGAGGGCTGCATAGCCTGATGTGAAATGGCCGACCGGCCATTGGCGGACATCCGATGTCCGCGACGTCCTCAAGTAATTCCCATGCTTGATACGAAGTCAACGCCATCGGCTGCAAAAATTTCGGGCCGCGGCTGCCCAGCGCATGAGCGCGGAAACACCCGCTCAGCGCGAGGCCGGCGCATCCAGCACACCCAATCCGCCGAGCGTCTCCTGCGCATTGATGATCGAGATCGCGATATCCGCCATCGCGACGCGCTTCTGCGTCGCCTGGGCGCGGATCAGCTCATAGGCCTCGACCTCGCCGACCTGCTTCAGCCCCATCAGGATCTTCACCGCCTTGTCGACGTCGCGCCGCGCCTTCAAGGTCTCCTCCAGCTTCTGCACCTTGCCCTCGAGCCTGCGCGTGTAGCCGCGTAGCGAGCGCGCGAGCACCAGCGACGACAAGATGCCGAACGAGCGGATCGGCTTGTTGACGACGCCATGCGCGTTGCTGTCGAGCAGCCGCTTCAGGATGGTCGGATTCTCGTAGTCGACGATGGCGATGAAGGTGAGGGGATGCTCGCTGGTGCCTTCCGGAAAGATCATCTCCTCCGAGGTCTCGATCAGCTGGAACACGGTGTCGATGTCGTGCGGGATCGCGGCCGGCGGCGGCCACACGCCGCGCACGTTGCAGCCGATGCGCTTGAGCTGGTCGATCAGCGCATCGCCCTCGGCATCGCGCGGATGGATCACCAGCACGCGCGCGCCGCGCAGCTCCTCGATCAGCCGGCGCACCCCCGGCTTCATGCGGTCATCCGGCCTCATGCTGAGAGCGCCTCTTCGCTCAGCCAGCGGCCACCGATCGGCGACACTGAAAGATACGGGTCCGGCTTGATCGGGCTTTTGCTCTCCCAGACGATGTCGAACTGCCCGTCGGCGCGCACGCGCCCGATGCGCGGCGTGGTCCAGACGTGGTTGTTGTCGGGATCGATCCGCATCGGTCCCTCCGGCGCCTCCAGGCTGAGGCCGAGCGCGGCTTCGACCAGCTTCTGGGTATCGAGGCTGCCCGCCTGCGCCAACGCCAGCGCGAACAGCTTGATCTGCGCATAGGCCGAGGCGCTCCACATGCTGACCGGCTTGTCGGCGCCGAAGGCGGCCGCGAACGCCGCCTTGAAGCGGTCGTTGCTGTCGCGCGCGAGCGTACCGAAATAGCTCGCCGCAGTGAGGTGGCCGGCGCAATATTCGGGACCGATGGCGCGGACCTCGCCCTCGGCCATCGTGAGACTGGCGATAGGCAGCCGCTTCGGGTCGAAGCCGGCCTGCGCATACATCCGATAGAAGCGCTGTGCGGTGCGGCCGACGATGGTCGAGAACACGACGTCGGGCGCGGCATCCCTGATGGCATTGAGGCCGCGCGAGAGCTCGGCATCGGTCGCCTCCATCGCCACATATTGCTCGCCGACGACGCGGCCCGCATAGGACTCGACGAGGTCGCGCATGATGCGGTTGGATTCGCGCGGATAGATGTAGTCCGAGCCGATCAGGTAGACGCGCGGGCCATGCTTGCGCACGATGTATTCGGCAAGCTGGAACGCGTTCTGGTTCGGCGCCGGCCCGGTGTAGATCACGTTCGGCGAATATTCAAAACCCTCGTAGAGCGAGGGATACCACAGCAGGCCGTTACGACGCTCGATCGCCGGCAGCACCGCCTTGCGCTCGGCCGAGGTCGAGCAGCCGAAGATGACGGAGGCGCCGTCCTCGGTCAGCAGTCGATCGGCGAGCTTGCGGAACGTCTCAGGCTGCGAGCCCGGATCATAGGCGATGACCTCGATCTCGCGGCCGAGCACGCCGCCGTCCCGGTTGATCTCCTGGATCGCCAGCGCGGTGCCGAAGAAATGCTCGGACTCCGTGACCTCCATCAGGCCGCTGCGTGAGAACAGCACGCCGACGCGCCAGACATCCTTGTCGGATGATTTTGCGGTCGGTCTCGTCGTCATCATCATGCCTCCAGGTCGACGGGCCGGTCGCGCCGGCTCGGAAGCGCTGTTTATTGCGACTCATCGCGCGGTTGGCAACCGGGGCGGAGGCCGCAGACGAGGATCCGGATCAGGACGAGCCGCAGCATCGCCGCGACGCCCAGTGCGTCCGGGTCATGCGATAGGCGGGCCCTCGTGACATGATGAGGGCGCAGGGAATGCCGGGCGCTGGCCGCACCCATGGCCCGCCTGCAGAAAAAAAGCAGGCGGCAGTCACCACAGGTCAGCCGAGACATCCCGGCATTCCCTGCGCGGAGGTTTTAACGCTTATACGCGCTCTCCTCGGTGCACCGGGCTTGTTGGCCACCGTACGCGACGACGCGCTTCTCGCACGCCGCCGCGGGGACACCAGCTTCGGGGTGTCAGGACCACGCGACTTCACGTCCGCAAGTGCATCGTTCGTCCGCACATGATGCGCGCCGATGCCCTCACGTCCACCGCATTGCCGGCCCAACGTATCGTGACGACGCGTACGTCCCTCATCCGGACCGGAACGCGGGCAGCATACGCCTGATTTGCTGATTTTCGGAAGCGATTTATTTTGGACGAGGGCTCTTGAAACCGGTCTTGTGGTTGATCGCGTGGGCAAAATCGGTGTTTTGCCGCAGCGAGTGACCACGTAATCTGTCGTCATTCCAGGGTATTCCGGGGCAGCCGCGCCAGTGGCCGAGCCGGAATCCATATTCAGGATGGCCCCTGCGAGGATGAGGTGAGCCCACGCCCAGCTCGCTTCATCTCGAGCTGTCGTGGTTACAGAGTCCAGGCTCGCACTGTCCGCTGCGATAGGGCAGGCGACATCGGAGTCGCTGGCGTCGGGTTCGGTCGACCGGCGCAGAGCGTGATATGGACTGCGACGCGATGGTGGATGTCATGCAACGTGCCGCATCGATCTCGCGACCAGCTTGGAGCCCGAATGGCGGCTGCCCGCGATGACCCCTGTTAGATTCGGCGATAGCCGACTCGCGACGCTCGAAAGACCACGGCACGCGTCCAGATGTCGCGGCCAGACTGGAAAGTTGACATGCGCAGCTTCGAAGACCGAGTTCTGTTGTTCCTGCTCGTGGTGATCACGCTGCTGCTCGGCTGGATCCTGCTGCCATTCTACCCCGCCGTGCTGTGGGGCGTCGTGGGGGCCATCGTGTTTTCTCCCCTCCACCGCCGATTGTCGCGGTCGATGCACGGCAGAGATGGGCTTGCCGCAGCCGTCGCCGTACTGCTGGTCGTCCTGATCGTCATTCTGCCGCTGTCGCTGATCGGGGCGGCGCTGGCGCAGCAGGCCTCCGGTGTCTACGGCCAGGCGCAGTCGGGCCAGTTGGACCTCGGGCAGTATTTCCAGAAGATGCTGGAGGCGCTTCCGACATGGGTGGTCGATCTCCTCAACCGTTTTGGACTCGGCAGCCTGGACGGACTGAAGGACAGGCTGTCGGCCGGCCTGCTGAAAGGCAGCCAGATGATTGCGGGCCAGGCGCTGAACATCGGCCAAGGGACCTTCGAGTTCTTCGTCAATCTGTTCCTCATGCTGTATCTGCTGTTCTTCCTGCTTCGCGACCAGGAGGCGTTGTCGGCGCGTATCGCCAACGCCATTCCGCTGCGCGCGGAGCAGCGGCACGCGCTGCTGGGCAAGTTCACGGTCGTCATTCGCGCGACGGTGAAGGGCAATCTGGTCGTGGCGCTGGCGCAGGGCGCTCTGGGCGGTCTGATCTTCTGGTTCCTCGGCATCACCGCGCCGCTGCTATGGGCCGTCGTGATGGCGTTTCTGTCGCTGCTTCCGGCTGTCGGAGCAGGGCTGGTGTGGTTTCCGGTCGCGCTCTATCTGCTGGCCACCGGATCGGTCTGGCACGGCGTGATCCTGATCGCCTATGGCGCCCTGGTGATCGGGCTTGTCGACAATCTGCTGCGTCCCCTCCTGGTCGGCCAGGACACCAAGATGCCCGACTATGTCGTGCTGATCTCGACCCTCGGCGGGATCGAGGCGTTCGGTCTGAACGGCTTCATCATCGGGCCGGTCATCGCCGCAATGTTCATCGCGATCTGGAACATGTTCTCCGACGCGCGCGGCGATGGGGCGTTCGTGCACGACACCACGCAGGGTACTGGACGATGAGGCACGTCACGATGGGCCGATGACCGCCACCGTGAGGATGACTCGAATTCTGCTCCCGTCATTCCCGGGCAGAAGCGCCAGGGGCCGGCCCGGATTCATGACCACCAAAAGGCCGTCATTGGCGGGATCATCGCTGCGCTCGTCTCATCTCGTGCAGTTGTGGCTACGAAGCCCGGGCCCACCCCGCAATAACCCGGAGAAAACAGCGCAGCGCCATATCGGCGCGGCAAACAAGAGGGAATTAACGGATCGTAATCCGCCATCTCCTAGCAATGCGGAGTCCGGCGGGTTACGTTCTGTCCTGCGCCCTTGACCTCTCTCCCCGCGGGCATGTCTCAGGCTGCTCTTTCAGACCGGCTCATCGTCGGGCGCATGATGAATCATTTGGCTTCGACCCCGGTTGAATCCGCGAAAGCTCTGGTTTCGAACGCCTGCGGCGGTCCGCAGGGTTCATTTGGCCGCGGTCGCGCCCTGCGCGATCGCCAAGAACACAAGGTGGAGACGACATTGCAGTTCGATCAGCCAGTCGCGATGGCGACTGTGCCGCCCAAGGACCGCGCCACGCTGCGCGCCGGCGACGACGGGGGCCGCGCGGCGGCCGACGCAAGGTACTGGATGCAGATTCTCAGCAGCTACCGCACGCCAAACCGCCTGCGCAGCGTGACGGAGCTGGTGATCACGGCCGTGCCGCTGGTGGCGCTGTGGACGGCCGCCTGGTTCGCGTTCTCGCTCGGCCACGCCTGGGCGTCGTTGCTCATCGCGATTCCGGCCGGCGCCTTTCTGGTGCGTCTATTCATGATCCAGCACGATTGCGGCCACGGCACCTTCTTCGCCGGGCGTCAGGCGAACGACTGGGTCGGCCGCATCCTGGGCGTGCTGACGCTGACGCCTTACGACTGGTGGCGGCGCACGCATGCGATCCACCACGCCAGCAGCGGCAACCTCGACCGGCGCGGCATCGGCGATATCGATACGTTGACGGTGCGGGAATATCAGGCGCGGTCGTCCTGGGCGCGGCTGCGCTACCGGCTTTACCGCCATCCCCTGGTCATGTTCGTGGCCGGACCCGCTTACCTGTTCTTCCTGCAGCACCGTCTTCCGTTCGGTCTCATGCGGGCCGGCTGGTCGCCCTGGGTCAGCACGATGGCCACCAATCTCGGCATCGCCCTGGTGGTCGCCGGGCTGATGTGGCTGATCGGCATCCAGGCGTTCCTGGTCGTGCATCTGCCGATCATGCTGCTCGCCGCCATGGCCGGGGTGTGGCTGTTCTACGTCCAGCATCAGTTCGAGCACACCGTCTGGGAGCGGGGCGAGCGCTGGACGCAGCAGCACGCTGCGCTCTACGGCAGCTCACATTACGACCTGCCGGCATGGCTGCACTGGCTCACCGCCAACATCGGCATCCACCACGTCCACCATCTCTCGAGCCGGATTCCCTATTACCGGCTGCCGGTCGTGCTGCGCGATCATCCCGAGCTGCGCGAGATCGGCCGCATCACGCTGCCCGAGAGCCTGCGCTGCGTCCGACTGGTGCTGTGGGACGAACAGCAGCGCCGGCTGGTGTCGTTCCGCGACGCCGGAGCGGGAGCCGGAGCATTGGAGCTTCGGACAACGACACCGAAGCTCACTGGGTCACAGCCATAGTACGTAGATTAGGCAGGGGTGCGCGAGCGACCTGCCCACATACAAGTTCTGACCCGGCGGGTTGAGCCGTCAGATGGAAACCCAGGCGCGCCGACCGCGCGCGTCTCAGGCCGCGCCGCTTTGTTTGGCCGGTGCCTGTCGTTGGGCCGCCGACCAGGATGCGTGGAACCAGCCGCCGAGGCCCCAGGGGTGAGTCCGTTCCAACCAGATGAACGGTCCCATCGGCGTTTCAAACTTGCCGGGCTGGGGCCCGACCACACCCCGACCATGCAGCAACTCGCCCTGCCAGCCTTCGTTCTTGGAGCCTTCCGCGCCGACATGAAGCCGGTAGGCCCAGGGCTCGGTGTCCATGATGACGTTGCCCTGCGCCGTCTTCATCCAGGCAATGGTGTCGGCGTGGATCGCACCAAAGGGATGGAAAGGACGGTCCTCGGGGACGCCGACGAACACGCCGACGCCGGTCTTGACCGTCGCGCCGGCGGCGATCGTCACGGGCTCGCCCTTCTGATCGTACAGCACGCCGTGCCAGTTCTGCGATTTCGTGCCCGGCGCGGTGACGATGATCTGGTAGGCAAGGCGCGGCTCGTCGAGGAGCGGCTGCTGTGACATGATCGTCTCCCATCCATGCGGGCCGGACGTGACCGCCGGGACGCGTGCGGCCCTGTGCTGACGCAGTATCGGCACGGCGCTAGATCGGGCGTTGACCTGAATCAACCATCACGAGCTGAATGCAATTTCAGATTGAGTAAAAGGCTGGTGCGGAGTGTCAGCGGACGCGCCGTGCCCACCGCCCGTCGGTCGTAGTAATCGGCCTCATAGTAGGACGGCAGGCACGCATCTGCCTTCACTCTGTCGAGCGAAGGCAGATGCTTTCTCCGTCCTGCGGGCTAGAGGCTCAATCCCTCACCACGCGCACGGCGCCCTTCGCGGCGCTTGAGGCGAACGCGGCGTAGGCCTTCAGCGCGGTCGAGACCTTGCGGGCGCGCTTGGCCGGCTTCCAGGCCTGGTCCCCCCGGGCCTCCATCGCGGCGCGGCGCCGGGCGAGCTCCTCATCCGACACTGCGAGATGGATGGTGCGGTTGGGGATGTCGATCTCGATGCGGTCGCCGTCCTGCACCAGGCCGATCAGGCCGCCCTCGGCGGCTTCCGGCGAGACATGGCCGATCGACAGCCCCGAGGTGCCGCCGGAGAAGCGGCCATCGGTGATCAGTGCACAGGCCTTGCCGAGGCCTTTCGACTTCAGATAGCTGGTCGGATACAGCATCTCCTGCATGCCGGGGCCGCCGCGCGGGCCCTCATAGATGATGACGACGATGTCGCCGGCCTTGATCTTGTTGGTGAGGATCGCTTCGACCGCGGCGTCCTGGCTCTCCATCACGCGCGCAGGACCCGAGAACTTCAGGATCGAGGCATCGACGCCCGCGGTCTTCACGATGCAGCCGTCGCGCGCGATGTTGCCGGTCAGCACGGCCAGGCCGCCATCCTTGGAATAGGCATGCGCGAGGTCGCGGATGCAGCCCTTCTCGCGGTCGAGATCGAGCTCCTGGTAGCGGCGGTCCTGGCTGAACGCGACCTGCGTCGGCACGCCGCCGGGGGCGGCCATGTAGAAGTTCTTGACGCTCTCGCTCGCCGTGCTGCGGATGTCCCAGCGCTCCAGCGCTGATGCCAGCGAGGCCGAATGGACGCTCGGCAATTCGGTGTGCAGCAGGCCGGCGCGGGCGAGCTCGCCGAGGATGCCCATCACGCCGCCGGCGCGGTGCACGTCCTCCATGTGCACGTCGGCCACGGCGGGAGCGACCTTGCACAGGCAGGGGACCTTGCGCGACAGGCGATCGATGTCGGTCATCGTGAACGGGATCTCGCCCTCATGCGCGGCGGCGAGCAGATGCAGCACGGTGTTGGTCGAGCCGCCCATCGCGATGTCCATGCTCATCGCGTTCTCGAACGCCTTGAAGTTGGCGATCGAGCGCGGGAGCACCGACGCATCGTCCTGCTCGTAATAGCGGCGGGCGAGATCGACGATCAGGTGACCGGCCTCGACGAACAGGCCGCGGCGGTCGGCATGCGTCGCCAGCACCGAGCCGTTGCCGGGCAGCGACAGGCCGAGCGCCTCGGTCAGGCAGTTCATGGAGTTGGCCGTGAACATGCCGGAGCACGAGCCGCAGGTCGGGCAGGCCGAGCGCTCCATCACTTCGACGTCGGCGTCCGAGACCTTGTCGTCGGCGGCCACGATCATCGCATCGATCAGATCGACCTTGCGCAGCTTGCCCTCGATGTTGACCTTGCCGGCCTCCATCGGGCCGCCCGAGACGAACACCGCGGGGATGTTGAGGCGCATCGCGGCCATCAGCATGCCGGGCGTGATCTTGTCGCAGTTGGAGATGCAGACCATGGCGTCGGCGCAATGCGCGTTGACCATGTATTCGGTGCTGTCGGCGATCAGCTCGCGCGACGGCAGGCTGTAGAGCATGCCGTCATGGCCCATCGCGATGCCGTCATCGACCGCGATCGTGTTGAACTCCTTGGCGACGCCGCCGGCCTTCTCGATCTCGCGGGCGACCAGCTGGCCGAGGTCCTTGAGGTGGACATGGCCCGGCACGAACTGGGTGAAGGAGTTGACGACGGCGATGATCGGCTTGCCGAAATCCTCGTTGGTCATGCCGGTGGCGCGCCACAGGCCGCGGGCGCCGGCCATGTTGCGGCCATGGGTGGAGGTGCGGGAGCGATAGGCGGGCATGACGGGTTTCCTCAGGCGTTCCTCGAAGGGCAATGTTGGTCTGCGGGCCGGCAGGCCGGGCCGGACAGACGGCAATGATGCGGCGAGGCATACAGCGAAGTGCTTGATGATTCGACCCTAAATTTCGCCGTTCCGGGATGCTCCGCGGGCAGGGCCGGCGTGCGGCTGTCCACAGCCGCAGGTCCCGGTTCGGCGCAGTCACGACTTTGTGGCTACGCGGGGAACAGGAAGGGCGCTTAGATTTGAACGGTAGAGTTTTGTTCGACCCGGTCCAGCCCGAACGTTCCCGCCGCAGCCTCCGCCCGCGCGTCCCATGTCGTCCGTCATCCGATTCCGTCACCTGCCGACCCTTGCCGCGCTGCTTCTGGCCGCCCCCGGCGCCGCCTCGGCCCATGCTATCATCGTCTCGTCGCAGCCCGCGGCGGGCGGGACCATCGAGAAGCAGCCGACACTGATCCGGCTGCGCTTCAACAGCCGCATCGATCACGCCCGCTCGCGGCTGAAGCTGCGCGCGCCCGACGGCGCCGAGCAGGCGCTCACGCCGGCCGCCGACGCGCCGGCCGACGAGATCGACGCCGAGGCCAGGGCGCTCAGCCCCGGCGCCTGGCATCTGCAATGGCAGGTGCTCAGCGTCGATGGCCACATCACCCGTGGCGACATTCCTTTCAACGTGCGCTAGCCGTGGCGCTCTTCCTCGACATCTTCGGCTATCTCTCGGTGGTGCTGCGCGGCCTGACCCTGCTGGCACAATGCTTCACCGTGGGCGGCCTGGCGTTTCTGCTGTTGCTGCTTCGCCCGCTACAGCAAAGGCTGTCCGCCGACGCGATCGTCGTGGGGAAGCGCAGCCAGCGCTTCCTGCGCCGAAGCGCGTTCGGCTGGTTCGCGGTCGTGCTGGCCTCGCTCGCGGTCAACATGGCGGCGCTGATCGGGACGCTCGACCTGTCGCTCGGCGCGGCGGCGGGCGCCGACTTCGCGCGCTCCGGCATGGCCGTTGGCGCCTGCGCGCTCGGCATCGCGGCGCTCGCCCGGACCGGCAGCTGGGCCGCCTGGCGCGTCGTGGCACTGGCCGTGCTGGCTGGTGCCGCGCTGCTGCTGCAGCTCAACCTGACGCACGCGGCGAGCCGGCTCGAGGTGCGCTGGCCGCTGCTCGCCGCTGACTTCCTGCACATGCTCGGCGCCGGAATCTGGATCGGCGGCCTGCCGTACTTCCTGATGGCGCTGCACGGCTGCAAGGCGGATGACGATCAGCGCCTGATCGGACGGCGCTACTCGCTGATGTCGATGGTCTCGGTGGCGGCGATCGTGCTCGGCGGCATTGTGATGGCGATCGCCTATCTCGGCTCGTTCGAGGCGATCTACGGCACCGCCTATGGCGTGATGATGTCGGCCAAGGTCGCGATGCTGCTGATGCTGCTCGCGCTCGGCGCCGGCAACTTCTTCGCCGTCGAACGTTTGCGCCGCGGTGATCCCGCAGCACCGCTCTCGCGCATGAAGCGCTTCGTCGAGGTCGAGCTCGGCATCGGGCTGACGGTGCTCCTGACCGCGGGCTCGCTGACGTCGCTGCCGCCCGGCATCGATCTCAGCCAGGACCGGTTGAGCTTAAGCGAGATCGTCGAGCGCGCCGCGCCGCAATGGCCGCGGCTGACGAGCCCCTCGGTCGACCAGCTCACGATCTCGCAGCTCCAGGCGAGGATCGACGCCGCCGACGCGCAGCGCCTGACGGCGCCGCAAGCCTATGTGCCGGGCGAGGGCGTGATCCTGCCGCGCAGCGCCGCCGACATCGCCTGGTCGGAATACAACCACCATTGGGCCGGCATCTTCGTCGTGCTGATCGGCCTGCTCGCGCTGATCGAGCGCTTTGCCTGGGGCAGGTGGGCGCGGCACTGGCCGCTGTTGTTCCTGGTGATGGCGGCGTTCCTGTTCCTGCGCGCCGACGAGATGGCCTGGCCGCTCGGCCCGATCGGTTTCTGGGCCTCGTGGCGCGATCCGGAAGTGGCGCAGCACCGGCTGTTCGTGGTGCTGATCATCTTGTTCGGCCTGTTCGAATGGCGGGTGCGGCTGCGCGGGCAGCAGGCGGGGCGGGCGGCGCTGGTGTTTCCGCTGACGGTCGCCGCCGGCGGCGCGCTGCTGCTGACGCATTCGCACGCCATCGCCAACATCAAGGACCAGCTCCTGATCGAGATGAGCCACACGCCGCTGGCGCTGTGCGGCATCACCGCCGGCTGGGCGCGCTGGCTGGAGCTGCGCATGGACGGCCGCATCAGCCGCGTCGCCGCCTGGGTCTGGCCGGTGGCGTTCGTGCTGGTGGGATTGATCCTGCTGGATTATCGCGAAGCGTGAGGCGCCTTACTGCTTCCGCAGGAACACGTAGTCCGCGGAATAGGCGACGCTGCGGAGTTGCCCGGCGGCGTCGCAGGCGCCTGCCAGCTTGCCGCCGGCCGTGTTGATCCGCTGCACGGTGGTCACATCCGAGAGCACGCCCTTCGCGCCACGATGGGAGACGACCTCGAGCTTCAGCCAGGGGATGTCGTTGTCGGTGGCGCCGACCGCGGTGCCCTGCACGCGGCCGCCGATGATCGAGCCGTCCTGATGCTCCCAGCTCGGGCCGGCGTAGTGCCGGCCGACGGTCTTGCCGTCCTCGAACAGACTGGCGATCGGTTCGCGAAAGGTCCAGGCGAGCTTGCCGTCCTTGTCGGCCTTGCAGTCGTAGACCTGCGCGCCTTCGGCATGCAGCGTCAGCACGGCCTTTTCGCCGGCGGCGACCAGCGCGTCGGGAATCGTGGTCTCTGCGGCGTGGGAGGAGCCGATCTGGGCACCGAGCACCAGCAGAGCGAGCGATGAGGTCAAGCGCATGATCAGGTTCCTCGACGGCAGGAGTGAAACGAAAACGGGCCGCGCTGGCGGCGCGGCCCGTTGATAGGTGACGAAACCAGAAGGCGAAAGTGGGGAAACTTACGCCGCCATCGCCTTGGTCAGGTTCTCGGCGATCTTGTCGAGGAAGCCGGTGGTCGAGAGCCAGCGCTGGTCGGCGCCGACCAGCAGCGCGAGGTCCTTGGTCATGTAGCCGGACTCGACGGTGTCGACGCAGACCTTCTCCAGGGTCGAGGCGAACTTCGCGAGCTCGGCATTGTTGTCGAGCTTGGCGCGGTGCGACAGGCCCCGGGTCCAGGCGAAGATCGAGGCGATCGAGTTGGTCGAGGTCTCCTTGCCCTTCTGGTGCTCGCGATAGTGGCGGGTCACCGTGCCGTGGGCGGCCTCGGCCTCGACGGTCTGGCCGTCCGGCGTCATCAGCACCGAGGTCATCAGGCCGAGCGAGCCGTAGCCCTGGGCCACCGTGTCGGACTGCACGTCGCCGTCATAGTTCTTGCAGGCCCAGACATAGCCGCCCGACCACTTCAGCGCCGCGGCGACCATGTCGTCGATCAGGCGGTGCTCATAGGTGATCTTCTTGGCCTCGAACTTGTCCTTGAACTCCTTGTCGTACACCTCCTGGAAGATGTCCTTGAAGCGGCCGTCATAGACCTTCAGGATGGTGTTCTTGGTCGACAGGTAGACCGAGTAGTTCTTGGCGAGGCCCATGTTGAGCGAGGCGCGGGCGAAGTCGTAGATCGACTCGTCGAGGTTGTACATCTCCATCGCGACGCCGGCGCCGGGCGCCCTGAAGACTTCCTTCTCGATCACGGTGCCGTCGTCGCCGACGAACTTCATCGTCAGCACGCCCTTGCCGGGGAACTTGAAGTCGGTGGCGCGGTACTGGTCGCCATAGGCGTGGCGGCCGATGATGATCGGCTTGGTCCAGCCGGGGACCAGGCGCGGCACGTTCTTGCAGATGATCGGCTCGCGGAACACGACGCCGCCGAGGATGTTGCGGATGGTGCCGTTCGGCGACTTCCACATCTCCTTGAGGCCGAACTCCTTCACCCGGGCCTCGTCCGGGGTGATGGTGGCGCACTTGACGCCGACGCCGACCTTCTTGATGGCGTTGGCGGCATCGATCGTGATCTGGTCGTTGGTCTTGTCGCGGCTCTCCATCCCCAGGTCGAAATACTGCAGATCGATGTCAAGGAACGGGTTGATCAGCTTGTCCTTGATGTACTGCCAGATGATCCGCGTCATCTCGTCGCCGTCGAGCTCGACGACCGGGTTGGTCACCTTGATTTTTGCCATGATCGATGGGGCCTTCTTGGGAACAGCGCGCCAGGAATGGAAAGCGCTTGTGAAATCAAGCGCGTCATAGCACTGCTGCACCGCGGGCGGAAGCGCACCCGGTGGGCCCACGGTGGTGATTTTCGCAGCCCGCTCATGCGCTGGGCAACGGCGGCGAGGCGGCCGGCTGCGGTTTCGCGCAAACCGTAAAATTCTTGGCTAAGCCGATTATTTTGCTTGAGAATTCTCGCCAGCCGGGCCAACGGAGCGGGCAGGGCGCGCGGGCGCGCCCTTCAACCGGATCTGGAAGTCGAGGATTGACCGTGTCGGGCACCGACAAGACGAAGGCGGGATTGGAGATCACGGGCCCGGTGGTGATCCTGGTCGAGCCGCAGCTCGGCGAGAACATCGGCATGGCCGCGCGCGCCATGGGCAATTTTGCGTTGTCCGAGCTGCGACTGGTCAACCCGCGCGACGGCTGGCCGAACATCGCCGCCCAGCGGGCCGCCGCCGGGGCCGACCACATCATCGATCATGTCCGGCTGTTCGACACCCTGCCGGAGGCGATCGCCGACCTCGACCTGGTGTTTGCCACCACCGCCCGCGCCCACGACCAGGCCAAGCCGGTGATGGGCCCGGAGGCGGCCGCGCGGGAGATGCAGGGCCAGATTGCCGCCGGCGGCCGCGCCGGCATTCTGTTCGGCCGCGAGCGGGCGGGGCTCACCAACGAGGAGGTCGCCCGCGCCAATCGCATCATCACCTATCCGGTCAATCCGGGCTTCGCCTCGCTGAACCTCGCGCAGGCCGTGCTGCTGATGGGTTATGAGTGGTTCAAGCTGGCGACGTCGGGCGCGCTGCCCTTCGCCATGCCCGAGCGCTCGGAGCGCGCCAGCCAGGGGCAGATGGAAGCGTTCTTCGAGAACCTGGTGCGCGAGCTCGACCGGGTCGAATTCCTGCGCCCGCCGGAGAAGCGCGAGACCATGCTGGTCAATTTGCGCAACATCTTCTTCCGCATGGAGCCGTCGCGGCAGGACATCCACACCCTGCACGGCGTGGTGATGGCGATCGCCGAGGGACGCAAGGGACCGGCCAAGGGCGGCGTGCTCGACAGCGAGCAGGCGACGCGGCTGCGCGCGCTGATCGCCGAGCAGGGTACCGTCGCCAACCTGCCGGATTCGCGCGGCTCGCTGCGCGGGCTGGCGCGGCTGCTCCGCCGCAATCCCACCGACGCCGAGCGGGCGCTGTGGCACGCGCTGTCGCGCGACCGCCGCTTCGCCGGCCAGTTCAAGCGCCAGACCCCGGTCGGCCGCCACATCCCCGATTTCGTCTCCTTCATCCACCGCCTGGCCATCGAGCTCGTCGGCCCCGACGAGAGCGAGGGCGTCGTCGCCGATCGCAGAGCACGGCGGGCATGGCTGGAAAGCCGCGACTATCGCGTCACCGAGGTGAAGGCGGCGGATGTCGAGGCGAATCTGGAGGCCGAACTGGTGCGGCTGCAGGCGCTGATCGGCGCAGCCAAGTAGTCGCCGACGGTCGCATCGCGTGCCGCGTGGCGGCTATCGATGGCTTCGCGCATCCGTCCATCGCGCGCAATTGTCGATTGAGTTGTCGCGCGGCTCACACGGCCCTGGCAATTCATCCGCGCCCCGGCGGGCCTCGAGTCTGCGATCACGTTTACACCGGCTGAACGATGATTTGCGAACGCAATTCCAGATTGTGGCTCGTCCGATCGGTTCTGGTTAGATCGCAGCACAAAGAGCAAGACCTAAGGGGGCATTCATGGCTACGCGACGATGGCGCTCGTTTTTGAGTGGTGCGTTGATCACCGGTTCGATCTTCGGCTTGTCGGCGAGCGCCGAGGCGGCGGCACCGAAGCGGTGTACGACCGCGGCCGATCTCGGCGCCGACGAGCGCATCGCCGGCTGCACTGTCGTGATCGAGCACGGCAAGCCGGCGACGCCGCAGGTGATCGAAGCCCGTTTCGCACGCGCCGGCGCCTATTTCCGCAAGGGAGATGTCGAGCATGCGATCGACGACTACAAGATCGTCATCGAGCAGTCCTCGGCCGGTCTTCTTGCCGCATTCGATCGCGCCGGCCCCGATCTGCGCGAGAGCGAGCCGCAGCCGGGGTCGGGTTTCGGGCGGGCGTTCGGTCGCAATGGCTACCGCGCGCAAGCCTATCGCGCGCTGGGGATCGCAAGCTTCCAGGCGGGTCTCCTGGAGCAGTCGCAGGACGACTTCCGATGGCTCAGCGAGATCGATCCCAACAATGCCGATGCGGCCTTGTGGCTGGACCTGGCGCGCCGCCGTGCCGGGCTCGCGAGCGAGCTTGCCGACCACGCCAAGCGGCTCGACATGGGCAAATGGCCGGCGCCGATCGTCCGCCTGTTTCTCGGCCAGGAAACGCCAGAGGCCGTGCTTGCGGCGGCGGACCGCGGTGCTCCCGCCACGCGCCAGGCACGGCGCTGCGAGGCGAGCTTCTTCGCCGGCGAGTTGATGCTCCACCAGGGTCGCGAGGGCGACGCCATGCAGCTGATCGACCGGGCTCTCGCCGAGTGCCGGTGGACGTCGCGCGAACGGTCGGTCGCCGAGGCAGAGGCGCGCGCGCTCCACGTCATGCCGTAGACAGCATGCGCGTGCGCGCATGCTTAACGCGCACGCGCGCATTTGAGTGAAAATGCCCGGTCAAATCCGCACGCGGCGGGTTACGGAACGCTCGGGTTCGAACGGTATGATCTGCGCATTGCCCTTCCATTGTTGCAGCGGTGCGGCCTTTCATCATGAACGAAACCAGATCGGTGTTGCGGGACCTCGAGGATGCGATCGCGCGGGGGACCGCCGACAGCCGGGAGCGCGCGCTGTGGCATGCGACCGACCTGCTGATCGCGGGACGGTACTGCGAGGAGGAGATCGCCACCTTCGGCGAGGTCATCGGCCGGCTGGCTGACGAGATCGAGGTCGAAGCGCGCGCCAAACTCGCCGATCGCCTCGCCAGGATCGAATATTCACCGGCCAGCGTCATCCGCAAGCTCGCCTTCGACGACGAGATCTGGGTCGCCGGCCCGGTGCTGCGCGAATCCGAGCGGCTCGATGACGCCACGCTGGTCGAGAACGCCAGCACCAAGAGCCAGGACCATCTGCTCGCGATCGCCGAACGCCGAACGCTGAGCCCGGCGGTGACCGACGTGCTGGCGACGCGCGGCAACCGCGCCGTCGCCACGGCGGTGGCGCGCAACCAGGGCGCCCAGTTCTCCGGCGCCGGATTCCTGCACATGGTCAAGCGCGCCGAGAACGACTCGATCCTCGCCGAGCATCTCGGCCGTCGGCTCGACATCCCGCGCCATCTGTTCCAGCAGCTCATCGCCAAGGCCTCGGACGATGTCGGCAAGCGGCTGGCCGGCGAGCGCCCTGAACTGCTCGGTGAAATCAACAGCTCGGTCGCCAACATCGCCGGCGACCTCCAGTCGAAGTTCGGACCCGGCTCGCGCAACTACTTCGTCGCCAAGCGCACCGTGACGATCCAGCACCGCCTCGGCAATCTGCACGAGAGCACGATCGCCAGCTATGCGACGGCGCACAAGGTCGAGGAGGTGACGATCGGCCTCGCGCTGCTGTCGGGACTGCCGGTCGACGTCGTCGAGCGCGCCTTGTTCGACCGTAACCGCGAGATGCTGCTGATGCTCGCAAAGGCGCTCGGCTTCACCTGGGATACGATGATGGCGCTCGCCTTCCTCGGCGCCCGCGAACATCGCATCACGGCCGGTGAATTGCAGGAGTTGGAGCGTGACTATGCCAAGCTCCAGTCGCAGACGTCGCGCAGCGTGCTCGAATTCTATCAGTCCCGCAAGAATCCGGGCAAAGGCGGCAAGGCGTCCACGCCGCGCGCGGCGGCGTATTGAATCTGCAGCGACGGACGGAGGTGATCGCGGATGAACGGCACGGAACTCCCTCTTCGCAGAGAGCAACGGCTCGGCCATCGCGAGGCGCGTGCGGACCGCGCGGCGGCCGATGCGGCCTGGCACGTGCTCGAAGCGGCCAACGAGCTCGGCGATGAGGCTGCGGTCGCCGCCTGCCGCCGCGTCATCGATGCCAGCCTCAACGGCGCGTGCGCAGACCAGGCCGACCTGAAGCTGGTGACGGAGTATTTCCGCTAATCCAGACGCTCGGTCGTGGAGCAGGGCGGCTCACGCCGTCGCGAGCTGCGGGTTCGCCTTGCTGTTGCGCTGTGCCGCCTTCAGCTTCGCCGGCTCGATCAGCGCCTTCGCGGCCAGGCCGGCCGTGTCCGCGACCTCGGGATTGCGTGACACCATTGCCGCCACGATCGCGCCGTCGATCAGCAATGCGAGCTGATGCGAGAAGCTCTCCGGCTCGGCGGCGCCCATCTCGCGGGCGAGCCTCTCGATATGCGCCAGCACCACCTTCTTGTGGCGCATCGCGATGGTACGAAACTGCTTCTGATCCTTGTCGTGCTCGCCGACCGCATTGATGAAGGGGCAGCCGTAGAAGCGCTCCTCGCCGAACCAGCTCTTCAACGCCGGAAAGATGCGTGCCAGCTTGGTCTCGGCGTCACCGCCGCCGGTCTCCATTTCCGCGATGAACCATTCGCGCCACTGCTTGCCTTCGCTTTCGAGCACGGCGGTGACCAGCGCGGTCTTCGATCCGAACAGCTTGTAGAGCGTGGTCTTCGCGGTGCCGGCCTCGCTGATGATCGCATCGATGCCGGTGGCATTGATTCCGTTCTTGCAGAACAGCCGCGTAGCGGCGCCGAGCAGACGGCCGCGCGCGGATTCGTCATCGCCGGCCGAGATCGTCCTCGCGATCGCCTGCTTCTTGCCGGATTGTTTGCCCGCAACTGACTTTGCCATGCGTGCGAGCTTAATCGCTGTGCGCGTGAGTCAGCAAGACTGCTGATGTGCGCGAGGCAGCGTTGCGCGCAATTTGATCTCCGAAGGCGGCATTCTGCACTGCGCTTGGGCAGCGGAGGGGACGCAGCGGTTCGCCACTTGCCGCGATGATCGCGTAAGCCGCGAGGATCACTCCGGCTTTTGATTTTCGGCCTCCCTGGCACGCTTCGTGCAGGATACAGACCGTTCGGTATCCTCATCCCAGGGAGAGAAATGAGATGACCGCTGTGGTTCAGAAGACGGCGCTGACGGGCTGCCTCGCGCCCATCGACAGAGGTGGGCTCGAGCAGCTCATCGTCAACGGCAAGGCCAACCCCAAGGTCATCAAGACCCTGAAGTGCAAGACCGTCGCCGAGGGCAAGTTCCGCCACGCCAACTACATCCGCAACCTCGCGCCGTACATCGTCGACGAGCCGCCGGGGCTGCTCGGTGACGACACCGCGCCCAATCCGTCGGAAGCCTCGCTCGCTGCGCTCGGCTCGTGCCTGGCCGTCGGCCTGCACGCCAATGCGGTGCATCGCGGCTGGATCGTCAACAAGCTCGAGCTGGAGCTCGAGGGCGATCTCAACATCACCGCAGTCTGGGGCACCGGCGACGTCAGCGAGAAGCCGGTCGGCTTCACCGACGTCCGCGTCAAGGTCGACATGGAGTGCGAGGGCATTCCGCAGGAGGAGGTCAAGGCGCTGATCGATCACGTCAAGAAGTGGTCGCCGGTTGCCAACACGTTTACCCGCCCGGTCAATCTCGAAGTCGGAATCTGATCGGCCGAGGGCCTGCGAGTAGCGGAGGACGTCATGGGTTCACTCGGACAGCATCTGGCAGTCGACGGTGCGGGCGTGATGCCCGTGCCGTCGACCGTGGAGCAGGTCACGGCGATCGCGCGCAAGGAGCTCGCGCCGCTGGCCTCTGGCATCGACGCCGGGACGGTGTACCCGGCCGACGTGCTCCGCCGCTTCGGCGAGGTCGGCGCGTGGAGCAGCCACGTGCCGGACAATGGCGCGGCGGATCTCAACTGCGCGATCGACGCCATCGGCGCGATCGGCGAGGTCTGCGGCGCCTCTGCCTTCATGGCGTGGTGCCAGAACACGCTGGTCTGGTACATCGCCAACTCACCCAACAAGGCGCTCGTCGACCGTCTTCTCGACGACGCCGCGAGCGGCCGGTTGCTCGGTGGCACCGGGCTCTCGAACCCGATGAAGAGCTTCTTCGGCATCGAGAAGCTCAAGTTGAAGGGCCGCAAGGTCGAGGGCGGCTACGTCGTGCGCGGCGTGCTGCCCTGGGTCTCCAACCTCGGGCCGGACCACATGTTCGGTACCATCTTCGAGCGTGAGGACGCGCCCGGCGAGATCGTGATGTTCATCGCCGACTGTGCCGATCCGGCGGTGACCCTGCAGCCCTGCCAGCCGTTCCTGGCGATGGACGGCACCGGCACCTACGGCATTCAGTTCCGCGACCTGTTCGTTCCGGACGAACTGATCCTGGCCGACCCCGCCGGTCCCTTCGTCAAGAAGATCCGCGCCGGATTCATCCTGCTGCAGGCCGGCATGGCGCTCGGCCTGATCAAGGACTGCATCAAGATCATGCAGGAGGTCGAGGCGCCGCTCGGCCACGTCAACCGTTATCTGCCGCAACAGCCGGTCGACTTCAGCGCGCTCGCCGACGAGCTCGCACGGGAGACCGCCATCCTCGCCAGCGATCCGTTCAACACCGACGAGACCTACTGGCGCAAGGTCGTCGCGCTGCGCCTGCGGGCCGGCGAGGCCAGCGTCGCTGCGGCTCATGCCGCGATGCTCCATTGCGGAGCCCGCGGCTACCTCAAGGGCAATCGCGCCGAACGTCGCCTGCGCGAGGCCTATTTCGTCGCGATCGTGACCCCCGCGACCAAGCAGCTCCGCAAGATGCTCGCCGACGGCTGACGCCGGCGAGAACGGCAACCAACAAATCCCACCAGGAGAGGCCTGCCATGACGGACGTTCTGATTACTGCCGGTGAACTCGCCGAGTTCATCAAGACCGAGCCGTGTGTCGTGATCGACACCCGCAATCCCGATGCCTATGCCGCGGGACATCTTCCCGGCGCGGTCAACGTCCACGAGATCTTCACCTATCTCGCGACCTCCACGCCGGAAGGCATCACGGAGCTGAAGACGAAGTTTGCCGATGCGTTCGGCGCCGCCGGCCTGTCGGGTGCGGAGACCGCCGTGGTCTACGAGCAGTCGATGAACTCCGGCTTCGGCCAGTCGTGCCGCGGCTATTTCCTGCTCACAATGCTCGGCTATCCCAAGATCAAGGTGCTGCATGGCGGCTACGACGCCTGGGTCGCCGCCGGCCTGCCCGTGACGACCGACGTGCCGTCGCCGGCGAAGGCATCGTTCAGCATCGTTCCGGAGGCGGGGAGCATCCTGATCGACGCCAAGGCGATGCTGGCCGCCGTCGGCAATCCCGCGATCGCGATCCTCGACGTCCGCGATGTCGACGAATGGATCGGCGATTCCTCCTCGCCCTACGGCAAGGATTTCTGTCCGCGCAAGGGCCGCATCCCCGGTGCCGTCTGGCTCGAATGGTACCGCATGATGAAGCCGACCGGAGAGGGGCCGCGCTTCAAGTCGAAGGACGAGATCCTCGCCGAATGCGCCACCGTCGGCATCACCGTCGACACGCCGGTGTATCTCTACTGTTTCAAGGGCGCGCGGGCCTCGAACACCTTCCTGGCGCTGAAGAACGCCGGCGTGAAGGATGTGCGGATGTACTTCGGCTCGTGGAACGAGTGGTCGCGCGATCCGTCGCTGCCGATCGAGGAAGGTCTTCCGATGCCGGCGATGACCAGCAAGGCGGCATAGAAGCTGCATGTTGAGCACGTCCGGCCGCTGAAAAACGCGGCCGGATGAGCAGTTCGAAGGCGCTGATAGCGCAGGTGTGACAAAGGGGCGCAGCACATGTCGATTTTCGATGATCCGTTCGATGCCGATTCACGCGTGAATGCTGGTTGTATCTGCGGCCAGCATCGCAGCCCGGCCGAACATGAGCACGCCATGCTGGCGCTGCGCTGCGAGCCCGTGGCGGAGTCCACCGAGAAGCGCTACGAGAACGTGGTCGCGTCCGCCGTGCTGCGCGCGGTGTTTCCGCAAGCTGCCACCCGCCGCGCGTTCCTGAAGTCGGTCGGCGCCGCCACCGCGCTCGCTGCCGTCTCGCAATTCTTTCCGCTGAAGACGGCGACTGAAGCTTTCGCCGAAGCGGGCGCGCCGGAGAAGAAGGATCTCAAGGTCGGCTTCATCCCGATCACCTGCGCCACGCCGATCATCATGGCAGCGCCGCTCGGCTTCTATGCTAAGGCCGGGCTGAACGTCGAGGTCGTCAAGACCGCCGGCTGGGCCGTGATCCGCGACAAGACCATCAACAAGGAATACGACGCCTCGCACATGCTGGCGCCGATGCCGATCGCGATCTCGCTCGGCCTCGGTGCACAGCCGATCCCGTTCACCGTGCCCGCGATCGAGAACATCAACGGGCAGGGCATCGTGCTGGCGATGAAGCACAAGGACAAGCGTGACCCGAAGGACTGGAAGGGCATGAAGTTCGCCATTCCGTTCGACTATTCGATGCACAATTATCTGCTGCGTTACTATCTCGCCGAGCACGGCATCGATCCCGACACCGACGTGCAGCTGCGCTCGGTGCCGCCGCCGGAGATGGTCGCGAACCTGCGCGCCGACAACATCGACGGTTTTCTCGCGCCTGACAACATCTGCCAGCGGGCGATCTTCGACGGCGTCGGCTTCCTGCACGTGCTGTCGAAGGAGATCTGGGACGGTCACCCCTGCTGCAGCTTCGCGGCGAGCCGCGAGTTCATCACGACGGCGCCGAACAGCTTCGCGGCGCTCACCCGCGCCATCGTCGATGCCACCGCGTACGCGTCGAAGGCCGAGAACCGCAAGCAGATCGCGGAGGCGATCGCTCCGGCGAATTATATCAATGCGCCGGTGACCGTCATGGAGCAGGTCTTGACCGGCACCTACGCCGATGGCCTCGGCGGCGTGAAGACCGATCCGAAACGCGTCGATTTCGATCCGTTCCCGTGGCAGTCCTTCGCGGTGTGGATGCTGACGCAGATGAAGCGCTGGGGGCAGATCAAGGGCGACGTCGACTACAAGGCGGTCGCCGAGCAGATCTATCTCGCCACCGACACCCGCAAGGTCATGATCGACATGGGCCTGACGCCGCCGAAGGACTCCTACAAATCGTTCTCGGTGATGGGCAAGCCGTTCGATCCGACCAAGCCGGACGACTACGTTGCCAGCTTCAAGATCAAGAAGGCGTCGTGATGGGAGCGATGGGCACGCTGCCGGCCACACCACCGGTGTCGTCCTCGCGAACGCGGGGACCCATACGCCGTAACCTGGCTTGTGGCAGGAGCAGTAGCGACAATCTTATCCATCCATTGATTTCGGTGGTTATGGGTCCCTGCGTTCGCAGGGATGACGCCGGTGGTGGAGCGACGGCATGACCGCCTCACTTCGTCTGCGCGCCGCCGTCGTCTCAATCGTGCTGCTCGCCGTCTTCCTCGGCGCCTGGCACATCGCCACGCGCAGCACCGGCACGGCTGCCAACATGAGCCCGGAATACGCCAAGCTGATGGGCATGACCGCGACGCAAGGCAAGTCGGCGATGCCCGGGCCGCTCGATGTCGGCGCCAAGCTGTGGGAGCATCTCCGGCGGCCGTTCTACGACAATGGCCCGAACGACAAGGGGCTCGGCATCCAGCTCGCCTTCTCGCTGGGGCGGGTCATGCTCGGCTACCTGATCGCGGTCGCGGTCGCGATCCCGCTCGGCTTCCTGATCGGTATGTCGCCGTTGATGAGCAAGGCGCTCGATCCGTTCATCCAGATTCTCAAGCCCATCTCGCCGCTCGCCTGGATGCCGCTGGCGCTCTACACGATCAAGGATTCCAGCCTGTCGGCGATCTTCGTGATCTTCATCTGCTCGGTGTGGCCGATGCTCATCAACACCGCCTTCGGCGTCGCCGGCGTGCGCAAGGAATGGATCAACGTCGCCCGCACGCTCGAGGTCGGGAATTTCCGCCGCGCCTTCACGGTCATCCTGCCGGCGGCGGCGCCGACGATCCTCACCGGCATGCGGATATCGATCGGCATCGCCTGGCTCGTCATCGTCGCCGCCGAGATGCTCGTCGGCGGCACCGGCATCGGCTACTTCGTCTGGAACGAGTGGAACAACCTCTCGATCACCAACGTGATCATTGCGATCCTGATGATCGGTCTGGTCGGCATGATGCTCGATCAGATCCTGGCCCGTGTCGCGCGGCTTGTGACGTTTCCGGAGTAGGGGGATGACGGTCGTGATCCCAAGCAGAGCGGCCGTCTTACCTCTCCCCGCTTGCGGGGAGAGGTCGGATTGCATCGTAGATGCAATCCGGGTGAGGGGGTACAGGTCCATCCACGGACACTCCCGGCGCGTGTGCCCCGAATCATCTCTTTCCATAGGCACCTTTCGTGCGGCTGCCCCTCACCCCAACCCTCTCCCCGTGAAGAACGGGGAGAGGGAGCGCACCGTCCTCGCGGAGTCTGCTCGATGACCTCAGACAAGTTCATCTCCATCGAGGGCATCGCCAAGCGCTACGACGGGGCGCGGAGCACGACGATCTTCGAGAACCTGTGGCTCGCGATGGCGCGCGGCGAGTTCGTCTGCGTGATCGGGCATTCCGGCTGCGGCAAGACCACGGTGCTGAATGTTCTTGCCGGCCTCGACGCACCGAGCGAAGGCGCCGTCATCGTCGACGGCCAGGCCATCGAAGGCCCGAGCCTCGACCGCGCGGTCATCTTCCAGAGTCATGCGTTGCTGCCATGGCGGACGGTGCTCGGCAATGTCACCTATGCCGTCTCGTCGAAATGGCGCAAATGGGATCGCGCCAAGGTCAAGGCGCATGCGCTGAAATATATCGAGCTGGTTGGGCTTGCCGGCTCCGAGCACAAGCGTCCCTCGGAGCTGTCCGGCGGCATGAAGCAGCGCGTCGGCATCGCGCGGGCGCTGTCGATCACGCCGAAGATCATGCTGATGGACGAGCCGTTCTCCGCGCTCGATGCGCTGACGCGCGGCACCCTGCAGGACGAGGTCCGCCGCATCTGCGTCGAGACCGGGCAGACCGTGTTCATGATCACCCACGACGTGGACGAAGCGATCTATCTCGCCGACAAGATCGTGCTGATGACCAACGGTCCCGGCGCGGTGCTGGCGGAGATCGTCGAGAACCCGCTGCCGAAGGACCGGCTGCGCGGCGACCTGCATCGTCATCCGCTGTACTACGCGCTACGCAATCACATCATCGATTTCCTGGTTAGCCGCAGCAGGACCTTCACTGCCGAGACGCCGGATCACGACCCGCGCAAGGTGCCGGTGGTGAAGATCGGGCGCACCGAGCCGGCGATCGTCGCGTCCAAGCCGGTCGAGAGCGATACGCCGCTGGCGGTCGCCCGCTGACGGCCAGCCGGAAGAAACCCATCAACGAAGATCCATCAAGGGAGACCAAGCATGAAGCGATCCGACCTCACCGAGAAGCTGCTCGACATCAAGCGCGAGAAGGGCTGGAGCTGGAAGTACATCTGCGAGACGATCGGTGGCTATTCCGAGGTGCTGATCGTCGGCGCCATTCTCGGCCAGATGAAGCTGACCAAGCCGCAGGCCGCCAATGCGGGCGAGCTGTTCGGCCTGTCGAAGTCCGAGATCGCGATGCTGAACGAGACGCCGATGCGCGGCGAGGGCGTGCAGATGCCGCCGACCGATCCCCTGATCTATCGCTTCTACGAGCTGGTGATGATCAACGGCCCGGCCTGGAAGGAGCTGATCCAGGAGGAGTTCGGCGACGGCATCATGTCGGCGATCGATTTCGACATGGTGATGGAGCGCCTGCCCAATGCCAAGGGCGACCGCGTCAAGATCACGATGTCGGGCAAGTTCCTGCCGTACAAATATTACGGCGCCAGCGGCAACGTGCCGGAGTACGGTTTCAAGGAAGAATAGGCGAATAGGGAGTGGCGAATAGGGATCTTCTTGCCCTATTCGCTACTCGCCATTCGCAACTCGCCCGTTATTGTCCCGCCTTGACCTGCGCCACGGCGGTCGACAGCAGCTCGCTCATCTTCGCGCGCACGTCCGCCTCGGTGACGGCGGCGCCCTTGGCGTTGAGGTCTCCCAGCACCTTGCGCAGCACGTCGGCATCGCCCGCTTCCTCGAAATCGGCCGCGACGACCTCCTTGGCGTAGGCGTCGGCGTCAGCGCCGGACTTGCCGAGCTTTTCGGCGGCCCACAGGCCGAGCAGCTTGTTGCGGCGGGCTTCTGCCTTGAACTTCAATTCCTCGTCATGGGCGAATTGCTTCTCGAAGGCGTCCTCGCGCTTGTCGAACGTGGTCATGGTCGGAACTTCCAGTGTTGCCGAAGAGGGTTAACCGCGCAGGCGGTTGCGGGGCGGTGGCCGCACGCCTAAATAATTGGAACATCTTGCCAATACAACGGGTACGAGGCCGCAGGGAAGGGCGGTAAAACTCCGCCCCCGAGGTCTGGATCGATTGTGCTCGGGACACCAATGAGATAGGTTTCCCACAGGCCCGGTTCCTGTTCTGTTTCCGTCCGTCCGGGCCCTCGCGGCAGCTCCGTCGTGGTCCTGTCCAAAGTCATCCGGAGCCCACCATTTCATGGATTTCAACAAAACACGGTACATCCCAATGAGCCGTCGGCGTCGCATTTATGAAGGCAAGGCCAAGGTCCTGTACGAAGGCCCCGAGCCGGGCACCCTGATCCAGCACTTCAAGGACGACGCCACCGCCTTCAATGCCAAGAAGCATCAGGTGATCGAAGGCAAGGGCGTCCTCAACAACCGGATCTCGGAGTACCTGTTTCAGCACCTCAACGACATCGGGGTCCCGACTCACTTCATCCGCCGGCTCAACATGCGCGAGCAGTTGATTCGCGAGGTCGAGATCGTCCCGCTCGAGGTCGTCGTGCGCAACGTGGCGGCGGGCTCGCTGTCGCAGCGCCTCGGCATCGAGGAAGGCACCCAGCTGCCGCGTTCGATCATCGAATTCTATTACAAGAACGACCAGCTCAACGACCCCATGGTGTCGGAGGAGCACATCACCGCGTTCGGCTGGGCGACCCCCCAGGAGATCGACGACATCATGGCGCTGGCCATCCGCGTCAACGACTTCCTGACCGGCCTTTTCCTCGGCATCGGCATTCGTCTGGTCGACTTCAAGATGGAGTGCGGCCGGCTGTTCGAGAACGAGATGATGCGGATCATCGTCGCCGACGAGATTTCCCCCGATTCCTGCCGGCTGTGGGACATCAAGTCGAACGAGAAGCTCGACAAGGACCGCTTCCGCCGTGATCTTGGCGGCCTTCTGGAGGCCTATACCGAGGTCGCCAAGCGGCTCGGCATCCTCATCGAGAACGAGCGTCCGGCGGGCTCCGGCCCGGTCCTGGTCAAGAGCTAAAAGGGATAAAGACGTGAAAGCGCGTGTCACGGTGACGCTGAAATCCGGCATCCTCGATCCGCAGGGCAAGGCGATCGAGGGCGCCCTCAAGTCGCTCGGCGTCAACGGCGTCGCGTCCGTGCGCCAGGGCAAGGTGTTCGACATCGAGCTCGCCGGCGCCGACAAGGCCCAGGCGGAGGCGGCCCTGAAGGCCGCCGCTGACAAGCTGCTCGCCAACACGGTGATCGAGAATTACCGGGTGGAACTGCTGGGGTAGGGCGCTGAGGGGGAGACATGATCCGCCGAAACGAAGTCAGACTGGGCGTCGCGGCAGTTGGTCTCCTTCTATCGGTATCGATGGCGAGCGCAGCGGCTCCGGTCACTATGGACGGATGGCGCTACACCGCTGGACCGAACGGCCTGCATGTCTTCGTATGCGCACGTGTCGACTGTGTGCCTGGGTCTCGGCTTGTTTGCCAAAGCAAGCCGCCCCATTCGGCGCTGCTTCCGGGCATCCTGCGCAAGTGGGATGAGATGGCCGCTGAGCTCTCGGGCGAGCCGCCCGAGGTGCGAACGACGAGCCACAGACTCTCCGGTATCGTCGACAGCGCTACATCACAATACGTTTTGATCAGTTCGTCGAACGACGAATACGCCAGCCGAGCCAATCTCGCGCGATTCGAGAAGGCTCTGCAGGAAGCCAGCAAATAGGTCGCAAGCATGAAATCCGCCATCCTCGTCTTCCCCGGCATCAATCGCGAGCGCGACATGGCGCGCGCGCTGCGCATGATCTCCGGCCATGAGCCGGCGATGGTCTGGCACGCCGAGACGTCGCTGCCGAAGGGCACCGATCTCGTCGTCGTCCCCGGCGGCTTCTCCTATGGCGATTACTTACGCTGTGGCGCGATCGCGGCGCGGGCGCCGGTCATGGACGCGGTGCGCGATCACGCCGCCAAGGGCGGCCTCGTGCTCGGCGTCTGCAACGGCTTCCAGATCCTGTGCGAGTCCGGCCTGCTGCCGGGCGTGCTGATGCGCAACGATAAGCTGAAATTCATCTGCAAGGACGTGCATCTGCGGGTCGAGCGCTCGGATTCTCCGTTCACCCGCGGCTACAATGCGGGACAGGTCATCCGCGTGCCCGTCGCTCACGGCGAGGGCAATTACGCGGCCGACGAGGAGACCTTGAAGCGGCTCAATGGCGATGGGCGCGTGCTCTATCGTTACTGCTCGGCCGATGGCGAGGTTGGCGACCTCAGCAACATCAACGGCGCTGCGCATTCGATCGCCGGCATCGTCAACGAGAACGGGAATGTGCTCGGCATGATGCCGCATCCCGAGAATCACGTCGAAGACATCATGGGCTGCACCGACGGCCGTGGCCTGTTTGCCGGCCTCGTCGCCCATCTCGACCGCGCGGCCTGACGCCGTTCATCGAAATCGTTCCGTAGTTTTTTCTCGCGCCGTCCGGCAACGCCGGGCGGCTGTTTGCGTTGTCCGCCCGATTCCACGGGACAGGAACCAAGGAGGTTCTCATATGACGACGAAACATTGGCTGGGAACGGCCGCGATCATTCTGGCGATCGGCACGGCATCAGGTGCCGCATCGGCGCAGTCCGAGATGAAGCGCGAGGGTGGCGCCGCTGCCCCGACCGCACGCGAAGCGATCCGGCCCGGCAGCGAGGCCAAGAGCGCTGGCGCGGCCGTGGAACACGGCGCGTCGGAGGCGAAGCAGAGCGCGCAGGGTCGCAGCGAGCCGTCATCGGCCGCGCGCGAGCAGGCTCAGGAGCGCTCGGCGCACGATGCGAAGCAGAGCGCGGAGCAGAGCAAGGGCGAGCGCGGGCCGGCCTCGGCACAGCGCGAGCGCGACGCCAAGGACAGCGCCGAGAGCAAGTCGCAGGCCGACAGCAAGCAGGCCGACAAGCAGTCTGACAGCAAGAGCAAGGCTGAGTCGAAGCAACAGCAGGGACGCGCCGACGAGCCGCGCAAGGGCGAGGATCGCGCCGCCGAAACCAAGTCGGGCGCCACGGATCGCAAGTCCGACCGCGAGGCCGAGCGCAGCGGCAGCGACAAGAGCCGGCAAAGCCAGGACGAGCGCAAGGCCGGCACGTCGGACCAGGCGGCCGACAAGCAGACCGGCCGCAGCAAGCAGGCCAATCAGCCGGGCGCAACGGACAGCAAGAGCACGAGCGCGCAGCAGAACCAGCAGACCGGTCCGGCCGGTGCCGCTGCGGGCAAGCCGGACGCGACCGGGCAGGCCAGCAACCAGACCCAGACCAACAACACCCGCTCCAGCACGCAGGTTTCGGTCAACGAGCAACAGAAGACTCGCGTGGTCGACCAGCTCAAGCGTGATCACGACTTCGACCGTGCCCGCACCGACATCGACATCCGCATCAACGTCGGCGAGCGCCTGCCCGAGCGCGTGCGGCCGCGTCCGCTGCCGTCGGACATTGTCACCATCGTTCCGGAATATCGCGGCTACGAGTACACCATCGTGCATGACGAGATCGCCATCGTCGATCCGCGCAGCCGCGAGATCGTCGATGTCATCCCCCAGGACGGCATGCGCGCCGATCGCGGCTATGAGCGCGGCGGCTACGGCGTGAGCTCGACCCGCATCGTGCTGTCCGACGATCAGCGCCAGATACTGCGCCGCGCCGCGACCGAGACCGGCACCGTCGGATCGACGACATCGTCATCGACCTCGTCCGGAACGAGCTGCCTGAGCCTGCGCCGGGTGCCCGATGAGCTCGCGCGCAGCAATCCGGAGCTCGCCAACTACCAGTATCTGGCGATCGGCGAGCAGGTCGTGCTGGTCGACCCGCGCGATCAGAAGGTGGTGCAGGTCATCGACCAGCAGCAATAGCGGCGTGGCGATACGACGGCGGCTCGAGGGCGGGGGCGCGACGCGCTTCCGCCCTTTTTCGCGACAGGATTGCCTTCCGTACGGCCATCGAACGAGCCTTGCTCCGCTGCTCGAACCGGCCGTTGTCCTCATGCGTCAAACCGGCATCGTCAATTGAGCTGGCGCGGACGGGATTGTCGGCCGCGCGCGGCCACGCTATCAACGTTGGCGTGTAGGGATTGGCCGTGGGGACCGCCGTGCCGGTTGCACTCGTCATTATACTTCTTCAGATATCGCTGATCTATCATGCGTCGCGGACCGGGCGGATGCAGCCCTGGGCGTTCATCATCTTATTGGTCCCCTTGATCGGCGCGCTCGCCTACATCGTCGTCGAGCTGGTGCCGGAATGGCTGGGCAGCCACGACGTCCAGAAGGCGCGCAAGCGCGTCGCCAACAAGCTGGACCCTGAGAAATACTATCGTGAGTTGTCGGATCGCGTCGCCGTGACGGATACGATTGCCAACCGCGCCGCGCTCGCCGAGGAATGCGTCGCCGTCGGTCGCCATGACGAGGCCGAGCGGCATTACGATCACATCCTGAGCCTGCCGATGGGCCACGAGCCGCTGTTCGCGCTCGGCAAGGCCAAGGCGCAGTTCGCGCGCCGCCGCCCCGCGGATGCGCTGGCGACGCTCGACGAGCTGCAGAAGGCCTGGCCGGACTATAATTCGGCCGAGGCGCATCTGCTCTATGCACGGGCTTTGCAGGAAGCTGGCCGCACCGACGAGGCCCTGGAGGAGTACCAGGCCTTGCTGGACTACGCGCCGGGCAGCGAGGCGAAGGTCCGCTACGGCTTGCTGCTCAAGCTGGCCGGCCGCATCGACGAGGCCAAGATCGTATTCACCGAGCTGCTGATCCAGATGAAGCGCGCCCCGCGCCATGTGCGCAAGGCGCAGGCCGAGTGGATATCGATCGCCGAGAAGCAGCTCGCGGGGTGAGGCCGTAGCCCGGATGAGCGCAGCGACATCCGGGTTCACCGAGGGAGCGCGTGAGATCCCGGATATCGCTGCGCTCATCCGGGCTACAAATCAAATCAGGCTACGGCGAGTTCGCTGCCTCCGGCGTCCGCCGCTTGACGCGCTTGATGGTCCCTGAGAACGAGAACAGCGGCTTGGTGCCGGAATGCAGCATGCCGCGCAGGAAGATCAGCGACGCGCCGGCGCGGGTGACCTCGCCGGTGGCCTCGATCAATTCCCCCTCGCGCGCGGCGTCGAGGAATTCGGACGAGAACGAGACCGTGACGCCCGGGCCCTGCATGATCGGCGCGGCGAAGGCGAACAGGCAGTAATCCGCGAAGGTCATCAGGCAGCCGCCATGGACGTTGCCGCCGCCGTTCAAGTGCTTCTTCTCGACCCGGAAGGCGCAGCGGATCGAACCGTCGTCCTCCATCCGGTGCCAGAACGGTCCGGTATGGGATTCGTAGCTGTCGCGCATCCAGGTGCGCCAGCCGGCGAACTCGCCGTCGGTCGCGATATGGATGCCGGGGCGGTTCTCGAAGGCGGAACGGGTCAGATCGTGCACGTGCAAGGGCCTTTAACTGTTGATTTACCGTCTTAAATCCGATTGGCCGCCAATCTGCAAATATCCCGCTTGGCGGGTCCGGGCCAAAGCTCTGGACAGGGCGGAATAGGGCCGTAAAAGGCCTTTTCCGCTTCTGCCTCTGTATCTATGAAGCAGGGTTTAAGGGACCAGCGGCCCACGGGGCAAAGGCATTTCTCCATGCGCAATGAACCGCAGATCACCCCCGAGCTCGTCGCCGCCCACGGCCTGAAGCCCGACGAATATGAGCGCATCCTGAAGCTGATCGGGCGGGTCCCGACCTTCACCGAGCTCGGCATCTTCTCGGCGATGTGGAACGAGCACTGTTCGTACAAATCGTCCCGCATCCATCTCAAGGGCCTGCCGACCAAGGCGCCCTGGGTGATTCAGGGCCCCGGCGAGAACGCCGGCGTGATCGACATCGGCGACGGCCAGGCGGTCGTGTTCAAGATGGAGAGCCACAACCATCCGAGCTACATCGAGCCGTACCAGGGTGCCACGACCGGCGTCGGCGGCATCCTGCGCGACGTGTTCACCATGGGCGCACGCCCGATCGCCTGCCTGAACGCGCTGTCGTTCGGCGCGCCGGAGCATCCGAAGACGCGGCATCTGGTGTCCGGGGTGGTGGCCGGCATCGGCGGCTATGGCAACTCGTTTGGCGTTCCGACGGTCGGCGGCCAGACCCGCTTCCACACCCGCTATGACGGCAACATCCTGGTCAACGCGATGGCGGTCGGCCTCGCCGACGCCGACAAGATCTTCTATGCGGCCGCCTCCGGCGTGAACATGCCGATCGTCTATCTCGGCTCCAAGACCGGCCGCGACGGCATCCACGGCGCCTCGATGGCCTCGGCCGAATTCGACGACTCCTCGGAGGAGAAGCGCCCGACGGTGCAGGTCGGGGATCCCTTCGCCGAGAAGCTGCTGCTCGAAGCGTGCCTCGAGATCATGGCCGCCGACTGCGTGATCGCGATCCAGGACATGGGCGCGGCCGGGCTGACCTGCTCGGCGGTCGAGATGGGCGCCAAGGGCGACCTCGGCGTCGATCTCGATCTCGATGCCGTGCCGACCCGCGAGATCGGCATGAGCGCCTACGAGATGATGCTCTCCGAGAGTCAGGAACGCATGCTCATGGTGCTGAAGCCCGAGAAGGAGAAGGAGGCGGAAGCGATCTTCCGCAAGTGGGGGCTCGATTTCGCGGTGGTCGGCTACACCACGCCGAGCAAGCGGTTCGTGGTGAAGCATGGCGGCGACGTCATGGCCGACCTGCCGATCAAGGAGCTCGGCGACGAGGCGCCGCTGTATGATCGCCCGCACGTGGCCTCATCGGCGCTGCCGGTGATCCACGCCCGCGAGGTCAAGCCGCCCCTGGCCATCATCCCGGCGTTGGAGAAGCTCGTCGCAACGCCCGATCTGTGCTCCAAGCGTTGGATCTGGGAGCAGTACGACCATGTGATCCTCGGCAACACCGTGCAGCGCCCGGGCGGCGATGCCGCCGTGGTGCGCGTGCAGGACGGGCCGAAGGGGCTGGCGCTCACCGTCGACGTCACGCCGCGCTATTGCGAGGCCGACCCGTTCGAGGGGGGCAAGCAGGCCGTCGCCGAAGCCTGGCGCAACATCACCGCGGTCGGTGGCCGGCCGCTTGCGATCACCGACAATCTCAATTTCGGCAACCCGGAACGGCCCGAGATCATGGGCCAGTTCGTCGGCTGCCTGAAGGGCATTTCGGAGGCCTGTCGCGCGCTCGACTTCCCCGTCGTCTCCGGGAACGTCTCGCTCTACAACGAGACCAACGGCCGCGCGATCCTGCCGACGCCCTCGATCGGCGGCGTCGGCCTGCTCGATGATTTCACCAAGTCGGCGAGCATCGCCTTCAAGGCCGAGGGCGAGGCGATCCTGCTGATCGGCGAGACCCATGGCTGGCTCGGCCAGTCGGTCTACCTGCGCGACGTCTGCGGCCGCGAGGAGGGCGCTCCGCCGCCGGTCGACCTCGCCGCCGAGAAGCGTATCGGCGATGTCGTGCGCGGCATGATCCATGCGGGCACGGCGACGGCTGCGCATGATCTGGCCGACGGTGGTCTGCTCGTCGCGCTCGCCGAGATGGCGATGGCCTCCGGCGTCGGCGCGCGGCTGCTGGCCGCGCCTGCCTCGATCGTACCACATGCCTATTGGTTCGGCGAGGACCAGGCGCGCTATCTCGTGACGGTGCCGGAGACCGAGGCTGGCCGCGTGCTCGCCAAGATGCGCGGCGCCGGCGTGCCGTGCACGCGCATCGGCACGACAGGCGGCACTGCGCTGGCGATCGCCGGCGAGGCCTCGGTGGAAGTGGATACGCTGAAGAGCCGGTTCGAGAGCTGGCTACCAGAATATATGGGCGGGGCGGCTGCCTGACACACCGTTGTCGTCCCGGACAAGCCACGGCGGCGCACCGCGCCGACGTGGCGCCGATCCGGGACCCACTCGGTGTACGGAGTAGTCGGCGGGACTGGTCGTTGACCTGCGCCAACAACAAGATCTTGCGGTTATGGGTCCCTGCGTTCGCAGGACGACAGCGGAGTACGTTGTCAGCGCGGTGCCTTTCCACGCGCTCATTGCGAGCGCAGCGACGCAATCCAGAGCTCCGGCGGGAGGTTGGATTGCGTCGTCGCTGCGCTCCTCGCAATGACGGAGGAGGCAGGACCGTCCTACAACACGTTCTTCGCCCCCGGAATCTGCCTGAGCACCCAGGTCGCGCCCCAGCTCAGCAGCATGCTGCCGACAAAGGCGATCGTCGCCTTGGCGATGGCGGGCAGGCCGAAGTCGAACAGCCAGTACTGGATCCACAGCACGATCGGATAGTGCACCAGGAACATGCCATAGGCGTCGGCCTGCATGCGATCGAGCACGGAGAATTCCGAGCGGCGGTTGTTGAGGAAATAGGACAGGATCGCAAACAGGATCGCGGCGCTGAAGATGACGAACAGGAAGCCATAGGCTGCCTCGTACCATTGCGGCAACACGGGGGGATTGCCCAGCACCTGGCGCTTGATCGTGATGAGCACCCAGAGCAGCGTATAGGGCACGAGCGTGACCACGATCCAGGCCCCGAGTCCGCGCTGCGACATCTGCCCTTCTGCGGCCAGCAGGCCGCGTTCGACATTGGCCGAGCCGATGCCAGCCCCGATGTAGAAATAGGCGGCGTAGAGCAGGACGCGGCTGGCCTGCACCGAGAGCGGTCCGGCTTCAAACCAGAACGTCGGGCCGAAATAGAGCCGGGACGGGATGTAGAGTCCGCCTGTGATCAGCAGGAAGGCAAAGAAGAAGTCGCGCGGATGCTCGAAGGCGCGCTGCGACAGCCGATTGATCGGATCCAGCAGGCGTGGCGAGACGCGGTACAAAAGGGCTGCCGAGGTGTCGAACGCCAGCAGCACCCAGATGAACCAGATCGGCCCGCTCGGCCATGGACCGACCGTGACCGTCTTCCACCAGAAGGCAGCGAAGGTGGCGTCCGGATTGGCGCGCAGCTCGATCGCGTAATAGGCAAGCGGAATGACGGTCAGGGCTGCGATGGCGAACGGCAGGCCAAGGCGCAATAGCCGGTCACGCAGGAACTGCAGCGTCGACTTGTGAGCAAGGCCCGACCACACGAACAGGCCCGACAGAAAGAAGAACATGGCCATGAAGAAGCTGTCGGTGGCCAGCACGATGGCATCGAAGCCGAGGAAGAACGTCGGATCGGTGTGCCCGAAATAGGTATAGGGAATCACGGCGTGGTGGAGCAGCACCACCAGCGTCAGGAATGTCCGGGCGTGATCGAGCGCGGCGTTGCGCGCCCGGGCGCGCGGGCGGGCCTGAAGCTCGATCTTCGCGGCCGCCGCCGATTGTGTAACCGATATGACCATACGCCCCCCGGCGTCGCTGCTGCCCGGCCCGTGCAGCGGATGGGACGTTCGCATCCCCCTCGCCGCGGGGCGTCATGCAAACGTCGTCCAAGGCTGCGCGAGCCGGAATGAGTGGATGAGCTCGTGTGACCTATGGCACCGTCATTCGCTGGAGTCGCCCGCAAGCGGGCGAATGACGGCGCCGGACTACCAGATGTCGTCTTTGGTGCTGCAAATCAGCAAGTGCCGCGGTCCGCAAGCCGGTTTCTCACACATGCCGATTTCCGCTCTCGATATCCTTACGAACCGACGACCTATGAAGTTACGGCCGGGACGGTCGTGGGTTGCGCATTTCTTCGGCGCCGGGACCGATGGCCGAAGGAACCGGTTCCCCGCCTCATCGTTAGTGAGGCGCCGCGCCGGCACGGCGCAGAACCGGAGGACCATACCGTGACACTTCTCAAATGGGCGCTGCTGTTCTTCGTGATCTCGGTGGTGGCCGGTATTCTCGGCTTCACCGGCATCTCGGCAGCTTCCGCCGACATTGCGCGGATCCTGTTCTATATCTTCCTGGTGATCTTCCTCGTGCTCCTGATTCTCGGGCTTACGATTTTCAGAGTGTAGCACGCCATCAGGTCAGTGATCGAAACAACCGCCGCGCCGGTATCGCCTCGCGCCCGCCGCGCGGCGGGCTGTCACCGGGTTCAATCAGCTGCGACCTCCTCGATCCGCACCTTGTCCGGATAGAACGCCAGGTGGCCCGAGATCTCGGTCATCGCCGGGAAGGGCGCCTCGTAGCTCCAGATCGCATTGTCCAATGTCTTGCCGTTGGCGACGACGCTGAAATAGCTCGCATCCCCCTTGTATGGACAATGGGTGACACGATCAGTCTTCTGCAAGGCCGCCATGTTGGCGTCGGCCCGCGGCACGTATTGAACCGCGGGGTAGCTCGCTTCCTTCAGCGTCAACGCGCGGGTCGTGTCGGCAATCACGACGCCGTCGGCGATCACCCGTACGCGTTTTGGGTTGGGGGTGACGGTGATCGGATGATCCGGTCCTGGAAGCTTCATGTCGTCGTCCTCCCGATTCGGCCTTTTGGGTGCGTCACCCAGTCCGACGTATCTCGTCTGATCCCGGTATATAGTGGTTCCGCGCGTGACCTCGAAAGCGGTTCGCGCTAGATTTCACTATCACGGTCCCGCGAGAATGCCTTGATTCGCCGTGCTCGGCGGGCCACTGATGGGAGCTGCAGCCAAGCCGCGGGCCCTGCGGGCTACATCGTCTACGGGATGCGGCGCCGACCCGACACAAGGAGATGCACCGGGATGCCCATGGATGCCCACGATATCGAGCAGATGATCAAGTCTGCCATCCCTGACGCCCAGGTGACGATTCGCGATCTCGCTGGCGACGGCGACCACTACGCCGCGACGGTGATCTCGGAATCGTTCCGCGGCAAATCGCGCGTGCAGCAGCACCAGCTCGTCTATCAATCGCTGCGCGGCCAGATGGGTGACGTGCTGCATGCTCTGGCGCTGCAGACCGGGGTGCCGGACCAGCGCTGACCATTCAGGGGCAGATCGCGCAGCACGCATCCGGGGGAGATGGCGGTGGACAATCCGCGTGGTGCGCTGTTTCGCGTCATCGAGCCGAACCGGCACAGCCGGGTCACCTTCGTCGAGCTGTTCTTCGATCTCGTCTTCGTCTACGCGGTCACGCAGATCTCGCACTATCTGATCGGCCATTTCTCGCCGCTCGGCGCCGCCCAGACGGCCGTTCTGTTTCTCGCGGTCTGGTGGGTGTGGGTCTACACCGCCTGGGTGACCAACTGGCTCGATCCCGAGAAGGCGCTCGTCCGAGGTCTCTTGTTCGCGCTGATGCTGGCGGGCCTCGTTCTGTCGATGTCGATCCCGCGGGCGTTCGAGGACCGCGGCCTGTGGTTCGCCATGGCCTACGCCGCCATGCAGGTCGGCCGGACCGCGTTCTGGCTGACCGCGACGCCGCCGCAGCGATTGGCCGTCCGCCGCAACGCCGCCCGCATTCTCTCCTGGCTCAGTGCCTCCGCCGTGCTCTGGCTGCTCGGCGGCCTTGCCGAGGGCCCGGCGCGGATGGGGCTGTGGGGGGCGGCGCTCACCCTGGAATATGTGTCGCCGGCCGTCCGCTTCTGGGTCCCTGGGCTGGGTGCATCCACCGTCGAGGACTGGATGGTCGAAGGCGGCCACATGGCGGAGCGCTGTGCGCTGTTCATCATCATCGCGCTCGGCGAATCCATCGTCGTCACCGGCGCGACCTTTGCCGAGCTCGACTGGACCGGAGCCAACATTGCCGCCTTTGCCAGTGCCTTCATCGGTACGGTGGCGATGTGGGCGGTGTATTTCAACCGCGGCGCTGAGGCGGGATCGGAGGTGATTTCGCAGTCGGCGCAATCCGGGCTGATGGCGCGCTCGGCCTACACCTACCTGCACATGCCGATCGTCGCCGGCATCATCGTTTCGGCGGTATCGGACGAGATCATCCTGAAGCACCCCCTCGGGCATACCGGCCTGAATACGGCGGCGACAACGATCGGCGGTCCGTTCGTGTTTCTGCTCGGGACCATCCTCTTCAAGTTCAACATCCGCGGCTTCCTGCAGCTGTCGCACGGCGCTGGCCTGCTGGCGCTGATCGGGCTCGGCTGGTTCGCGACCGAACTGTCGCCGCTCGTGCTCTCAGCGCTGACGAGCGCGCTGCTGGCGATCGTCGCGCTGTGGGAGACGCTGTCGCTGCGGTCGAAGCCGGAGCCTCACGCCTCGGCGACGAGCGCCTGAACCGAGAACATTTTTTCCGCATCCGTCCACACGGTCTGGACTTTCCAGCCGGAGCCGCGGGCCAGCGCGCCGAAGCGCTCGATGCTGTATTTATAGCTGTTCTCGGTGTGGATGCTCTCGCCGGCCCGGAACGAGAGGGTGGTGCCGAGCAGCCGCACGGTTTGCGGCTTTCGTGCCACCAGATGCATCTCGATGCGGTGCTGCTCGCGATTGTAGATCGCGCGGTGAACGAAGGCGGACAGGTCGAAATTGCCGCCGAGCTCCCGGTTGATCCGCAACAGCAGATTGAGATTGAAACGCGCGGTCACGCCGGCGGCGTCGTTGTAGGCGGCATGCAGGACGCGCTCGTCCTTCTCCAGGTCGACCCCGACGATCATCAGCGCGCCGGTCCCCAGGATCTCGCGTGCCGAGCGCAGGAACCGGCACGCCTCATGCGGCTCGAAATTGCCGATCGTCGATCCCGGAAAGAAGCCGACCTTCGGCTTGCCTTCGATGGCATCAGGCAGTTTGAATGCCGTGGTGAAATCCGCGATGACCGGGTGCACGGCCAGCTGCGGGAAGTCGCGGCGGAGGCTGTCGGCCTGTGCGGTCAGGAACTCGCCGGAAATATCGACCGGCACGTAGGCCGCGAAGCGGCAGCTCTCCAGCAGCAGCCGCACCTTGGTGGTGGCTCCGGCGCCGAACTCGATCAGCGCAGCATCGTCGGGAATGACCGCCGCGATCTCGGCGCCGCGATCCCTGAGGATGCCGAGCTCGGTGCGCGTCGGGTAGTACTCCGGCAGGCGCGTGATCTGCTCGAACAGGTCTGATCCGGCGGCGTCGTAGAAATATTTCGGCGATAGCTGCTTGGGCTGCTGGGTGAGGCCTGCGACTGCGTCTGTCGCAAAGGCCGACGTCTTGTCGTCGGGGAGATGGGCATCGAGCAGCGCGTTGACGTGCACGTTCATGATACTCTCCTGGACGCGCACACGCGCGACTGTCGGGCAACGAATGCTGATAGCTCAGGCGTAGTCCGCGAGCCGGAGCCCGGTGAATTGCCAGCGATGATGTGGATAGAAGAAGTTGCGATAGGTGACGCGGCTGTGGCCCGCCGGCGTCGCGAGCGATGAGCCGCGCAGCACCAGCTGATTGACCATGAACTTGCCGTTGTACTCGCCGAGCGCGCCTTCCGTGGCACGATAGCCGGGATAGGGGCTGTAGGCGCTGCGGGTCCACTGCCAGACAATGCCGAAGGCGTCGCTGAGCTGGTTGCCGCGCGCGGCGACCTCCCACTCCATCTCGGTCGGCAGATGCTTGCCGCGCCAGCGTGCGAATGCGTCGGCCTCATAGTAGCTGACGTGGCACACGGGTGCATCCGGATCGACCGGCCGCAGCCCTCCCAGCGTCATGATGCGCCATTCGCCCTCGACCTTGTACCAATGGCCGGGCGCCTGCCAGCCCTCGCGACTGGCGGCGGCGAAGCCGTCCATGAGCCAGAGCGTGGCGGTCCGGTAGCCGCCGTCATCCATGAAAGCGAGCCACTCGGCATTGGTGACGAGATTGCGCGCGATGCCCACCGGCCCGACGAGTGCGCGATGGGCTGGCTCCTCATTGTCGAAATGGTAACCATCACCGGCGTGTCCGACGGTATGGATGCCCTCGGGGAGGTGAATCCAATCCGCGCCCCGGCCTGCCGGGGCAGGAAAGGTCCAGGATGGATCATAGGCCGGGGCCGTCGGGTTCTGCGCGAATGCGTGCAGGATGTCGGTCAGCATCAGCTCCTGGTGCTGCTGCTCGTGATTGAGGCCGACCTCCACCAGCGGCGCCACAGCGGCCAATGTGGCAGGCTCGGCGCTGCCCAGGAAGTCCGCCATCGCCGCGTCGACGTGTTGCCGATATGCCGTGATGTCGGCCACGCCCGGCCGGGTGATCAGGCCGCGCTCGCCCCGCGTGTGGCGCGGGCCGGCACTGACGTAATAGGAATTGAACAGGAACGCGTAATCGGCGTGAAAAGGGATATATCCCCGGCAGTGCTCGCCCAGCACGAACTGCTCGAAAAACCAGGTCGTATGGGCGCGATGCCATTTGGCCGGACTGGCGTCCGGCATCGACTGGATGACCTGATCTTCCGGGCTCAGCGGCGCCGCACGCCGCTCGGTCTCGCCCCGAACGGCGAGGTACGCCTCGGTCAGGCGCCCGGCGAGGGAGCCGGACCCGGTCTGAAGCGTATCAGTGTCGGGGATGGAGGCCGTAGCGGAGGCAGAACTGGTCACGAGGGTCTCCGTTTGCCAGCAGAAAACGATGTTCGACGGAACAAGTTCCTTTCGACAGTTCGTCCTAAATAGGGGCTTGGTTACGGGATGAAACCCTCGTGGCGGCTATAATATTGCTGCCGTCAGCCTATGGTCCGGCCGGGGGGCCTGGGTCGCGGGCCGATCCTCGGCATTTTACTTTGGCTGAACAACGGTTTGCGCTACATATAGAAGAGTGGCGATCGGCTGCGGACGAAATCCGTCCGATGGCGATCAGCGCGGACCGAGCCCCAGGCGTTCCTTGAGGCGCCCTAGAGGAAGCGAAGATGAGCATTGAGCAATTCATTGACAATGAAGTGAAGTCGAACGACGTCGTCCTGTTCATGAAGGGGACGCCGCAGTTTCCGCAGTGCGGATTTTCGGGCCAGGTCGTGCAGATCCTGGACCACGTCGGCGTCGGCTATAAGGGCCTCAACGTTCTCGAATCCGCCGAGCTGCGCAACGGCATCAAGACGTTCTCGAACTGGCCGACGATTCCGCAGCTCTACGTGAAGGGCGAGTTCGTCGGCGGCTGCGACATCGTGCGCGAGATGTTCCAGAGCGGCGAGCTGCAGCAGCTGTTCACCGACAAGGGCATCCCGGTCGGCACGGCGGCCTCCGCCTGAGCTACCCGGTCCGAAAGATCGGCGCGACCCGATTCGAGGTCGTCGTCACCGACATCACCAAGCTCGGCGTTGACGCCATCGTCAACGCCGCGAACACGTCTCTGCTCGGCGGTGGTGGCGTCGATGGCGCGATCCACCGTGCGGCGGGACCGGACCTCGTCATGGAATGCCGCATGCTCCATGGCTGCAAGACTGGCGAGGCCAAGATCACCAAGGGCTACCGGTTGCCCGCCCATCATGTGATCCACACGGTCGGCCCGGTCTGGCAGGGCGGCGACCGCGGTGAGCCGGAGCTGCTGGCCTCGTGCTACCGCCGCTCGATTGAGCTGTGTCACAACCACCTGCTGTGTTCCGTCGCCTTTCCCGCAATCTCGACCGGCATCTTTCGCTTTCCCGCTGATCGCGCTGCCTCGATTGCGGTCGCCACTACGATCGAGGCCATCAGCGGCGAGACCTCGCTGTCGCAGATCGTGTTCTGCTGCTTCTCCGAGGCGAGCGCCGAGCTGCACGATGAGGCGTTGAGTAAGGCGATCGAGAGCCGCGCTCGCAAGCGGTCGCCGCGATAACGGCGGCCGCCTGTGTGGCCGGCTGGTTTACGCAGCCCTCGCGTCATGATCGTCATGCGCCGCGCACGATCTCCCTGACATGGCCGACCGCTTCCTCAATCATAGCGGCTGACACGTCGAGATGCGTGCAGGCACGGATGCGACCGTCCATCATCGCCAGCAGCACGCCGCGCTTGCGTAGTTCACTCACCATCTTGTCGCCTGACACGCCGGCGCCGTCGGGCTTGAAGAACACCAGATTGGTCTCGGGCTCCTGCACCTCGACGCCCTGGATCTGCGACAGACCGCGCGCCAGCGCCCGCGCATTGGCGTGATCCTCGGCGAGCCGGCCGACGTGATGATCGAGCGCGTAGATGCAGGCCGCCGCGACGACGCCGGCCTGGCGCATCGCGCCGCCGAGCCGCTGCTTCCAGCGCCAGACCTCGTCGATGAAGGCGGCGCTGCCGGCGAGCACGCCGCCGATCGGCGCGCCCAGTCCCTTGGAGAAATCGATCCAGGCCGAGTCCCAGCCCGCGGTCATCTCGGCCGCGGGAATGCCGGTGGCGACGGTCGCGTTGAGCAGCCGCGCGCCGTCCATATGCGTCGCCATTGCATTCGCCTTGGCGATCTCGACGATCTCGTCGAGATCAGCCTTCTTCCAGATCGTGCCGCCGCCGATATTGGCGGTCTGCTCGACGCTGACCACGGTCTGCGGCGGCTGGTAGCGGCTGCGCGGATGTAGCGCGGCGCGAAAGGTCTCCGGTGTGAACTGCCCGTCGGGGCCCTTCAGCTGCGTCACCTGGAAACCACCGAGCGCCGCATGCGCGCCGCCCTCGCGCGAGATGATGTGCGCGGTCTCGTGCGCCAGGATCTCGTCGCCCGGCCGGCAATGCACCAAGGTCGCCGCGACATTGCACATCGTGCCCGACGGCATCAGCACCGCCGCCTCCTTGCCGAGCAGGGCGGCGACGCGGGCGGTGAGCGCGTGCACGGTCGGGTCGTCGCCGATCTGCTCGTCGCCGACCTCGGCCCGCGCCATGGCTTCGCGCATTGCGGGCGTCGGGCGGGTCTGCGTGTCCGACAGCAGATTGACGCGCACGGGCGGCGCCTTGGGATCGCGCGGGGGCGGGGTGTAATACATCGGCAGTCCTCGTTCGCTTATCACGACCCGACCTTACCCAACTCGCAACGCTCCCGCAAAACGCCTCCTCGACTACGCCGCGCGCGGCGGGTTGAGCCAGATGTCCGGCCGCCGCAACGGCCTGCTCTCGATCGGCTCGGCGACCAGCGGCGGCGCCGCGGTGCAGTCGAACACCCAGGGTTCGAGCGGGCTCTGCCGAGAGGGTGAAAGCAGCAGCACGGCGCCCGGGCGCTGCCGCTTGACGTTCCAGCCCATGTTCACTGCGGCCCAGCCCACCAGCATGGTGTGCCATTCGTCGGTGAGCTCGCGCGAGTCGTCGAAACAGTGGAGAAGCTCGAGCGCGTAGGGATCGTGGCGAAGCTGCGCATCGGCAAAGGTGAGCCCGGTCCCGACATGGCGGATCACATGGGCTGTCGCATCGGACTGGACGTGCCAGCAGGAGCGTTCGAGGAGGTCGAAGACGGTCGAGGGATAGAGGCCGTCGTTGAAGCGATAGCGGACGCCGGAGGTCCGTGCGCGTAACGGCGGAGCGGTGAGCGGCGGCGCCCGCAACGGCGGCAGAGGCGGGGCGCCGACCGCATCGGTCGGCAACGCACCAAAGATGATATTGCGCCTGTTGAACTCCATGGCGAACGCCCCGCTACTTTACAACTGCAGACAGTGAATCACGGGACGGATTCCCTGTCAGCCCAGGTTGGGGCGAATTCGTGGCAAGTGTGGCATTCGGGAATCGGTTCGCCGCATCCGAAACCCCAAAAAGCAAAGGCCCCGGCGCGTGCCAGGGCCTTCGGATTATCAGATGGTGCCGGACCGCGGTCCGGTCAAGATCAGCGCGAGTAGAACTCGACGATCAGATGCGGCTCCATCTGCACCGCGAACGGCACGTCCGACAGCGCCGGGATGCGGATGAACTTCGCGGTCATCTTGCCGTGATCGGCCTCGATGTAGTCGGGCACGTCACGCTCGGCGAGCTGGCTCGCTTCCAGCACCACGGCGAGCTGCTTCGAGGCTTCCTTGACCTCGATCACGTCGCCCGGCTTGACCTGGTAGCTCGCGATGTTGACCTTGCGGCCGTTCACCTTGATGTGGCCGTGGTTGATGAACTGGCGCGCGGCGAACATGGTCGACACGAACTTGGCGCGGAACACGACGGTGTCGAGACGGCGCTCGAGAATGCCGATCAGGTTCTCGCCGGTGTCGCCCTTGAGACGGCCGGCCTCGACATAGATGCCGTGGAACTGGCGCTCGGAGATGTTGGCGTAGTAGCCCTTCAGCTTCTGCTTGGCGCGCAGCTGCACGCCGAAATCGGACAGCTTGCCCTTGCGGCGCTGGCCGTGCTGGCCGGGGCCGTATTCCCTGCGGTTGACGGGGCTCTTCGGGCGGCCCCAGATGTTCTGGCCCATGCGGCGATCGATCTTGTACTTCGCCTCACTGCGCTTAGTCATCGCGTCCTCTTCAAGTCTTTCGTTCGGGTTTGAGGAAACGCGCCCTCCTGTGTGTCCGGGAAATCCGGTCCACCGACAGACCCCTCCCCAAAGCATGAAGGGAGAAGGCCACGGGTCGCGAAACGCAACGCGGGCCGAAAGCGGCCCGCGAGCAGGGGGTTCTTAGGCGAGAAACTGCCGGCTTGTCAAACCGCAACGGCCGCTTTTGCCGGCAAAATCACCCTTTCGGCCCCTTCAGGACGGTCATTTTCCGCCGCCCCGCCTCGCATCCCAGGTCGGCTTCCGCCGGACTGCGCCCGGAAACCGGGCAGGCCCTCAGCTCGGCTGCGATCTCGCCATTCAGCACCTGCTCGAGTCGGATCGCGGTCCGGGCGATCATGGCGCCGTCGGTAACCCGGTGGTCCCAGCGGATCAGGATGGGAATCGTCTGGTCGGGCTGGACGACGTCGTAATTGATGATGAACGGTCCCGGGCTCAGGGCGTGCAACTGGCCGCCTCCGCAGGCGGCGATGCTGGTGACGGAGAAATTGCCGAACCAGTTGGCGCGCTGGCGGCCGAAATTCAGCCCGACCCACCAGGCGAACCGGCGCAGCGGCAGCGGCAGCCGGGTCGCGCGCATGATCTTGCGGAACATGGCGACGTCGTCGACCGGCGCCTCCTTGCCCTGGCGGATCAGGGCGTCGATCTCGGCCAGCGACATGGCCTCAGGCCCGGAGACGCGCTGCGGCAGCACGCAATCCTCGCCATTCTCGACCCGGGCAATGGTGACGGTGGCGACGCTGCGCGGCAGCTCGTAAAGGCAGCGCCGCGGCCACCCGGTGTAGAGCGTGCGCAGGACCGGCTCGTCACGGGCGACCAGGGCGAACGCCTTGACGAAGATCGCGGCGAAACCGGGCGGGTGGACGGCCGCGGCGCGGGCCTCCAGCAGCGGACCGATCTGGATCGTCCGGGCCAGCGACACGAACGGCACGCCGCGCGAGGCATGCATCAGATCGATGATCAGACGGCGGTGCAGCGAAATCGGCCTGGTCGTTCCGCGCATCCTGAACCTGTCGCTCCCGTTTGTTGTGCTTGGCCTGATCCGGCTCCCCGGCGGCGGCTGCTGTTAACACCGCAGGCCGGGTTACGGAAGCGCCGCTCTAGGGCGCCGGTGCGGCCAGCGGCCCGAACACGGCCAGCGACGTGCCCAAAATCGTCTTCTTCGTCATGGGCTTCTCCCCCAATCCTGTTTTTCGTTTGGAACGTGAAGCGGCCCTGAATCAGCGCTTGATCCCCTCGAAGCTTGCGGCAATGCCGCGCTGGAACAGAGACCAGTCGAAGCCGAGCGCCAGCGCGACGTAGCCGCGCGCGATCATCGCATTGGCCTGATCGGCGCTGCGCGCGGCGCCGCCGATCGGCACGCCCGATCTGAGGATGCCGGCCTCGGCACGGGCGATGAGGGATTTCACCAGGGGATCATCGAGTTGCCCGCGCTTGTTGATCGAGGTCGCGAGATCGCCCGGGCCGATCACCGCGATGTCGATGCCGGGCGTGGCCATGATCTCGTCGATGCGCTCGACCGCTTCGACATGCTCGATCGTGACCATGCAGATCATGTCGTCATCGGCCGTCGCCATGTAATCCGCCATCGACACGTTCCAGTGGAACGGCGCGTGGAAGGGACCCCACAGGCGGTCGCCGCGGGGCGGGTAGCGCACGCTGCGCACCGCCTTCTCGGCGTCCGCTCGGCTCGAAATCATCGGGAAGTTGATGCCGAGCGCGCCGAGGTCCATCGGCGCCTTCGCCAGATGCGGCTCGTTGGCGGCGATCCGCACCAGCGGCACGCAGGGCGTGCCCGCGGTGGCGGTGATCATCGCGTGCGCGGTGGAGAGATCGATCGGCCCATGCTCGAGGTCGACGATGATCCAGTCGAGCTGTTGCGCCATGATGCGCACGGTCTGGATGCTCGGGATGGTGGCGATGGCGCCGAACGTCGGCCGCTTGTCGCGCCAGGCCTGCTTGAGGCGGTTGAGCGGTTGGCGCGGTGCGGACATCGGCGGTCTCCGTCAGGCCGGGACGCGGCCGCCGAAATAGGGCGTGAGCGCGCGGCCGAGCTGATGTGGCTTGTTCGAGGTGAAGATCATGGTGGCGCCGCCATCGTCGGCGTCGCCAGCCGGGGGGCCCAGCAGGTCGACGACGCGGCGCGCGATCGCCGGTGCCGGATCGATCCAGGTGACGGGCCAGGGCGCCAGGCGTTCGAGCCGGTCGAGCAGCAGCGGATAATGCGTGCAAGCGAGCACGACCGTGTCGGTTCGATCAGCGGGATCGGCGGCGTCGCCCACGAAGCAGGGTGCGATCTCGGCGGCGATGGCCGCGTCGCTGACCTGCGTTCCGCTGAGCGCGGCCTCCGCCAGTGACGCAAGCTCCGGCGAGCCGACCAGGGTGACGTTGCAGCCTTGCGCAAAATCGCGGATCAGCGCGTGGGTGTATTCGCGCTGCACGGTCGCCTTGGTGCCGAGCACGGAGACGCGCCTGGTCTTTGACTGCGCGCAGGCCGGCTTGATCGCCGGCACGGTGCCGACGAAGGGCGTGGGGTAGGCGGCCCGCAGCGGCGCCAGCGTCTGCACGGAGGCGGTGTTGCAGGCGATCACGACGAGGTCGGGCCGGTGCGCGGCGATCAGCTCGCCCATCAGCGGCACCACGCGGGCGACCAGCGCCCGCTCGCTGTGATGGCCGTAGGGAAAGAAGGCGTCGTCGGCGACATAGACGTAGTGGGCGTCAGGCCGCGCCCGCACCACCTCGCGCAGCACGGACAGGCCGCCGAGGCCGGAGTCGAACACGAGAATCGTAGGGCGATGGGTCACGCGGCGAGTGTACCGGAATGGGAGGGGCGATTCAGTCGGTTTTTCTGCGGGGTTTGGCGGCAGTGAGGCGCTTGGGTGTGTTCCCGCGGCAGAAGGGAAGGTTCAAAAACGCGCATGTGGGCCAAGCTGGCCATCCAGAAACCGATGTCCTCCCGGCGAACGCCGGGATCCATGACCACCGGCGGAAATTGGCGCCAAGGCCGTCCGCTCCAGCGTGCCTCAAACAACCGCCGCGGCGTAGGGGTCCCGGGTCGGCGCCGCGCCAACGCTTGCGCGTTGCCGCAGCTTGCGGGGACGACAGCGGAAATGAAAGCGACATTGCGAGCGCAGTGTTCAGCCCGGAGACGTCGCTGACGGGTGTTCGGGGACATAGTTGACAGTTGTGGGGTCGCGCAGATCAATCGCTGCGCTCCTCGCAAGGACGGCGGTGAGACATGGGCAAAACATGCATTCTCATTCTCGCACCCGCTTTCGCGTCCGAGTGTTGCTCATCTGGTCGCCCTCCTAACAATGAGGGCGCGGGAAAGGCCGGGTGCCGGTCGCACCCATGGCCCGCCTGCGAAAAAAATGCAGGCGGCAGGAACCACAGGTACGGGCCGGATCATCCCGGCCTTCCCCGCGCAATGGTTTGAACGGCTTATACGTGATCTCCCCGGGGATCGGCTTTCTTGCCCCCGTCGCCAGCGCGCTCGTCGAACTTGCAGCGCCAGCTTGGCATCAGCACCGGGATGCCAGGACCACACGACTTCGCCGTACGCATCGGATCGTTCGTCGGCATGATCGCTCACGCTGCAACCCGACACGCCCACCGCATCCCGCACCCAACGCTCGTGACGATCGCGATGCGCCCCTCAATCGGGGCGGGACGCGATACCATAGCATTGAATTCTGAAAAACGGAAGATAAAAATTCGGATTTTCTGGCGGCACCGTCCAGCGGGAGCATACGAGCCGCGATTGGCGTCTATAACATTAGTGTTGACTGATTGATTAGTGGTTGCTATTGCTTTCGCATGATCCAGTCTGAACCCATCACGGCCGTCATGCGCGCGCTGGCCGATCCCACCCGGCGCGCGGTGTTCGAGCGCATCGTCGCGGCCGACGAGATCACCGTCGTCGAGCTCACGCGCGGCAGCACCGTCACGCAGGGCGCCATCTCGCAGCATCTGAAATCCCTGAAGCAGGCCGGCCTGGTCTGCGAGCGCCCCGAGGGCCGCAAGGTCTATTACCGCGCCGAGCCACGCGGCCTGGAGCCGCTGGCCGACTGGATGAGCCATTACGGCGTGTTCTGGCGCGACCGCTTCGCCAATCTGAAAAAACTGCTGAAGGACATCGATCCATGAACCAGGCCGTGAACGCGGACACGCAGGCCATTGTCGTCGAGGACATCTTCCCGCATGCGCCGGAGGTCATCTGGAAAGCCCTGACCAATGGCGACCTGATCGGCCGCTGGCTGATGGCGCCCAAGGGTTTTGAGCCCGTCATCGGCAATCGCTTCACCTTTCAGACCACGCCGGCGGGCCAATGGGACGGCACCATTCACTGCGAGGTGCTGGAGGTCGTGCCGAACGAGCGGCTGTCCTATGCCTGGAGGGGCGGCCACGACGGCAATGTCGGTTACGGCGCGAAGCTGGAGACGGTCGTCACCTTCAGCCTGTCCAAGGCCGACACGGGCACGCGTCTTCGCCTCGTGCATTCCGGCTTCGTGCTGCCGGCCAACGAGACGGCGTATCGCAAGATGGGCGAGGGCTGGAAGACCGTCGTCAAGAAGCTCGATCAGGTCGCCGCCGAGCAGGCGTCACCGCAGCGGTCGCACTGAGGAGAGCAACATGACCAATTCCTATGTCGGGGGCTGCGCCTGCGGGGCGGTGCGTTACGAGATCAAGGGCGAGCCGGCGGTCATGCTGGATTGCCAATGCCGGCAATGCCAGCGCGACAGCGGCACCGGCCATCAGTCGCACCTGACCTTCGTCGCGGCGGAGGTGAAGGTCGACGGCGAGGTGTCGCATTTCCAGACCATCGGCGATGGCGGTACGGTGAAGCGGCGGGCGTTCTGCCAGACCTGCGGCTCGTCGATGCACCTGACGTTTCCGGCGATGCCCGATGTGTTCATCGTCACGCCCGCAAGCCTCGACGATCCCAGCCGCTACCGGCCGCAACTGGTGTCGTGGACCGCCGCCGGACATCCCTGGGATCACCTCGATCCGGCGCTGCCGAAATTCGAGAAGATGCCGCCGCGGTGAGTTTACCACGCGGGATGCGAGACTTGGGAGCGTGGTCGTTTCGGTGACGGCCCAAGACCGTCACCGAAATCCTCCGACCGAAATCCAACCAGCCACAGACCCAAAACCCCGGCACGGACGTTCAGGGATCTGAGGTTGGAGCGGGTGTTTTGGAGGAGATCCGCATGGCGCCAGAGTGTGCGCAGTCGACCGTGTACTTCGATGGATCCTGTCCGCTGTGTCGAGCGGAGATCGGCTATTACGGCCGGACCGATCAGGCGGGTGCGCTGTGTTTCGTCGACGTCTCCGAACCAGGCGCGGAAACGCCGGATGGCGTGACCCAGCAACAGGCGATGGCGCGGTTTCATGTGCGTGCCAGTGACGGGCGCCTGCTCTCGGGCGCTGCGGCGTTCGTCGAGATCTGGCGCCGTCTGCCGCGTTGGCGCTGGGCGGCGCGTGTGGCCTCGATGCCGGGCGCGCTGGCGGTCCTGGAGTTCGGCTACAGGCTGTTTCTTCCCGTGCGGCCATTGATCTCGCGCGGCCTGGGCCGCATCCTGCAGCGTGGGAAGCAGGATGGGACGCGGAGCGTGACCGGGCAGGCTGGCGGCACGATGTCGCGCTTTCTCAACTGGTTCTTCCGCAATCGCGCGACCGGCGAGATCACGATCGCCCAGATGCCGAACCCGGCGCTGTGGATCGTGCTGGTGGGAAGCCTCGTGGGCTGGGCCTTGCACCCGCCGGGTCGGACGGGCGCGAATCTGGATTGTCTGGTGAAGGCCGGTCTCGTCGTCTGGGCCGTCGATGAGCTCGTGCGCGGCGTCAATCCCTGGCGCCGCTGTCTCGGGGCCGCCGTGCTGATCTACGAGGTCTCGACGTTGGGATGGACGTGAGCAGATGTGTGTGACGCGCCCCGATGATGTCGGTCGCTTGATATGCATCAACCGGCAAAGACGGCTGCTGACCGATTGTGGGCTATGAAGTCGTCCGGCCTCGATGGCATGGAGGTGTCTCGGGCGTTCTGCGTAGGCCTTCGCCGGACAGGAACTGCGGCCTCATGAGTCCGACCACGATCAACGACGCGAGCGCTGCCGCGCGTCCGGAGCATCCGGGTGCCGCACCCGTGTTTCGCGCCCGCAAGCTCTCCAAGACCTACCGCATGGGCGAGGTCGAGGTGCATGCGTTGCGCGACGTCGATCTCGACATCTACGAGGGCGAGTTCGTGGTGCTGCTCGGCCCCTCGGGATCCGGCAAGTCGACCTTGCTCAACATTCTCGGCGGGCTGGACAGCCCGACCTCGGGCGAGGCGCAGTGGCGCGATCATCAACTGGTCGGCGCCGGCGATGCCGAGCTGACGCGCTACCGGCGCGAACATGTCGGCTTCGTGTTCCAGTTCTACAACCTGATCCCGAGTCTGACGGTGCTCGAGAACGTCGCGCTGGTCACCGAGATTGCCGACAGGCCGCTCGATCCGCGCGAGGTGCTCAAGCTCGTCGGGCTCGAGCGGCGGATCGACCACTTTCCCTCGCAGCTCTCCGGAGGCGAGCAGCAGCGCGTCGCGGTGGCCCGCGCCATGGTCAAGGCGCCCGACGTGCTGTTGTGCGACGAGCCGACCGGCGCCCTGGACTACGAGACCGGGAAGGTGGTGCTCGCCGCGATCGCGCGTGCCAACGCGCAGCTCGGGACGACCACGATCATCATCACGCACAATGCGGCGATCGCCGGCATGGCCGATCGCGTGCTGCGGCTCGGCGGCGGGCGCATCGTCGGCGAGGAGCGCAATGCACGGCGGCTGTCGGCCGAGGAGGTGCATTGGTGAGCCTGCTGGACCGCAAGCTGTGGCGCGACATCGGTGCGATGCGCGGGCAGGTGATCACGATCGCGCTGCTGGTGGCGGCCGGCGTCGCGGTGTTCGCAGGCTCGGTCTCGACCTATCTGTCCCTGCGCGACGGCTGCGAGCAGTTCTATGCCGATGGCCGGTTTCCGCAGATCTTCGTCACGCTGAAGCGGGCGCCGCTGGCGCTGGTGCCGCGACTGAGCTCCATCGCCGGCGTGGTCGCGGTCGAGCCGCGCATCGTGCGCGAGGTGATCGTCGACTGGCCGGCGGCGTCGCAGCCGGTCTCGGCGCGCCTGGTGTCGCTGAGCCGCGCGGGCGACGAAGCGCTGGCGCGTTTGCATCTGCGGCGCGGCACGGCGCCCGAGCCGGGGACCGCGCGCAGCGCCGCGGTCAATGAGGCGTTTGCCGAGGCCAATGGCGTCAATCCGGGCGACGACATCCGCGTGCTGCTCAATGGCCGCGTGCAGGGCTTCCGGGTCTCCGGCATCGCCTTGTCGCCGGAATATGTCTACGCGGTGGAGCCGGGATTGCCGATCCCCGACGATCGTCTCTACGCCATCCTGTGGGTCGACCGGAGCGCGGCCGAGGCCGCCTTCGATATGAAAGGGGCGTTCAACGACGCCGTGATCGCGCTCGCCCCGGGCGTCGATCCCAAGCCCGTGATCGAGGAGCTCGACCGGCTGCTCGAGCCCTATGGCTCGATCGGCGCGATCGCGCGGCGCGACCAGCCGTCGAACCGCTTTCTCGAGGACGAGTTGAACCAGCAGAAGGTGATGTCGATCACCATCCCCATCATCTTCTTCGGTGTCGCCACATTCCTGCTCAACGGCGCGCTCGGGCGGCTGGTCGCCGCGCAGCGCGAGCAGATCGCGGCGCTGAAGGCGCTCGGCTTTCCGACGCTGCGGCTCACCTTCCATTATCTCAAGCTGATGCTGGTGATCGTGCTGATCGGATCGGCGCTCGGCATCGCCGGCGGCGTCGGCTTCGGCCATGCCATGATATCGAGCTATCAGGGATTCTTCCGTCTGCCCGAGCTGCCATTCCGGCTGGCGCCCTGGGCGGCGGTGGCCGGCGTCGCGATCAGCGTCGCGGCGGGCGCCCTCGGCGTGGTCACGGCGCTTCAGGAGGTTGTCGGCCTTGCGCCGGCAGAGGCGATGCGGCCCGCGATGCCGCTGGGGTTCCGCCGCTCCTGGATCGAGCGCATCGTGCCCGGCACGGCGTTCGGCGCGCGGCGGATGATGATGCTGCGCAACGTCGCGGGGCGGCCGTTCCGTTCGCTGTTCACCATCATCGGCATCGCCTTCGCGGTGCCGATGATGGTGCTCGGGATCTTCTGGCGCGACGCCATCGGCGAGATGATCGAGCTGCAGTTCAACCTGGTCGAGCGCGGCAACGCCACGATCACGTTCATCCATCCGATGGACCGCGCGATCCTGCGTGACCTGGCGCGCCAGCCCGGCGTGCTCGCGATCGAAGGCCAGCGCATCGTTCCGGTGCGGCTGCGGGCCGGGCATCAGAGCTACCTCACCTCGGTGATCGGACTGGCGGCCACCGACGAGCTGCGCCGGCCGCACGATTCCGTACGTCGCCCGATCGTCGCGGCGCCCGATGGCATCACCCTGACCCGGCGCCTCGCCGAGCGCTTGGCGCTGAGCGCGGGGCAGGTCGTGACGGTGGAGGCGATGGAAGGCCGCCGCCGGCGGCGCGACCTGCCGGTGAGCGCCATCGTCGACGAGGCGATCGGGATGGCGTCCTACATGGACATCGACACGCTCAACCGCTTCACCGGCGAAGGCGCGGTGATCTCGGCGGCGAGCCTCCATGTCGAGCCGGCGGCGCTGGCTGCGCTCGGCGCGAGGTTCAAGAGCATGCCGAAAATCGAATCCGTGACGATGAAGGCCTACACCCTGGCATCCTTCATCGAGAAGATCGCGGGCCTCGTGTTCGTCACCGCCGGCATCCTCACCGGCTTCGCCGCGATCATCACCGTGGGCGTGGTCTACAACAGCGCCCGCATCAGCCTGCAGGAGCGCGCCTGGGAGCTCGCGAGCCTGCGCGTGCTGGGCTTCACCCGCGGCGAGGTCGCGGGCATCCTGTTCGGCGAGTTCGCGCTGGACATCGCGGTCGGGATTCCGCTCGGCCTGGTGCTGTCGCACGCCATCATCGGGCTGATCGCGCGGCTGCATTCCAGCGAGAGCTTTCAGATCCCGGGCGTGATCGCGCCGCGGACCTACCTGATCGCGACCGCGGTGGTCTTGGCCAGCGCCGCGATCAGCGCCATCATCGTTCGCAGGAGGGTGGATCGGCTCGATCTGGTCGCGGCCCTCAAGACCAGGGAATGAGCATGCCCCCCGTTTTGCGCCGCGTCGTCATCGTATCGAGCGTTCTGGCCGCGGCCGGCATCATCGCCTGGATGGTGATGCCGGGTCCGGTCCCGGTGGAGACGGCCGCGGTGACGAAAGGGCGGTTCGTTGCCACCGTCGATGACGACGGCAAGACGCGGGTGCGCCAGCGCTACGTCGTGGCGGCGCCGCTCGCCGGCCGTCTCGGGCGCATCCGCTTCAAGGCCGGCGACCAGGTCAAGGCCGACGACGTCGTCGCCACCATCACGCCGGCGCCGGCACCGCTGCTCGATCCGCGGTCCCGCCGCGAGGTCGAGGAGCAGCTCGGCGCGGCCGAAGCCAATGTCGAGCGGGCCAAGGAGGTGGTGGCGCGGGCGCAGGCGCAGAGCGCGCAGGCGAGCGCTGATCTTGCGCGCACCATGGCGCTGGCCGCCAGCGGCGCTGCGACGGCGCAGGCGCGGGAGCGCGCCGAGCTCGCGATGCGGATTGCCGAACGTGACCTGCGCGCCGCCGAATATGCCGACCATGCCGCCGAGCACGAGCTCAGCCAGCTCAGGGCGATGCTGGCGCGCTACGGGAGCAACACGGATACCGACGCGCCCGCGGATAGCTGGAACGTGACCGCACCGGTCGGCGGGCTGGTGCTGAAGGTGACCCAGGAAAGCGAAACGACGGTGCAGCCAGGCGAGGCGCTGCTCGAGCTCGGCGATCCCCGTGATCTCGAAGTGGTCATCGACGTGCTCAGCACCGACGCGGTCGAGATCCGTCCCGGCGCCGAGGTCACGATCGATCGCTGGGGCGGGGCAGGCCGCCTGTCGGGCCGGGTTCGCCGGGTCGAGCCGGCGGCCTTCACGAAGATCTCCACGCTCGGCGTCGAGGAGCAGCGCGTCAACGTGCTGATCGACATCGTCTCGCCGGCCGAGCAATGGCAGCGGCTCGGCGATGCCTATCAGCTCGATGCGCAGATCGTCGTCTTCACGCAGGAGGATGCGACCATCGTTCCGACCGGCGCGCTGTTCAAGCGCGGTGACGACTGGTCGGTGTTTGCGCTGAAGGATGGGCGCGCCGAGCTGCGCACCGTCCGGCTCATCCGGCGCTCGGGCCGGTTCGCCGCCGTGGCCGACGGCGTCGCCAGCGGCGATGTCGTGATCATCTATCCCAGCGACCGGGTCGCCGCCGGCGTCAAGGTGGCGCCACGCTGACCTGCGGCCGCCGCAGAAGCGTTCCTCAGCGCTGCGACGCCAATTCTCTCAGCCGCGCATGCCGCGCCAGCGCATGCGCGATCAGACGATCCATCAGCGCCGGCTGGGGCAGGCCGGTGGCCTCCCACATCTTCGGATACATGCTGATGTTGGTGAAGCCCGGCAGGGTGTTCACCTCGTTGACATAGACCTCCTCGCCGCGGACGAAGAAGTCGACGCGCGCGAGACTCTCGCAGCAGAGCACGCCGAACACCTCGGTGGCCATCTTGCGGATGCGCGCGGCGAGCGCAGGTTCGACCTGCGCCGGGACGTGCAGCGAGGCGCCGGATGCATCGGTGTACTTGGCTTCATAGGAATAGAAGCCGTGGCTGTCGGCGGGCACGATCTCGCCGAGCTCGGAAGCCGCCACCTTGCCGTCGGGATGCTCGAGCACGGCGCATTCGATCTCGCGCACCGGGCTGATGCAGCGCTCGATCAGGATCTTGCCGTCGAAGCGCAGCGCGAGGCGGCAGGCAGCGTCGAACTCCGCTTCGTTGCGCGCCTTGGAGATGCCGACGGAGGAGCCGAGATTGGCCGGCTTGACGAACAGCTCGGGCGAGCCCACCGCGGCGACCGCCGCTTCATAGCTCACCGCCGATGCGGCGGTCATCGTGACGAACGGCACGATCGGCAGGCCGGCGTCGCGCAGCAGGCGCTTGGCGACGTCCTTGTCCATCGCCGCCGCCGATCCCATCACGCGGCCGCCGACATAGGCGACATCGGCGAGCTCCAGCGCGCCCTGCACGGTGCCGTCCTCGCCGTTCGGACCGTGCAGCACCGGGAAGACGACGTCGAAGGCGAGCTCGCGCAGGGGCCCGTCGCCGATGACCAGCGCGCGGCCCCGGCCGGCCGGCAGCAGCACGATCTGCGGGCCGTCCGCGGGCACTGTCAGGGCCGCGCCTGTGCCGTCATTCGCGGCGTCGGCGAGCACCCAGCGTCCCTCGGTGGTGATGCCGATCAGCGTGACGGCGTAGCGGCCGGCATCGAGCGAGCGGACAATGTTGGCCGCCGAGGCGCGCGAGACGTCGTGCTCCGCCGAGCGCCCACCGAACAGGATCGCCACGCGCGTCTTTGTCTCTGTCATCGTCCTCGTCCAGCCCTGGTCCTTGCGGTGCGCGACCGTACAGCGAGACGCCGAGGCGTGGCAATTGAGCTGTTGTGCCGGTGGACAAGGCGGCGCCACTCAACGCCAGCCGATCCCGCCGTCCGAGCACACCGCCGTCGTTCCACCTGAATGCATGCAGCTGCGATAGAGCGGCGGCTCAGTGAAGCGGCCCGACCAGATGCCGCGGCCGGCGCGGCGGGCGGCGCGCTGATCGGCGGTGTAAACGCCGCGCGAATATTGCGGCTCCTCGACCGCGAGCCCGCGCGCCACCATGAACTGGCCGAGATCCGTCGCGCCGGCTGCGCAGCGCGCGACGATGCGGCCGTAGCGATCGCCATCAACCGGCAGGCAGCGCAGAACCTTGCCGCGCGTGAACGCGTCCAGCGTGTTGGCGGCCAGCGCGCCGCAACGATATGGCTTGCGGTCGCGGCCGCGGCAGAGCTGCGCGCTTTCGGGCGCGTCGATGCCCCACAGGCGAATGCGCTCGCCATGAATGTCCAGCGTGTCGCCATCGACGATGCTGACGCGGCCGACGAGCTCGGCGGCTGCGGCGGGGAAGCTGAGGAGAAGCGGCAGAACGAGGCAGGCGAGGCGGGGGAGGAGACGTCGCAAGATCGGCACCTGTGGCGCTGAGAGGGGCGTGATCGCTCGCTGCGCGAATCGATCGCGGATCATCCCGATCTATAGCGAAGTGGAGTTGCGCGATTGTGTGGCGAGCACCGCGACAGCAGCGGAGCGCAATCGGAGCAGGTCGTCGCGAGAGCGGTTCAGCGAAGGCCGGCGTCCGCGCGGCTGTCGGGTGCGCGCGCCGCGCGTTCGACCTCGGCGGCGAGCATGCTCAGATGCTCGGCCAGGCGCGCGAACAGCTCGCGCTTGTCGCGGTCGGTGGCGAGATCACGAATGAGGGCGCATTCTGCCGCGTCGGCCCGCAGCTTGTCCGGCTGGGTCATAAACTCTGACATGTTCCGCTTCCCTGCCGCGCCGGCAACAGTTCAGAACGGTGGATCTTCATGTTTGTTCCGGGTGTCGATGTATTTTTGCGAGTGCAGCGCTCGGTCCTGATCGGAGTACCTCCGCGGATCAGAGGCGACACACGACGCGCGCGGTTCGACTGTCTATCGTTCACCGGGCCACCATGTCGAGGCCGGATGTGCGGCCGAGATCTTGGTCTCGCGCAATGCCACCAGCGCGCTGCGCTTGTAGGGATGACCGCGAAGCCGCGAACAGTCCTGGCAGCGCATGTAGCGCTCGAGCTCATGGATCGGCGTCGTCTTGGCGCGCCTGATGACGTCGAGCGCGACCGTCTGATTGGTGTCGCAGCCGAGGCAGCGCACTTCGAGATAGTAGTAGCCCGCGTTCAGCGCATCGCCGAGCAGCGGCGACGGCTGCGCCGGTCCCTTGTAGCCGAGCATGCGCTTGTTCCAGGCGTCGCAGGCCAGACGATCCGCTTCCTTGCGTGCGCGCGCGGCCTGCTCCTGCGCGATGCGGATGCCGGCCCCGTAGAGTCTCTCGCGCGATTTCGTCGTCATGGTCGCATGATCGACGCTGCGGCGCTCAGCGGCAAGCCGCTAGGATTAGCGCAACAAGAGGCGCTGGATACAAGCTCTCTTACGTGCAGCGCTCCGATACCATCGCCAATCAGTTCGTCGGCGCGGCCTGCGACGAACTGATCGTGCAACGTCCGGCATTCGTGCTACTCGGACGCGACGCGGAGTAGCACCGATGCCCTCGAGCAGCCCCGATGCAGCGCGCTTCACGCTATGCAGTGACGCATGTCTGTCACGATTGAATGGTGGCTTCTCCCACGGCGCGGCATGATGCGGTCCGGCGATGGTAAAAGGGACGGCTGAACGCAACGACACTGCAAAAGTTCCTAAAATTTTTGCACCTGAGTGGCAGTTCCTTCAGCTTGTTCCCGGCGGCGTCGGGCGATAGACGTTGCGCTCGGGGTCAGTCGTGCGAGTGGGTCAGCGTTTCTCAGATTGGATCGGTCGGGGCAGACAGTGGTCGGCGACCACGTTTCTGCTCACCACGTTTGCTGTCGCGATTTCGACCGCAGGCCGGATCGGGTTGGATTTCGCCGGCGCGACGCTGCCCTACGCGACCTTCTATCCCGCGGTCGTGTTCGCCGCGCTGCTCGGCGGCATTCCCGCGGCCATTTTTGCCGCCTGGCTCTCGGCCACAGTGGTGCTGGTGGGCTTCACCGACCGTCCTGATCATACCGAGGCGGTCAACCTCGTCGGGTTCCTGAGCACTGCGGCGCTGATCATCTGGCTTGCGCATCTCTGTCGCGGCGCGCTGATCGAGCTGAAGCGCAGCGAGCATGCGCGCGAATTGCTGCTCGGCGAGCTGAGGCATCGCGTGAACAATCAGCTCGCGCTGTTTCAGGCGATCGTCAGATCGAGCCTGTCGGGCGAGGATCGCGCCAAGGGAGAAGCGATCGCGCTGCGGCTCGATGCCGTCGCGCGCGCCAACAGTCTGGCCTGGTCGGATCACCGCCTGATGACCTTGCGCATGCTGCTCGACGTCGAGCTGCAGCCGTATCGCGCCTCCGGCGCGGTGACGGTCGAGGGGCCGGACATGCCGCTGGGGCCGGAGGCGGTGCGCAACCTCGCGCTGGTGTTTCACGAGCTCGCGACCAACGCCGTCAAATACGGCGCGCTGCGCGGCCCGGGCGGACGGCTCGAGCTGCAGATTGCGCAGGAAGGCGGCCGGGGCACCGTGGCCTGGCGCGAACTCGGTCCGCACCCGATCGAGCCGCCCGGGAAAGAGGGGTTCGGCACGCGCATGATCCGGGCAAGCCTTGCGGCGATCGGCGGCAGCATCGAGCAGGATTATCGCGACGAAGGTCTGGTCTGCCGGATCAGGTTCGACGCGGCGATGTGAAGGCCCGGTTCCTCGCAGGTGTCGCATGTCCCGCGGCGTGCGGCATGGCTGCGATGCGAAACGCGCAGCAGCGCCGCCGCGTATGTGGTCGATGGAACGACGCGACATGCTGCTGCTGGCTGGATTGCTGCTGCTCTCGATCACCATCACCTGGGTTGGCACGGAATATGTGCTGAACCATGTCGTGATCCCGCTGATCGATGACTGAGGGCCGCGTCGTTTGTCCGTCGCGCGGAACGCACTCGGCTTGATCGCCGGCACGAAACGCTTCACCATTCCCGTCAGAACAACAAGGCGGCGCCGCAGGGGCGGGAGACATCCGATGCAATGTTACGAGCTGCAGGGGCCCGGCGGAATCGATGCGCTGGCGCTGGTCGACAAACCGGTGCCGCAGCCGGGGAGAGGCGAGGTGCTGGTGCGGCTGACCGCGGCGAGCATCAACTATCGCGACCTGCTCACGGTGAGGGGCGGCTACGGCTCGCGGCAGAAATTTCCGCTGGTGCCGCTGTCCGACGGCGCGGGCGTGGCCGAGGCGGTCGGTGAGGGTGTCGCGGCGTTCGCGGCCGGCGACCGTGTCATCGGCAGCTTCTTCGAGAGCTGGACCGGCGGCGAGCCGAGCGAGGCGAAGATGCGCGCGGCGCTGGGCGGCGCCGTCGACGGCACGTTGACGCAGTATCGGGTGTTTCCGATGCAGGCGCTGGTGCGGACGCCGGCGCATCTCACCGACATCGAGGCTGCGACCTTGCCCTGCGCCGGCGTCACCGCCTGGAGTGCGGTGATCAAGCTCGGCGGCATCGGGCCCGGCCAGACCGTGCTGACGCAAGGCAGCGGCGGCGTCTCGATCTTCGCGCTGCAGATCGCGAAGATGGCCGGCGCGCGGGTGATCGCGACGTCGTCGAGCGAGGCCAAGATCGCGCGGCTGGCGGCGCTCGGCGCCGACGTGACGCTGAACTACAAGCAGGTGCCGGACTGGGGCAAGAAGGCGCGCGAGATCACCGGGCAGGGCGTCGATCTCGTGGTCGAGGTCGGCGGCGTCGGCACGCTGAACGAATCGATCCGCGCCACCCGGATCGGCGGCACCATCGCCTTCATCGGCGTGCTTGCCGGCGCCCCGGCCTCGGAGCTGCGGCTGCCGCTGATGGTGATGCAGCAGCAGCGGCTGCAGGGCGTCACGGTCGGCGCGGTCGATGATCTCCAGGCGCTGGCGAACGCGCTGGCGCTGCATCAGGTGAAGCCGGTGGTCGATCGCGTGTTTCCGTTCAGCGAGGCACGCGAGGCGTTCCACTACATGGCGAGCGGCGCGCATCTCGGGAAGGTCGCGATCGCGATCGGGTGAGGCGTGGTTTGCTCGCTCCGCGTAGCCCGGGCGAGCGAAGCGACCCCGGGCAACCGTCCCCGCATGTCGCTGCGCTCATGCGGGCTACGACGCTTCCCGATCTTTCGTGACCGCCTTGCGCACCGGCATCGTCATTGCGAGCACGCCGATGATGATGCAGCCGAGCCCGATCCACGCCGTCGGCGCGAGGTGCTCGCCGAGGCCGGCGACGGCGATCGCAACGCCGATCGGCACCCGCAGATAGGATTGCGCGGTCGCGCCGATCGAGCCGAGCGTCTGCACCAGGCGGAAATAGATCACCATCGCGGCGGCGGTCGAGACGGTCGCGAGCGCGGTCAGCGCCAGCACCGAGCGCAGCGACGGTGCCAGCGCCCATGGATGGTCGACGACGAGCGCGACTGGTATCAGCACCGCGGCGCCCGACAGCAGCGATCCCGCGGCCGGCAGCATCGGATCCAGCCCCTTGAAGCTCTTGCCCAGGATCGCAGCGCCGGCATAGCAGATGGTGGCGGCGACGATCGCGAGCTGGGCCCATAATTGCTGGCCAAGCCCGTGCAGCGCCTCGACGCCGACGATGAGGCTGGTGCCGGCGAGGCCGGCCGCGACGCCGATCAGCTTGCGCAGCGTGACGGGCTCGTGGCGCGTGACCAGCGCGGTCAGAAGGAAGGTGAAGATCGGCGAGGTCGCGTTCAGGATCGTGGCGAGGCCTGCCTCGATCGTGCGCTCGGCCCACGCGATGAGCGTGAATGGAACGACGCTGTTGAGGCCGGCCTGGATCAGAAAGCGTTGCCAGATCCTGCGCTCGCGCGGCCAGGCGAGGCCGCGGCTGCGGATGATCGCGGCCAGCAGCAGCCCCGCAATCAGCGTGCGCGCGGCGATCAGGGTCAGTGGCGGGATCGTCTCGACGCCGATCCTGATCAGGGTGTAGGAGGCGCCCCACAGGGTGGAGAGCAGAAGCAGGAGGGCGAGGTCTCGGGGGAGGTCGGAGCTGCGCTGCATATGGGCCTCGCGGACGGAGAGGGAGCCCTTCTCCTAGCCGCTGGCCGCGCGCGACGTTTCGATAGGGAGCGAACTGTTCCCTTGGAGTTCGAAGCGCACGCCAGTCTGGTTCGCGCACTGCGCCCCTGGATCGCTTCGCTGGCGCTCGCGATGTCGGAGCTTGGAGGGCTTCCGGTGCCCACCACCGGCGTCATTGCGAGCGAAGGAATCCAGTCTGTAGGGTGGGCAAAGGCGCGGCCGTGCTGTTTCGTCGCGTGAGATCGTGGTGGCGCCGTGCCCACCATCTCGCCGCGGAGAATGCCGCGCGACGGTGGGCACGCTGCCGCCTTCGGCGGCTGCTTTGCCCACCTTACGTTTTCGTCAGCCGATCAGTTCGCCGGCATGCTCTTCTCGACCAGCTTCACCCAGTACGACGCACCGGCGCTGAGGATGTTGTCGTTGAAGCGGTAGGCCGGATGATGGCACTCGTTGCCGGGACCCATCCCGAGGAACACGAACGCACCGGGGCGGGCCTCCAGCATGAAGGCGAAGTCCTCGCCGCCCATCAGCGGAATGGCGCGGTCGTTGACGCGCTCCTGGCCAGCGATCTCGCGGGCGACGTCGGCGGCGAAAGCCGCCTGCGCGGGGTGGTTCATCGTCACCGGATATTTGCGCTCGTAGATCGCTTCCGCCGAGCCGCCATAGGCGCGCGCGGTGGCTTCGGTGACCTCGACGATCCGCTTCTCGACGAGATCGCGGATCTCCGGATCGAGCGTGCGCACGGTGCCGAGCATCTCGACCGTCTCGGGGATCACGTTGAAGGTGGTGCCGCCGTGAATCGAGCAGACCGAGATGACGGCGGATTTCAATGGGTCGACGTTGCGGGCGACGATCGATTGCAGCGCGTTGACGATCTGCGAGGCGATCAGGATGCTGTCGATCGCCCGGTGCGGGCCGGCGCCGCCATGGCCACCCTTGCCGGTGACCTTGATGTGGATCGCGTCGGCCGAGGCGAGCATCGGTCCGGGCGAGATCTCGAAATGGCCTTCGGGGACGCCCGGCATGTTGTGCATGCCGTAGACCTCCTGGATGCCCCAGCGCGTCATCAGGCCGTCGTCGACCATCGCCTTGCCGCCGGCGCCGCCTTCCTCGGCCGGCTGGAAGATGACGATCGCCGTGCCGTCGAAATTGCGGGTCTCGGCGAGATATTTGGCGGCACCCAGCAGCATCGCGGTGTGGCCGTCATGGCCGCAGGCATGCATCAGGCCCGGCGTCTTCGAGGCGTAGGGCACGCCCGAGGTCTCCTCGATCGGCAGCGCGTCCATGTCGGCGCGCAGGCCGATGGTTTTGCCGGAGGCCGACTTGCGGCCGCGGATCACGCCGACCACGCCGGTGCGGCCGATGCCGGTCACGACCTCGTCGCAGCCGAATTCGCGCAGTTTGTCGGCGACGATGCCGGCGGTGCGATGCACCTCGTACAACAGCTCGGGATGTTCGTGGAAATCGTGGCGCCAGGCGGCCATTTCGTCGGAGAGAGCGGCAATGCTGTTGAGGATGGGCATGAGGACCGGATGACTCGCTGAAGTGGAATGGGACGCTGCAGTGATGCGGCCAGACCGGCCGGCAGCACCGCGCTGTCACCGACTATGACCCGGTCAAAAAAGCCAGGCAAGTTGCGCCCGGCCATGGTGCCATGCGCAGATGCGCGGTCATCTCGACCGACCATGCCGGTCGTTCCGGATTTCGGAACGGGAGTCAGGCGAGCGGAGCGGGGGCCGGCACGCGCGGGTATTTGTGCTCGGGCGGCACCTCCAGCCGGAAGGCCCGCAGCTTCGGCTCGTCCCACGCCGCCAATGGCGTCCCGCAGACGCCGCAGTCGAACCGGCCGGCCGAGCCGACCGCGGATGTCGATTCCGCGATCTCGTAGGCGGCACGGCAATGAGGACACGTCACGCTGGATATCTTCATGGGATCACGCTCCTACATCTCTCGCCCGGATGTCTTGAACCAGATCAATGCGGTCCATGAACCGACGTCATCGGCCTCCGGTCGTCACGCCTCCTCGGCCTCCCACGGCGTCGGCGCCTTGGTGAAGGCGCGCCACGCCTCGCGCAGCGGCTCCTCCACGCCCGCCATGGCATGCGACTGCCAGCCGGTGATCGCGGCGGCCGCGATCGCCGCGTCGGTGGAGGTGGTGCCGAGGGTCTCGATCACGCCGGCGGTGACCGCCATGTCGTTGTAGTGGCCGAGCTGCTCCTGGAAGCCGGCGAGCGTTCTCGCGTATTTCTTCGCCGATTTGCTGGCGCCGTAGAGCGGCAGCAGGAAGTCGATGCTGTAGCGCAGCTTCTTCAGCGCAAGACGCAGCCGGTGGCGGCGCTCGGCCGGCAGTTTCTTGAAGCGGCGACCGCGCTTGAGCACCTTCTGATGGCGCTCCGACAGGACGGGCCCGGCGAAATCGATCGCGGGCGCGGCGAGGCGTCGGAGATCGTCGGGGGAGACGTCGTTGCGCCAGCCGCGGGTCTCGATCCATTCGCCGAGGCCGAGCACGAAAGCGGCGCAGCGGCGCTCGGCAATCGCGATGCGCAGCGTGCGATAGGCGAGCTCGCGCCGCCGCTCGGCGAGCGCCCGGAGCGAGTCGAAGCCTGCGACCGTCGGGCAGGCCTCGGCGATCTCGGGCAGCGTATCGGTCAGGAACACGTCGAGGTCGCGCGCTGCCGAGAGGCTCTGCGCCAGCCAGCGCGCATCCGCCTCGAGGCCGTCGAGCCTCGCCGAGGTCCCGAGCGGCCGCATCAGATGCAGCGCGGCGCGCAGGCGGCGCAGCGCCACCCGCAACTGATGCACGCCTTCCGGATCACGGCCGTCCTCCGCCGCAGGCATCGCCTGCAACAGATGATGCAGGCTGCCGCGCAGGACGATCGCAAAGCTCTCGTCCAGCGACACCGCTGGATCGAGGCACGGCTTGCGCGGCTTCTCGGCGCCGGGAGCCTTGCCCGTGGCGAGATCGAAACCGCGCGCCGACTTGCTGCGGATCGAAGGCCGGATCGCTCCGTGATCGCCGATGCGCTGTGCGATCTCGTAGATGGCGGCGGGGTTGCCGCTCTTGAGCTCCAGCTCGATCTCGCTCACGATCTCGCTGTGCTCGGCGGCCTTGATGACGCCGCTGTCGAACGCGATCTCGATGGTCGCGCCGGGCACGTCGAGCATGCGCGCATGGCGATGCACGTCGGCCGTGAACACCGCTTCGAGCGTTGCATCGGCCAGCGTCGCGCGCAGCTCCTCCGGCAGCAGCGCGGCCGCCAGCGCCGGATCGGGCGCCAGCGAAGATACATTCGCCTCCCATTCGCCGCGCTTGAGCGGATCGTCGCAGTGCTGCGCCTTCACGGTCTGCACGAAGCGCGAGCCGCTCTGGCGCACCCGCAAGGTGAAGCCGTTCTTCCACAGCGTGCGCTTGGGCGTGTCGTAGTAGACCGAGGTCAGATGCTTGCGCGAGCCCTTGTTGCGCGCATGCGCGATGACGACCGGCGCGTTGTTGAAGCCGGCGAGCTGATCGGGTGGGACGAGAAGCTTCAGCTCGATCTCGTGGCCGCTGCCGGCCGCCGGATCCGGCAAGAACAGCGCTGCGGCGTCCACGCTGGGCGCCGTGGCATCACCCTGCGTGACCGCATGATCGGCAAGGTGCTGCGCAGTCAAGCTGTCGGCGGCGCCGCCGGGATCGCTGCTCGCCGACTCGCCACCCTCCCGCACGCCGACCGCATGGCCATCGCCGTGGATCGACGCCGGTGCGTTCGAATCGGGCATGTGTCGATTCTGTAACCGTTTAGTGACAGTCATCTCTCGTATAGCTGCAGCCGGCACAAAGGGACAGTGGCATTTCTCGCAGGGCGTCGATGATACGCGACGCGTCGGCGCTTACCGGTCGCATTTTTTGTTGCCGCTTCAATGACAAGTGCTCGCGCTTGCGCGGACAGGCGCTCACGGAGATATGTCCGTCGCAGCCGCAATGCACCGTCGCGCGGCCGCGCTGCCACAGCGGGAACTTCAGATCGAGCCGGTGAGCATGAAGCGCGTGGCGACGAAGACGGCGGCTGCGGTGGTCGCAATGCTCGCGGCGGCCACGAGGCCGCGGCCGCGACGCGCCAGCGCGCGGGAGCGCTCGCGGGGATCCTGCGCCGGATCGTAGGATGCGCGCCGGCTGCGGCGGTGGCGCACCGCCTGCACCCAGAGGGCCAGCGCGGCGATGCCGGTTGCCACTGCAAACACGGTTGTCACGCCGGCGGCAAAGCCGAGATCGACACCGATGCTTTCCAGCATGGCCCGCAGTTGCACCGCAAGCCGTGCCAGGAGAGTTGCGGCATAATCGGCCGCCGCGGCGCCGGTGTAGAGCAGAACGGCCGTCCACACCACGGCGGCCATTGCAATCAGGATCGACACCAGCACCGCGAGGCCGTCGCCGGCCATGAAGCCGATCGAGGCAGCGATCAGCGCCAGCGCCGGCATCACGTTGCCCATCGGGATCGGCAGGATGATGGTGACGGCCATCAGCAGCAGCGGCAGCGCGAGCAGCATCCGCGCCGGCCGGCCGGTCAGCCAGACCAGCCGGTCCTCGCGCAGGCCGCGTTCGGCATAGCCCGCCCAGTCCAGCCCGGCGCGGATGATCTTGCGCAGCAGCCGCTGCGGCACCGGCCGGCGGCGCAACTGCTCGGGCAGCCATAGCCGCTCGGCGCCGAACAGGATCTGCAACGCGACCAGCGCGACAAACGTGCCGAACACCATGCCGAACGGGCCAGGCAACGGGATCAGCGCCGGCAGGGTCAGCAGCAGCAGGGTCAGGCCGAGACCTTCCGATTCCAGCCGGTCGAACAACTCGCCGATCGACGGCTCCTCGGACCGCACCGTGCGGGCGATCGCGAGCAGCCGGCGGCTGATCGGCCCGTTGTGACGGCGCGGCGCCGAGGAGTCCTCATCGTCGGATGTGACATCATTCATTGCCACGCAGCAACCTCATGTCCTCTGACCTGCCTCACTTCATCGGCTCGACCGCAGGCCGCGTCTTCCACAGCGAGTAGGCGATGCCCGCGCCGAGCAGACCGAAGGTGATGCCGAGCGAAATGGCGGGCGGAAACTTCTCGAGCCCGAGCAGGTCGGCCAGGAAGATCTTCGACCCGATGAAGATCAGCACCGCCGCCAGCGCCAGCTTGAGATATTGGAAGCGATCGACCATCGCGGCGAGCGCGAAATAGAGCGCGCGCAGGCCGAGGATCGCGAAGATGTTCGAGGTGTAGACCACGAACGGGTCGGTCGAGATCGCGAAGATCGCGGGCACCGAGTCGACCGCGAAGATGACGTCGGCGAACTCGATCAGGATCAGCGCCAGGAACAGCGGCGTCATGAACCAGGTCGGCTTGCCGCGCGCGTCAGGCTGGCGCACGAAGAAGCGCTCCTCGTGCAGGCGGTCGGTGACGTCGAAGCGGCGGCGCATCCAGGCCAGCGCCGGATTGGCGCCGACGTCGTGCGGCTTGTCCTTGAACACCAGCATCTTGACGCCGGTCGCGACCAGGAACAGCGCGAACAGATACAGCACCCAGCTCGCCTGGGCGACGATCGCGGCGCCGAGGCCGATCATGATCGCGCGCAGCACGATCACGCCGACGATGCCCCAGAACAGCACGCGGTGCTGATAGGCGCGCGGGATCGCGAAATAGCTGAAGATCATGGCGATGACGAAGACATTGTCCATCGCCAGCGCCTTCTCGATCGTGAAGGCGGTGAGATAGGCGGTGCCGGCCTCGGCGCCGAGCTGCCACCACACCCAGGCGCCGAAGGCCAGGGCGAGCATGATGTAGACGGCGCTCATGACGAGGCTCTCGCGGACCGAGATCTCGCGCGTCTTGCGATGGAGGATGCCGAGGTCGAAGACGAGGAGGGCGAGCACGATTGCGAGGAAGGCGAGCCACATCCAGACGGGCTTGCCGGCAAACGCGATGAACAGGAATTCCACGACGGGTCCTCTTAATCAGGCCGGTGAGATTGATGTCAGGTCCGACATCGTGAGCGCACCGGCAGCTTCACCAGAGGGGCCCGGACCAGGGGTAGGCGACGGACGTAGGTGTGTGCCGATTGGTTTTCAAGAGCCCGCGGTTTTCAAGAGCCCGCGGTTTGCGTCAACGTTCAGCAAGATGAACGGCGAGGTGCGACAGAGTGTCTGCCACCCCGGCAGGCGTCTTGCAGGCGGGCGTCGGTCAACTAATTCCAGAGGACCGGAGATCCGGGCCCCTCTGATAGTCCCCGGGACTATGATGTCGGACTCTCTTTCATGACCGATACCGCTGACGGTATTGCGCGCTTTGGAGCGCGGAGGAGTTTGACGAGATGCGGCCACACGCGTCGCTTGTAGCTATCGGCCCTCGCGGCTCTCGCCCCCCACTTCACCATCCCGACAATCGTCATCTGCGTGCCTTCCGGAATCCTCCGGTTGGGGCCGGGATCGTGATGGAACCGGAGTGCCTGCTCGCCACTTTGTATGGAACCCGCGCGCCGAGGCGCGCTGGCATCTTGTGTACGGGAGACAATCGTGACCACGGGGGGTGACCAGGTATCGATCGCGAAGGCGCCGCCGTCGCGCCCCGCCGTGGCAACGCGCCGCCTCCTGATGATCATCAACCGCGGCAGCCGCTCCGGCGGCGAGGCGGCCGGCATTGCCGTGTCGCGGCTGAGCGCGGCCGGCTATGATCTCGTGATCTCGGCACCGCATAGTCCGCGCGAGGTGGCGCCGTGGATCGAGGCCCATGCCGACGACGCGGAGGCGGTCGTCGTCGCCGGGGGAGACGGCAGCCTGAACGCGGCTGCGCCGGCGCTGGTCAGGACCGGCCTGCCGCTCGGCATCATTCCGGCCGGCACCGCCAACGACCTTGCCCGTACGCTCGGCCTGCCCCAGGACATGGAGGCCGCGGTCGACGTGATCGCCGCCGGCCATCGCCGCCGGATCGATCTCGGCGAGGTCAACGGCCATCCGTTCTTCAACGTCGCCAGCCTCGGCCTGAGCGCCGAGCTCGCGCGTCAACTGACCAAGGAGACCAAGCGCAGGTTCGGTCGGCTCGGCTATGCGGTCACGGCGCTGAAGGTGCTGACCAATGCACGGCCGTTCCGCGCGATGATCGTGTCGTCCGACGGCGCGGTGCGCGTCAAGACGCTGCAGATCGCGGTCGGCAATGGCCGCTACTACGGCGGCGGCATGGCGGTCGACCACCGTGCCGAGATCGACGATTCCCACCTCGATCTCTATTCGCTGGAGATCGGCCGCGTCTGGAAGCTCTTGGCGATGGCCTATGACTTCCGCAGGGGCCGCCACGGCCTTTGGCAGGAGGTGCGCGCATCGCGCGACACATCATTCGAGATCCGCACCCGGCGACCGCGCCCGATCAATGCCGACGGCGAGCTCGTCACCTTCACGCCGGCGCGCTTCTCCGTGCTGCCGCGCGCGGTGGCGGTGTTCGTGCCCAAGGCCGCAGCGCAGGACCGCACCTGAGGGCGGCGCCGGATGATCCGCAGGTTGCGGCCGCCCGTTTTCGACTGATCACCGATCGAGAGACCCATGACCAAGCAGACCCGCTTCAATCTCTGGTACGCTGTTGTCGCGATCTTCGTCGCGATGATGATCCACAATGCGTGGACGAGCTATCGCCAGGTCGCCGTCATTCCCTACAGCCAATTCCAGGATCTGCTCAACGCCGGCAAGGTGAAGGAGGTCGGCGTCTCCGAGAACTATCTGGAAGGCACGCTGAAGGAGCCGCTGCCGAGCGGGCAGACGCGCTTCGCGACCACGCGCGTCGACCAGGAGTTCGCCAAGGAGCTCGCCAAGGCCAATGTCACCTTCACCGGCCGGGTCGAGAGCAACATCCTCGGCGACATCCTTTCGCTGGTGATGCCGATCGCGCTGTTCTTCGGCGTCTGGTACTGGCTCTCGCGGCGGATGATGGGCGGCGCTGGTGGGCTCGGCGGCGGCCTGATGCAGATCGGCAAGAGCAAGGCCAAGGTCTATGTCGAGGCCAACACCGGCGTCCGCTTCGAGGACGTCGCCGGCGTCGACGAGGCCAAGGACGAGCTGCGCGAGATCGTGTCCTTCCTGAAGGATCCGAAATCCTATGGCCGGCTCGGCGGCCGCATGCCCAAGGGCGTGCTGCTGGTCGGCCCGCCCGGCACCGGCAAGACCTTGCTCGCCAAGGCGGTCGCGGGCGAGGCCGGCGTGCCGTTCTTCTCGATCTCGGGCTCCGAATTCGTCGAGATGTTCGTCGGCGTCGGCGCGGCGCGCGTGCGCGACCTGTTCGAGCAGGCGCGCGCCAAGGCGCCGGCGATCATCTTCATCGACGAGCTCGATGCGCTCGGACGCGCCCGTGGCATGGGCCCGTTCGCGGGCGGCCATGACGAGAAGGAGCAGACCCTCAACCAGCTCCTGGTCGAGCTCGACGGCTTCGATTCCTCCACCGGCCTCGTGCTGCTCGCGGCGACCAACCGGCCGGAGATTCTCGATCCGGCGCTGCTGCGCGCCGGCCGCTTCGACCGCCAAGTGCTGGTCGACCGTCCCGACAAGCCTGGCCGCATCCAGATCCTCAACGTGCATCTGAAGAAGGCGAAGCTCGCCGCCGATGTCGATCCGGAGAAGGTGGCGGCGCTGACGCCGGGCTTCACCGGCGCCGATCTCGCCAACCTCGTCAACGAGGCGACCCTGCTGGCGACGCGGCGCGGCGCTAACGAGGTGACGCTCGACGATTTCAACAACGCGATCGAGCGCATCGTCGCAGGGCTCGAGAAGCGCAACCGGCTGCTCAATCCGAAGGAGCGCGAGATCGTCGCCTATCACGAGATGGGGCATGCGATCGTGGCGATGAGCCTGCCGGGCACCGATCCCGTGCACAAGGTCTCGATCATTCCGCGCGGCGTCGGCGCGCTCGGCTACACCATCCAGCGTCCGACCGAGGACCGCTTCCTGATGACGCGCGAGGAGCTCGAGAACAAGATGGCGGTGCTGCTCGGCGGCCGCGCCGCGGAGCTCGTGGTCTACGGCCATCTGTCGACGGGCGCCGCGGACGACCTCCGCCGCGTTACCGACATCGCCCGCTCGATGGTGACGCGCTACGGCATGTCGGAGCAGTTGGGCTCGGTCGCCTATGAGCGCGACAACCAGTCGTTCCTGGCGCCGGGCGCCTCGCGCAGCGCCGACTATGGCGAGGCGGCCGGCGACGCGATCGACGCCGAGGTGCGTACCATCGTGACCGCAGCGCTCGAGCGCACCCGCAAGCTGCTGCAGGACAAGCGCGACGTCCTGGAGCGCGCCGCGCGCCGGCTGCTGGTCAAGGAGACGCTCGATGAGAGCGAATTGGCCGCGCTGCTGAAGCAGGACCAGCGCGCCGGCGATCTCGTCGTGGCAGCGAAGCCGATCTAATGGGTCTCCTGCTCGTCGGTTGATCGATGAGCATGACGGGCGAGAGTGATCATTCTACGACGAGATGCGACGCGCCTACGCTCACCGCCGCGGCCACATCCGGGCCAAGGTCTCGTCCTTCTTGACGAACGCGTGCCAGAGCGTGGCCGCGATGTGCAGGCCGACCACGAGATAGACCAGATAGGCCAGCGTATCGTGCGTGACCTCGCCGGCATGGGCGATCGCCTTGTCGCCGGCGAACAGCCGCGGCCAGCTGAAGGTTCCGAAATAACGCAGCGAATAGCCGCCGGCCGACGAGAACATGTAGCCGGTCACCGGCATCACCAGCAGCACGGCATAGAGCGCCCAGTGATTGAGCTGCGACAGCGCGCGGACAACCGGACCGAACGCCGCGGGTGCGGGCGGGGCGCTGGTGCGGGCCCGCACGATCAGCCGGGCGATCGCCAGCAGAAACAGCGTGCTGCCGAGCGACTTGTGGATTTCCAGGAGCTCGCGCCGTGGCGACGTCCCCGCCGGCTGCAGCCCGCAATACAGGCCGATCAGCATGGCCGCGATGAAGAGCAGGGCGGTGGCCCAGTGAATCCATCGCAGCAGGGGATCATAGGCGGTCGTCGTCTCGATCATATCCGGGTCTCGCACGCGCAAAGGAGCGGCCTGCATAAGACCACGCTGGCGCGATGTCGAAGGATCAGAGGTCGACGTCCTCTCGCACGACAACTGGATGAGGGTCTCTCTCGATCATTTCTGGGTGATGCGAGCTGCGCGGAGACGGTCGCTGCTGCGATCCCGAGAGCAATCTGACAGGCCGAGCAGCCAAGTCGCTCGCGCGAGGATTGCGCCTTGCTTTTATTACAATTGGGTCCCAAGCTCCGCTCCGGCATTCTGGTCGGGGGGCCTCATGTCCAACGCTGCTGCGAGAAACATCGTGCTGCTGTCGGATGGGACCGGCAACAGTGCCAAGGCCTTGTTCAAGACGAATGTCTGGCGGCTGTTCCAACTGCTCGATCTGCGCGATCCCAGCCGGCAGATCGCGTTCTACGACGACGGCGTCGGCACCTCGTCGTTCAAGCTGTTCGCGGCGCTCGGCGGCATCTTCGGTTTCGGCCTGAAGCGCAACGTCATTGCGCTCTATAGCTTCTGCTGCCGCAACTACCGGCCTGGCGATCGCATCTACTGCTTCGGCTTCAGCCGCGGCGCTTTCACGATCCGCATCGTGGCGGCGATGATCGCGGGGCAGGGGCTCGTTCCCTACAACAACAATGACGCTGATCTGGCACGGTTCGCCGCCGATGCCTATCGCCGCTACCGCCGGCGCTACAACAGCGGCATCCTCCGCTATCTCGGCAGGATCGGCCTCGATCTCCGCGGGATCCGCGATTGGGGAATCCGCGAGCTGCGCAGCTGGCGTAACCTGCCCCCCGAGCCGCCGCCCATTGAGGTGGAGAGCATCCATTTCGTCGGCATCTGGGACACGGTCGACGCCTATGGCGGTCCGATCGAGGAGATGACCCGTGCCATCGATTATTGGATCTGGCCGCTGTCGATGCCAGACCAATTCATGAGCTCGAAGATCCATCGCGCCTGCCATGCGCTCGCGATCGAGGAGGAGCGCGATGCGTTCCGCCCGGTGATCTGGGACGAGCGCTACGTGTGGGGGCGTGACGAGGCGGTGCCCGGCCGGGGTGACAAGAAGGACTGGCTGTTCGGCATCGATCACGATCCACGCAGCGAGGCCGCGAAACGCGCCGACCCGCCGCCGCATCTGCGCACCGATCTGCCGGCCAGTGACCGCGAGCGCATCAGCCAGGTGTGGTTCACCGGCGTGCACTCCGACATCGGCGGCGGCTATCCGCAGGATGGTCTGTCCTATGTGACGCTCGACTGGATGCTGGACCGGGTTCAGGCCTATGGTCTCGTCTATCTCGAGGAGCGGCGCAGCCTGCTCTACGACCCCGAGATCGATCCGCTCGATAAGCTCAACGACTCGCGAAAGGGGCTTGCGGCCTATTACCGCTATAAGCCGCGCAATCTGCGCGAGATCTACGACGCGCCGCCGTACAAGCTCTCGCTGCGTTACGATATCAGGCGCATGAAATGGCTGCTGCATTCGCCGTTCAAGCCGCAGACGGAGCTTCTGGCCGGCGATCTGCATCCGAGCCTGCCACAGCCGCCGTTGCCGCCGGCGAAGCCTGTCATCCACCACACCGTCTTCGAACGCATCCGGTCGGGCACCGATCATTATGCACCGGTCGTCGTGCCGGCCAGCTACCGCGTGACCGACGACTCGGGCACATCAGCCGATGGTCTGCATCCGTGCGATCAGGGACGCGCGCGGATACGCGTCCAGGATGACGTCTGGAACTGGGTGTGGCTGCGCCGCGTGGTCTATTTCGTCACCATGTTCGCGCTGCTGTTCGTCGCGGCGATCCCATACGCCGTCATCTATTGGCCGCGCTTCCTCTATGTTCCGCTGCATGTGGTGGGCGATCCGGCGGTCAACGCGGCCGCTGCGTTCCTGCCAAAATTTCTCGACCCCTGGTTCGTCGCGTTTCGGGATTCGCCCGGTTTCCTTTTGATCGGGGTAGCTGTGGCGCTCGGCTTGACGTCGTGGGGCACCTCGCTTCAGCAGAAGATCCGCGATACCGCACGCATCGCTTGGAACGATCCGTCACGGCACACGCCGGTGACCGGCTGGCGCGCGACGGTCTATTCGCTGCGCCGCCAGGGCTGGTATGTTGCCGGTTTCTATCTCCTCAAAACGTGGATCTTCCCGTTCGCCATCATGTTCTGGCTGTTCTGGTGGCTGGGGTTCGGCGCGGCCAATACGGCCGGGCTGTTCTGCAAGGAGACGCTGAGGCCGACCGAGGTCGAGGACACAGAGATCGGCGCATACCCTGGTGGCAGCATCCGGCCGATGTTCGAGACGCGTCACCATTGCTATCCGACGGCGCTGACCGTGGCGCAGGGCGAGACCTATCAGATCGTGCTCGATGTCGGGGAGGCATGGAGCGACGGCGGCATCCCCGCGACTCCGGCCGGCTTCGGTTACGGCACCTGGACGCAGCTGCCCGGGATACCCTTCAAGCGCCTGATCTGGTCGAACTGGTTCGCGCCAATCGTGCGGGTGGGCAGCACGGGGCTCGAGGAGCATCTCCCGGCTTTCCAGCAGGAAACGCCCGGCAGCCGCCGCTGGACAGCCAGGTTCACGGCCCGCAGCGATGGGGAGGTGTTCGTCTATGTCAACGACACGTCCATCCTGTTTCCTTGGCTGTTGTATCGATTCTACTTCAACAACAAGGGTAGTGCGGTCGTCTCGTTGAAAAAGCTATAGCTGCGCGCGCCGTCAGGTCTGGCATCGCCACGTCGAGCGTGACGACGTCGCGCTGCGGATGGTGCGCGGCGCGGGGACAGAGTAGGATGCAGGCAAAGGTCGCCTGCGAGGAGTGCCATGACCCGACGAAGCTTGACCGGATGGATCGCATGCCTGGCGCTCGCCGCCGTCACGCTCGCCGGCGCCAGCGCGGATGCCGCCGAGCGAACGATGTCCTGGGACAGCGGCTGCCGTTTCACGGTCCGGTTTGATCCCGCCAAGCAGGACGAGATTCGGCTGCGCAATACCGTGCATCTGCTGTTCGGCCCGTCCGATTTCGAGTCCCCCGGCACGCTGCCGGCGTTCGAGCCGAAGGCGGTCGCCGCGCTCGACCCCGATAAGATCGATCGCGCCTGCAAGGCTGCGCTCGACGTCGCCGCCCGGCTGGAGTTCATCGCGCTGCCCGGCGTCGACGACTATCGCCGCGCCAGGGTGGCGGAGCTGAAGGACAGCTGCGATTTCGAGCTGGCCCAGACCCGCGGCTTCAAGATGCCCTCGGCATTGCGCGACTATCAGCCTGCCGCCGCCTGCGCACGCTTCGTCGACGCGATCGAGGGCAAGACCGACCTGCAGCAGATGTTTCGCCAGACCGTGGCGCAGGGCTGCGCCAACAACGCCAGCCCGAAGGCCTGCGTCGCCCGGTACGCCGCCGAAGCGCAGAAGCCGGACGGGCAGGAGCGCATGCGGATCTATCTGGTCAATTTCGGCTGGACCAATTGCGCTGTGAACTACAACCTCCGCAACACCGGCGAGACGAAGATGGAGGCGATGCGGAGCGCGCTCGAGACTCAGTTCCGGAAGATGTTCAAGGTCAAGCAGGACAAGTGCGAGGAGGCGGACTGAGGCGTCCGCCCGCTCGACGCGCGCTCAGCTCTCCCCGAACACGCGCTTGAAGATCGTGTCGACGTGCTTGAGGTGATAGCCGAGGTCGAACTGCTCGTCGATCTCGGCATCTGTCAGGTACTTCTTCACGTCGGCATCGGCCTTCAGCAGGGTGCGGAAGTCGCCTTCGCCGCGCCAGACCGGCATCGCGTTGCGCTGGACGAGCTTGTAGGAGTCCTCGCGGCTCGCCCCCTTCTGGGTCAGCGCGATCAGCACGCGCTGCGAGTGCACGAGGCCGCCGAGCTTGTCGAGGTTCTTTTCCATGTTGGCCGGGTAGACCAGCAGCTTCTCGATCAGGCCGGCGAGGCGCATCAGCGCGAAGTCGAGCGTGACGGTGGCGTCGGGGCCGATCATGCGCTCGACCGAGGAGTGCGAGATGTCGCGCTCGTGCCACAGCACGACGTTCTCCATCGCCGGCGTCACATAGGCGCGCACCATGCGGGCGAGGCCGGTAAGGTTCTCCGACAGCACCGGGTTGCGCTTGTGCGGCATCGCCGACGAGCCCTTCTGGCCCTCCGAGAAGAACTCCTCGGCCTCCAGCACCTCGGTGCGCTGCAGGTGGCGGACTTCGGTTGCCAGGCGCTCCACGGACGAAGCGATGACGCCGAGGGTCGCAAAGAACATCGCGTGGCGGTCGCGCGGAATCACCTGGGTCGAGATCGGCTCGGGGCTAAGGCCCATCGCCTTGGCGACGTGCTCCTCCACCCGCGGATCGATCTGGGCGAAGGTGCCGACGGCGCCGGAGATGGCGCAGGTCGCGACCTCCTTGCGGGCGGCGACCAGGCGCTCGCGCGCGCGAGAGAATTCGGCATAGGCATAGGCGAGCTTGAGGCCGAACGTGACCGGCTCGGCATGGATGCCGTGCGAGCGGCCGATGGTCGGCGTCATCTTGTGCTCGAAGGCACGCGTCTTCAGCGCCGCCAGCACGCGGTCGAGATCGGCGAGCAGCAGGTCGGCGGCACGGGTGAGCTGCACGTTCAGGCAGGTGTCGAGCACGTCGGAGGAGGTCATGCCCTGGTGCACGAAGCGCGCCTCGGGGCCGACGATTTCGGCGAGATGGGTCAGGAAGGCGATGACGTCGTGCTTGGTCTCCCGCTCGATCTCATCGATGCGGGCGACGTCGAAGGTGGCGTCCTTGGCCTTGGCCCAGATCGTCTTGGCGGCGTCCTTCGGGATCGTGCCGAGCTCGGCCAGCGCGTCCGCCGCATGCGCCTCGATCTCGAACCAGATCTTGAACCGGGTCTGCGGTTCCCAGATCGAGGCCATTTCGGGACGGCTGTAGCGGGGGATCATCGACGGCGCTCCAAGGCGGGAGGGAAGGTGGGCGGGACCAAGCGTCCGCGCCGGCATTTTACGCCGCGCTTTACCAGAGCGGCCGGATCGACACAAACGGCGGTCTTTCCGGCGAGCCGGCGGGTCAATTCAAGATTATAATACCATTTCTCAAAAATCGTGCTGACAGATATTGAAATCTGTCAGCGCGATGATGTATATCGATTGTGCCACCGTGCTTAAGACCAACTTCCACTGTCTGACCTTGGGTTCAGCGGTTTCAACTGCGAAGGACCGCTTCGATGAAGATTGAAAAGCGATTGTTGCACTCACAATTTCAGGACTGGCTGAATCTCCAGGTCGCGCGTCACCTGGAGGCCCAGGCCGCCAAGTTCCGCGCGCCGTCGTCCGCCGATCGGGCTGAGACGATCCAGATCAAGGCGCATACGTCCGAAGCCGATATGGTGCATGCATGAATGAGGCCGTGGTTCTGACATCCGAGCGCATCCTCGAAGTCACCGAGGATGTGTTGCGCCGGTACGGGCTCGCCAAAGCGACGGTCGTCGACGTCGCGAGAGCGCTCGATGTCAGCCACGGGTCCGTCTATCGTCACTTTCCCAGCAAGGCGTCGCTGCGCGAGGCGGTTGCCAAGCGCTGGCTCGAGCGGGTCAGCGCGCCGCTGGCGCAGATCGCGGCGGAGCCGGGCCCCGCGCCGGCGAAGCTGGAGCGCTGGCTGCGCGAGCTGTTCGGCGCCAAGCAGAAGCGGGTCTGTGAAGATCCGGAGATGTTCGCGACCTATCTCACCCTGGCGCGCGAGGCGTGCTCGGTGGTCAAGGCGCACAAGCAGAACCTGATCGCCCAAGTCGAGGGCATGATCGCCGAGGGCGTCGCGCAGGGTGCGTTCGACGTCGCCGATCCAAAAGTTGCGGCCGCCGCGATCTTCGATGCGACGAGAAGTTTTCATCATCCCGCCCATGCCGACGAGTGGGGCGAGTGTACCTGCTCAGCCCGGGCCGATGCGGTGCTGACGTTGTTGTTGCGCGGGCTTGCGGCGCGTTAGATGTGGATGAGCGGGCTCGCATCAGGGGGCAAGCAGACGATCTGTCCATGAGCGGCGACTGAAGACGCCGATGATCGTGTGACGGTGATCTCCCACAGCGTCATTGCGAGCGTAGCGAAGCAATCCAGGGTGGTGAGCCGGACTCTGGATTGCTTCGCTGCTGTTTAGCCCGGAGACATAGCTTGCACCTGTTCGGGGACATGGTTGACACTTTTGGGGTCACGCAAATCGATCGCTGCGATCTGATGAGCGGCAAAGAAAA
>NZ_JBNPUM010000020.1:0-84109 GCF_051168175.1 Bradyrhizobium sp. HKCCYLRH2047
AAGGCCGGGCGCTGGCCGCGCCCGTGGCCCGCCTGCTCAAAAAAATGCAGGCGGCAGGTACCACAGGTCTGGCCGAATACGCCCGGCCCTCCCTGCGCGATGGTTTTGACGGCTGCTTCGCGTTCTCCCCGGCGCACCGGCTTTTGGCCACCGTTGCCTGCGCGGCGCGTGAGCGCCGGCGCAAGCGTGACACCAGCATCGGGGTGTCAGGACCGCGCGACTTGACCGTGCGTGCATCGCCGTTCGTCCGCGCGAATGATCACGCTGCAACGACACACGCCCATCGCATTCCGCTGCCGACGTCCATGACGACCGCGATACGTCCCCTCCGACGCAACGGAACGGGCCGGACTCTAATGCTGATTTTGCGAAATCGGCAAGTGGATTATTTTTCAGCGGAGGGCTGGACAGGATTTTCACGCGCGATCTGATTTGCCCGTCGGGCAGCCATAGCGCCGTCGCACTCCGCGACGCCGACCGGCCGGGTGCCGCGCCGGTTTCGGAGCTTAACCCTCATGGTGAGGAGCGCCGAAGGCGCGTCTGCGGACGATGCTGCGCATCGCCGGGCGAGCCACGAGGTCCGAGCAGGGACCTCGCCCTTCGAGACGCCCGCCTTCGGCGGGCTCCTCAGGGTGAGGAGAGGAGGCTTGCCGCGGGACTAAGTAGTCAGTGGCCAACACGGCGATCGTGGGCTCTCGTGAGGTTGGAGATGATGACCCATGTTCAACTCCGGCTTCGAAGCTAACCCTCATGGTGAGGAGGCGCGAAGCGCCGTCTCGAACCATGAGGCCCACGATGAGACCGCATACTCACCGCCTTGATCGCGCCTGCGATGCGTCACAGCGAAGGCCGTCATTGATCCAGATCAAACGCCCTCAAAAACACACCCCAGATCCGGATCAAATCCTTGATGTTCCTCGATTTGATCCAGATCAAACGGCCGCACGCCTACCGCAGCATGGCCCAGACACGTCCATATTGGCCGTCAAAAAGCGCCACATCTCGCCGTCAGATTCTGCGGCACAGCATGCGCTGATGACGCGAACTAACAGGCACGGCGGACCAACACGTCCGGCCCGAAATCGTCACACCAGCGCGCCCGTACAGAGAAACCAGCGTCCTGGAAAGCAATGCGAAACAACAGCGCTCAACGTTCGGCTCAACACGATTATGCTTCCCACCAACGACAGACCCGGCCACTCGCCCACGTGGCCGTGAACGTGGCACCGGCCCGGTATCAGCCGGCCGCACAGCCCGGCAGCCGCAGCACCGGACGCGGCGAGCGGCGGTTCTGGCTGACGATGCAGACGGTGATGCTGGCCGTCGGCGTGCTGCTGGTGAACCTGCTGCTGTTCTTTCCTGCGCTCGGCATCGCGCTGATGTGGAATCTGCTGATTCCCGTCGCGCCCTCCTTGGTGACGATCTCGCCCGGCCTGTGGCGCAACATCTGTCCGATGGCGACATTCCATCTGCTGCCGAACAAGATGGGCATCTCGCAGAACATCAGGATGCCGGAATGGGGCGCGGCGACGCTGGCGGTGATCAGCGTGACGCTTCTCTTCGTCGTGGTACCGATGCGGCGCATCGGGCTCAATGTCGATGGCCCGCTGACGGCGGTCATGCTGCTGTCGGCCGCGGTCATGGCGTTCGCGATGGGCTCGGTGTTCGAGATGCGCTCGGGCTGGTGCACCTCGCTGTGCCCGATCCATCCGGTCGAGCGGCTCTACGGCACCAACCCGGCGCTGACCTTCAAGAATGCCCGCTGCAACATCTGCGAGGCCTGCAGCAATCCGTGCCCCGACTCCACGCCGGAGCTGACGCCGACCGCCGGCGTGCCCACAAAAGTCCAGCAGTTCCTCGGCAACTTCCTGATCGGCAGCTTCCCCGGCTTCGTCTGGGGCTGGTATCAAGTGCCGGATTATCCGCCGCAGCAGGTCGACCAGGCCGCGATCATCACCGCCTATGTGTGGCCGCTGGGCGCCGCGCTCGTCAGCTACGTCGTGTTCAGGGTCGGCGAGCGCATCCTGCGCTACAGGCCGGCCGCCCGCACCCGGATGCATCGCATCTTCGCGGCGGCCGCGATCAGCACCTACTATTGGTATCGCCTGCCCGGCCCGGCGTCATTACTGCCGGACTGGTTTCCGCTGGTCTCGCATCTCATCACGACGCCATTCTTCTTCTGGTTCCTGGTGCTGCGCTCGCCGAAGGTGAGCTGGCTGAAGCGGCCGGTGATGGCGTCGAACTACTGGTCGAGCCGATTCGAGAGCACGGCCAACAAGAATCTCATCCGCGTGTCGCCCGGCAAGGCGTGAAGCCCCGCGGTCTCGTCCCACCATCGTCACAGCGTATCCGATCGAGGAGTAAACCATGTCGAACTTCAGGACCGTCACCGTCAAGGGCCGCCAGTTCCGCGTCCGCGCGGGTGACGTGCTGCTCGATGGCGCGCTCGCCAACGGCGTCGAGATTCCGTTCGACTGCCGCGCCGGCACCTGCGGCACCTGCATGGTTCACGTCTCGAAGGGACAGACGGTGTGCGGCGAGACGCATACGCAGGGCATGATCTATGCGTGCCAGGCGCGCGTCGTCTCCGACCTCGACGTCGACGTGGAGGACGTGCCGGAGATCGATATCAGCAAGGCACGGCTGGTCGGCCTGCGCGAGGTCGCGCCAGATATCATGGAGCTGATGATCGCGCCCGAGAAGAGCATCAGCTATCTGCCGGGCCAGTACTTCAAGTTCACCTTCGCCGGCTATCCGGCGCGCGCCTACAGCCCGACCGCCTCGTTCGACGGCCGCATCGGCGGCCGCGTCATCCATCTCAACATCAAGAAGGTCCGTGGCGGCCGCGTCACGCAAGCGCTCGGCAGCGGCATCCGGCCCGGCCATCGGCTGCGCATCCAGGGGCCCTATGGTCACGCGTTCCTGCGTCCGGGCGGCGCCGGCCGTCTCGTCCTCGCCGGCAGCGGCACCGGCTTCGCGCCGATCTGGGCGATCGCGGCGATGGCGCTGCGCGAGAATCGCAGCCGGCCGATGGTGATCATCGCCGGCGCCAAGAAACTGCCGCAGCTCTACATGACGCCGATCCTGGCGCAGCTCGCGCGGCTGCCGAATGTCACGATCATTCCGACCGTGGAGGAAGGCCCGATCAACCATCCGTCGATCCGCACCGGCCGCATCGAGCCGCATATGCCGACGCTGACGTCCTCCGATGTCGTCTATGCCTGCGGCTCGCCGCGCATGGTGACCGCGCTCGCCGGCATGGTCGAGAAGGCCGGCGCGACGTTCTATGCCGACCCGTTCGATTCAGCGCCGCCGGAAGCGCCATCCGGCCTGATCGGGCGCATCAAGACGCTCGTGGCGCGACGTCCGCCCGAGCCTGAGCCGGGCCGTGACGGCGGCAGGGGGCGTGACGCGTCGCTCGATCCGTTCGAGCGGGCGTTGTCGCTGGTGCCGAAGGATCCGATCGACGACGATCTCGGCCTGCGCCGGTCGGAGCCACGGCGCAGCCCGGCCGCCGAACGCGACCACGCGCTCTCGCTGGTCCGCGAGCGCGCCGCGCGCGGCGATCCCGCCCAGCTGCAGGAGCGCCCGCGCCGCGTCGCCGGCGAAATGGCGTCGGGGCATGTGTGAGGCGAGTGAGGCGGCCGCTCCAATTCCCAACATCGCGCTCGCAAGCATGAAGGGGCGTAGAGCCGGCAGAGCCGTGCAGCCGTCCTTCGAGACGCCCGCCTCCGACGGGCTCCTCAGGACGAGGGCTGAGTGTGCGGCGCGATCCTCAAGAGCTTCAAACCCTCTCCATGAACGCGCTAGCAGCGTGTTCATGGTCCCGTATGCAGCGGTTGCTCCGCCACTTGCCCCTCATGGTGAGGAGCGCCGCATCGCGGCGCGTCTCAAACCACGAGGCCCCAAATGCCTCGATGCACACCGGTCGTCACTCCGGGGCGCTCGCGCAAGCGAGCGAGCCCGGAGTCCATAGCCACGAATAGACGTGGTGGAGCACGATCACTGAGAGCCGTCTGACTCACGACGGCTGCGGCGTATGGATTCCGGGCTCGCGCTGCGCGCGCCCCGGAATGACGGCGAGGATGGAGAGGCAGCCCGTCGTCAAATCAGCTTGCGCCGCGCCAGGCTCCGCATCAGGGCGCCGACGCCAAACGTCCACGGCTCGCATTCGTCGCTGTTGCGCATGCGGTTGACGAGACGGCCGAGTTGGGGCGCCGAGATGGTGACGATGTCGTCGCGCTTGTGCGTGAAGCCCTGCCCCGGCGCGTCGCGGTCCTTGACGGGTGCGAACATCGTGCCGAGGAACAGCGCAAACCCGTCGGGATATTGATGCACGGCGCCGATGGTCTGGGCGACGAGATCGGTCGGATCGCGGCTGATCTTCGAGATCGAGGAATGACCGTCGAGCACGAACCCGTCGCTGCCGGTCACGGTGAGCGCGACGTCCATCTTGCGGACGTCGTCCAGCGTAAAGCTCCTGTCGAACAGGCGCAGCAGCGGTCCGATCGCGCAGGAGGCGTTGTTGTCCTTGGCCTTGGACAGCAAGAGCGCCGAGCGGCCCTCGAAGTCGCGCAGGTTGACGTCATTGCCGAGCATCGCGCCGACGATCTGGCCGCGGCTCGACACCGCCAGCACCACCTCCGGCTCCGGGTTGTTCCAGGTCGATTTCGGATGCAGCCCGGCATCCATGCCGGTGCCGACCGACGACATGGTCGGCGCCTTGGTGAAGACCTCGGCGTCGGGGCCGATGCCGACCTCGAGATACTGGCTCCAGGCGTTCTGCTCGATCAGCACCTGCTTGAGGTGCATGGCCTGGTCGGAGCCGGGCTTCAGCTTGGAGAAATCGTCGCCGACGAGACGCACCACCTCTGTCCGGATCGCCTCGGCCGAGGCCGGATTGCCGCGCGCGCGCTCCTCGATGACGCGCTCCAGCATCGAGATCGCGAAGGTGACGCCGGCCGCTTTGAGCACCTGGAGATCAACCGGCGCCAGCAGCCACGGCTTGGCGGGATCACGGCGATCGGGGGGCGTGTTGGCGAGGATCGCGGCGAGATCGCCGATGCGCTGCCCGCCCATGCCGCGCAGTGCAGCCGCGGGATCGTCGTGCTCGCACAGCGCGCTGACGGTCGGGAAGGCCGAGGTGACATCGTAGACGCCGTCATCGCGCACCGCCACAACGGCCGGACCATCGACGTCGGGCCGCCAGACCCGGCCGACCAGCGTTCCCTGGGTGCCGTCGTCGGGCAGCATGGTCTCGGGCGTCAGATTGATCATGGCGTTCTCCCTGGTGTCTCGTTGAGGCAGCCGTAGCATTGCTGCGAGAACGATCCAAGATGGGAGCGCGCGATCACCAGCTGTAGCGCACCGCGCCCTTGCCCGCGTAGGAGCGGCTGATGGTCGAGAACTCGCCTTCGAAGGTCGCGGCCGCCGACCAGCCGTTGCGCCAGGCGATTTCGGCCGAGGCCGTGGTGAGCGCGAGGTCGCGCGACTGCGCGGCGCCGTTGACGATGAAACTCGTGCCTGGCAGCGCCTGGAAGCTGGCGGTCATGGTGCGATCCGGGTTGAAATTGTGCGCCCAGGCGGCGCGGCCACGCAGCGACAGCACGCCGTCGGCGAGCGCAAACGACCGGTCGACGCGCGCGCCAAGCTCGGCGCGCGCATCCGTCACGGTCTTGCCGGCATAGCTCAGCGCGAAGGTGCCCGCGCCGGAGAGCACCTGCTCGGCATAGGACGGCAACACGTAAGCCGTCGCCTGCCCGCCGAGATAGGGCGTGACCCCGCCCCATCGCGTGGCGTAGCGGCGGCCAGCCTCGAGGCGGGCGGAATAGGCCGATGCATTGAAGCGGGCGCGGAGCTGGTCGACGCCCGCGACGGCCACGGTGCGGTCGGTGGTCACGTCGTGCCAGCCATAGGCGAGCGCGGCGGAGAGATAGTCCGGGCCGTTGCGATAGCGGGCGAAGGCGCCGGCCTGGAACAGGTCGGAGCGGCCGCTGCCGCCGCCATTGACGCTGAAGCTGGTGCCGCCGCCCGACAGCGCGAAGCCGGCCAGCCAGTTCGGCGACACGATGTAGTCGGCGCCGGCGGCGAGCCGACCTCGCGGATGGTGGTGTCGTTCGAGCCGAGCGCGGCATTGCCATCGGTGAACGAACCACCCCCAAACGGCGCCGCCCAGGTGCTCCAGCGCTCGTCGAAGCGCCGGGCCAAAGCGGCCTTGACCGGCATGCGCGCGAAGGCATCGCGCGGTGCGGCGCCCTGCCCTGCGTCGGCGAACGCCGCCGCCGGAGCCGATGGGTTCGCGATGCGCCCGGCGACGAAGGGATCGGTCATCAGGCCAAGGAAGATCTTCATCGAGTCGAACATCGCCTGCTGCGAGGCGGTGGCGATCTCGCCGGACGCCTGCGTCAGGCCGGCCGGGGTCAGCGCGCCGAAGGCGAGCGGGATGCCGCCGGTGCGGTTGAAATAGCCGGTCGTGGTGTCCGTGACGTTCTGCTGGTTGGTATTGGTCCCGGACGTGCCGAGCGTCAGGTTCAGATAGACGGTGTTGGCGTCGTAGCTCAGGCTCGAGGAGAAGTTGGCCGGCAGGTTGGTGTTGACCAGCGTGTTGAAGGTGCCGCTGATGCCGCCGGCGGCGTTGACGATCGTGTACTGCTTGTTGACATAGCTGCCGGGGGCGAACGCCGCCTGCACCGTGGCGCCACCCAGCGTCGCGGTGCCCGTCACGTTGACCCGGTCGGCATTGACCGGCGACACCTCGACCATGTAGCTCGCGGCAGCCGTGAACACGAGATTGCCCTGCACCGTCAGCAGCCCGATCGAATTGCCGGGCGCCAGCGCGCCGCCATTGACCAGCGTGCTACCGACGATGCCGTTGCCGCCGAGCGTGCCGCCGGCATTCACGGTCACGCTGCTGCCGGCGATCGAACCGTTGACGGCGAGGATGCCGCCATCGACCGTGGTCGGACCAGTGTAGGTGTTGATGCCGGACAGCATCAGCTTGCCGCTGCCGACCTTGGTCAGCGCGCCCGGTCCGACCGTGCCGCACTCGCACGGGTCGTAGTCGCTGATCACGCCGGAGACCTCGGTCGAGAGATTGTTGCCGCCAACCACCAGCGTGTTGAAGGCGCCGATGTAATAGCTGCCGGATCCCGCCAGGGAGCCGGCGGTGATGCGGCCGTCGCCATTGGCCCCCGTGCTGCCGGAGAAGTCGACCACGCCGGTGCCGTTGGTCACGAACTGCGCGGCGCCGCCGGTCGTATTGTCGAGGAAACGGGTGCGACCGCCCGCATTGGTGATGATGGTGGCGGAGCCTGCGGTCGCATGGTCGAAGAACAGGGTTGAAGCGCCGTCGTTGGTGGTGATGGTCGCATTCGCCGCGGTGGAATGGGCGTTGAACTGGATATGCCCGTCCATGTTGTTGGTGATCTCTGCGTTGCCCGCGGACGGCGTGTCGCTGCCGAAGCCCATCCCGAACATCAGGTAGGAATTGCCGCCATTGGTGATGACCGCGTTGGCGGCCGTCGCGGCATTGACGAACGCGACCAGGCTGAACGTATCATTCGTGATCGTCGCATTGCCGGCGCTGGTGTTGGCGTTGAACAGCGTGCGGCCCTGATGGTTGGTGATCACGGCGTTCCCCGCCGTCGCCGTATCGGTGCCTCCGGCGACGCCGAACGCCGTCGTGGCGATCGACTGGTTCACGATCGTCATCGTGCCGGCGGAGCTCGCGCCGAGGAAGTTGGTGGTGCCGCCATCATTGGTGAGCGAGACGATGCCGGACGTATCGGCCCTGACGACGTTGAAGATGCCGAAATTCGACACGTCGCCGATGATGCGGGCGGTGTGGGTGGCGTCGCCGAGCTGCAAGGTCGCGCCGTTGCCGATGAAGGTGCCGCCCGAATAGGAGTTGTTGCCGAGCAGGATGGTGGTGCTGTTGCCGAGCAGCTCGGCGCGCACGCCGGCAACGGTCTCGCCGAGATTGTTGTTGATCGTGATCGTCTGGCCGGAATTGGCGTCGTTGATGAAGCCCCAGCCGGAGCCGGCGACGCCGAAATTCACGTCGGCGCCGCCGATCGCATAAGACTGGGCGTTGCTGAGGACAATCCAGGAATCCGGATTGAGCGGCGCGGTGACCGTGATGGTCGATGGGCCGGTGGCGCCGAACAGCGCCCGCTGGCCGCTCGATGCGGGCGGCGCGCCGGCCGGCGGGGTCTCCCAGTTGGTCGCGAGGTTGTAGTCGGAGGTCGCAGTCGAAGAGCCGGTGCCGCCCCAGGTGTAGTCGGTCTGGGCCTGCGCCGACGTCGTCGGCCCGAGCCCGAAGAGCCCGAGCATGAGCCCCAGCGCGCCCCACACGCCTCGCGCCGTCGGACGCCCCGCCGTTTCGACCCGCCTCTGCACGCAATCCCCCGATCTTGCTCTGCACCCCCTGATGCAATCCAAGACCTAGCAGGCGCGCGGCGCCCGCCGAGATCGACGGCGCCCCTGTTTCTTGTTTGAAATCAGCGCGTTACGCGTTTGATCGCGGTTGTAGCGGGCGCGCAACGCATCCACCCAAAAAGTCGCCCCCCGCAATGGCCTGGGGGACGTGCGACCGATGGCTCACGGATTCGGCGAGCTCTCGCCGGCGACCTGCAGCAGTTGCGAGCGACGGACGCGCTCGCGATGGGCAGTGTAGAGGCCGCTGGAAACGATGAAGGCGGCGCCGACGATGGTCCAGACGTCCGGCACCTCGCCGAACACCAGGAAGCCGAGGATGCTGACCCACAGCAACTGGGTGTAGGAGAACGGCGCCAGCACCGAGGCGTCGGCATAGCGGAATGCCAGCACGACGATCCACTGCCCCATGGTCGAAGCGACGCCGACCAGCACGCCGAAGGCGATGTCCTGCCAGGACGGCGTGGTCCAGACGAACGGCACGATCGCGGTGAGCACGCAGACGCCGGCGATCGACGAATAGGTCATGATCGTGATCGCGTGCTCGCGCCCGCTCATCATCCGCGTCATGATCAGGGTGCAGGCCCAGGCGAAGGCCGAGACGATCGGAAACAGCGCAGCAAGATGGAACGCGCCGGTGCCGGGGCGAAGAATCACCAGCACGCCAAACAGGCCAACCGCGGTGGCGACCCAGCGGCGCAGGCCGACCTTCTCGCTGAGGAAGATGATCGACAGCGCGGTGACGAACAGCGGCGCGACGAAGCCGGTGGCGGAGGCCTCGGCGATCGGCAGGTAGCGCAGGCCGGTGATGAACATCAGCGACGAGCCGAGCAGCGCGACGCCGCGCAGCAACTGAAACTTGAGCTGCGCGGTGCGCATAGCGAACAGCGGCGAGCCCGGGATCATCGCCGGCACCATGATGAGTGCGAATACGACGAAGCGGATCCAGGTGATCTCGATCGAGGGCAGCGTCTTCGACAGATATTTCGCCGTCACGTCCGAGGTGCCGAGGAACACGGTCGACAGCAGGATCAGCGCAATGCCGCGGAACGGCCGGTCGGCGCGGGCGGGCGCGCGCTTGCGCCGGGCCTGCGGCTTGTCCTGCACGGACGTCGGCACGTCGTCGAGGCGCGCGGCGGCGGCCGCACTCGGGGGCGGGGTCACGGTCGAACTCGAAGGTTGGCAGAAGCGACGATTCGGTGAGTGGCGACAAAACGCCAATCACGGCCGCGGGACAACCCATGGAAAGCGGGCAGCCGATATGCGCTGGCTACGCGCCGAGGTAGCAAACATCCGTAATTTTCCGTGATGCTGCGCTACAGCATGGGCAGCCCACGCGGCTTCGGCCCGCGCGGAAAGGCGCGATCGATCGCGGCGATCTCGGCCGCGGTGAGCTCGATGTCGCCGGCCGCCGCATTCTGCTCGGCATGTTCGGGCCGCGACGCCTTGGGGATCGCGAACAGCGACGACGCCCGCGTCAGGAAGGCGAGCGCGACCTGGCGCGGCGTCGCGCCGTGCTGCTCCGCGATCCGCTGCAGCACCTCGCCGCCGGCGCTGCGGCGTTCCGGAAAGTCGTCATGGCCGAACGGCGAATAGGCGACCACCGCGACGCCGTGCTGGCCGCACCATGGGATGACGGCGTGCTCGATGGCGCGCTCCTGCAGGTGATAGAGCACCTGGTTGCAGGCGATCCTGCCCTCGCCTGCGACCTCCAGCAGCTCATCGAGATCGTCGACGTCGAAATTGCTGACGCCCCAGGCCGCGATCTTGCCGGCCGCCTTGAGCTCCTCGAACGCTGCCACCGTCTCCGCGAGCGGATAGGAGCCGGGCCAGTGCAACAGATAGCAGTCGAGCCGGTCGGTCTTGAGCCGCTTCAGCGAGCGCTCGCAGGCGGTGATGGTGCCACGGCGGGAGGCGTTGCTCGGCAGCACCTTCGACACCAGGAACACGTCGTCGCGCCGGCCGGCGATGGCTTCGGCAATGACGAGCTCGGCATCGCCATACATCTCCGCGGTGTCGATGTGGCTCATGCCGAGATCCAGGCCGCGCCGCAACGTGGCGATGGCGCGGCTGCGGTCGGCGTGGTCGAGATACCAGGTGCCCTGCCCGATCACGGACACACCGGCGCCGCCGGTTCCGAATGTCTTGTGCTTCATGGCGGCGAGCATAGAGGATGGAGCGCGCGACGTCGATTGGCGCTCCCCAGGAACGTCATTCCGGGGCGACGCGTCAGCGTCGAACCCGGAATCTCGAACCTGGTTTGCACCGGCTCGTTTCCGCCATGTCGAGATTCCGGGTTCGAGGCCTTGCGGCCTCGCCCCGGAATGACGGCGGGCTTGGCTAGCTCGCCACCTTCACCGACGCCTCGGCCTGCGCCGGCGTCTGCGCGATCAGCCGCTTCATCTCCGGAATGCACGAGCCGCAATTCGTTCCCGCCTTGAGCTGCGCGCCGATCGCGGCGGGCGTGCGCGCGCCGGCGGCGATCGCATCGCAGATGGTGTCGCGGCCGACGCCGAAGCAGGCGCAGACGATCGGGCCGCCGCCGACGCCGTCGGGCGCGCGGCCGGACAGCAGCATGCGGCGCTGGTCGTCGTCGAGACGATCGGCTGAAAACATCGTCTTCACGACGTTCCAGTCGCCGGCATCATGGCCCGGTCCGACGAAGACGCAGGTCTCGATGCGGTCGCCGCCGAAGGACGCGGCGCGATAGACGCCGCCGCCGACATCCATGTAGTCCGTGACATCGTCGGTGGCGCGCGCCTTGAACCACGCCGGCCAGCGCATGAGGTCGCCGTTGTCGGCGAACAGATAGCCGAAGCCGCCCTGCACCGTCGCCCGCGCCCACCACAGATGGGACGGCAGCGCGAGCTCGGTGCGCGACAGGATGAAGCCGCGGAAGACGTACTCATAGGGACTGATCGCGGCCGGCGTCGCCTTGGCCTCGGGCTGGCCGGAGAACGGATCGGTGTGCGAGGCGACGAGCGCGCCGACGCGGCCATGCGAGGAGTTCGTCGCGTTCCAATGGATCGGCGCGAACAGCATGCCGCGCTGCTGGCGCTCGCTGACGACGACCTTGAGGATGCACCGGCCGTGCTCGGTCGTCACCTTGGCGAAGCCGTCATGCATCAGGCCGTAGCGCAGCGCGTCGTCCGGATGCACCTCGACGAACGGCTCCGGCAGATGCGCCGATAGCCGCGGGCTCAAGCCGGTGCGCGTCATGGTGTGCCATTGGTCGCGGATGCGCCCGGTGTTCAGACGCAGCGGCCGCGCGGCATTGGTCTCGCTGCGCAGCGCCGGCACCTCCGGCGCGACGAAGCGGGCCTTGCGGTCGCCGGTGAAGAAGGCGCCGTCGGCGAAGAAGCGCGGCGCGGGCGGCTTGCCGGCGCGGACCGGCCATTGCACCGGCGCCATCGTGTCGTATTCGTCGTCGCTGAGGCTCGCCAGCGCGCCGATGTCGAAGTCGCGGCTGCCGTCGTTCTCAAACGCCGACAGCGCCGCATGCTCGCGGAAGATGTCCGCGGCGGAGCTGTAGTTGAAGGCGGAGGCGAAGCCGAGCCGCTTGCCGACCTCGCTCAACATCCACCAGTCCGGCATGGCTTCGCCGGCTGGCGCCAGGAAGGCGCGCTGGCGCGAGATGCGCCGCTCGGAGTTGGTGACGGTGCCCGACTTCTCGCCCCAGGCCTGCGCCGGCAGCAGCACGTGCACGCCGGCATCCACGGTGTCGTTGGCGCGGACGTTCTCGGAGACGACCAGCAGCTCGAGCTTCTTCAAGGCTGCGCGGACCAGATCGGCGTCCGGCAGCGACACCGCGGGATTGGTGCCGATCACCCACAGCGCCTTGATCTCGCCGCGCGCGATCGCCTCGAACATCGCGACCGCCTTCAGCCCTTCGTGGGTGGCGATATCGGGCGCCTTCCAGAAGCGTCTGATACGGTCGATGTCCGGCGGCGTGAAGCCCATATGCGCGGCGAGCTGGTTGGCGAGCCCGCCGACCTCGCGGCCGCCCATCGCGTTGGGCTGGCCGGTCAGCGAAAACGGCCCCATACCCGGCTTGCCGATGCGCGCGGTGGCAAGATGGCAGTTGAGGATCGCATTGACCTTGTCGGTGCCCTGAGCCGACTGGTTGACACCCTGCGAGTACAAGGTGACGACCTCTGGCGTGTCGCGGAACAGCTTGAAGAAGGCGGCGACATCGGGCTCGGACAGACCGGTGGCGAGCGCGGTCGCCGCGGTGCTGCCGGCAAGGCTGCGCGCGCGCGCCAGGGTCTCGTCGAAGCCAGACGTATGGCGCGCGATGTAGTCGCTGTCGAGCGCGCCGTTGTCGGCGAGATGCACCAGCAGGCCGGAGAACAGCGCCGCATCCGTGCCGGGCCTCAATCCCAGGAACAGGTCGGCTTCTTCAGCCGTGTCGGTACGGCGCGGATCGATGACCACGAACCTGGCGCCGCGCGTCTGCTTGTTGGCCAGCATGCGCTGGTAGAGCACCGGGTGGCACCAGGCGGCGTTGCTGCCCATGAAGACCAGCAGATCGGCCCGATCGAGATCCTCATATGTGCCGGGGACGGTGTCGGCGCCGAAGGCGCGGCGGTGGCCGGCGACCGACGACGCCATGCACAGCCGCGAATTGGTGTCGACATTGGCCGAGCCGAGAAAACCCTTCATCAGCTTGTTGGCGACGTAGTAGTCCTCGGTCAGCATCTGGCCCGAGAGATAGAACGCCACGGCGTCCTCGCCGTCGCGGGCGACGATGTGCTTGAGGCGGGTCGCGACGTGATCGAGCGCATCGCTCCACGCCACCCGCTCCATGCCGCCCTTGCAGCGGATCATCGGATAGAGCAGCCGGCTCTCGAGCCCGAGCGTCTCGCCGAGCGCCGAGCCTTTGGAGCAGAGCCGGCCGAGATTGGCCGGATGCGACGGATCGCCGGAGATCGCCGCGCCGCCGCTGCCGTCGGGCGTGGCGAGCACGCCGCAGCCGACGCCGCAATACGGACAGGCGGTGCGCACCGTGCGCAACTTGGGATCAACAGTCGTCATCGTGCGAGGTCCCCTCTCTCACGCTGCCCGTGGCCGCGCCGCGGCGCGGCCGAACATCATCTCGGTCCGGATCGCCGCGACCGGCTCGCGGCTGCGGATCAGGTCGCGATACCACAGAGCATCCCTGGTCTCCCCGATCAGCACGGCGCCGGTGAGGCGCCCGTCGGCGATGACGAGCTTCTTGTAGATGCCGCGCCTGGCATCGTTGAGCACGATCGTCTCGCTGCCCTCGGCACCAACGAAATCTCCGGCCGAGAACACCGACACCCCCGACACTTTCAGATTGGTCGAGACGACGCTGCCGCCATAGGCCGCCTTGCGTCCGGCCAGATGCTGCGCCAGCACCCGCGCCTGCTCGTAGGCCGGTTCGACCAGCCCGTAACAGGTGCCGCGGTGCTCGGCGCATTCGCCGAGCGCGAAGATGCCGGGCGCCGAGGTCTGCATCGCATCGTCGACGACGATGCCGCGGTTGACGGCGAGCCCCGCTTCCTTTGCCAAGGTCACATTCGGCCGGATGCCGGCGGCGAAGATCACCGCGTCCGCGGCGAGGCGGCGCCCGTCGGCCAGCTCGACGCCTTCGACCCGGCCGTTGCCGTGGATGGAAGCGGTGCTGGCATTGAGCAGAACCTCGATGCCCTTGCGCGCCACCAGCGACTTGAGCAGCGCGGCCGCCGGCGCATCGAGCTGCCGCTCCATCAGCCGGTCCATCAGATGCAGCAGCGTCACCTTGGCGCCGGCGCGCGCCAGGCCGTAGGCCGCTTCCAGCCCGAGCAGCCCGCCGCCGACGACCACCACGCGGCCCTTCTTGGCCGCCAGCGCCAGAAGCACGTCGGTGTCGCGGCTGTCGCGGAACGTGTGCACGCCCGGCAGATCGGCGCCCGGCACCGGCAGCCGCAGCGGCAGCGAGCCGGTAGCGAGGACCAGGCGCGAGAACGCCACGTTCTCATCGTTCTCGATCTGCAGCTCGCGGCGGCCGACATCGATGCCGGTCACGCGCGCACCGTATTTCAACGTCACGCCGCGCTCGCGCCACCAGGATGCCGGCTTGAGCTCGATCTCGTGGGACGCGGCCTCGCCGGCCAGCACCGACGACAGCAGCACGCGGTTGTAGGCCAGCCGCGGCTCCTCGCCGATGACGGCGATCGCGTAGCGGCCGAGCACGGTCTGCGACAATTCCTCCGCCAGCTTTGCAGCGGCCATGCCGTTGCCGACGATGACGAGCGGTTCACTCAAAGCGCCTACTCCGCCGCCTGCGCCTTGCCATAGGCTTCCGCGATCATGTAGCCGGACAGCGTGCCATAGGCCGCGGTCCAGGCGGCGGCGACCTCGGGCGTCCAGCCGTCGCCGAGTCCCTTCTCCAGCGTCCACAGCAGCGCGGCGCCGACCACCGGATAGTGCTCCGGCCTGGCGCCGTAATCGACGTGGCGCTTGGCGAGCGCGCTTGCCGCCGGCAGGATCGCAGGCAGGTTGGTCAATCCATTCACCACGACCGCCAAGGTCGCCATCAGCTTCTTGCGCTGCTCGGTGAGGTCGTCCGGAAACATCGCACGCACCTGCGGCGCGACCTCGAACAGGCGATCGTAGAAGATGGTCGCGGCCTGATCGGAGATCGGCGCGACCTTGGCAAAACTGTCCTGAACCAATGCGATCTGAGACGGCGTCATGGGAAATCCTTCGATGATGGAAACGAGAACCCGTTAGTCGCCCGACGCGGAGAGCGGTTCGATCCGCTCTCCGCTTTCCAATCGTTACGCCGCCTCGACGTAGCGATGGCGCTCGTAGAGGAATTCCAGCACGCGCTGCCGGCACTTCACGTAAGTCGGGTTGGTCGCGAGCTCGAGCCGCTTGCGCGGCCGCGGCAGCGCGACCTCGAGCACCTCGCCGATATGCGCGCTCGGGCCGTTGGTCATCATCACGATGCGGTCCGACAGCAGCACGGCCTCGTCGACGTCGTGCGTGATCATCAGGATGGTGTTGCCGAGCTTCTGATGCAGCGCCATCACCGAATCCTGCAGGTGCGCGCGGGTCAGCGCGTCGAGCGCGCCGAACGGCTCGTCGAGCAGCAGCACCTTCGGCTCCATCGCCAGCGCACGCGCAATGCCGACGCGCTGCTTCATGCCGCCGGAGATCTCGTTCGGGCGCTTGTCCTTGGCGTGGGCCATCTGCACGAGGTTGAGGTTGTGCATGGTCCAGGCGTCGCGCTCGGCCCGGGTCTTGGTCTTGGCGAACACCTTGTCGACGCCGAGACGCACGTTTTCATAGACCGTGAGCCAGGGCAGCAGGCTGTGGTTCTGGAACACGACGGCGCGGTCGGGTCCCGGCGAATTCACCTCGCGCTCCTCCAGCAGCACGCCGCCGGTGGTCGCCGTGGTGAGGCCTGCGACGATATTGAGCATCGTCGACTTGCCGCAGCCGGAATGGCCGATGATCGAGACGTACTCGCCCTTCTCGATCGAGAGGTTGATGTCCTTGAGCACCTCGGTGGTGGCCGCGCCGCGGGTGAAGGTCTTGTCGACGTGGTCGAGCTTCAGATAGGCCATGATCCGATCCTTCTCAGTTCGTCGCGGTGCCGCGGGTGACGACCTTGCCCAAGACCGCGATCAGGCGGTCGAGCACGAAGCCGATGATGCCGACATAGAACAGGGCGAGAATGATCTCGCTGATATGCGAGGAGTTCCACGCGTCCCAGATGAAGAAGCCGATGCCGACGCCGCCGATCAGCATCTCGGCCGCGACGATGGCCAGCCAGGACAGGCCGATGCCGATGCGCAGGCCGGTGAAGATGTAGGGCGCCGCCGCCGGGATCATGATCTTGGCGAAGAACTCCAGCGGATTGAGCTGCACCACCGCGGCGACGTTGCGGTAGTCCTGCGGAATGTTGCGGATGCCGACCGCGGTGTTGATGATGATCGGCCAGACCGAGGTGATGAAGATCACGAAGATCGCCGACGGCTGGCCGTCGCGGAACGCGGCCAGCGACAGCGGCAGCCAGGCGAGCGGCGGGATCGTGCGCAGCACCTGGAAGATCGGATCGAGGCCGCGCATGGCCCACACCGACTGGCCGATCAAGGTGCCGACACCGACGCCGACGACGGCAGCGATCGCGTAGCCGAAGGCGACGCGGCGCAGGCTGGCCTCGAGATGCCAGAACAGTCCCTTGTCGGCACCGCCATGATCGAAGAACGGATCGAGGATCAGTTCTCGGGTATCGCTGAACACCCGCGAGGGCGGCGGCAGCGCCGAGCCGGCCCGACGGCAGACCAGCTCCCAAATCAGCAGGAACAGGGCCAGCACGATCAACGGCGGCACCACACGCACCGCGGCCTCGCGGGCCATCTTTCCATAGCGTTCGGCTTTCGGCGCCTGCTTGGGCGTCATGGTCACGATGGACGCCGAGGTGGACGCCGCCGCGGTCGGCACGACCTGGGGAGCGCTATCGTTGGTCAACGCTGGCATGGACATCGGAAATCTTTCTCCGTGCAATGAGAGAGGCCGCGCGCCTCGCGCGCGCGGCGAGAGGTCCTAATCAGGCGTCGACGCGCTTGATCGACAGCGACTTCAGGTAGGCGGCGGGATCTTCCGGATCGAACACCTTGCCGTCGAAGAAGGTCTCCTTGCCGCGCGACTTGGAGGTCGGAATCTCGGCGGCGGCGACGTTCATCTCCTTGGCGGCCTCGCGCCAGATGTCCTCGCGGTTGACCTTGGCGATCAGCGACTTGGCGTCGAAGCCGGCCTCATACTTGCCCCACCGGATGTCCTCGGTGATGAACCAGAGGTCGTGGCTCTGGAACGGATAGGAGGCGAAATCACGCCAGTACTTCATGACGTGCGGCGAGTTCTCGACCACCTTGCCGGTGCCGTAGTCGAACTTGCCGGCGGTGCGCCCGGCGACGTCCTCGACCGGACAGTTCATCCACTGCCGCTTCGCCATGATGGTCGCCAGCTCCTGCTTGTTCTCCATCTTGTCGCACCACTGCTGGGCTTCCATGACCGCCATGGTCAGCGCCTTCGCGGCCTTCGGATACTTGTCGACATAGGCCGAGCGCATCGCGAAGGATTTCTCGGGATGCTTATTCCAGATCTCGCCCGTGGTGACCGCGGTGTAGCCGATGCCCTGGTTGACGAGTTGCGCATTCCACGGCTCGCCGACGCAGAAGCAGTCCATGGTGCCGACCTTCATGTTGGCTACCATCTGCGGCGGCGGCACCACGATGGTCTCGATATCCTTGTCAGGATCGATGCCGCCGGCGGCGAGCCAGTAGCGGATCCAGAGATCGTGGGTGCCGCCCGGGAAGGTCATCGCGGCCTTCACGGACTTGCCGGCGGCCTTCTTCTTCTCCAGCGCGGCCTTGAACGGCGCGGTATCGAGGCCGAGCTTGAGGTCTGCATATTCCTTGCCGACCGAAATGCACTGCGCATCGAGATTGAGCCGCGCCAGGATGTACATCGGCGTCGGCTGGTTGTTCTGCGTCACCTTGCCCGAGGAGATCAGGTACGGCATCGGCGTCAGGATGTGCGCGCCATCGATGCCGTTGCCCTCGGAGCCGAGCACGAGGTTGTCGCGCGTGGTGCCCCACGAGGCCTGCTTCTGCACGTCGACATCCGGCATGCCGTATTTGGCGAAGATGCCCTTGTCCTTGGCGACAAACAGCGGACCGGCATCGCTCAGCGCGATGAAGCCGAGCTTGGCGCCGGCGACTTCCGGCCCCGCCCCCTGGGCGAACGCTCCGCCCGGCAAGTTCAACTTCGCGGCTGCTAGCAGCGCGGCCGTGCCGGCGCCCGCCTTGAGAAGCTGACGACGGCTGAAGCCGTTACGGCGAGCAGGATTGGCAGTCTTCGTCATGAGTGCTGTCGTCCTTTGTCTGAAGAGCGCTCGATGGGTGAAATGGCCGTCCGTTGCGGGTCGCTGCGCCACGCACGAAAGCGCGTGTTCCGAGGTGGCCTCGGAAGGGGCAGCGTCACGATTCGGATGAGGATTGCGCGGACGGCATCGATGGCGTCGCAAATGCTCTTTCAAGCTTCGTGCCAACGCGCAAGTTTTGGATTTTGAAACTGATTCAACCGCTTAGCTTTGCACAGCGATCCATCAGAGCCGGGAGGCCGCATCCAAAATTTGCGATTCGCCCACTTTGTGTGCGCCGCACACAATGTGGGCATGCCGCGATTGTTCCATGAGCATCAGAGCGCCAAGACGGCTCTTTCAAGCAGCCGCGGCGACGGTATCCGAACGCAATCAATTGGAATGGCTAAACTTTTCATTGGCGCCAAATTTGGCACAGGCATTGCTTACAATTTTACAAGTCAACGATGACTGCGGTTCGCTGGACTGTCGAGGCCGATGGGGCCTGATTATCCGGGACGGACGCGCGCACGCGACCGAGGTCTTCTCGGCGCGGTCGTCGTGACGCCCTTCCCGCATTCGACATCCGATCCGCCTGCCCGTGGCGATGTCCTTCGAGAGCCAGACCCTCTCGCAAGGCAGCTCGCAATCCATTCCCGAGAGCAAGCAAAGGACGTTTGAATGTCGTATCTCGCGCCTTCCGAATTCGTGACCAAGATGGTGGACGCAGGCGAGTCCAAGATCTTCATGTCCACCCGCGACACCGTCATCCGCGCCTACATGGCGGGCGCTATCCTGGCGCTCGCGGCCTGGTTTGCCGTCACGATCAATGTGAATACCGGCCAGCCGATCATCGGCGCCCTGTTGTTTCCGGTCGGCTTCTGCATGCTCTACCTGCTCGGCTTCGATCTCCTGACCGGCGTGTTCGTGCTGTCGCCGCTGGCGCTGATCGACAAGCGTCCGGGCGTGACCATCGCAGGCGTGCTGCGCAACTGGGGACTCGTCTTCATCGGCAATTTCGCCGGCGCGCTGACGGTGGCCTTCATGATGGCGTTCGTGACGACCTTCGGCTTCACGCAGGAGCCGGACAAGGTCGGCGCCGTCATCGGCAATATCGGTGAAGGCCGGACGCTCGGCTACGCGGCGCATGGCGCGGCCGGCATGGCGACGCTGTTCATCCGCGGCATGCTGTGCAACTGGATGGTCTCCACCGGCGTGGTCGGCGCGATGATCTCGACCACCGTGCCAGGCAAGGTGCTGGCGATGTGGATGCCGATCCTGGTCTTCTTCTACATGGTGTTCGAGCATTCGGTGGTGAACATGTTCCTGTTCCCGTCGGGGCTGATGCTCCATGCGAAGTTCTCGATCATGGACTATCTGATCTGGAACGAGATCCCGACCGTGCTCGGCAATCTCGTCGGCGGCCTCTCCTTTACCGGCCTCACGCTCTATGCCACCCATATCAGGACGCAGCCGAAGCGCGATGCCAAGGTCTCCGTTCGCGCAGCCGCCTGATTTCATTTTCCCTCGGGAGCCCGCCCGCGCTAAGGTCGGGCTCCCTCGCCTTCGCCCCACAGCCAAATGCCATTGCGGATCACAATCGGAGCGCATTCCGACAAAGGGCAGAAGCCGGGCAACCAGGACTTCCACGGCGCACTGATCCCCGATGAGCCTGCGCTCAGCCTGAAAGGCATCGCGGTCGCCATCGCCGATGGCATCAGCAGCAGCGAGGTCAGCCACATCGCGAGCGAGTCCGCGGTCAAGAGCTTCCTGACCGATTATTACTGCACGCCGGATGCCTGGTCGGTGAAGACGTCGGCGCGACGCGTGATCACGGCCGCCAACTCCTGGCTTCATGCCCAGACCAGAGCCAGCCAATACGCCTATGACCGCGACAAGGGTTACGTCTGCACGCTCAGCGCGATCGTGATCAAGGCGGCCACCGCGCATCTCTTCCATGTCGGCGACTGCCGCATCTCACGCCTCGCCGGCCATTCGCTCGAGCAGCTCACCGACGATCATCGCGTCGTCATCTCGTCGCAGCAGAGCTATCTGGGGCGTGCGCTCGGGGTCAATCCTCAGGTCGAAATCGACTACCAGGCTGTCAGGATCGAGCGCGGCGACATCTTCGTGCTCGCGACCGACGGCGTTCACGAGCATGTCGGCAAGCGTTTTGTCGCCAACGTGTTGAAAGAGAATTCCCACGACCTCGACCAGGCGGCCCGCATCATCGTCGCCGAGGCGCTGGCGCAGGGCAGCGCGGACAATCTCACGATCCAGATCGTGCGGATCGACGAGCTCGGTGTCGGCGACGCCGCCGAGATTCCGGTCCAGGCCGAGCAGCTGCCGCCGGCGCCGCTGCTGGACGCGCGGATGATCTTCGAGGGCTACCGGATCTTGCGCGAGATCCATTCCAGCAGCCGCAGCCACATCTATCTGGCGGTCGACGTCGAGACGGAGCTCCCCGTCGCCATCAAGGTGCCTTCGATCGACCTGCGCGGCGACCCGGCCTATTTGAAGCGTTTCCTGATGGAAGAGTGGATCGCGCGACGGATCGACAATCCGCACGTGCTGAAGGCCTTCCCATCGACGCGCCGCCGCGATCATCTCTACGTCGTCACCGAATTCGTCGAAGGCCAGACCCTGGCGCAATGGATGATCGACCATCCGAAAGCCGATCTCGATACTGTCAGAGACATCATCGAGCAGATCGCCAACGGACTGCAGGCGCTGCATCGCAAGGAAATGCTGCACCAGGATCTGCGGCCTGCAAACATCATGATCGACCGGACCCGGACGGTGAAGATCATCGATTTCGGATCGGTGCGCGTCAGCGGCGTGGTCGAGGCCGACCCGGCCGCCGACCACGACAGCATCCTCGGCACCCAGCAATATACGGCGCCGGAATATTTTCTCGGCGAGGGCGGCTCCGAATGGTCCGATCAGTTCTCGCTCGGCGTGATCGCCTACCAGATGCTGACAGGCCGGCTGCCCTATGGCGCGCAGATGGCGCGCGCGAGAACCCCGGCACAGTTTCGCAAGGTGCGCTATCAGCCGGCCTCGGGCGATGACCAAACCGTCCCGCTCTGGATCGACGGGGCACTTCGCCGCGCCGTCCATCCGGTCGCTGCCAAACGTTACGAGAGCCTCTCGGAATTCGTCTTCGACCTGCGGCACCCCAATCCGGCCTATGTCGGCGGCGACCGGACGCCGCTGATCGAGCGCAATCCGCTGCTGTTCTGGAAGGCAACGACGGCGCTGCTCGCGATCGCCGTCGTCATCCTGCTCGCGGCTCGCCACGGCGGCTGGTAGGCGGGACTGGCGCTCGCCGCAGGATCAGGCGGGTTCAGGCGCGATCGCGCCGAGCGGCCTCGGCGCCACGCCTGCTCCCGGCTTCATGCGGAAATCATAGCTCATCAAGTGCCACGGCCCGGCCGCCAGCTTGCCGTCCGGCATCACCGCATCGGTGCGCCGCTGCACCTGGGCGATGAGGTCGTCCTTGACGCCGAAGACGACGTCGCTGTCGAGATATTCGTCGCCGCCGACGAAGACGTGGGTGATCAGCGGCTCGTAATCCTTGGCGTCCACCAGGAAATGCACATGGGCCGGGCGCATCGGATGACGCTTCGTCTCGAGGATCATCCGTCCCACCGGACCGTCGGTCGGGATCGGATAGCTGCAGGGCAGGATGGTGCGGAAGAAAAAGCGACCATCCGCATCCGTGATGAAGCGCGCCCGCGACGACGGACCATCGCTTTCATAGGACGGCCGCTGCGAATCGTAGAAGCCCTCGTCGTCGGCATGCCAGACATCGACCGTGGCGCCCGCCAGCGGAGCACCCGACAGATCGGTCACCCGTCCCTGGACGAACATCTTCTCGCCCTTGAGATCCGCCGAGATGTCGGTGCCGTGGGGCGTCACCTTGTGCTCGCCGACGTAGAACGGACCGAGCACGGTCGTCTCCGTCGCCCCTGCCCGGTCGCGATGATTGATGGCGTCGACCAGCATCGACACGCCGAGCACGTCGGACAGCAGGATGAACTCCTGCCGGCTCGCGGTGCAGGTCTGGCCGGTGCGGGTCAGGAACTCGATTGCGGCCGCCCATTCGTCGAACGTGAGATTGGTCTTGCGGACATAGTCGTGCAGCGAGGCCACCAATTCCTGCATGAGGAATTTGACCCGTGGGTCGGGTGTCCCCTCGAAGCTCTTGACGACGGCATCCGTGAGCTCGGCTTCGTTGAATTGCGTCATGGGCGGTCCTCCTGCGGCGAAGGCTACATCAGCCCGACGGGCGCTGCCATTGGAAGCGCGGCGATTTTCCGCTATCACCCAGCTCCAGCTCCATCGCCTTCGCGCAAGCCGTCCGCGCGGGCCACGAAAACCGAACGACAGCGGAGACGCCGATGCTCGCCCCCACTCCCGCCTCGCCCGAAACCGTCGGCATGTCGCAAGCCGCGCTCGACCGCATCGATGCCCACCTGAAACGGCGCTATGTCGAGGCAGGCCGTTTTCCAGGCACGCAGTTGATGGTCTATCGCCGCGGCAAGATCGTGCACGCGAGCTCGCTCGGCTTTGCCGACGTCGAGCGCAAGGTCCCGGTCCGGGACGACACGATCTACCGCATCTATTCGATGACCAAGCCGATCACCTCGGTCGCCTTCATGATGCTGGTCGAGGAGGGCAAGGTTGCGCTCGACGAGCCGGTCGCGAAATACATTCCGGAGTGGAAGAATCTCGGCGTGTTCGTCGCCGGCACGGCACCGGCCTTCGTCAGCCGGCCCCCGGCGCGGCCGATGCTGATCGTCGACCTGCTGCGCCACACCTCGGGCCTCACTTATGGCTTCCAGCAGCGCTCGAACGTCGATGCCGCCTATCGCGACGCCAAGATCGGCGCGGTCGAAAAGGCCGGCACCCTGCAGTCGATGATCGATGACCTCGCGCGGATTCCGCTCGAGTTCTCGCCGGGCGAGGCCTGGAACTACTCGGTGTCCACCGACGTGGTCGGCTATCTCGTCGGCAAGATCGCCGACCAGCCGTTCGAGCAATTCCTGAAACAGCGCATCTTCGATCCGCTCGGCATGAGCGACACCGACTTCCACGTTCCCGCGGCGAAGGCGCACCGGCTGGCGGCGTGCTACTCGGCCGACGCCGGCGGCGCCTTGTCGTTTCACGCCGCCGATCGCAAGGGCGGCCTGACCTTGCAGGACGACCCGGCGACCAGCACCTTCCTCAACCCGCCCGACTTCATCTCCGGCGGCGGCGGCCTGTGCTCGACCACGGCCGACTATCTGACGTTCTGCCGCGCATTGCTCAATGGCGGCGAGCTCGGCGGCGTCAGGCTGCTCGGGCCGAAGACGCTGAAGCTGATGACCTCGAACCATCTGCCTGGCGGCGTCGACCTGCCGGCGCTGTCGCGCTCGATGTTCGCGGAAGCGGCCTATAACGGCATCGGCTTCGGTCTCGGCTTCTCGGTGACGATGGACCCGGCCAAGACGCTGATCCCCGGCAGCGCCGGCGAATATGCCTGGGGCGGCGCGGCCTCCACCGCGTTCTGGATCGACCCGGCCGAAGAGCTGATCACGATCTTCATGACCCAGGTGCTGCCCTCAAGCGCCTACCCGATCCGCCGCGAGCTGCGCACGATGGTGTACGCGGCCATCACCGAGAGCAACGTTTAGGAGAGGCGCTGTGGCGGCAAAGCCGCTCAGGGAACCGACGATCCCCGCGCATTGCGCTTGGCGCGCTTGCACCGCTCTCCTATGCTGACAACGATGTGAACGGCTGCAACCGCCAGGACCTTGCGGACGCAGCCGCTCCAGCCTGATATGCGCTCGCTGCATACATTCGCCTGCGCCCGACGCATCTCCCCAGCCGACGTCAGTCCCAACGGCAATCAGCAGCGCCAGCTCAAACGGGGCATCCGTGCCAAAACTCTCCCTGCCGATCCGGCTTGCTCTTCTGGTCGCAGGGACCACGCTGCCGCTCATCCTGTTCGCAGGCGGGATCGTCTTGCACAACTACATGCAGGACCGCAGCGACGCCCGCCAGCGCGTGCTGGAGACGGTGCGCAGCATCCGCCTGACGCTCGATGCCGAAATGCAGCGCATGACCGGCGGCGTCCAGGTGCTGGCGCTGACCGATGCGCTGACCACCGGCGATTTCGAACGCTTCCGGCCGATCGCGATGGGCTTCCTCGAGCAGTACGGCAAGAACGGCACGATCGTGGTCGCCGACCGCGAGGGACGCCAATTGTTCTCGTCGGCGACGCCGGATACGGCTCACCTGCCGCCGCGCAACAACCGCGAGATCACCCGCCGCGTGTTCGAGACCAGGCAGCCGCAATATTCCGACCTGTTCTACGGCGTCGTGAAGAAGAGCCTGATCGTCACCGTCGAGGTTCCCGTCTTTCGCGACGGCGAGGTCGTCTATGACATCTCGTTCAGCCCGCCGATCGAGATGTTCCAGACCATCCTGGAAAAGCAGCGGCCGAACCCGGACTGGACCCTGTCGCTGCTCGACCGCCAGGCGACCGTCTTCGCACGCGTGCCGAATCCGACGAAGACGATCGGCAAGCAGGCCTCGCCCTCGGTCTTCGATCGCATGCGCAGCGAGCAGGAGGCGACGCTGTCGAGCGTATCGCTCGAGGGTGTGCCGCTGCTGTCGAGCTTCACCCATTCCACCCTGACCGGATGGACCATCGGCGCCGGCATCGCTGAGGATTCGCTGGTGGCGCCGCTGTGGCGCAACCTCGCCGTTACCAGCCTGCTCGGCGGCATCATGCTGGCGATCGGCCTGGCCTTCGCGGTGCGGATGGCGACGACGATCGCGCGCGCAGAGATGCTGCACGATCTGCTGATCGAGGAGCTCAATCACCGGGTCAAGAACACGCTGGCGATCCTGCAGGCGATCGCGGTGCAGACCTTCCGCAGCGCCAGCCGCCATGAGCGCGAGAAGTTCGAGGGCCGGCTCGGCGCGCTCGCCGAGGCGCATAATCTGCTCAGCAAGGAGAAATGGCAGGGCTCCGAGCTGCAGGACGTGATCGAGCGCGTGCTCAAGCCCTATCGCCTCAACACGCCCGACCGCATCAGGATCTCCGGCCCGAAGGTGGCGCTGTCGCCGCGGCTCGCGGTCGTGCTGTCGATGATCGTGCACGAGATCGCAACCAACGCCGCCAAGTATGGCGCGCTCTCGAACGACACCGGCACGGTCGATCTGTCCTGGGAGCTGACGAGCGCGGCCGACGCCGCGAAGAAGCTGCCGGCACGGCTGCGGCTGGTGTGGCAGGAGACCGGCGGCCCGGTGGTCTCGGCGCCGATCCAGCGCGGCTTCGGCTCCCGCCTGATCGAGCGCAGCGCGCGCGATCAGCTCGGCGGCGAGGCCACGGTCGACTTCCTGCCGCCGGGCGTGGTCTACACCATCACCTGCAAGCTCGACGATTGAGCCGCGTCAGCCGAACCTCTGCAGCGCCGGGAACGTCTCGAGCAGCCAGATGCTGAAGGTCGAGACCGCGCCGGTAAGAAAGCCGATGCCGGTGGCGATCATCAGCACGCCCATCGCGCGCTCGATGTTCACGAGATGGCCACGCATGCGCATGAACAGCGCCGAGAACTGCTCGATCATGAACGCCGCGACCAGGAACGGAATGCCGAGGCCGGCGGAATAGACGGCAAGGAGCCCGGCGCCCTTGGCGACCGTCGTCTCCGCGGCTGCGATCGAGAGGATCGCAGCCAGGATCGGCCCGATGCACGGCGTCCAGCCGAAGGCGAAGGCGAGCCCCATGACATAGGCGCCCCACAGGCCGACCGGCTTGGGGATCGGCAGCCGCCCTTCGCGCATCAGGAACGCGATCCGGGTCAGGCCGAGGAAGTGCAGGCCCATCACGATGATGACGATGCCGGCGAGAATGGACAACTGCTCCGACCAGGCCCGGATCAGGCCGCCGATCAGCGAGGCGCTCGCCCCCAGCATGACGAACACGGTGGAGAAGCCCAGCACGAACAGTGCGGCCGAGATCATCACCGCGCGGCGCGACGCGGCCGGAGGCTCCTCGCTCTCGATGTGCTCGATCGTGGCGCCGGTGAGATAGACCAGATACGGAGGAACCAGCGGCAGCACGCAGGGCGAAAGAAAACTGACCAGGCCAGCAATGAACGCGGCCGGAATCGATACGTTCTGGATCATGCGAGTCCCGCGATACGCCCCTCCAGGCGCAAGCCGGGGCACGACGCTTCTTGCCGCCGATACGGGGAATACGCAACAGACGTGCCGAAGTTACGGCGCTCAACGATGATCACCGCCTGCAGGCCTTCGCGAGGATTGAGCCCGACGTCCCCGGATCGGAGCCTCGTCGGCAAAGTCCCGCCCGGATGCGGCACGTCCACCCGTTCCAACCGGCTCGTCCGCGAGCCGCTGCGCGCATCACCGCGGGATCACGACATATCACAAATGCGCTAAATGCACCTTTGTGCACACATCGAACTGTGCTATTTCACCACTCGAAGCAAAGGCTGCCTGCGCTGACCCGGCTGCAGCTTCGGATCGCGCAGCTTGTCGGGATTGTCAGCTTGAACCATTTCATCGCAGAGCGATCTCAGATCGTCCTCGCTCAGACGGTTCAGCTTCATACGCAGGTCGAGGATGGCAACCGAGACCAAATGTGCCGATTCGCGATTGCCCGTCGCCGCGAGCGTGGCGCGGCACTGCTCCAGGGATGCAAGCACTGCAAGCATTTGTTCGTCTGAATTGGCCACAGGCGTCGTTTCCGTTCTAGCGTGCGACGAGATGGAGCCGAGCAACTCCCGACTCGCGGATGGCTTCCAAATACGTCATGTCGTTGCTCCCCCGCGCTTTGCCCATGCGGCTCATCCGAGCCGCGCGCCCACCCCCTGGGACGGCACGACGACGTCCTGGCATGGCGCATGGTGAAGACACATCACCGCTCCCCGGCATTCGATGAGTTAGCGCCACGATCCGTTCATCAAGATAGCATGACAACGGACCATCTTCGAATACCATTTCATTGCAGTCGAGGCAAAAACCGTCGATCTTAGGTTCGACTCGCGCTAAGCGTGTCTCTGTCCTACATGATGTGTCAGACCGCGCGTCTGCTGGCGGTAAGACCATGCTGCAGAGAACTGAACGTGGCAGACTCATCGACCCTCGATCGCTCAACCAAATCATGGCACGAACGTGCCCTGCCCGTAATTTATCGGAATCACTCTAGCAGGCGGAGAGAGCTTGTATGCGCGTTGCGGCGGAACGGGGCGTTCCTCAGAAGGAACGCCAGGACCTAGCCGAGACCCCTGCGACGCTGGCGCCAGGGGAGCACGGCGACTCGTCTGCTGCGGCAGGATCGAGCCTTGAACTGAGCCGAGAGAGTGGCGGCGCCAAGGGCGCAACGGCGAGCAAGCCGGCAAAAACTGCGACGGGCCGGGCCGCCCCGGCCAAGTCGACCGTGAGCAAATCGGCGCTGGCAAGCCTCACCGACTGGGATGCAGCGCGGATCTTCCTCGAGGTTGTCAGGGCCGGCAGCTTCCGCTCCGCGGCAGAGCGGCTGACGCTCTCGATCAATGCCGTACGGCGACGCATCGATGATTTCGAGCGGCAGATCGGCGCGACGCTGTTCACACGCGACGTCCACGGCGCTCGGCTGACCGACGAAGGCGCACTGGTGGTCTCTGCCGTCGAACGCATGGAGGCCGCGTCATTCGAGCTGCTGCGCGCGGGCGATGGTCTCGCCGGCGCTGCGTCGGGCGAGGTCCGGGTCGCGGTGACCGAGGGGCTCGGCACGTTCTGGCTGGCGCCGCGGCTGGTCGAATTTCAGCAGAGCTTTCCCAACGTCATGGTCGACCTCTATTGCGCGATGCGCTCGGCCGACGTGTCACGCCACGAGGCCGACGTGGCCATCCATCTCTCCCGGCCGGCGGCGCTCGACGTCAAGCTGGTCCGGCTCGGCCGCATGCACCTGATGTGCTTTGCGAGCGAGAAATATTTGGAGATATTTGGCATCCCAAAGACGATTGACGATCTCGTCAAACATCGCTTGGTTCTGCAGGTGGCGGACGAAGCCGCCGCCAACGCCGCCTTCGCCACCATCTTTCCCGGTTTCGAGCAGCGGGACCTGATCGCGATGACCACCAATGTCTCGAGCGCCAATTACTGGGCCGTGGCGCACGGCGCCGGCATCGGGGTCTTCCCAACCTATGCGAGTGCCCTGGGCGGGAAGATCATACCACTTGAGGTTGACCTCAAGTGGTCCTACGACATCTGGCTGTCTTACCATGCCACCACCGGACGCATCCCTAGGGTGCGTCACATGATCGACTGGCTGGTCGAGGCCTTTAACCCTGGCAAATACCCGTGGTTTAAAGACGAATTCATTCATCCACAGCAACTTAAAACAGTATATATGGGTGAACCCCTGACCCATCTATTCGGGGGCTTTCCGATGGAAGGACGGTAAAATCAGTATGAACAAATCAGCGGCAAAGAAAATGAAGCAGCGCAGTGCGGGCAAGCCCGACATCGAGCTCGGCAAGCGGATTCGCCTCCGGCGTGTGGAGCAGAAGATCTCGCAGGCTGAACTCGGCGAGAAGCTCGGCGTGAGCTTCCAGCAGGTCCAGAAGTACGAGAAGGGCGTCAACCGGGTCGGCGCTGCGCGTCTGCAGCAGATCGCCACCGCGCTCGACGTGCCCGTGACGTTCTTCTACGACGGCGACAGCAAGGCGCGCGAGGTCGAGAGCCTCCTGTTCCTGGACTCAGCCTTCAGCCTGCGGTTGCTGCGCGCCTACAGCAAGATCAAGGACCAGACCGTACAACGTCAGCTGGTATCCTTGATGGAATCGATCGCAGCGAACGAAGAATAGGCAAGGCTGTCTGATCCGTCAGACAGATCTGCCCGTGATGGATATGGACCATCTTCGCTCGAGGGCGCAACTTGGGGGCGCCAGGCTTTGCCAGCTCGGGCGAGTTCACTGCCTCGGCTCGAGGCCGAGTGATCGGCGCGGCCGGCACACCGGCCCTTCTCGTCCGCCCAGCGATCGCTGCGCGGTCTGAGGCTCCGTCGCCCTTGTATTCTCGTGCTCTCTGCCGTCATAGGAAGTGGCGGCATGGCGGCGTTTCGGTCCCGTCGGCCGACGCTGATCATGAACGCTGCGCGTCCTCTCCTGGGCCACCCGTGCACAGGTCGAGAGCATCGGCTCCGACGTCCTCTTGCCTGCCCATCGTGGCCTGAACTCACATTGACGCCGTCACCGGCGCGGTGAACGATGCCGGCCGCCTTGCCCTCCCTGCCGACGGACCCTCATGCCGACCATCTCCGAGCTCCCCACCACCTTCGCCGAGGGCAAGATCCTCATGACCAGAGCGAGCGACGGCGTCGGCATCATCACCTTCAACAACCCGGATAAGCGCAATGCGATGTCGCTGGAGATGTGGGAGGGGCTCGGCCAGGCCCTGGTCGCGCTGCGCGACGATGACGCGATCCGGGTCGTGGTGCTGACCGGCGCCGGCGGCAAGGCCTTCGTGTCCGGTGCCGACATCAGCCAGTTCGAGCAGAGCCGCCACAACGCCGCGGCCTCGGAGGCCTATGCCGAGCGCAGCGCCGCCCAGCGGGCGCTGCTCGCCGGCTACCCGAAGCCGACGATCGCCTGCGTCAGCGGCTTCTGCCTCGGCGGCGGCCTGCAGATCGCGATGCTGACCGACATGCGCTTCGCCGCCGCGGACAGCCAGTTCGGCATCCCCGCCGCCAGGCTCGGCATCGCCTATGGCTATGACGGCCTGCGCAACCTGGTGTCACTGGTCGGCCCGTCGCAGGCGCGGCTGCTGCTCTATACGGGCCTGCGGGTCGATGCCGCGGAGGCGCTGCGCATCGGCCTCATCGATCGGATGATCCCCAACGACGAGCTGCTGCCGGCGACGCTGGAGATCGCCCGCACCATCGCCGGCAATGCGCCGCTGGCGGTCAAGGCTGCCAAGATCACCATCGCCGAAGTGCTGAAGGACGAAAGCCGGCGCGACATGGAAGCCATCAAGCGGATCGGCGACGCCTGCATGGATTCGGAGGATTTCCGCGAGGGCCGCCGCGCCTTCATGGAGAAGCGCAAGCCGGCCTTCAAGGGACGTTAGAGCGCCTCCAGCACCGCCTTGGTCACGTCAATCGTGCCGGCCTTGCCGCCGAACTCGAACGGCTTGAGGCCGGAGGCATAGACCCGGTCGACGGCCAGCTCGATCCGCTGCGCCGCTTCGGCTGCGCCCTCGATGCCATGCGTGTCCGCCAGCCAGTCCAGCATCATCGCGGCCGAGAGGATCATCGCGGTCGGATTGGCCTTGCCCTGCCCCATGATGTCGGGCGCGGTGCCGTGGCAGGGCTGGAACACGGCGTGGCGGTCGCCGATGTCGGCCGACGGCGCCATGCCCATGCCGCCGACGAGACCGGCGGCGAGATCGGACAGGATGTCGCCGAACATGTTCTCGGTGACCAGGACGTCGAAATCCCACGGGCGCTTCACCAGCATGAGCGCGCAGGCATCGATGTAGAGGCGGTCCGTCTTCACGTCCGGATGAAGTTGAGCGACCTCGTCGAAGATCTTGCGAAAGTAGGCGAAGGCCTTGAAGACGTTGGCCTTGTCGACGCAGGCCAAAGTTCCCGAGCGGCCGCGCGCGCGGCGCCGGGCGGCGAGCTTGAAGGAGAAGTTGAACAGCCGCTCGGATGTCTTGCGGGTAATGACGAGGGTCTCGCGCGCCTCCTCATGTGTCACCACACCTTTGCCCATCGAGGCGAACAGGCCTTCGGTGGACTCGCGGATGACGACGAAGTCGATCCCGTGCTCGGCGGCACCAACGATCGGACTCGGCACGCCCGGGATCAGCCGCGCCGGCCGCACGCCGGCATAAAGGTCGAAATGGAAGCGCAGCTCGATCTGCGGCGCGATCTCGGTGTTGTCGGGATAGCGCACCGAGGGCAGCCCGCAGGCGCCGAGCAGGATCGCGTCCGCCTCTTCGCACAGCCGGATCGTGCTGTCGGCGATCGAGACGCCGGTTGCGAGATAGTTGTTGGCGCCGGCCTGGGCCTCGGTGAAGCGGAACGACAGGCCGGCCTTGGCCTCGACCTTGCGCAGCACCTCGAGCGCGGGCGCCATGACTTCAGGACCGATGCCGTCGCCGGGGAGGACTGCGATGTGGAGTGAATTGGTCGAGGGCATGGGCGACGCTTTCGAGGACGACATCAATGAGCCGTCATGCCCGGGCTTGACCCGGGCATCCACGACTTTCTAACGCCGCGGCGCCAAAGACGTGGATGGCCGGGTCAAGCCCGGCCATGACGAGCGGACGGAGTTGCGATTTACGGCGTCAGCACCGCACGGCCGACCAGCTGACCCTTTTGCAGATCGTGCAAGGCATCGTTGGCCTTGGACAACGGCATCGGCGTCACCGGGATCGGGGCGATGTGCTTGGCGCGGACGAGATCGAGCAGCTCCTTGGTCTCGCGGAGATTACCGACATAGCTGCCCTGGATGGTGACCGCCTTGATCGGAATGAGTGGCAGCGCCCACGGCGCGCCGCCGCCGAACAGGCCGACGATGACGAGCTTGCCGCCCTTGGTCAGGCAATCGAAGCCGAGCTGCGCGGTGGCGGCATTGCCGACCAGGTCGATGACGGCGCGGATCGGCTCGCCTGCGGCCTTGTTCAGTTGCTCCAGCGCATCCGGCGCCTTGCCGTCGACCGCCGCCAGCGCCCCGGCCGCCAGCGCCGCCTCGCGCTTGCGCGCGTCGATGTCGACCACGATCGCGCCCTTGCCGCCCATGGCCTTCAACAGCGACAGCGCCATCAGCCCGAGGCCGCCGGCGCCGAAGATCACGATCGGCGTGTCGAAGTCCTTCTCGACCTTCTTGAGCGCGCTGTAGGTCGTGACGCCCGAGCAGGCGTAGGGCGCGGTCGTCACCGGATCGAGGCCCTTGAGGTCGATCAGGTGGCGCGGATGCGGCACGGTCATGTGGTCCGCATAGCCGCCGTCGCAATAGACGCCGAGCGAGGCCGGCTTCAGGCACATGTTCTCGTCACCGGCGAGACAGGTGGCGCACTTGCCGCAGCCGATCCAGGGATAGACCAGCACGACGTCGCCGGCCTTCAGCCCGCCCTTCTCCGCCTCCGTGACCTCCGGCCCGAACGCCACGATCTCACCGGCGCTCTCATGGCCCATGGTCCGCGGCAGCGACACGCCGCGATCCTTGAGGGACAGCGGCTTGCGGCCGTGCCCGAGGTCGTAGCCGCCCTCCCAGATGTGCAGGTCGCTGTGGCAGACGCCGGCTGCCTTCACCTTGATCAGCACCTGCTTGCCGAACGGCTGCGGCGTCGGCTCGTCGACCTCGGTCAGCGGCGCATTGAAATCGGTGACCTTGAAGCTCTTCATGCTTTCACTCCCGTCGTCCGGCGCGGCCAGGACCGGACGGCGCATCGACGGGACGAGCGGCGCGGCTGCGCGCGGCAACGGCGCCTTTGGACCTCCTCCCGGCATGAGCGCGTCCGGCTGGTCCGGACTGTTCTTGCGATGTCGCGACATTGGCTGGAAACGCGTGGAGCGGCAAGGCTGCGCGCAGCATGTGCGGTCATGGCAGCCCTGCAGCGTTTTGCCTCAGCGAGCTCAAGGTTTTGCAGCGTCGCTGACGCCAGCCTCGCGCAGGATGCCCTCGGTGTGCTCTCCGAGGCTCGCGGCCCGGGGGCCGGCCGCAACTTTCGCCTCCGACATCCGGAACGGCAGGTTGACGACCTTGAAGTTGCCGGCTGCATCCTCCACATCGGCCAGCGCGCCGCGATGCGCGATCTGCGGATCAGCCAGCGCATCGGCCACGCTGCGGTAGGCCGAGCTGGGTACGCCGCCCGCGTTCAAGGCCTCCAGGCATTGGGCGACGTCGAGCCGGCGCGACCAGGCTTCGACGCCATCCATCAGCGCCCCCCAGTTTGCCCGCCGGTCGGAATATTTTGCGAATCTGGGATCATCGACCCAGTCCGGATGGCCGATCACGGTCATCAGGTTCTGGAAGGTCTTCTCGCTGGCGATGGCGATCATCACATAGCCGTCGCGACACTCCGCCGGGCCGAAGGTCGGCCGCGACGGCTGCGCGACGGGAAATTGCGACCATTGGATCTCGTTGAGCGTCAGGCTCAGCATCGATTCCAGCATCGAGCAGTCGATGTGCTGGCCGCGCCCGCTGCGCTCGCGCTGATACAGAGCGGAGGCGATGGCGCCGAACGCGTAGGTCCCGGTGACGACGTCGGCATGATAGATGCCGCAATAATCGGGCCGGCTGCGCCCCGGCTGGTAGGCGAGATGCGCCATGTCGTAGCCCGAAGCCGCATGGATCACCGGGGCATAGGCCGGGAGTTCCGCCGATGGGCCGGTCTGGCCGTAACCCGAGATCGAGCAGTAGATCAGCCGCGGGTTCAGCGCGCTCAAGGCCGCATAGTCCAGCCCGAGCCGCTGCATCACCCCGGGGCGGAAGTTCTCGACCAGGATATCGGCCGATGCGACCAGCCGGCACACCGCGGCGACACCGTCGCGCGACTTGAGGTCGAGCACGACGCTCTTCTTGCCGACGTTGAGCTGACCGAAAGCGGTAGAGCAGCCATGACGCATCGGAGGCCGGGTGCGCATGGTTTCACCTTCGACTGACTCGATCTTGATCACCTCCGCTCCCATATCGGCAAGCATGCGGGCACAGTGCGGGCCGGCGATGGTGGTCGAGAAGTCGAGGACACGCAGACCCTCGAAACATCCTGTCAAACGGCTCTCATCGTTTCCCACTAGACTCACCCTGGCAGCTCCCTGGTTTGAACTCTTCTCGCTCGGCACCGAGGCCGAGGCTCCGCTTTGCCGTCGCCGATTCACAAAGCGTAAGCCATCGATCGTCGTGCAGGTCGTTTCTAGATCGAACCATTCGATGTCGAAAGCGTTTGGCCTTTCGCCGCAATGCGGCAACGCTTTTCTTCATGACTGAATTTGGACCTTTTCTTGCATAGGACGAACATGGGGCTTGATCGAGGACATCTCTTGCGGGTTCTGTTCGTTACGACCGAAATGGACGATTTCGTCCGGGTGGGCGGACTGGCTGCCGTTTCGGCGGCACTTCCCCGGGCACTGCGCTCACATACCGACGTCAGGATCATGCTGCCCGGCTACCGGGACGTGATCGAGCAACTCACCCGCATCGAGATCGTCGGCCAATGTGCGCCTCTGGCAGAGATGCCGGGCTGCGCACTGGGACGGTCGTCGACCCGCGATGGCCTGCCGGTCTACGTCCTGCTCTGCGACGAGCTTTATGACCGGCCGGGCAACCCCTATGGCGACGAGAACGGGCAGGACTGGGCGGACAACGACATCCGTTTCGGCCGTCTCGCCGCCGCCGCCGCCGAGCTCGCAGCGGGCACGCTGGACAGGAACTGGGCAGCCGATCTGGTCCACGCCAATGATTGGCAGGCCGCATTGGTGCCGGCCTATCTGGCGTGGCGCGGGGTCGACGTGCCGTCGATCCTGACCATCCACAACCTCGCCTATCAGGGCCTGTTCCCGCGGGAGTCGCTGCGCCGGATCGGCGCTCCGGAATCCTCGTTCCACATCGACGGTCTGGAGTTCTACGACAAACTGTCCTTTCTCAAGGGCGGTCTGGTCTATGCGTCGCATCTCACCACGGTCAGCTCGACCTATGCCCAGGAGATCACGACGCCCGAGCTCGGCTGCGGGCTGGAGGGCCTGCTCCGGCAGCGCTCCAATGCCCATGAGCTGACCGGCATTCTCAACGGCATCGACGAGAGCTGGGATCCCCGCTACTGCCAGAAGCTGGCGCAGCCCTTCGCCGCGGGCGACTGGAAGGGCAAGAAGGCCAACGCCGACTACGTCCGCAAGCAGTTCGGGCTGGCCGTGTCGCGCGGTCCGATGTTCGGCATCGTCGCGCGCCTCGTTCATCAGAAGGGCATCGACCTGGTGCTGGAAGCCGCCGATGAGATCGTCGGCGCCGGCGGCCAGATCGTGGTCACCGGCACCGGCGAGCCGGCCATCGAGCGCGCCCTGATGGAGGCCCACCGCCGCCGGCCGGACGCGATCGGGGTCGCCATCGGCTTCAACGATGCGCAGGCGCGGCGCATCTTCGCCGGCAGCGACTTCACCCTGATGCCGTCGCGCTTCGAGCCATGCGGCCTGAGCCAGATGTATGCCCAGCGCTTCGGCTCGCTGCCGATCGGTCACCAGACCGGCGGCCTCGCCGAGACCATCACAGATGGCGAGACCGGATTCCTGTTCGAGAAGCCGTCGGCGGAATCCTTCCTCGGCGGGGTGAAGCGCGCGTTTTCAGCGTTCACCAGCACCGAACGGCTGAACGAGATGCGGCTGTCGGCGATGGCACGCTCATTCAGTTGGAACCTGTCGGCCGCCTGCTACAACGCGCTGTACCGGAAGATGCTGGCGTCTTAAGCCGGGACCGGCTGTCGTAGCCCGCATGAGCGGAGCGACATGCGGGATGATTTCAACGTTCGGAGCAGACCCCGGATATCGCTGCGCTCATCGAGGCTACGGCCAAATAACAAAAGCCCGGACATCGTCCGGGCTTTTTCATGGGCGCTTGAAAGGCTGGCTTCTTACGCCGCCCGGACCGCTTCCAGGAAGCTGCCGACCTCCCGCTTGAGGCGGTTGGAATCTCCAGCCAGCGACTTGGCCGACGACAGCACCTCGGCGGAGGCCGAGCCGGTCTGCGAGGCGCCGCGCTGCACGTCCGTGATGTTGGACGAGACCTGCTGGGTGCCGTGGGCCGCCTGCTGCACGTTGCGCGAGATTTCCTGCGTTGCCGCGCCCTGCTCTTCGACCGCCGCCGCAATGGCTGCTCCGATCTCGGCGAGCCGCTCGATCGTCGAGCTGATCGCCTGGATCGAATTCACCGATTCCTGCGTCGCGGCCTGCACGCCCGAGATCTGCTGTGAGATCTCCTCGGTCGCCTTCGCCGTCTGTTCCGCGAGCGCCTTCACCTCGGTCGCGACCACCGCGAAACCGCGGCCGGCGTCGCCGGCGCGCGCCGCCTCGATGGTGGCGTTGAGTGCGAGGAGATTGGTCTGTCCGGCAATGCTGTTGATGAGCTCGACGACGTCGCCGATGCGGGCTGCGGCCTGCGACAACTCGGCGACGCGCCCATTGGTCTGGCGCACCTGCTGCACGGCGTCGCCGGCCATGCGGGCCGACGCCTGGACCTGACGGCTGATCTCGGTCACCGACGAGGAGAGCTCCTCGGTGGCGGAGGCGACCGACTGAACGTTGGCGGACGCTTCCTCCGACGCAGCCGCCACCACCGTGCTGAGCTCCTGCGAGCGGCTAGCGGTGTTTGTCAGCATATCCGCCGACGTTTCGAGGCCCGAGGCCGCCGACGACACGGTGTTGACGATGTCGGCGATCGTCGACTCGAAGTTGCGCGTCAGCGCATCCAGCCGCCGGGCCCGATCGATCTGCGCCTGCGCGTCGCGCTGCGCGGCCTCGTCCGAAGCCTTCTTGGCGATCAGCGCGTCCTTGAAGATCTTCAGGGCGCGCGCCATCGCGCCGATCTCGTCCTTGCGGGACTCGTTGGGAATGTCGGCGCTCAGCTCGCCATTGGCGAGGCGCAGGGTCACGCCGGTCAGTCCGACCAGCGGGCCGATGACGCCGCGGACGACACCGATGACCACGGCGACCGACACGATCGCCACCAGCAGCAGAACGCCGAGCGCGATGAACAGCCGCAGCCGCGCCGCGCCGATCGCCTGATCGATGGCCTGATGCGCGGACTTCAGCGCCGCATCGCGCAGCACGATGACGTTGTTCAGCATCGGCGTGGTCCAGCGGCCCCACTCCTCAGCCGTGACCGGCGACGGCTGTCCGTCGCGCCCCGCCGCGACGATCTGACGGTAGCGCTGTTCGCCAGCACCCATCAGGGTCGTGCGCACATGCTCCAGCGCGGCGGACACCTCCGGCGTATTGCGAACGCTGCGCGCCGCGAGCTCGATCTGCTGCCACAGCAGGGTCACCTGTCCGCTCTGCTCGGTCACCTCGGCAAGACGCGCCGGGGTCCAGCTGACGTTCTGGATGAAGAAGCGCAGCACGGCGGAGCGCGCGCCGTTGATCGTGCGCATCGATTGCGACAGTTGCGCAAGCTGGGCCGAAGGCAACAGGTTCTCGACCTCGCCGCCGGCCCCCGACAGCTCGATCGCGGTCTCGTCGATGGCGGCATTCAGGGACTCGGCCGCCCGACCGAGGCCATCCGTGGTCGTCGCCTGGATGTTCGCCGGACGTTGCGCGGCCGGAAGCGGTACAGCGTTGCGCGCCGCCGAACGGACGCCACGCAGTGTCGTCGCTGCGGCATCGATGTTGGTGGTCGGCAGGCCTGCAACCTGCGCGGCGGTCTTGGCCCGTGCCAGCGACTCGTCCGTCGTGGCGATGGCCTTGTCGAGCTTGGCGACATCATCCGCCGAGGCGGACCCGGCCGCCGCGAGCAGATTCCACTGGCCGCGCTCGAGCGGGATCTGCGCATTGACCTTCAGTGCCAGCTCGAAGGCGTCCAGAACCTGCTCCGCCCGCTCGCGCTTGCGCAAGTCGCCCCACCCGCTCCATGCGAGCGCAAAGGCGAAGGCCATCGCGAAGAAGCCGGTCAGCAGATTGCCGGCAAGAATTTTCCATTTGAGACTGACCGCACCGGTCTCCGGCTTGATCGTCTCATTCTGCAGCACCGCGCGCTCGGACATCGGCCGTTCCCAATCAAGTATCGCTGCCCGGCCGGTCACGCTCGCATCGACCGATACGCGCTGGCGCAGCGGCCTCCGGCGACGTCCCCGTGCGGTCGGCAAACAAGAATCGCGGCGATGCTGCCGCGCCATAATGATTAACAACGAATGGCGACTAATCCCTTAAACCGAGCCGATCCGAGCGGTATCGGAATGCCGAGATACCGCACCAATCGGATCGACTCGGCTCATCGGCCTCTCTACTCCGCAGCCGCTGCGAGCGTCACCGAGGGATCGTGCAACACCACGCCGGAGAGCGGATCGTGCTCGCCCGACCAGGGCCTGCGATGCAGGACCGATCGCGTGTGCTGATAGCCCGCAGTCCAGCGCGCGATGATGCCTCGCTCGGTGAAATCGATATCCTTGGTATGGCTCTCGCGAGCGAGTTGCGGGGCCAGCAGCCGGACGACATGCATCCGCGTCTGGCAACCGTGACTGACAAGATCGCGGATCGCCGGATCATTGCGGGCCGACTCCGGCAAATGAACCGCAAGCTGATTGATGATATGCCGCAGCCGATGCGTCTGCTGCTGGCGCGCGATATGGCTCGAGATTCGGCTCGAATATTGCGCGTCCTTGTGCCGGTTGAACACCTCCGCCATGGTCGTCGGCTCGGCTCCCTCGGGATTCCACAGATGCACGGCGAAGATCAGCGAGTCCTTTCGCGGATTGTCGTCGAACACGACCTCGGTCGGCGTGTTCGACAGGATGCCGCCGTCCCAATACAGTTCGCCATCGATGCGAACTGCCGGAAACGCGGGAGGCAGCGCGCCCGACGCCAGGATGTGGCGGACATCCAGCACCTCGTTGCGGCTGTCGAAATAGCGCATCCGGCTCGTCCTGACGTGCGCCGCCCCGACCGTGAGGCGTAGACCGCCACTGTTGAGACGATCGAAGTCGACGAGTTCCTGCAGCGTTTCGCGCAGCGGAGCGGTCGAATAGTAGCCGGCCTGCTCGGCACCGAGCGGGTAGGACTCCCCGGCATGCGCCAGGGCGTTGGGACGGAAGAAGCCCGGAATCCCATGCGTCACGGTCGTCCAATAGGACAGCCGCTCGTTGAAATCCGGAAAGGCGGTGCGAACCGTCCAGGCGGGCGGGCGGTGCATCCGCTTCCAGAACTCCCGCAGCCGCGTCATGCGCTCCTGCACCGGGCTGCCGGCGATGAGAGCGGCATTGATGGCGCCAATCGATGTCCCGATCACCCAGTCCGGCTCCAGACCAGCCTCGTGCAGCGCCTGATAGACGCCGGCCTGGTATGAACCGAGCGCACCACCGCCCTGCAGGACGAGAACCACCTGCCCGGGCAGCCTGCCGCGATCGATCATCGCGCACATCGTGTCGTCGACGTCGGCCATGTCTCCCTCCTCATGTCTCCCTCCTGATGCATTGTCCTGTTCGCAGTTTTCCCGTCGCTGTTACATCGCCCAACCGTCAATGTGCGGTCCAACCACCATCGACCGGCAGGGCAACCCCGGTGATCGATGCGGCGGCATCGCTGGCGAGAAAGACGGCGAGCGCACCGATCTCCTCCACCGTTGCAAAGCGCTTGTTCGGCTGTTGCGCCAGCAGGACATCGCGGATGACCTGATCGCGGGAGATGCCGTGCGCCCTGGCCTGTCCGTCGATCTGCGCCTCGACCAGCGGCGTGTAGACGTAGCCTGGACAGATCGCATTGCAGGTGATGCCGATCTCGGCCGCCTCCAGCGCCGCGACCTTGGTCAGGCCGATGATGCCGTGCTTGGCAGCGACATAGGCCGATTTGAACGGCGACGCGACGAGGCCGTGCGCGGAGGCTATGTTGATGATGCGACCGAAGCCATTCCGCCGCATCGACGGCAGCGCCAGCCGCATCGTGTGGAACGCCGACGAGAGATTGATGGCAACGATGGCGTCCCACTTTTCGACGGGAAACTGCTCGAGCGGCGCGACGTGTTGGATGCCCGCGTTGTTGACCAGGATGTCGATACGGCCAAATTCCTGCAGGGTGTCCGCCATCATGCATGCGATCGCTTCCGGCTGCGTCATGTCGGCCGCAGCATAGCCGGTGCGAACACCGAACTCCGCAGCGATCTGCGACCTGATGCGGCCGATCTCCTCGGGAGCTCCGAAGCCGTTCAGCATGACGTGCGCCCCGGCACCGGCAAGTGCCTGCGCAATCCCCAGACCGATGCCGCTGGTCGAGCCGGTGATCACCGCCACCCTGCCGGAGAGCGGAGGTAACGTGGATTTGGTTTTCAGTGAATCTCCAGCCATGGCGTCGCTTTCGTCCCGAGCAGTTGAGCCCCGTGCCTGCACAAATTGCCGGGCCGCCATGACCAATGGAAATGCCGTTTGGCTCGCCACACGATAGGTGCTCGCTATCGCAATCGCTGGTGCCAAGCCTCGCTTGGTAGGATATTGCACCCGGGGACGTCGGCCCGATCGAACGGAGCACCTCGATGGAAATGCATCAGGTTCGGTATTTTCTTGCCGTTGCCCGGTTGCTGCACTTCACGCGCGCGGCCGAGGAATGCAACGTGACGCAGCCGTCGCTGACGCGTGCGATCAAGCAGCTCGAAGCCGAGCTCGGCGGCGACTTGTTCCGGCGTGAGCGGCCGGCCGCGCAACTCACCGAGCTCGGCCAGCGCATGCATCCACTGCTGAAACAATGCTACGAGGCTGCCGTCGGCGCGCGAACCCTCGCCTCGTCCTTCAAGAGCGGAGAGCTCGGCACGCTCCGCATCGCGCTCGCCGACTCGGTCGACCTTGCGCTGCTGATTCCGCTGCTCGATCAGCTGCAGCGCCAGTTCAACCAGCTCGAGCTCAGGTTTCTACGCGGCAGCAGCCGCATGATCGCAGAGCATCTGAAGAACGGCGAAGCGGAGCTCGGCATCGCCTCGGAGATCGACGAGACCTGGGATCGGCTGGATGTCTGGCCTCTCTTCACGGAGGACTTCGCGCTCGCCGTGAGCAGCCGGCACCGGCTGGCCGGGCAGGATCCGATCGCGATCGATGATCTGGGCGGTGACGCGTTGCTGTGCCGCAACTATTGCGAACATGCGGACAGGTTGCGCACGCTGCTCCGCGAACGCGGCGTCGACCTCGGACGAACTCATGATGTCCACTCCGAACGCGACCTGATCGCGCTGATGGAAGCCGGAGTCGGCATCGGTGTGGTGCCGCAAACGACCACGCTGCCGGAGACCCTGCACCGGGCCACCGTCGACGGACTCGACGTGCGGCGCACCGTTCATCTCTACGGCGTTGCTGGCCGTGAACGCACGGCGGTTGCCTCGACCGTGATGCGCATGCTGCGCGGCAGGAACTGGCAGGAATGGCTCGCTCAGCTGTCCTGAGCTGCGGCCTGGCGAAGCGCTTCGACCAGATCGTCGATCTCCATCCGCTTGCGGAAATCAGGATCGACGAAGCGCGCTTTCACGAGGCCGTCACGCCCGACCACGAAGGCCGCCGGAATGGGCAACACCCAGCCGTCATTGCCGTGGAAGCTCGCCAGGTCCTGGTGCGCCAGTAGTTGCTGGATCTCACGACCAAGCCAGATCGCGAGGTTGAGCGACAAGGCATAGCCGTTGTCGAGATCAGTCAACACAGGGAAGGTGGCGCCGGCGTCCGATTTGAACTGCTGCGTGAACGCCTGCAGCTCCGGCATGATCGCGACGATCGCGCCGCCCGCGGCGTCGATGCGCTCCTGCGCCTTGATCACCGCGCGAACGTTGAGCCGGCAATAGGGGCACCAATGGCCGCGGAAGAACATCACGGCGACCGGCCCTCGGACGAGGCAGGATTGCAGGCTCACCAGCCGACCAGCCTCATCGGGCAGGACGAATGGCGGCATCGTCTCACCGGGCCGCGGCGCAGTCTCGCCGCCGCCGTTTTCTCCGAGCCGAGCGACCAGGCGGTCGACGGCGGATGCGTAGGCCGGAAAGATCTCGCGACCCGCAGCGGCATAGGCCTCGAGCTGCTGCCGCAGGGTGCCCTGCATCTCCCTGCATTGCAGGAAGGCCTGTCTGAGCCGCTCGGCATCCGCGGGTGAAAGCACTGTCATGAGCTGCTCCGGCAGGTTCAGGACCCCAACCATGATAGTTTCCCGGGCAAGCCGACCACAAGGGCGGCCTGCCCGGCTGTCGCGCTCAGGGCCGGTAGAAATTGCCGGTGGGATCGAGCATGCCGGACGCGGAATAGAGCTGCCCGTCGCTCATGAAGAACACGGTGTTGTTCGGCACCTTCCTGGCGTGGCGCATCATGGCCCGATGATTGGCGTCGCCGGTAGCCATCGTCATCATGCTCGTCTTGCCGGCGCTGTAGACATAGGCCATGCCGGGCGCGAGATCGAGGCCGCCTTGCGCGATGGCTGCGGTGGCAGAGACCGCGACGACGGCCGCGGCGATCAAGGTCTTGGACAGGCGGGTCATGGATATCTCCTCCTCATGAATGCTGTCGCCCGTCATCGGGCGTTCGCATTACAAGCGCGACCTGCTCTGCTTGAGAAATGCCGTTGTCCAATCGCGAGGATAGCGTCCGCCTATCGATAGCGGCGGTCTATCGGCTCCAGAGAAAGGATGCATTTCCATCATGTCCTCTGCTCCCCGATGGTGCGCCTCGCGATGCCCGCTCGGCGCGGGCCGCTGTTCCATCAGAGGAGACAATGACATGTTGATGCAGATCGCAGCTATACGCGCGCGCCGCCTGAGCGCTGCTTTCGTCCTGGCCGTTGCTGCGACGGTGATCGCGGCGTCCGGCGCCCGCGCCGGCGAGTGTCCGGCCGACAAGATCAAGGCCGGCGCGCGTGAGAAAGCCGACGTCAAGGCGGTCGGCGTTACCGACGTCACGCTTGGCGCGATCGATCTCGCCAAGCAGCCCGCCAATATCAAGGACCGCGAGTTGCGCTTCCGCAAGCTGACCATCGCGCCCGGCGGCATCGTGCCGTGGCACAGCCATGACGATCGCCCGGCGCTGATCTTCGTTCAGCAGGGCGAGATCGTCGAATATGCCAGCAACTGCGCCGAGCCGATCCTGCACAAGGCCGGCGATCTGAGAGCCGAGGTGTTCGGCACGTCGCATTGGTGGAAGAACGACGGCAAGGAGACGGTCATCCTCTATGTCGGCGACGTTCGCAAGGATCCGCACGATCACAACATGTAGATCGCGCGCCTCCGCCGGCCGCCTTCGGATCGCCCCCTTCAGGCAGGCGATCCGGATACGGCCGCGTTGCGCCGTCGAGCCGAGGAGATTGCCATGACGGATCTGTCCGCACGGTTGCCGATTGGAGCCGGCAATGTGAATGCACGAACGGCGGCGCGGCGCGCGGTCGTGGTCGGCCTGCTCGCCTTTTTCAGCCTCGTCGATCTGTTCGCGGCGCAGGCGATGCTGCCGGTCCTCGCGCGCTACTATCAGGTCAGCGCGGCCGAGATGGGACTTGCCGTCAACGCCTGCACGCTGGGAATGGCGATCGCGAGCCTTGTTACCGGTCTGCTCAGCCCGCTGATCGATCGCCGGATCGGCATCGTCGCCAGCCTTGCCCTGCTCGCCGGCTTCACCGCCTTGCTCGGCAGCGCGCCCGACCTGGCCGTCTTCGCAGGCTTGCGCATCCTGCAGGGCCTGTGCATGGCCTCGGCGTTCGCCCTCACCCTGGCCTATCTCGGCGAGCAGTGCACCGCCAGCGAGGCCGGCGGCGCCTTCGCGGCCTATATCACCGGCAACGTCGCCAGCAATCTGGTCGGGCGCCTGCTCTCGGCCGGTCTCACCGGTGCCCTGGGCCTCAAGCCGACCTTCTACGTCTTCGCCGCGCTCAATGTCTGCGGTGCCCTTCTCGCCGCATTCGCGGTCGGAGGCGCGGCCATGCGTGCGCAGGGAACGATGCGGCTGCGCGGCGGGGCCATCGCCGATCACCTGCGCGACCGCCGCCTGCGCGCGGCCTTCGGCGTCGGCTTCTGCGTCCTATTCGCCTTCATCGGCGCCTTCACCTTCGTGAACTTCGTGCTGGTGCGGCCGCCGCTGTCGCTCGGCATGATGGAGGTCGGAGTGGTGTATTTCGTCTTCCTGCCCTCGATCGTCACCACGCTGCTCGCCGGCCGGACGGTCGCAAGGATTGGCACACAGGGCGCGATCTGGGGCGCACTCGCGACCGCAGGCCTCGGCCTCGTCCTGATGCTGTCGTCACGGCTCGGGGCGGTGCTCGCCGGCATGGTGCTGGTCGGCGCGGGCACGTTCTTCGCCCAGGCCGTGACCACAGGCTTCGTCGGAAAGGCCGCCACGCACGATCAGGGTGTCGCCAGCGGACTCTACCTCGCCAGCTATTTCGCCGGCGGCATCGTCGGCACGGCCGTGCTCGGGCAGTTGTTCGACCGGTTCGGCTGGACGGCCTGCGTCGCAGGCATCGCCGCCGCGCTGGGGATCGCGGGATACCTGGCGCGCTGGTTGACGCCGCCGGACGCTCAGGACCGGCTCGGCGCCGGCTCGGGCTGAGACGGCGGGGCCTGCTCATCGTCGTCGGCGATGGCGCGCCAGGCCGCCCCTTCGAGATCCTCATACTGGCCGCTCTTTAGCGACCAGAGAAAGCCGACCAGGCCGGCCAGGCCGAGCGCCAGAGCGAGCGGGACGAGAATGATCATCACTTCCATGACGCGGCCTCCCCGGCCACCTTGCGGGCACGTAGCGCATTCAGCATGACGATGATCGAGGAGCCGGACATCGCGGCTGCCGCGATCAGCGGGGTGACGACGCCGCTGATCGCAAGCGGCACCGCCAGGACGTTGTAGCCGACTGCGAGCCATAGATTCTGCCGCATCAGATGCAGCGCCTTGCGCGCGTAGTCGATCGCGGCCAGCACCGGCGCCAGGGGACGACCGAGGAAGACGAGATCGGCGGTGGCCTGGCTCAGATGCGCGGCCGAGATCGGCGACATCGAGACGTGCGCGGCGGCGAGCGACGGCGCGTCGTTCATGCCGTCGCCGACCATCATGACCTTGACGCCCGCGCGCTTCAGCTCCTCGATAACAGCGATCTTGTCGGCCGGCGTGACGCCCGCGCGCCACGCGCCGATGCCGAGCGCCTTGGCGGCCGCGGCCACCGCCGCCTCGCGATCGCCCGAGAGGATCTCGACCTTGATGCCGCGCCGCTGCAGGCCGGCGACGATCTTGGCGGCGTCAGGGCGCAGGCCCTGGCGCACCGAGAACAGGTACCTGCTATCGCCGCGGCTGAAGGCCACCACCGAGGCCTCGGGATCGACGCCCTTGGTCTGCGCAACCAGCGCCTCGGCGCCACAGAAGGCCGGACGTCCCAGCCTGATCTCGACGCCGTCGACGACGGCGCGGACACCCTGGCCCGGCTCCTCGACCGCGCCCATCAGCGGCGACCGCGCATTGGCGGCCTGGGCCACCGCCGCGGCCACCGGATGATGGCTCGACAGCGCGAGCTGGCCGGCCAGCGCGAACACATCTGCAGGAATGTCGGCGGCGTTGACGACCTCGAGCTCCGGCAGCGTCAAGGTGCCGGTCTTGTCGAAGATGACGTGATCGGCCTCGGCGAGGCGCTCGATCGCATCGCCCGCATTGAGCAGCACGCCGGACTTGAACATCGCGCCCGACGCCACCGTCTGCACGGTGGGAATCGCAAGCCCGAGGGCGCAGGGACAGGTGATGATCAGCACCGCGATGCCGGTGACGATGGCATCGTGCCAGCTCGCGCCCATCAGCACCCAGCCGAGCACGGTGAGCGCCGCCGTCGCGTGCACGACCGGCGCATAGAGCCGCGAGGCGCGGTCGGCGAGGCGCATGTAGCGCGAGCGCGCCTGCAGCGCGTTGTCGAGCAGGCGCGTGATCTCGGCGAGCAAGGTGCCCTCGGCGGCGGCGGAAACCCGGACACGCAGCGTGCCGGAAATGTTGAGCGAACCGGCATAGACGGCGGTCCCCTGCTCGGCCGGTACGTACAGCGTCTCGCCGGTGATCAGGCTCTGGTCGATCTCGGAGCGGCCCTCGACCACGACACCGTCGACGGCGCAGCGCTCGCCGGGCCGCAGCAGCACCAGATCGCCGGCGCGGACGGCGGCGACCGGCACCTCCGAAATCTCGTCGGGACCGATGAACTTGGTCGCGGTCTCCGCCTTCAGCGCGGCGAGATTGCCGGCGACCGCGCGGGTCCTCCGCCGCATGCTCTGGTCGAGATAGCGGCCGACCAGCAGAAAGGTCAGCAGCATGATCGCGGCGTCGAAATAGGCGTGCTCGGCGTGATGAAACGTCTCGACGATCGACATGCCCAAGGCCAGGATCACGCCGATGCAGATCGGCACATCCATGTTGACGTTGCCGGTCTTCAAGGCGCGCCACGCCGAGCGGAAAAACGGCTGGCCGGCATAGGCCGCGGCCGGCAGCGCGATCACGGCCGACAGCCAGTGGAAGAAGTCGCGCTGCTCGGGCAGCATGTCGCTGCCGTTGCCGGACCACACCGGGATCGACAGCATCATCACGTTCATGGTCGCGAACGCGGCGACGCCGAGACAGCGCAGCAGGAAGCGCGATTCCTCCGCCTCGGTGGCCTCGGCGCTCGCCTTCTCGAACGGATAGGCCTTGTAGCCGAGCTCGGCGAGGCGATCGATGAACCTGGCTGGATCGAGGGTGCCCTGCTTCCATTCCAGCGCGACACGGCGGTCGGTGAGATTGACGCGCGCGAGCGTCACGTCGGGCAGCGCGGAGAGGCCGCGCTCGATCTTGGCCATGCAGCCGGCGCAGCTGACACCCTCGACCGCGAGGTCGATGTGCTTCAGGCCGGCGCCGAGATCCTTGACGTAATGGGAGAAGTCACGCGTCACATGCATGATCGGACGTCCTTCAGTTCAGCAGCACGCGGTTCTTCGACAGGAACAGGCGGCGGCCGCTGGAATCGCCTTCGAGCACGAGGTCCCACTGGCCCGGCGCGATCGCCTCCGCGGTGCCGCGATAGATGCCGCCGCCGATCTCGGCCAGCGCGACCTCCTGGTCGGCGCGCTTGTCGGCCGGACGCTCGAGCCGGCCCTGGAAGGTCAGGCCAGACAGCGGATTGCCGCTCGCATCGCGTGCGTTGACCTGCACCACCGCCGCACCGCCTGCGCCGCGCTCGATATGCGCCTCGACCTGCCAGCGCCGCGCCTCCTGGGCGCGCGCCGCCGCGATCTCGTTCTCGTAGCCGAGGCTGGCGCTGTAGGCGCTGTCGACCTCGGTGCCTGGCAGGGTCGAGATCGCCGCCGTCATCATGTAGACGTTGACGCCGATCACCGTCCCGAAGAAGGCGAGAAGCATCGCGAGCACCATGCCTCCGGTCAGCTGGAAGGAAGGATTGGAACGGCTGGCCATTGACGGGCTCCCTTGCTCTACGGGCTGACGAAATTGTCGGTGGCGGAGGCGACGACGCCGAGACCGATATCCGTCACATGGAACTTCACCGGAATCGACTTCTCGGGATTGCTCTCTTCGGGCGCGGTCACCAGCAGGCGCAGCTCCTCGGTCTGGTCGCGTCCGATCACGATCATCGGCCGGTCCGGGGTCACGGAATCGGCGCCGACGACGTGGACGGCGGCGTTGGCCGGCCCTTCGATGTCGATGGCGATGACGCGATCGAAGCCGTGCTTGTTGAGGACGCGCACCGTATAGGCATTGCGGATCGAGCCGTCGGACAGCTTGATCGCGATCGGGTTGCGATCGTGCAGCACGTTGACCTCGAGCAGCGACCGGGTCGCGAGCTTGTAGACCATGGCACCGCCGACCACGGCGATGATCGCGGCATAGACAATGGTCCGCGGGCGCACGAGCTTGTAGATCGGCGGCTTGCCTTCCTGTCGGCGATGAATGTTGATGTCGTTGTCATAGCCGATCAGCCGCGTCGGGCGGCCGATCTTGGTCATGACGGTATCGCAGGCGTCGATGCAGAGGCCGCACTGGATGCAGTCCATCTGGGCGCCGTCGCGGATGTCGATGCCGGTCGGGCACACCGCCACGCATTGCTTGCAATCGATGCAGTCGCCGGCAGGCTGGCCGAGCGCGCGCAATTCGGCGGCCTTCTTGACCGACATGCGGCTCTCGCCGCGGTCATAGCGGTAGGTGACGTTGAGCGCCCATTCGTCGGTCAGCGCCGCCTGGATGCGCGGCCACGGGCACATATAAACGCAGACCTGCTCGCGCATGAAGCCGGCGAGCGTGTAGGTCGTCGCGGTCAGGATCGCGATCCAGACATAGGCGAGCATCGGCCCCTGGAAGGTGACGAGATCCTTCACGAGCGTTGGCGCATCGCTGAAATACAGCACCCAGGCGCCGCCGGTCCACCACGCGATCATCAGCCAGATCGAATGCTTGAGCACGAGCTCCGAAATCCGCTCCAGCTTCATCGGGTCGCCGGAGGCATCCTTCTTCATGCGCTCCCGGCGGTCGCCCTCGATCAGGCGCTCGACGGCATAGAACAGGTCGGTCCACACTGTCTGCGGGCACAGATAGCCGCACCAGATGCGGCCGCCGATCGCGTTCATCAGGAACAGGCCGATGGCGGCGATGATCAGGAGGCCGGTGAAGTAGTACACCTCCTGCGGCCACAGCTCGATGAAGAAGAAATAGAAGCGGTGGTTCGGGAAGTCGATCAGCACCGCCTGGTCGGGCGCGCCGAGGCCGCGATTCCAGCGCACGAACGGCAGGAAATAATAGACGCCGAGACAGAAGCCCATCAGGCCCCATTTGATCCGGCGGAAAGTGCCCGAGACGCTCTGCGGATAGACCTTCTTGTGCGCAGCATAGAGCGGACCGTAATCGTCCACCTGTTGCAGATCTTGGGGCTGCAGGTCGTCCGGTTTTACCGTCTGGTTCATGGCTGGCGGATCATGGCTGGGGTCTTCTCGCAGTTGCGGCCGAAGGTATGTCCACCTCCGGCCGCTCAGTTGATCCAGCTCAATTGAAGGGAAAGTTCCGTTGGATTTCCGTTACTTTCCGCCGCCCAGCGAGTGGACATAGACCGCCATCGCCTTGATCGTGGTCGGGTCGAGACGGCCCTCCCAGGCCGGCATGACACCGGCGCGACCGTTGGTGATGGTCTCGATCAAGGTCGCCTCGTCGGAGCCGTACAGCCAGATCTTGTCCGTGAGGTTCGGCGCGCCGAGCTCCGGATTGCCCTTGGCGTTGTCGCCATGGCAGGCCGCGCAGTTCTCGGCGAAGATCTTGGCGCCGGCCTTGGCGTCATAGCCCGGCCGGGTCGGCAGGCCCGCCAGCTCGCGGACGTAGTTGGCGACCGTGATGATTTCCGCCGGCTTCAGGACACCGTCCTTGCCGAAGGCGAGCATCTGGCCCTCGCGGGTCTTCGGGTGCCCCGAGCGCACGCCGTACAGCAGGGTCTGCTGGATCTGCTCCAGCGAGCCGCCCCACAGCCAGTCGTCGTCGTTCAGGTTCGGGAAGCCCTTCGCACCGGCCGCGCCGGTACCGTGGCAGGCGGCGCAGTTGTCGCCGAACACGGTCTTGCCCTTGGCACGCGCCAGGGCAAGCATCGCCGGATCCTTCTCGATGTCGGCGAGCGAGGCCGTCGCGAGCGCGGCCATCTTGGCGCCGCGGATCTTCTCGAGATTGGCAAGCTCGACCGCCACGTCCGCACGGGACGAGTAGCCGAACATGCCTTGCGTGTTGCTGGAGATCAGCGGCCAGGCCGGATACACGATCCAGTAGCCGATCGCCCAGACGATGGTGATGTAGAAGGTGATCACCCACCACCGCGGCAGCGGGGTGTTGAGCTCCTTGATGCCGTCCCAGACGTGGCCGGTCGTGGCCGTGCCCGTGACGCTGTCAACTTCGTTGTGGTCAGCCATGATGAATTACTCCTCCCGCAACGGCATGCTCGCCGCCTCGTCGAAAGCGGCCTTGTTGCGAGGCCAGAGGGCATAGGTCACGATCGCGAGGAAAATCGCGACGAAGATCGGGGTCCACAGCGTCGTCACGAGTGACGACGCGATGTTTTCCACTGCAATGATGGGCTTCATGATGCTCGCCTCTCGATCTCAGCGCAAATTGGCTTTTTCGTTGTAGATCTTGAAGTCCACCAGCGTGCCGAGCATCTGCAAGTAGGCCACCAGCGCATCCATTTCAGTCGGCGCACCCGCCTTGCCGTCGAAGTTGCGCACCACCGCCTTCGGATAGCGCTTGACCAGCGCATCCGCGCCGGCACCGTCCGGATCGACCTGCGCCTTGAGGTCGGCGGCGGCGTTGGCGATCTGGTCGTCGGTGTAGGGCACCCCAACCATCCGCAGCGTCTTCAGATGGTCGGCGATGTTGTCCGCGTCGAGCTCGGTCTCCTTCAGGAAGGGATAGCCGGGCATGATCGACTGCGGAACGATGGCGCGCGGGTTGGTCAGATGGGTGACATGCCAATCGTCGGAGTACTTGTTGCCGACGCGGGCGAGGTCAGGCCCCGTGCGCTTGGAGCCCCACTGGAACGGGTGGTCGTACATGCTCTCCGCGGCGAGCGAGAAGTGGCCGTAACGCTCCACTTCGTCGCGCAGCGGACGAATCATCTGCGAGTGGCAGAGATAGCACCCCTCGCGGACATAGATGTTGCGGCCGGCCAGCTCGAGCGGCGTGTAGGGCCTGACGCCGTCGACCGCCTCGATCGTGCTCTTCAAGTAGAAGAGCGGAGTGATCTCGACGAGGCCGCCGATCGCGACCACCAGCAGGATGCCGATGACCAGGATGATCGAGTTCTTCTCGAAGACTTGGTGTCGTTGCCAGAAAGACATGATTGGTTACCTCACTCCGCCGGCTGAAGGGCGACGGGCGACTGAACTTCTTCCTCACCGACACGGACCGTCATCCAGAGATTGTAGGCCATGATCAGCGAGCCGATGACGAACAGTGCACCGCCGGCTGCGCGGATGATGTAGAAGGGATGCATCGCCTCGACGGTCTCGATGAACGAGTACTCGAGGAAGCCGAGCGCCGTGTAGGACCGCCACATCAGACCCTGCAGGATGCCCGAGACCCACATCGCGGAGATGTAGAGCACGATGCCGAGCGTGGCCGTCCAGAAGTGCCAGTTCACGAGCTTGAGGCTGTAGAGACCCTTGCGGTTCCAGATCCACGGCACCATGCAGTACAATGCGCCGAAGGACACGAAGCCGACCCAGCCGAGCGCACCGGAGTGCACGTGACCGATGGTCCAGTCGGTGTAGTGGCTGAGCGAGTTGACAACCTTGATCGACATCATCGGACCTTCGAAGGTCGACATGCCGTAGAAGGCGACCGACACGACCAGCATGCGCAGCACGGGGTCAGTCCGCAGCTTGTCCCATGCGCCCGACAGCGTCATCAGGCCGTTGATCATGCCGCCCCAGGAGGGCATCCACAGCATGATCGAGAAGGTCATGCCGAGGGTCTGCGTCCAGTCCGGCAGCGCCGTGTAGTGCAGGTGGTGCGGGCCGGCCCAGATATAGAGGAAGATCAGCGCCCAGAAGTGGATGATCGACAGCCGGTAGGAATAGACCGGACGCTCCGCCCGCTTCGGGATGAAGTAGTACATGATGGCGAGGAAGCCGGCGGTCAGGAAGAAGCCGACCGCGTTGTGGCCGTACCACCACTGGAACATCGCATCCTGTATGCCGCCCCAGGCGATGTAGGACTTGGAGCCGAACAGCGACACCGGCAGCGACGGATTGTTGCCGAGATGCAGCATCGCGATCGTGACGATGAAGGCAAGGTAGAACCAGTTCGCCACGTAGATGTGCGGCTCCTTGCGCTTGATGACCGTCACCAGGAACACCAGAAGATAGACCACCCAGACGATGGTGAGCCACAGGTCGGAGTACCACTCCGGCTCGGCATATTCCTTCGACTGCGTAACGCCGAGCAGATAGCCCGTGCCGGCGATCACGATGAAGAAGTTGTAGCCCAGCACCACGAACCACGGCGCGAGGTCGCCGGCCAGACGGGTCCGACAGGTCCGCTGCACGACGTAGAACGAGGTCGCGATCAGCACGTTGCCGCCGAAGGCGAAGATGACCGCCGAGGTGTGCAGCGGGCGCAGGCGACCGAAGCTGATCCATTGCAGATCGAAGTTCAGCACCGGCCATGCCAATTGCGAGGCAATGATGAGACCGACGGTGAAGCCGGCAATGCCCCAGAACATCGCCATGATCGCGCCGAGCTTGATCGGACCGAGATTGTAGTTCGGTCGGCCATTGATCTCCTGCGGCGGCAGCTCGCCGCGCTCGAAGTAGCGGTTGAGGATGAAGAAGACGGACGCCGCGCTGGCGGCAGCCGCGAGCGAGGCGTGGAACGCGAAGGCCGTATCCAGTGCCTTCGCCGCAGCGAAGACGCACAGGAAGGCGGTGACGGCAAAAGTGAGCGACAAGCCACTTTCGCCGATGGTCATGGATTTTGTGGATGAGGACGCGCTCATGCGGAATCTCGCTGAAAGAACACGAGCCCAGCAACCACAATCGTTCACACGTGGAATTGATCGAAATCAACTTTGCGACCGGCTCGCCGTAAAGACTGGGAATGTTGCAGAACCAGCCGGAGGGAACCAGGACCGCGGCAGAGTACGATCCCGGCGATGCATGATCCGATGCACAGAGCCAGAGAGGCCCGCACGCGGCACACGTGCGGGCCTCATCTCCCAGACGTTGGCACAAGGCCTGAGATCAGGTCTTCAGATCAGGTCCTCGCGATCATTCCTTGGCGGCGGCGGCCAGAGCCCTGACGATATCCTCGCGGGCGACGATCCCGACGACCCTGTTGTCGCCGTCGGTCACGGGCAGGCTGCGGATACGATGCTCGACCATCAGTTGCAGCACGCGCGTCAGCTTCGTATCCGGCCTGACATAGATGAACTCGGATGTCATCACGTCGGCGACCGTCCGGTTCATCAGGTCCGTATAGCGCGGCAGCATCTGATTTGGCGTGAAGGCAAAGCATTTCAGCACGTCGAACTTGGTGACGATGCCGATCACCTCGTCGTTCTCGACGACGGGGTAGGTGTTGAAATCGTCGCGGTCGAACATCTCGCCGAGCTCGCGGATCGTCGTCTCCCGGGTCACGGTCGTGACGTTCCGCGTCATGTAGTTGCCGGCGGTTTCCTCGAGAAATCTGTACAAGGCGGCAATCCTGTTCTCGAATGAAGCGGGTCGAATTTCAGTGCGACAGCAGAACGCAACGCTCGCTGCGCGTCATCAGATGCTCGGTGACCCCGCCGAGCACGAGCTCGCGGAATCGGGAATGGCCATAGGCGCCCGCCACGACGAGACCGGCCGAAACATCGGCGGCGACGGCGTCGAGCGTAGCCGCAACGTTGCGCCCCGGCCCCGGTTCCGCGATGCGCGCCGATGCGACGATCTTGTGACGGCCGAGCCATGCGACAACGTCCGCAAGACGCGCCTCGCAGGCGTCATATTCCGATGTGTTCTCCGGGATCTCGGCGACCACGACGCCGCTCGCCCTGGCGAGCAGCGGCAGGGCATCGGCCAAAGCGCGGCGCGCCTCCGGTGTCTCCTTCCAGGCCACCAGCACGGTCCCGAGATCGAGGCTGCTGACGTTGTCCGGCACCACGAGCAGCGGGCGCCCGGCCTGCATGACAAGATCCTTGGGATTGGCCACCGCGAACGCATCGGACACCCCGGGCGGCACGCCGCCGGTGACGAGAATGTCGGCGGCACGGGCCTGCGCCAGCACGTAGCGCGCGGGGAAATCCACGGCGCTGCGCCAGCTCAACGACGCAGCCCGGTCACCCACTGCGGTGCGGAACTCCTGCTCGAGCTCGGCCAGTCGATTCCGCAGCGCGGCCTCACCCTGCTCGATCAGATCCTGCGCCTGCTCGCCGGTCGTGAAGTACAGCGGCGGCGCGAATTCCGCGGCCGCAACGCCGATGACAGCTGCGTCAAAGCGCGCCGCCAGGTCGGCCGCGACCCGAAGGCGGGCCTCATTCGGCTGACTGAGCGCAAGGCTCACCATGACAGTCGCGAACGTCATCCCGCCTCTCCAAACATTGCTTCCATGCAACTCTTAGAGGTGAAATCGCCTGCCGTGATGAGATAGATCAAGGTGCGGCGCGGGAGCATGGACGGCAGGACACCGTTGCAACCCGACCCAGGATCGGAGAAAGCCTTGAATTGTCGAACCAAAGTTTAAGTCGGCCCGGGTTGCAACGGCGCAATCTGGTATAGGATACCGCGGTGGTCGGCCTCCCGGCTGCGGCGGTAACGGCGAATCGGATAACGGCGAATCGATCAAAGGCTTCGAATTGCGCGACTTCACCCACCCCTTCCCGGATGCATCCGCCAGGCCCGAGGACGCTCCCGAGGACGCTCGGAGGCTGGGCTTCGGCGCGTGGGATCTCGATCTGGCCTCGGGCGAGTTCTACTGGTCGGTGACGACGCGGAAGCTGTTCGGCGTGGCGGCCGATCAGCCGGTGACCTACGGCTCCTTCCTGGCGCTGCTCGCGCCCGAGGATCGCGCGCCGGTCGAGGCGGCGATCGAGGATTCACGCCATCGGAGCACCGGATTCGACATGTCGTTCAAGGTGTCCGGCGGCGGGCACTGGATTCGCGTGCTCGCCGGCGTGGTCGCCGACGAGGCCGGCACGCCGCATCATCTGCGCGGCATCGCCCTCGACATCGACCAGGAGAAGCGGCTGGAGGAGACGCTGCGGCTGCGCGAGCAGCATTTCCGCTCGATCCTGGACACCGTGCCGGACGCGATGATCGTGATCGACGGCAGCGGCACGATCCAGTTCTTCAGCTCCGCGGCGGAGCGGATGTTCGGCCTCACCGAGGCAGAAGCGGTCGGCCTCGACGTCAGCGAATTGATGCCCGAGCCGGACCGCTCGCGCCATGCCGGCTACCTCACCCGCTACCATGCCAGCCGCGAGCGCCGTATCATCGGCATCGGCCGCATCGTGACCGGCCGCCGCCGCGACGGCACGACGTTCCCGATGCATCTGTCGATCGGCGAGATGCAGTCCGGCGGCAAGCCCTATTTCACCGGCTTCGCCCATGATCTCACCGAGCATCAGCAGACCCAGGCACGGCTGCGCGAACTGCAGTCGGAGCTGGTCCACGTGTCGCGCCTCAGCGCCATGGGCGAGATGGCCTCGGCGCTGGCCCATGAGCTGAACCAGCCGCTCGCCGCGATCAGCAATTACATGAAAGGCTCGCGCCGGCTGCTGGCCGGCAGCAGCGATCCGAACACGCCCAAGATCGAGAGCGCGATGGAGCGCGCCGCCGAGCAGGCGATTCGCGCCGGCCAGATCATCCGCCGTCTGCGCGACTTCGTCTCGCGCGGCGAATCGGAGAAGCGGGTCGAGAGCCTGTCGAAGCTGATCGAGGAAGCCGGCGCGCTCGGCCTTTCCGGCGCCCGCGAGCAGAACGTCCAGCTGCGCTTCCAACTCAATCCGGATGCCGATCTCGTGCTCGCCGACCGGGTCCAGATTCAGCAGGTCCTGGTCAATCTGTTCCGCAATGGGCTCGAGGCGATGTCTCATTCCGCACGCCGCGAGCTCAGTGCGACGAATCGCAAGATCAGCGACGACTTGATCGAGGTTGCGGTGTCCGATACCGGAACGGGATTCCACGACGACGTCATGCCCAACCTCTTCAAGACCTTCTTCACCACCAAGGACACCGGAATGGGAGTCGGCCTCTCGATCAGCCGGTCCATCATCGAGGCCCATGGCGGGCGCATGTGGGCCGAGAACAACGAAGCGGGCGGCGCGACGTTCCGCTTCACCCTGCCGGCTGCCCCAACCAAGGTTGAGCACGATGGCTGAACAGGCCAAGGTCTATGTGATCGACGACGACGAGGCGATGCGGGACTCGCTGAACTTCCTGCTCGATTCATCAGGCTTTGACGTCACGCTGTTCGAGAACGCGGAGGTCTTCCTCAGCCGACTGCCGATGCTCCCTTTCGGCTGCGTCGTCTCGGACGTGCGGATGCCCGGCATCGATGGCATCGAGCTGCTCAAGCGCATGAAGGGCGCCGGCAGCAGCTTTCCGATCCTGGTGATGACCGGCCATGGCGATGTGCCGCTCGCGGTCGAAGCGATGAAGCTCGGCGCGATCGATTTTCTGGAGAAGCCGTTCGAGGACGAGCGACTGGTCGCCATGATCGAAACGGCAATCCAGCAGGCCGAGCCAGCCGCGAAGAACGAATCGGTCACGCAGGACATCCTGGCGCGCGTCGCCAGCCTGAGCCCCCGGGAGCGCCAGGTGATGGATGGGCTGATGGCCGGCCTCTCCAACAAGCTGATCGCGCGCGAATACGACATCAGCCCGCGCACCATCGAGGTCTACAGGGCCAACGTGATGACCAAGATGGGAGCGAACAGCCTCTCCGAGCTGGTGCGTCTGGCGATGCGCGCAGGCGCGCTGAAGGATTGAGCTAGATCAAGCTACCTTGACAGAATCGAGTGTTATGTTGTGCCTCGGTTCAACATCACATTCTCGCGGCACGTGCGATGTCGGCTCACACAAAACTCACGGTCTACGTAGCCGACGACGATGCTGATGTCCTCGGCTCGCTGCGCTTTCTGCTGGAGGCCGACGGCTTCGACGTGCGCACGTTTCGCAGCGGCACGGCGCTGCTCAAGGCGTCCGACCATGCGACCGTCGACTGCTTCGTGGTCGACTACAAGATGCCGGAGATCAACGGGGTCGAGCTCGCCGAACGGTTGCGTCAGCAGGGAGCCACCGCTCCGGTGGTGCTGATCACCGGCCATTACGATGACCGGCTTGCGGCGCGCGCGGCGGCCGTCGGGATCCAGGATTTCCTGCTCAAGCCGCTGCTCGACGACAACCTGGTGAAGCGGATCCGCAAGGCGATCGCCAACGACCATTCCGGTACCGCCCAGCGCGTCGTCTGACCCGGCCGGCCTACGTACATCTACGTAAGGGACCCCCCTTAAGATAACGGCCGAAATGTCCTTAACGGGAGCCGCAATGTACCACATCGCCATCCGCCGCAAGGAGATGGTCATGCTCAATCAGTCGATTACCCACCCGGTCGTCACCACCAACGCCCCCCACGCCGTCCCCTCTGCTGTCGTCCCTTCTCCTGCCGCCAATCCCTTTGCCGAGATCACCGGTCATGCCGGGCTGATCGCCAGCGAGTTCTCCTACAAGAAGGACGAGGAGATCTATGGCGAGGACGAGCCGGCCGAGTACGTCTACCAGGTGATCTCCGGCGCCGTTCGCAGCTACAAGCTGCTCTCCGACGGCCGCCGCCAGATCGGCGCCTTCCATCTTCCCGGTGACGTTTTCGGCCTCGAATTCGGCTCGATGCACCGTCTCGCCGCCGAAGCCATCATCGACACCACCGTGCGCCTGGTGAAGCGCCGCAGCCTCGAACAGGCCGCAGGTGTCGACGTCGCGGTCGCCCGCAAGCTCTGGACCATGACGGCCGGCGATCTCCGCCATGCCGAGGACCACATGCTGCTGCTGGGCCGCAAGACCGCGATGGAGCGCGTCGCGACCTTCCTGCTCGAGATGGACCGCCGCCTCGCCGTCGCCGGCATGATGGCGCTGCCGATGTGCCGCCGCGATATCGGCGACTATCTCGGCCTGACCCTGGAGACCGTGTCGCGCGCGCTGTCGCAGTTGCACAGCCAGGGCGTTCTCGGTTTCTCCGGTGCCCGCCAGATCGTGCTGCGCAACCGCCAGCGCCTGCGCAGCATGGACGCCTGAGGCGCCCTGCCCGTTCATGCCCTGCGCACGCGCTGCCCGGTCTCCGGCATCAAGAGCGCGATCAAGAGAAGACCTGTCAGCGCCACGCCTGACAGACCCATGAATGCAGTGGCGCTGCCGTAGCGGTCGCTGGCGAAGCCGGCGACCACGGTGGACAGCGATCCCCCGATCCCGGATGCCGTCCCGACGATTCCCTGCGCCAGATTGAAATGTCCGCTGCCGAAGGCGACGTCGGCCACCGTCAGCGGAATCATGACGGCGAACACGGCCGCCGTGACACCGTCGAAGATCTGCACCGCCACCAGCACGTAGGGATCGTGCACGACCGCGAACAGCGCGCCGCGCGTCGCGAGCGCGGCAAACCCCAGCATCAGCAGCGGCCTGCGGCCCCATTGCTGCGCGACCGCGCCGACCGAAGGCGAGGTCAGCGCCACGATCGCCTGCGGCACCACGATGCAGAACGCGATCAGCATCGGCGCCCACTCGCTCGATTTCGTCGTCACCACGCCGGCCATCAGCGGCAGCATCGCCGCATTGGCGAGCTGCAGCAGGAACACGCCGAGCGCGAAGACGAGCAGCGCGCGCTGGCGCAGCAGGCCGAGCAGGTTCGACAGCCGCGCGACCTCCTTGTCCTCGTGATCGGCCTGGCCGTGCGCCCGCGCGACGTCGATCTCGCGCTCGCGGATGCGCGACAGCGCGATCAGCGTCGGAAAGGCGAGAATGAAGGTGACCAGGAACACGGCGCGGCTGGACAGCAGATAGCCGCAGGTGCCCATCACGGCCGCAGCCACGCCGTTGCCGAGCGACGCGAACCGCGCATTGCGGCCGAGCCGCTCCGCCATGCCGCGCGGCCCGACCAGGCCGAGGCTGATCGCCGCGATCGCAGGTCCGAGCACGCAGCTCGCCGCCGCATGCAGCGTCGCGGCACCCGCGACCACGGGAAAGATCGGCCAAGCGGCATAGGCGAGCGCGCAGCAGCCGATGGTCGCGATGGCCAGACCGGCGACGCGGCGCTCCGACCGGGCCGCATCGATGATCGCGCCGCCCGGCATCTGCCCGATCAGCCCGACGATGCCGCCGATCGACAGCACCAGGCCGATCTGGGCCTGCGTCCATTTCTGCGTCGTCAGATAGACCGCGATGAAGGGACCGAAGCCGGTCTGCACATCGGCCAGGAAGAAGATGAACCAGTCCAGCCCGCGCAGGCTCTGCCGCGACGGCGCAGGTCTCGCAATCGTCGGGCCATGATCCTGCCCGGCATCCGGACGCGCGCCCGCCTCTGCCGCGCCGTCAGGCTCGGGCTCCCGGTCAGGTGATCTCGACGGCCGTGCAATCGGCATGGCTTTCTATTCTCAACTCATGAGGCTGACGGGACAGAACATCCCCCACCGTGTTCCGCTGCACGCGCAGGCCGGACCGGCAATCTCACGCATCAACTCAATGATCGAAATCCCAGGGTGACAGCTTGCCGGACGCGCCGAGCACGACGACGGGCTTGTCCTCCTTGTATTCGGGCGCGGCCTTCACCTGCTCCTTGGTAAGGTCGAGCGTGACCTGGTCGCTCTTCTCCGCGATGTGCTTGAAGTCGAGCGCGGTCCAGTCGACCACGATCTTGCGGCTGCCGACGCCGAGGAAGCCGCCGAAATCGATCACCGCGGCGCGCACCGTCCCGGTGGGATCGACGATGACATCGACGATGTGGCCCATGTCCTCGTCGGTCGAGCTGCGCACGTCGCGGCCGAGCACGCCATGCGCATCGCGCGCGCCGAGGATCGTGACCGAGGGCGGCGGTGCCGGCTCCTTCGCGGGCGCCGCTGCGTCCCTGGCAGTCGGTGTCGGCGACGGCTGCTGCGCATGCCCATCGCCTGCATACGGACCGATCAGCAGCGGCAGCATGACGAGGCAACTGCGAGCAGCCCGGCGAAGAGTGTGTTTCAGCGTCATCATTGCGCCAGCACCAGCGAGACCTGGATCTGACCGCGCCGCCGCAGCACCTCCATCGAGATATCCTCGCCATGGCGGCGAATGCGCAGGTCGATCGTCGAGCTGCCGAGCCGGAGATCGCGCAGCACAACCCAGTCGAGGAAAGGCGGCAGCCGCGGATTGCGCAGACGGATCTGGCCGCGCTCGGCGTCGAACTCGAGTCCGAGGGCCGCTTCGAGCAAGGTGAACGGCGTCGCGCTGGCCCAGGCCTGCGGCGCGCAGGCCACCGGATAGAGCGTCGGGCCGCGATGCTTCTCCCGCCGGAAGCCGCAGAACAGCTCCGGCAGCCGGCGCAGATCCATGTAGGACGCCGCTTCGAACAGGCCGCCGAACACCTGCTCAACCGCATGCTTGAGGCCATAGCGCGACAGGCCGAGCGCAATCAGCGCGTTGTCATGCGGCCAGATCGATCCGTCGTGATAGGACATCGGATTGTAGCGCGCTTCGCCGCACGCCACGGTGCGGATGCCCCAGCCCGAGAAGAAATGCGGCCGCAGCAGGTCAGCGGCGAGCTTGCGGGCGCGGTCCTCGCGCACCATGCCGCTGAACAGGAGCTGCCCCGCGTTGGACGTCCGCACCCGGCACGGCTGCTTGTGGCCGTCGAGCGCCAGCGCATAGGTGTTCAGATCCTCGCACCAGAAGGCGTCCTCGAACCGTTCCGCGAGACGGGCGGCCTCGGCCTGGAGCCGGTCCGCCATCTCGGCCTTGCCGAGCCGACGGGCGCAACGCGCCGCCAGCTGCTTGCCGGCAAAGACATAGCCCTGCACCTCCGCAAGCGCGATGTAACCTTCCGCGAGGCGGCCGTCGGCATGGAACACCGCGTCGTAGGAATCCTTCCAGCCCTGGTTGGCGAGGCCCTGCTCGGAGGCGCGCTGATATTCGACGAAGCCGTCGCGATCGGGATCGCCGGGTCCGTCGATCCAGCGCAACGCCAGCTCGATCGCCGGCCAAAGCTCGCGCAGGGTGTCGATGTCGCCGGTGCGCTCGATGTAGAGGCCGGCGAGCAGCACGAACAGCGGGGTGGAGTCGACGCTGCCGTAGTAGCAGGCGAACGGCACCTCGCGCAGCGCCGCCATCTCGCCGCCGCGCATCTCGTGCAGGATCTTGCCGGGCTCGGCATCGGCCAGCGGATCAGTCGTGCGCGCCTGATGCACGGCGAGCCGGCGCAGCACGCCGCGGGCGATGCGCGGATCGACCCACAGCATCTGCATCGCCGTGATCAGCCCGTCGCGGCCGAACGTCGTCGAGTACCAGGGAATGCCGGCATAGGGATAACGTCCTTCCGGCGTGTCGGTCATCAGGATGTTGAGGTCGGCCGCCGCCTGGCACAACACCTCATTGAGGATGTCGTTGGAGGTCTCGATGGTGGTGGCGCCGTGCGTGCAGCGGCGCATCTCGCGCCGATGGGCGAGCAGGCTCCGAAAGAAGCGCCCCGGCCGCTCGCCGGCCTTGGCGTTGCACATCACGGCCACGAACAGGGACGCAGATTCCTGCGGCGCAAGATCGAAATGATAGGTCGCGACATTGGTGGTGAGACTGGTCGGACGCGGATCGAAGCTCATATCCGTGGTGCGTGTGACATTGTCCAGCCCACGATAGTGAAGCACGACCTCGCCTGGATCGACCAGCCGGCTCGAGCCGACCCCGCGGCGGGGCCGCACCGAGCCCCGCACCTCGAACAGGTCGGCAAAATCGTTGTCGAACGTGAGCTTGAGATCGAAGCTGGCGTGGCGATCACCATGGTTCTGCAGCCCGATGCGCTGATAGGCCGTGCCATGCCAGAGAAAGATCGTCCGCACGATGTGCAGCATGTCCTTCGGCAGCACCAGGCGGCCCTGGCTGTAGATGTCGGGATTGGTGAGATCGACGGTCAGCGCGGAGTTGTCGTCACGCAGGCTCGAGCCGAGCAGCAGGGGCTGAACGTCGTCCAGCGTCAATTCGAGGCGCGCGAGATAGCGCGTATCGGCGTTGAAGAGACCGTCCGGTCCGCCGGCTGAGGCGCCGATGTCGCCATGGCCGTCGAGGACGATGAACGTATCGTCATGCTTGAGCGAGCGCCGCGGCCGTGCCGCCGGCCCCGTCATGGGAATGTAGAACGGCTGCTCGGCAGGCTCGTCCGTCCGGGTGATCAACGACAGTGTGCTTGCGACTTCGGCGGACATGTTGGCCTCATGCGATATTGAAGTGCCCGGACAACCGAGAGTGCACGTTCTCGACGCGATCCGACGCAACGATCAGGCGGCGAACTTGGCGAGCCGGTTCATCTCCTGGGTCACGAGGTCCCGATACGGGCCTTCGTCCTGCATCAGCCGGTCGGGCGCGCCGTCCTCGATGATCCTGCCCGATTTCAGCACCACCACGCGGTCAAAATTCCGCAATGTCGCGAGGCGGTGCGCGATCGCGATGACAGTGCGGCCGCGCATCAGGCGGCCCAGCGCCTCACGGATGGCTTCCTCGGACTCGCTGTCGAGCGCCGCCGTGGCCTCGTCGAGCAGCAGGATCGGCGCGTCCTTGAGGAAGGCCCGCGCGATCGCGATGCGCTGGCGCTGTCCGCCCGACAGCTTGACGCCGCGATCCCCAACCATCGTCTGCAACCCCTCCGGCAGCGTCTCGACGAAGTCGCAACGCGCCGCGATCGCCGCCCGCAACACCTCGTCGTCGGTCGCACTCGGACGTCCGTAGCGGATGTTTTCCAGGATGGAGCGATGGAACAGCGAGATGTCCTGCGGCACCACCGAGATCGCCTCCCGCAGGCTCTGCTGGGTGACCTTGGCGATGTCCTGGCCGTCGATCGTGATGTGACCGGCTTGCGGATCATAGAACCGTTGCAGCAGCGTGAACAGGCTCGACTTGCCGCCGCCGGACTGACCGACCAGGCCGACGCGCTGGCCGGGCTGCAGCCGCAGCGTGAAATTCTCGAACAGCTTGTGGCCGCCCGGATAGTGGAAGGTGATGTTGTCGAACGCGATCGCCGCGCCGCTCTTGACCAGCGGCTCGGCCTCGGGGTGATCGCGCAGCTCGTGCGGCTGCAACAGGGTCGCGATCGCCTCGCTCATGCGCGCCACATGCTGGGTGACGTCGACCAGCGCGACCGCGAGATCGCGCGTCGCGTTGAGAATGCAAAGGCCGAGCGTGCAGACCAGCACGACGTCGCCGGTCGTCGCCCCGCCCCGCTGCCACAGCGAAATCGCCCAGGCCATGAGCGCGACCGTCAGCACGATCGTCACCGTGGCGTGCAGAATGCGCAGCTTCTCGAGGTAGCGGAGACTGCGCCCCCGCGCCTCGAGCTCCCTGTCGATGGTCGCGTCGAACCGGTCGTGCTCGTGGCGCAGGCCGCAGAAGGCGCGCACCAGCGGCATGTTCGAGATCACGTCGACCATCTCGCCGTCGACCATCGCCGCCTTGTCGGCGAAATCGTCGTGCAGCGGCTTGCCGGCGGCGGCCAGACGGAACATCGCCACCACCATCATGGCCGCGATCAGCAGCAGGCCGATCGCCATCGGGCCGCTCACGGTTCCGATCAGGCAGATGGCCGCGACCGTGGCGAGGCATGGCGGCAGCACGTTCCACATGAACATGTTCTCGACGGTGAACACCGCGTTCGACGTGGCCGTGATCCGGCTCGACAACATTCCCGGCAGGCGATCGCCGAAATAGCTCGGCGCATGCCCAGTGAGATGACGGAAGATGTCGCGCCGAAGATCTCCGGTCACGCGCACGAAGGTGGAGCTCGCGATCCAGCTCGCGACGCGCCAGAGAATGTTGTCGGTCGCAATCAGCGCCATCAGCAGCACGAACGCGGTCCAGACATTGCTGTCACGCGACGGCCCGGAGGAGAGAGCGTCGACCAGCGACTTCACACCATATTGCGTGCCCACCGAGCAGGCAACTGCACCGACGACGGACAGCAGAATAATGAGATGCGCTGCAGGGCGCCTCATGAGATAGCGCAACACGAAAGAAAAGGGCCGGTGCGCGTAGCCTGAAAGCTGATCCATGATCTTCCCATTGAGATGAGCGCGTCGTTGCGACACCTGTTGCGGCGAGTTGAACGATGAACAGTTTGTCCGGTTCCTTGCGCTGCCGCGCTGCAACCCTGCCCTTCGACAATGACGGCAGCAGCGTTGAGGATCAGGGATGGCATCAATGAGACGCCGAGGAACACGTTGTGTCGAAGAAAGAGTGATCAGGGCAAGGGAACTTCGCACATGCGACAACGTTCCCGCTTCGGCAGTGCCGGTGCCATTCGGTAGGGGGCTTCATCCATGATCACGAATAGGAGACGACGAGATGCGCATTGCGCAGGTAGCTCCATTGACGGAGGCTGTGCCTCCGAAGCTCTACGGCGGCACTGAGCGGGTCGTTCATTGGTTGACCGAGGAGCTCGTGGCCCTCGGACACGACGTCACCCTGTTCGCCAGCGGCGATTCGCAGACATCGGCGAAACTCTCTCCGACATGGCCGAAGGCTCTGCGCCTCGACGGCTCGGTAAGGGATCCGAACGCGCTTCACATGGTGATGCTCGAAAACGTACGGCAGCAATGCGACGACGAACAGTTCGACATCCTGCACTTCCATCTCGATTACTACCCGTTCTCCCTGTTCCACCGGCAACCCACCCCCTTCCTCACAACCCTGCACGGCCGGCTCGACCTGCCGGAGCATCAGCCGGTATTTTCGGTCTTCAAGGATGTTCCCGTCGTCTCGATCTCGGACTCGCAGCGCCGACCGGTGCCGAATGCGAACTGGGTTCGCACCGTGCTGCATGGGCTTCCCGAACGGCTGCTGATGCCCAAGCCTGTGACGCCGAGCTATCTGGCCGTGCTCGGACGCATCGCCCCGGAAAAGGGAGTCGACCGCGCCATCAAGATCGCGATGCGCTGTGGGATTCCGCTGAAGATCGCCGCCAAGGTCGACCGCGCCGACCAGGATTACTACGACGAGCTGATCCATCCCCTGATCAAGGACAATCCCTTGGTCGACTATATCGGCGAGATCGGCGACCACGAGAAACCGGAATTCCTGTCCGGTGCGCTCGGCCTGTTGCTGCCGATCGATTGGCCGGAGCCGTTCGGCCTGGTGATGATCGAATCGATGGCCTGCGGCACGCCCGTGATCGCCTACAACCGCGGCTCGGTTCCCGAGGTGATCGACGACGGCGTGACCGGCTTCGTCGTCGAGGACGAGCTCAGCGCGGTCGCAGCGGTCAGTCGCCTGTCCGGCCTGAGCCGCGCCCGCGTGCGCGAGCAGTTCGAACGCCGCTTCACCGCACGCCGCATGGCGCTCGACTATCTCGCGGCGTATCGCAGCCTGATCGAGATGGCGGAGCCGCGCATCCGTCTCGTCAGCAGCGCTGAATAAGTAGATCGAATCCGAGACCGGGCACTGAGCTGCCCGGCCTCCTGATCATCTCAGCTGACGGCAGTCCACTCCGGCGAACATGCGCTGGAACTCGTCCATCGGCGACATCAGAGCACGTGGTCGACGGCCTCGTCGATGACGGCATACACCGCCTCGAGGTCGCCGGAGGTGACGCAGTATGGCGGCATGACGTAGATGGTATGACCGAGCGGACGCAGCAGCACGTCGCTGTCGCGGAAAAAGGCCTGCAGCCTGGGACCGACCTCGGCGAGGTAGCCGGGCTCGTCGGCATGGAGATCGAGCGCCGTGATGGTGCCGCAACGCCGCAGCGCGGAAAATCGCTCGTCGTAACGTAAGCGGTCGAGGCAGCGCTGCTGCGCGGCCGCGACGGCGGCGATCCGGGCCCGCGTCTGCGGCTGCCGCCACAGCTCGAGATTGGCGCTGGCCGCCGCGCAGGCAATGGGATTGGCCGTGTAGGAGCTGGAGTGAAAGAACGTGCGGGCGCGGTCGGTCGAATAGTGCGCCTCGTAGATCGCGGGACTGCACAGCGTCACCGCAAGCGGCATCGCGCCTCCGGTCAGTCCTTTGGCGTAGCAGGCGATGTCGGGCGCGATGTCCGCCTGCTCGCACGCGAACAACGTGCCGGTGCGGCCCCAGCCGGTCATGACCTCGTCGGCGATGAACAGCACGCCGAACGCCTTGCAGATCCGGTGCATCTCGCGCAACACCGCGGCCGGATACATCAGCATGCCGCCGGCGCCGAGCACCAGCGGCTCGACGATGAAGGCGGCCGGCCGGTCGTTTTCGCAGACCGCCGCGAGCGCGTCCAAGGTCGCCTGTTCCCTGCCCTGCGACGGAAACGGGATGACGATAACGTCGAACAGCAGCGGCTCATAGGCGGCGTTGAACACGCCACGCGCGCCGACCGACATCGCACCGATGGTGTCGCCGTGATAGGAATGCTGCATCACCACGATGCGCGAGCGCGGCTCGCCGATGTTCCTGAAATAGCCGAGCGCCATCTTCAGCGCGACCTCGACGCTGGTGGCGCCACTGTCGGAGAAGAACACGTGCGCAAGGCTCGGCGGCACCAGCGCGAGCAGCCCCGCGGCAACCTGCTCGGCCGGCTCATGGCTGTGACCGGCGAAGATCACCTGATCCAGCCGCTCGGCCTGGTCCTGAATCGCGCGCACGATATGCGGATGGCAATGGCCGTGCGTGACCACCCACCACGACGCGATCGCATCGATGATCCGCCGGCCGTCGGCGGTGAAGAGATAGGCGCCCTCGCCGCGCGCGACCGGCGTCATCTCGGGCTGGAGCGCATGCTGCGTGAAGGGATGCCAGATCGGCGAGGTTGCCTTGCGCATCATGGTTCGAAATCCCTGCGCTGGAATTGCGTGGCGAACACGTACTGCAGCGATCGCGCCGTCAGCGGCGTGATCCAGGGCAGCCGGCCCAGGCGCTTCACCCCGCCGAGCCGGCAGATCGTCTCCTCATTGTCGGCATGGCCGTCGCCGATGAAGGCGATGCCGAGCACGCCGATGCGGCGGCTGCGCAGCGCCGCCAGCGACAGCAGCGAGTGATTGATGGTGCCGAGGCTGGTGCGCGCGCAGAGCACGACCGGCAATTGCCATCGCGCGAAGACATCGAGATAGAGCGTCTGGGAATCGAGCGGCACCATGACCCCGCCGGCCCCCTCGATCACGACAGGCCGGCCGACGGACTGCGGAGGATGCAGGCTGAGCGGATCGATGCTGACGCCTGCGAGGCGGGCCGCGCGATCCGGCGAGGCCGGCTCCGGCAAACGATAGGCTTCGGGCAGCACGCGATCGTCGGCGAGCTCGGCCAGCCGCTGGACACGGCAGGAGTCCGTCTCCTCGGCAAGGCCGGCCTGGACCGGTTTCCAATAGCAGGCCCCCAACAGCGCCGTGAGGCCGGCCGCGAACACCGTCTTGCCGATCCCGGTATCGGTGCCGGTGACCACGATGCGTGGCGTCATGCCCGCGGCCTCCCGATCTCGTCGGCGAGCGCATCGAGCAGCATGGCAATTGCTGCTTCGTCGACATTCAAGGTCAGCGACAGCCTGAGCCGCGCCGTGCCCGGCGGCACCGTCGGCGGCCGGATGCCGCGGACGTCGAAGCCTCGCGCCTGCAGCGCGGCAGCCAGGCTCATCGCGCGCGCATTGTCGCCGACGACGCAGGGAATGATCTGCGACGGCGACCAGCTTTCACCGAAGCGCGCGTCGATCGCGCGATGGGCGAAGCCAACGAGCTGCGCCAGCCGCTGCTGCCGCTCCGGCTCGTCGCGCAAGATCGCAAGCGCCTCGAGCACCGCCACCGCCATCAGCGGCGACGGCGCGGTGCTGAAGACGAAGGGCCGGCAGCGATTGATCAGCGTGTCGCACAGCACGCCGCTCGCGGTGACCAGCGCGCCGGCCGCGCCCAACGCCTTGCCGCAGGTGTGAACGGTGACGACGCTCTCGCGTCCCTCATAGGCTGCGGCAAGGCCGCGGCCCTGCGCGCCGTGGACCCCGGTCGCGTGGGCCTCGTCGATCAGCAGAAAGGCATCGTGTCGCTCGGCGATCGCCATCAAATCCACCAGCGGCGCGAGGTCGCCGTCCATGCTGTAGAGGCTTTCGACGACGATCCAGGGCTGGCCGACACCGCCGTCCCTGCGCCAGGTCAGGATCGCGTCCTCGGCCGACTGCGCGTTGTTGTGGATGAATTGGCACGTCTCGGCGCGACCGGCACGCGCGCCCTCATGGGTGCTCGCATGAACGAGCGCATCGAGCACCAGCAGGTCGTCGCGTTGCGGCAATGTGGTGAGCACGGCGAAATTCGCCATGTAGCCGGAGCCGAAGAACAGCGCGCGCTCGGCACCGAAGAAGCGCGCGGCCTGCGCCTCGAGCCGTTCGTGCTCATCGCAATTGCCGCGCAGCAGGCGCGAGCCGCCGGCGCCGACCGGCGTGCCGGCCTCCATGGCCGCGGCGACGGCGCGCTTGATGCGCGGCGCCTGCGCCAGTCCGAGATAGTCGTTGGAGGAGAAATCGAGACCGGCCGGTGGAGTGAGCTGCCGCAACCGGTCATCGGCCGCGAGCCTCTGCAGGCCGTCGGAATAGATCGCCAACCTGTCGGACAGCATGGACATGGCTCCGCTCTGTTTCGGTCAGCCGCGGGCGTGGACCGGCACGACCAGGCAGTTCCGTGGGCGCGGTCGCGCCGAACTCGCGATGAGGTTCGAATCAGGCCGGGGACGATGCGTCTGCGCTTTCGCTGGCGGCGGCCGGTGCGACCGGACGCGCCGACAGCGACGAGGTCATGCCGAGCCGCGCGAGCAGATCGGCGTCGCGCTGCGCCTGGGGGTTGGCCGTGGTCAGCAGCACGTCGCCGATGAAGATCGAATTGGCGCCGGCGAGCAGGCACAGGCTCTGCAGCTCGTCGCTCATGTACTGCCGGCCCGCCGACAGCCGCACCACGCTCCGGGGCATCAGGATGCGCGCGACCGCGATCAATCGCACCAGCGCAATCGGATCGGGCCGCGTGGCCGTCTCGTGGACCGGCACGCCCCTCACCTCGTTCCACATGTTGATCGGCACGCTGTCGGGATGCTCGGCGAGGTTGGCGAGCAGCACCAGCATGCCGAGCCGGTCGTCGATCTCCTCGCCCATGCCGATGATGCCGCCGCAGCACACCTTGATGCCGGCCTCGCGCACATGCGCGAGCGTATCGATGCGGTCCTGCAGCGTGCGCGTGGTGATGATGCGGTCGTAGAACTCGGGCGAGGTGTCGACATTGTGGTTGTAGAAGTCGAGCCCGGCCTCTCTCAGCCGCTGCGCCTGCGGCGGCGTCAGCATGCCCAGAGTCACGCAGGTCTCCATGCCTAGATCCTTCACCGCGCTGACCATGTCGCAGACCTGATCGAGGTCGCGGTCCTTGGGACTGCGCCAGGCGGCGGCCATGCAGAAGCGCTCGGCTCCCGCTGCCTTCGCGCGCCGTGCGGTGGCGACCACCGCATCGCGATCCATCAGCTTCGTCGCCTTGAGACCGGTGTCGTAATGCGCGCTCTGCGAGCAGTAGCCGCAATCCTCCGGGCAGCCGCCGGTCTTGATGCTGAGCAGGCTCGCGGTCTCCACGCGGGTGGGATCGAACTGCCGGCGATGCGCCGACTGCGCCAGGAACATCAGATCCGGAAATGGCAGGCCGTAGAGCGCCTCGGCGTCGTCCCGGGTCCAGTCGTGACGGACGGCAGCGTCGTTGTCGGGGCGATCGGACAAGCTGCTTGGAACGGGCATTTCGACACCTCACGCGGATTATAGATTTTCAAAGATATTATCTATGAAAATCCGTATTAAAGCACCGTAGGGCACAGCGGCTTTCCTCGCATCGGTTTTTTCGATAGATAATCTATCGCCATGCAGGACGAGAATCTCACCACGGCCCACCGCATCGCCGAGGCCATCACCGAACGGATCGTCAGTGGCGCGCTCCCCCCGGATGCGCCGCTGCGACAGGACCACGTCGCGCGCGAGTTCAAATCCAGCCACGTGCCGGTGCGCGAGGCATTTCGGCAGCTCGAGGCGCTGTATCTCGTGGTCGCGGCACCGCGGCGCGGCGTGCGGGTGGCGCCGCTCGATGCGAAGTCGACCAGGGAGATCGTCGAGATGCGCGTCGCGCTCGAGGTGATCGCGCTGCGCAATGCCGCGCCGCGCTACACGCCGACGCATCTCGCCGCGATCGAGCTCGCGCTGATCGAGGCCGACAATGCCGAGACCATCCAGGAATTCGAGACCGCGAACCGCGCCTTCCACCGCGCGCTGGTCGCGCCCTGCGCGATGCCGCGGCTGCTGGCGAGCCTCGACGGATTGCGCCTGGCGAATTCACGGCTGGTGCTGGCGATGGCCCGCAATGCCGGCTGGCGTCCGCGCACCAACCAGGATCACCGGCTGATCCTGCAGGCCCTGCGCGCCCGCCAGATCGGCCACGCCTGCGAGCTCCTGACGCGGCACAACCAGACGATCGAACGGCTGGCAAGGCCGGGCGTGTAGCCGGCTTCGACCCGTTCCTTGCGACCGGGCGCATACCGCCATGCGCCCGCGACGGCTGGGGCGCTCGCCTGCTCCCGTGTACATGCTGATCCGGACGCGCCCCGCGAACCGAAGGTCTCCAAAGGTCTCATGTCCGACCGCCACCACGCTTCGAAGCTCGCCGGCGACGGCACCACCGATGGCCTGCCGCCCGGCAAGCGGCCCTGGGCCATCGCCGCGATCTTCACGGCGCTGTCGATGGCCTCGCTCGACGTCGCCATCGCCAACATCGCGCTGCCGTCGATCTCGGCCGATCTCCACGTCTCCCCGGCCGAGGTGGTCTGGGTGGTCAACATCTACCAGATCGCACTGGTCGCGACGCTGCTGCCGCTCGGCGCGCTCGGCGAGATCGTCGGCCATCAGCGCATCTATCTCGGCGGCCTGCTGCTGTTCACGCTGGCCTCGGTCGGCTGCGCGCTGGCGTGGTCGCTGCCAACGCTGGTGATCGCCCGCGCGCTGCAGGGCCTCGGCGCCAGCGGCATCATGAGCGTCAACACCGCGCTGGTGCGCTACGTCTATCCCGGCAAGATGCTGGGACGCGGCCTCGGCCACAATGCGCTGGTGGTCGGCATTTCCTTCACCTTCGGCCCGACGATCGCGTCCGCCATTCTCTCGCTCGGCTCCTGGCCGTGGCTGTTTGCGATCAATCTTCCGTTCGGCCTGATCGCGATCGCCATCGGCATGAGGATGCTGCCGCGGACGCCGCGGGCCGAACATGGCTTCGACTTTCTCGGCGCCGCCCTCGCTGCGCTCTGCCTCGGCCTGTTCATCACCGGCATCGGCAGCGCCGCGCACGGCGCGACGCCGGCCATGGTGGTCGCCGAACTGGTCGCAGCGCTCGTGCTCGGCGTCATCCTGGCCCGCCGCCAGGCCGACCACCCGGCGCCGATGCTGCCGATCGACCTGTTCCGCCGCGGGGTGTTCGCGCTGTCGGCGGCGACCGCAGTGTGCTCGTTCTCGGTGCAGGGCCTCGGCTTCGTGTCGCTGCCGTTCTATTTCGAGGACATTCTCCAGCGCTCGCAGGTCGAGACCGGGTTCTTCATGACGCCCTGGCCGCTCGCAGTCACGATCATGGCGCCGATCGCCGGCCGGCTGTCGGACCGTTTTCCCGCCGGCCTGCTCGGCGGCATCGGCCTGGTGATGCTCGGCTCCGGCATGGCGCTGCTCGCCATGTTGCCGGAGAACCCGAGCATCGCGAACATCGTCTGGCGCATGCTGATCTGCGGCATCGGGTTCGGCTTCTTCCAGGCGCCGAATATGAAGGCCATCATGTCAAGCGCCCCGCCGCACCGCAGCGGCGGCGCCAGCGGCATCGTCGCCACGGCCCGGTTGACCGGCCAGACCACCGGCGCGGCGCTCGCCGCCTTGTGCTTCAGCCTTGCGGGGCACCAAGGAGCCACCCTTGCCTTGGCCCTCGGCGCCGGTTTCGCCGCGCTCGGCAGCGTGATGAGCTTTCTGCGGCTTGCCGTCGCTCCGCCGCGCGGCCCATGAGCCGACGCAACTACAAGCCGGGCCCATCACAAATCCTGCGCGCGGCAAACGCATATTCTTGATTTGAAGGATGCAAACGTTCGCGCCACAGTGCCGCCCTCTGTTCAACTGGCGCGTTGAACGAAAGGGATCTGCGATGGCAAACCTCACGATCAACGGACAATCCTATACTCTGGACGTCGAGCCCGACACGCCGCTGCTGTGGGCGATCCGCGAGAACGCCGGACTGACCGGCACCAAATATGGCTGCGGCATTGCACAATGCGGCGCCTGCACCGTGCATCTCGACGGCGCGGCCGTGCGCTCCTGTGGCGTCACCGTCTCCGAGGCCCTGGGCAAGCAGATCACCACCATCGAGGGGCTCGCGAGCGACACCGGCCTGCACAAGGTGCAGCAGGCCTGGGTGGAGAACGACGTTCCGCAATGCGGCTACTGCCAGAGCGGCATGATCATGGCCGTCGCGGCGCTGCTCAAGGACAATCCGAAGCCGAGCGATCAGGACATCAACGACGCCATCACCAACATCTGCCGTTGTGGAACCTTCGCGCAGGTGCGCGAGGCGATCCACGCCGCCGCCAACGCCTGAGGAGGACGGCATGAACCAGCATGTGACGCCGCGCCTCGACCGCCGGTCCTTCGTCATCGGCACCGCCGCGCTCGGCGGCGGCCTCGCCCTCGGCCTCGACCTTCCCTTCGGCGGGCCGCAGATCGTGCGCGCCGCGGATGGCTCGCCCGAGGTCAACGCCTGGGTCGTGATCCGCCCCGACGACACCGTGGTGATCCGCATCGCCCGCTCGGAGATGGGCCAGGGCTCGCTGACCGGTCTGGCCCAGCTCGTCGCCGAGGAATTGGCTTGCGACTGGAGCAAGGTCACGACCGAATATCCGACGCCGGGCCAGAACGTCGCGCGCAAGCGGGTGTGGGGCGATTTCTCCACCGGCGGCAGCCGCGGCATCCGCGCGTCGCAGGACTACGTCCGCAAGGGCGGCGCCGCCGCGCGGATGATGCTGATCCAGGCCGCCGCCGACGAGTGGAAGGTGCCGGCGGCCGAATGCACGGCTGCGAATAGCGTCATCACCCACAAGGCCTCGGGCCGGACCACGACCTACGGCAAGGTGGCCGAGGCCGCCGCGAAGCTGACGCCGCCAGCCGACGTGAAGCTGAAGGATCCGAAGGACTGGACCCTGATCGGCAAGGGCGTGAGACGGCTCGATACCGCCGACAAGGTCACCGGCGCGATGATCTACGGCGCCGACATGAAGCTGCCGAACATGCTCAACGCCGCGATCAAGGACTGTCCGGTCACCGGCGGCAAGCTGAAGAGCTATGACGAGGCCAAGATCGCCGGCATGAAGGGCGTCAAGAAGGTGGTCGCGATCGACGGCACCGCCGTGGCCGTGGTCGCCGACACCTGGTGGCACGCCAAGACCGCGCTCGATGCGCTGCCGATCGTGTGGGACGAAGGCGAGAACGCCAAGGTCTCCTCGGCCTCGATCGGCAAATGGCTCGCGGAAGGATTGGAGTCCGGCCCCGCCTTCGTCGGCAACGAGAACGGCGACGCCAAGGCGGCGCTGGCAAGCGCGGTGAAGAAGGTCGAGGCTACCTACAACTATCCCTATCAGAACCACGCCACCATGGAGCCGATGAACGCCACCGCGCTCTACACGCCCGAGCGCTGCGAGGTGTGGTGCGGCACGCAGAACGGCGAGGCGGCATTCGCCGCAGTGCTGGAAGCCTCAGGGCTGCCTGCCGACAAATGCGAGGTGCACAAGCTGATCCTCGGCGGCGGCTTCGGCCGGCGCGGCCAGACCGACTATGTCCGCCCGGCGGTGAAGATCGCCAAGGAGATGCCGGGCACCCCGATCAAGCTGTTGTGGTCGCGCGAGGAGGACATGACGCATGGCCGCTATCACCCGATCACGCAGTGCAAGCTGACCGGCGGCTTCGACGCCGACAACAATCTGACGGCGCTGCACATGCGCATCTCCGGCCAGTCGATCCTGTTCAGCCTGCGGCCGGATGCGCTCGTCAACGGCAAGGACCCCGCGACCTTCCAGGGGCTCGCGCCATCAGGCGAGGCGACGATCGGCTACTCCGTGCCGAATTTGCTGATCGAGCATGCGATGCGCAACCCGCACATCAATCCGGGCTTCTGGCGCGGCGTCAACGTGAACCAGAACGCGATCTATCTCGAATGCTTCATGGACGAGCTCGCCGATGCGGCCGGCCAGGACCCGCTGGAGTTCCGCCGGAAGCTCATGGCCGACCATCCCAAGCATCTCGCGGTGCTGAACGCGGTCGCCGAGAAGATCGGCTGGGGCACCCCGGCGCCGGACGGTGTGTACCGTGGCCTCGCTCAGCTGCACGGCTATGGTAGCTACGTCGCGGGCGCCGCCGAGATCTCGGTGATCGACGGCAACAAGATCAAGATCCACCGCATCGTCGCCTCGACCGATCCGGGCTATGTCGTCAACCCGGCGCAGGTGGAGCGGCAGATCGCCGGCTCGTTCGTCTACGGCCTGTCGGCGCTGTTCTACGGCGGCTGCACCGTGAAGGACGGACGGATCGTCGAGACCAATTTCGACAGCTACAATTCGATGCGCATCGCCGAGATGCCGAAGGTGGACGCGATCATGATCCCGAGCGGCGGCTTCTGGGGCGGCGTCGGCGAGCCGACCATCGGCGTCGCCGCCCCCGCCGTGCTGAATGCGTATTTCGCCGCCACCGGAAAACGCATCCGCTCGGTGCCGCTGCGCGACCAGAACATCACCTTCGCATGATCCGTGTGGCGGCAGCCGTTGGGAACAATGGCCGCCGCCATGCTATTCTGAATGGATGAGAGTGAGCCAGCGCACCCGCAGAGAGGTCGGCGGCCTGATCGCGGCGGGCGCAGCCCTGCTCGCCGCGCCGGCGGTGCTGCGCGCGCAGACGACGGCGCGCGTGATCATCATCGGCGGCGGTTTTGGTGGCGCGAGCTGCGCCCGCGCCCTGCGCCAGGCCGACGCAAAGCTTGACGTCACGCTTGTGGAGACCAACAAGACATTCACTTCGTGCCCCCTGAGCAACGAGGTCATTGCCGGCCTGCGCGATATCACAGCGCAGCAGTTCGGCTACGACAAGGTCGCCGCCGAAGGCGTGCGCGTCGTGCTACAGGCGGCCACCGCCATCGATGCGGCTGCACACAAGGTGGCGCTCGCCGACGGCGCCACGCTGGCCTATGACCGCCTGGTGCTGGCACCCGGCATCGATCTCGATTTCACGGCCCTGCAAGGCTACGACGAGGCTGCCTCGACGGTCATGCCGCACGCCTACAAGGCCGGCGAACAGACGCTGCTGCTGCGGACGCAGGTCGAGACGATGCCGGATGGCGGCACGGTCGCGATCGCCGTGCCGGCCAATCCGTCGCGCTGTCCGCCAGCGCCTTACGAGCGCGCCAGCCTGATCGCGCATTATCTCAAGGCGCACAAGCCGAAGTCGAAGGTGCTGATCCTCGATGCCAAGGACAGCTTCTCGCAGCAGAAGCTGTTCGAGCAGGCGTGGCAGCAGCTCTACCCCGGCATGATCGAGCGCATTCCGCTGTCGCAGGGCGGCCGCGTCACCGGCGTCGAGATCGCCACGCGCACCGTGGTCACCGAGTTCGGCAACTACAATCCCGATGTGACCAACATCATCCCGCCGCAGAAGGCGGGCCGCATTGCCGCGCTTGCCGGTGCGGCCGACCGCACCGGTTGGTGCCCGATCGATGCCACGACCTTCGCCTCGAAGCTGCTTCCGGATGTCCACGTCATCGGCGACGCGTGCCTCGGCGGCGGCATTCCGAAATCGGCCGGCGCGGCGCGGGCGCAGGGCCAGACGTGCGCGGCGGTGATCGTGCGCGACCTGACCGGACGGCAGTCCGATACGCCGCCGCTCACCGGCATCTGCTACAGCCTGGTGGCGCCGAACTACGCGTTCTCGCTGGCAGGCGTGTATCAACCCAAGGCGGATCTGTTCGCCGAAGTGGAAGGTGGCAAGACAAGCCCGATCGACGCCCCCCAGGCCACGCGCGCGGCTGAGGCAGAGGCGACAACGGCCTGGTTCAAGGCGCTGACCCATGATGCGTTCGGCTAGCCGGTTCATCGCGATCCTCATCATCGCCCTGCCCGCGACCGCCGCCGCGCAGCAGCTCGCGCCGTATACGATCAGCGGCGACGGCATCGCGCAATCGCTCACCGGCCAGCCCGGCGACGCCGCGCGCGGCCGTGCGCTCGTTCTCGCACGCAGCTCGACCTGCATCCTCTGCCATTCCGGCCCGTTCCCGGAAGCGCGCTTCCAGGGCGATCTCGCGCCCAGCCTTGCTGGCGCCGGCAGCCGTTCGACGATGCCGCAGCTCCGCTTGCGGCTGGTCGATGCCTCCAGGCTCAATCCGGCAACGATCATGCCGTCCTACTATCGCATTGACGGACTGACCCGCGTCGGTTCCGCCTGGCGCGACAAGCCGATCCTGTCGGCGGAGCAGATCGAAGACATCGTCGCCTATCTCGCGACCTTGCGCGAGTGAGCCCATATGACCGGCATGTTCGAACGATCCCACATCTCGCGCCGCCATTTGCTGCAACTGGCGGGAACGCTCACCGCGGCCAGCGCGCTGCCGCTGATCACGGTCCGGCCGGCGCAGGCGACGCCGGCGATGCTGGCGTCCGCCATCCGCAACCTCGTCGGCGAGGCCAAGGTGACGGTCGGCAAGGTCCGGCTCGACATCCCGCCGCTGGTGGAGAACGGCAACACCGTGCCCATGACGGTCAGCGTCGATCACCCGATGACGCCTGACAATTTCGTCAAGAGCATCCACGTCTTCAACGAGAAGAACCCGCAGCCCAACGTCGCCAGTTTCCACCTGACGGCGAGCGCCGGCCGCGCCCAGGTCACGACGCGCATCCGGCTCGCCGACACCCAGAAGGTGGTTGCGATCGCGAAACTGTCCGACGGCACGTTCTGGTCGGCGAGCGTCGACGTCATCGTGACCTTGGCCGCCTGCACCGAGGAGATGCCGTGATGCCTGCCGCCCTCGTCAACGTTCCCGCCAAGGCCAAGCGCGGCGCCGTCATCGAGATCAAGACGCTGATGAGCCACGTCATGGAGCCGGGCTATCGCCATACGGCCGCAGGCGAGGCCATCCCGCGCGACATCATCACGAGCTTCACCTGCAGGTTCAATGGCGCCGAGATCTTCCGCGCCGACCTCTATCCGGCCATCGCCGCCAATCCGTTCCTGTCGTTCTTCACCACGGCGACCGAGAGCGGCCGCTTCGCCTTCGAGTGGATCGGCGACAACGGCTTCGTCGCTACCGCCGCGGCGACGATCACGGTCGACTGATGCGGCCGGCGCTTCTCACTGTCATGACGATGATCGCCCTGACCTTGCCCGTGCTGGCCGGCGAGATTGCAGAGTCCGCGCGCCGCTCCGGCTATGACTTCATGTCGTCGGACACCAAGGCGATGCAGGACGACGACACCGCCAATCCAGCGATGCTGTCGGTGCTCGACGGCGAGGCGCTGTGGACGACGAAGGCAGGCACGGCCAACAAGGCGTGCGGCGATTGTCACGGCGCGGTCGATGTCAGCATGAAGGGCGTCGCTGCGCGCTATCCCGCCTTCAATGCCGCGAGCGGTGTGCCGGTCGATCTCGGCCAGCGCGTCAATCTCTGCCGCAGGCAGCATCAGGAGGCCGCGCCGTTCGCAGCAGAGAGCCGCGAGCTGCTGGCGCTGACGGCGCTGATCGCGAAGCAATCGCGCGGGATGCCGATCACCGCCGGTAACGACCCGCGGCTGGCGTCCTCGATCGCACGCGGCCGCGACTTGTTCTTTCAGCGCCAGGGCCAGCTCAATCTCGCCTGCGCCAACTGCCACGACGATAATTGGGACAGGCATCTCGCGGGCTCATCGATCACACAGGGACAGCCGACCGGCTATCCGATCTATCGCCTGGAATGGCAGGGCATGGGCTCGCTGCAGCGCCGCCTCCGCGGCTGCATGACCGGCGTGCGCGCGCAAGCCTTCGACTTCGACGCGCCGGACATGATCGCACTCGAGCTCTATCTGATGTCGCGGGCACGCGGCTTGACGATGGACGCGCCGGCCGTGCGACCGTGAACGTGGGGCACCATCGGTGCGCTCCCTCTTCCCATTCGTCACGGGGCCGCAACGAGCTTTGCTCGCGCTGAGATGGTTGGGGTGAGCAGACGCACGGGAAGTGTTCGTGGAGAGACCTGTCCCCGTCACCCGGATTGCATCTTCGATGCAATCCGACCTCTCCCCGCCCTAGCGAAGCTTCGCTTCGCCCTGGCGGGGCGAGGTGCACCTTCACTGCCGCGAGAGCTCAACAACATCATGCTGCTATACATCGAGTCGAACTTGTAGAAATTGATAGCCAGCGATGAGCACACCCCAGCTCAGATCGCGAGCTGCCAAGGCCGCCACGCGCATCACGCCCCTGTCTTCCGCCGCTTCCGCCCGCGCGCCCTGATCGTATCGATCGCAGGCGGCGGCCCTTCCGAGACCTGCTTCAGGCGTGGATCGGCGGCGATGAAGTCGATGAAGGTGCGGACCTTGGCCGAGAGATATTTGCGGCTCGGATAGACCGCCATCAGCGGCGCCTTGAGCGTCAACGCCTCCGGCAGCACCGTCTCGAGCCGGCCTGTCGCGAGATCATCCATGATCAGCCAGCGCGGCAACACGGCAATGCCCATGCCAGCGACGGCGGCATGGTGAAGCAGCGTTTCGTTGCCGCTGATCAGCACGTCCTTGAAAGCCGGCATGACCTCGCCGTCGGGACCAGGCAGCGTCATCGCGCGCGTGGGGATCAGCGCATATCTCAGGAACGCATGGCCATTGAGATCGGCCAGCGCCGTCGGCCGGCCCGCCGCGGCGAGATAGCGTGGCGCAGCGACGAACTGCATCAGGATCGAGGGTAGCGGACGGGCGATCAGTCCGTCACCGGGCGAGGCCGAGGTGCGGAGCGCGAGATCGAAACCCTCGTCGATGAGATTGACGAGCCGGCCGCTGAGGTCGACATCGAGCACGACCTCCGGATAGCGCGAGCGATAGGCGGTGAGCACGTCGGCGAACAGCGAATTCGCAAACCACACGGAGGCGCTGAGCTTCAACGTGCCGCGCGGCAGCACGGTGGCCTCGCTGACATCAGCCTCGACGTCGTCGAGCTGCTCCAGCAGCTGACGCACCTGCTCGAAATAGACCACACCGGCTTCGGTCAGCCCGACGCGGCGGCTGGTGCGGTTGAGCAGCCGGGTCGACAGCCGCCGCTCCAGCTCCATGACGTGCTTGGAGACCATGGCGGGTGACAGGCTCAGCCGCTCGGCCGCCGCAGCGAAGCTCTTGAGCTCGGCGACCTGGCAGAACACCCGGATGCTGACGAGGGAGTCCATTGATCATCAACCAGCAAGCAATGATTTCTCAACGGGAGGCATAATGATCAATCCAGAAGAAATCATCAACCTGCGCCGACCAGCCCCCACTCGTTTGGAGACTTCCATCGTGTCCACCACTGCATCGACCACCGATCTCACCCCGCTTCGGCCCTCGCTCGCGCTGCGCATCGGCCTGTGGACCGCACAGGCCCTGATCTTCGTGGCCTTTGGCGGAGCCGGCCTGACCAAGCTGTTCACGCCGATCCCGCAGCTTGCGGCGATGATGCCGTGGGCAGGTGAGTATTCCGAGGTTTTCGTGCGCGCGATCGGGCTGGTCGATCTCGCCGGCGCGCTCGGCATCATCCTGCCGTCGCTAACGCGCATCATGCCGCGCCTGACCGTCCTCGCCGCGCTTGGCTGCGCCACGCTCCAGGTGTTCGCCCTCGCCTTTCATCTTTCCCGCGGCGAGGCCGCCGTCACCCCGCTCAATATCCTGCTGCTCGCCTTGTCGCTGTTCGTGCTGTGGGGCCGCAACAACAAGGCGCCGATCCGGCCGCGCAACTGACCCGGCAACCACCGGCCTTGGAATCGCCACGGCCGACGGTTTCCCCTTGCGACGAGAAAGCAGCGATGAGCGAACCCGTTCAAGATCTCTCCCGTCGCGGCTTCGTCGCTGGCGCGACGGCCCTCGGCACTCCAACCCTCGCCGTGCCGGCCGTCGCCCAGCATCGCGCCGGCATCGTCATCCTGATCGATCGCAATGATCCGCACGTGATGGGCCACGCCATCAGCTATTCGGGGAATCTCACGCGGCATTTCGCCAGCCTCGGACAGACGCCCATCATCGAGGTCGTCGCCAACGGCAGCGGCATCGATGTCTTCCGCGCCGACAAATCTCCGTTGAAGGAGCCGATCGCCGCACTGCGCCAGATGTATCCGCATATCGGCTTCAGCATGTGCGCCTCGTCGAAGGCGATCGCCGAGAGCAAGGAGAATCTGATGATCGAGCTGATCGAGGGCGCGAAGCTCGTGCCATTCGGCATCGGCCGCGTCGTCGAGTTGCAGCGCAAGGGCTGGGCCTACATCCATGGCTGAGACTGTTTCCTTCAGCGCCCTCACGCGCCGCACAGCGCTGCTGGGAGCCGCCACCGCCCTCCTTGTATCCTCGCCGCGCGTCCGCGCCGCGGCTGATGATTCGAGGCCGCCGCTCTTCCGCAGCGGCCGCAGCCAGTTCATCGTCGAGCGGCCGCGCAATCCGCTGCCGCCGTTGAAGCTGCAGGACTTGAGCGGCAAGGACGTGACGCTCGCGCCGAAGCCAGGCCATGTCACGCTGGTGAACCTGTGGGCGACGTGGTGCGCGGCCTGCAAGACCGACCTGCCGACGCTCGCCGCACTGGACCGCGTCCGGATGCCGGCGCTCGACGTCTGGACCATCTGCACCGACCGCCGCGACATCAAGACCATCCGCCGATACGCGGAAACGGTCGCGATGCCCCGTCTGTCCTTCGCCGACCCGCATGCGCAGGCGACCAATCCAGCCAATGCCGACGCCTCCGTCTTCGCCACGCCGGCGATGCCGATCACCTATCTGATCGGGATGAGCGGCTTGATCGAAGGCGATGTGACCGGTGCGGCAGAGTGGCTGTCCGAGCCCGGTGAGGCGCTGCTGCGCTACTATCTCGATCAGCCGGCCACGTGACGGTCGAAGACAGATCCGGCGGCCGGACTGGTGAGACGGTGCAGGCATTTGCCTCACCACAACGTCATTCCGGGGCAAGGCCGACAGGCCGTGAACCCGGAATCTCGATGTTGTCTTGCGTCGGCTTTCAACAAGCTCGAGATTCCGGGTTCAATCGCCAACCCGCCGCCGCTTCGCGACGTCGAGTTGACGATTGCCCCGGAATGACCGTCTGAACCAACTTGGCTTTCGTGCCGCAGTCGGCCTACTCCGCCGGCGCCGCTTGCATGTCGGCATGCGGCACGTAGCTCTCGGACATGCCGAGCCGTCCCAGCCAGAACAGCCCGCCCGCGACCACGACATAGGCCAGCGCCACCGCCGGCGTCACACCGAAGCCGCCGCCGATGCCGACAGCCTCACCATGCATGAAGCCGAAATAGGTCATGACCGCACCGGCGAGCGCGAACGCCGCCGCCTTGGTGAAGTCGCGCTCGATGACGAACACACCGATGGCGCCCAGCACGAGGCCGGCGAGGATCGAGCCGCCACCCATCACTTCCAGGCCGTGATACAGCACGCCCTGCTGCGGCAGCGCGGCGATCGCGGCGGTCTTCACCGCGTCCACCTTGTCGGCAGCGAGCCCGCCGACAGCCTGCGCCGCCGTCACCGTCGAGGCCAGCATGGTGTCGATCTGCAGCTTGGCCCAGGCGGCGAGATGCGGCGTGAACGCGAGCACGATCGCCGGCGCGTGCTTGACCGGCGTCGTCTGGAACGCCTGCGCGCCGATCAGCATGCCGATGTAGAGCAGGATCGGCGAGATCGCGACCACCGGCACCAGCGCCAGCAGCACCGAGATGATGCCGAGCCAGGACAGCACGATCACCATCAGCCCGGTCGCCGCGGAGTAGCCGATGCGGCCGCCCATCGCCTTCCAGCCGGGATGGCCGATGTAGACGGCGTTGATGAAGGGATTGCCCATCATGCAGCCGATCAGGCTGACGACGCCGTCGGCGGTCAGCACGCGCGTCGTCGGATACTCGTCGCCCGCGGCTTCCGCGCTCTCGACATTGTCCATGGCCTCGACGAGGTCGTAGATGCCGAACGGGATCGCGGTCACCAGGATCACGCCGAGATATTCGAAGCCGGAGAACACCGTGCCGAACGCCGGCAGCGGCACCGAGAAGCCAAAGTTGGCGAAGGCATCGCCGACGCCCTTCACGCTGAGCCCGCCGAGGCCGAGGCCGAACAGGTTGGAGCCCCAGGCGATGACCATGCCGACCGCGATCGCCACGAGACCGGCCGGCAGGCCTTTCGGATATTTCACGCCGCCGAACCAGCTGACCAGGATGATCGCGAAGCACACCAGCCCGATCTGCGGCGTCATGTACATCTCGAGCGCCGGCCGCATCGAGATGAAGGTGACCGAGACGCCGGCGAGCGTGCCGAGCAGCGCCGCCCTCGGCGTGATCTTGCGGATATAGGGCGCGACGAAACCGCCGATCATCAGGATGAAGCTCTGGAAGAACACCCAGACGAGGCCGGCCGACCAGCCCTTCAGGGGATCGCCGGTCTTCAAGGTGACCGGCAGCATGATCACGAAGGTCACGATGAACATGTGCGGGACGCTGACGCCCGAGGGCAGCGCGCAGACGTCGCTGCGTCCGGTCTTCTGCGCCAGCCGATAGGCGAGGAACGCGTAGTACAAGGTCGACAGGCACATCATCAGGCCGAGCGCCGGCAGGATGCGGCCGAACACCAGGCTGTCCGGCATCTTCAGCACGAAGCGCAACAGCCCGGTGAGGACGAGCATGTTGACGAGGATGTTGGTGCCGAAACCGAAGAACGCGTTCCAGTCCCCTTGTGTCCAGAGCACCGGTTTGAAATCCGCACTTGTCGAGCTTGCCGTCCCGCTTCCGCTCATCGCCTTGCTCCCCTGTTGCCTGCAGCGACTACATGATCAAACTCATCCGTCTCAGATCTTTCAGCTCGTCTCTCAGATCATGGCCTTCAGCACCGCGGCCGAGTCCGCGACCCAGCCGAAGATGCCGCCCTGGGCCTTGATCATCTTCAGCCCCATCTCGTGGAATTCCGGGAAGTAGGACGCGCAGCCATCGGAGATGACGACGCAGCGATAGCCGCGGTCATTGGCCTCGCGCACGGTGGTGTTGACGCAGACCTCGGTGGTGACGCCGCACACCAGCAGATTGGCGATGCCATGGAGCTTCAGCACCTCGCCCAACTCGGTCGCGTAGAAGGCACCCTTCCCCGGCTTGTCGATCACGACCTCGCCATCGACGGGATAGAGCGCGGGAATGATGTCGTGCCCGGCCTCGCCGCGGATGAGGATGCGGCCCATCGGACCGGGATCGCCGATGCGAAGCGACGGCGCGCCGCGCTCGACCTTGGCCGGCGGCGCATCCGACAAATCCGGCTCGTGGCCCTCACGGGTGTGAATGACCAGCATGCCGGACTCGCGTGCCGCCGCCAGCACATTCGCGATCGGCTCGACCGCGCGGGCAAGCTGCGACACGTCATTGCCCAGTGTCTCGCCGAACCCGCCCGGCTCCATGAAGTCGCGCTGCATGTCGATGATGACCAGCGCGGTCTTGGACAGATCGAGCGTGATCGGCTCCGGCTCGGCGATGATCGTCGCGGTTGCCGCTGCAGATGAGTTCGCCATGTCAGCCGCCTGCCTCCCCGCGAGAATGTCTCGCAACTGATGAAGCAAGCGGTGTGCCATTGTGTACAATGCGGCGAGGCGCGACGGCCCTGGCGAAGCACGAACTAATTCAAGGGGTTGAGAAGATGGCCGACATTGCCCGGTTGCTGGGCAGGCTCGTTCGGCGCGAACTCAGCCCATTTCATGAGCGATCATTGCATGCAATGATCGCCATGCTGCATCGCCTTGCGCCAAGGAAGGAGATTGAGCTTCACCTCGTCCCGCCTGTGCGCAGCATGACCACCGATCGCGCCAAACCGACAAATGTCGGGTCAAGCCCGGGACGACGGCGGGAGAACGTCACATCACCTTCCGATAAAAATAATCTTCTTGCTATTTTTCGGAAATCATGATTGTCTATGCGCATCCCGCCTCATCGCAGAGGGGCGTAGCGCGCGATCGTCACGACACGCGAGGCGGGGAAGCGATGGCCGCGAGAGATCGCAGCGTCCTCTTTCGAGGGTGCGGACGAACGATGGCTTGCGGACGTGAAGTCGCAGCGTCCTGACACCCCGACGCTGGTGTCACCCGCGCAATGCGCAAGCATTGTCGCGGCATGGTGGCCAACAAGCCCGGCGCACCAGGGAGACTGCGTATAAGCGTGAAGACCGTCGCGCAGGGAATG
>NZ_JBNPUM010000021.1:0-83134 GCF_051168175.1 Bradyrhizobium sp. HKCCYLRH2047
GACAGGACGCCTCGCTGCGCTATCCTCTCAGCCGTGCTGCCGGCCGTCGTGCCCTACCGCGCGAGCGGTTTAGTCCTGTGGCCCAGAGCGGACAGACTCAAGTGTCTACTGGTCAGCGAGCGACGTAGGCTGTTCACAGGCCCGGATGGAGGCTGCATCTCTCGTAAAGGCTGTGAATGCGAGGGTCTCTGCGCCCGCTTTGGATTAGGACATTGTAGCAATCTCGCTTCCAAGCTTCTGTAAAGGCGCTTCCACAACAGCACGACCAAAGCCGCGCCCCGAAAATCGGGGTGAGTGACAAGCCCGTCGGGCGAATCAATTGCTCGCATTTGTTCGTAACGCCGTCGTTCTGCTCTCCGCAACTACACGAAACGCAGGTCCCGAAGCGGCAATTTTGCGCATTGTGTCAACATGATCGCGGTTGCAACCCCGTCCGCGTGAAGAATTTAGCTTTCGTTTTTACAGAAAATGTGTCACTCCTCCATCCATCCCGCCTCAACGAGAGGGGCGTACGCGCGGTCGTCACGAGACGCGAGGCGGGCAGGCGGTGGACGTGTCGGGTTGCAGCGTGGCTTTGGCTGCGCGGACGAACAATCCCGATGCGGACGTGAAGTCGCGTGGTCCTGGCCTCCCGATGCCGAGGTCAAGCCTGAGCGTGATGCGAGAGCATCGGCGCAGGCGATGGGGGCAATCAAGCCGGTCCCCAGGGAGAGCGCGGAGTAAGCGTTAAACCCATCGCGCAGGGAAGGCTGGGCTCATCCGGCTGCACCTGTGGTTCCTGCCCCGTGCATTCTTGTTCGCACGGGGGCCATGGGCGTCAGCCGACGCCCAGCCTTCCCTGCGCCCTCGATTGAACGAGGGACGAACGCCGGTCATCGCTCGGACGCATCGCGCCGCGAGGACGATGAGGCGAGTCTCGAGCTGTTTGAGATGTGAAGACGGATCTCGGCCCGTCCGAGGAGCGGGAGACCCTACTGCGTCGCGCGCGACAGCGAGAACTCGCCGTTGCGGACGCGCTCCGGCAGGCCCTCGACGAAGGTCGCGACCGCGTCCTCGCCATAGGTCGTCACGAGCTCGGCGAGCGCCGCGAACAGGCTGGCCTGCGCCAGGCAGTCGCCGTCGACGCCGTCGTGGCGCGCTTCCGCCCAGGCTTCGTTGAGGTAGCTGAGCGCGGCCTGCTTCTGCTCGTGGTCGGGCAGGACGGCGGGGAGGGCGCTGAAGGTGACGGGAAAGCTCATTGAATTCAGTCTGGCGGGGCCGCGAGGCATGTTGATTCCGAACGCGGGCGCGCCGGACCCGTGTGGTTTACCACGCAGGCGGCGGACGCCTAGGCCAGTTCTTTAGGAAAGGTTAACAAGGTTAACGCAATCGGGGATATCCCCGGCGGTCAGTTGGCGTAGCGCGCCGTGAGGTCGCGCGAGATCTTGGACCCCTCGTCGATGTAGCGGCGGATTGCCACCATCGCGGCCGGCGTGCAGGTCCGGTAGGTCTGCTGGAAGCCGTTATAGCCGCGGTTGAAGCCGGCGATCATGCGGGCGCGGCGCTCGCCCGACGGGGTCTCGGCATCGATCAGGGCCTGCATCTGGTTGCGCCATTTGGCGCCTTCATTGCTGCCGCAGATGCCGCGGAGGTAATGCAGGGTTCCGAGGATCTCGGCCAGCCGTTGCAGATCGCCATCGAACGGCGCGGCCGCATCCTGCGCGCGCGCCGGCACGACGGCGCAGGCGGCAACGAGCATGAGGATGGCCAGGAGGCGCTTGGGGATCATGGGGAACACCGACGTCATATGCCTTTGCCCCGTCGCGGACGCAAGGCGCCTACACCAGGGTCCGTGCGGCGGCGATGATCTCCGGCAGCCCGTCGGTCAGCGTCAGGCCCTCCAGCGCATCGGGGCGGCGCCACTGAAAATCGTCCAGTTCCGGGTCGAGCCGGGGCTCTCCGGCCCGCCAGCGCGCCGCAAAGGGAAGGATCACGTAGTGGCCGCCGCCGCCCTGGGCCGGCAGCACCTCGCGCCAGCCGGCCAGCCCGACGATTGTGATCGAGAGCGCCGTTTCCTCCATGACCTCGCGCGCGAGGGCCTCGTGCAGGGTCTCGCCGAACTCCACCCGGCCGCCGGGCAGCGTATAGACGCCCTTGGCCGGGGAACGCGCCCGGCGTACCAGCAGGAGCCTGCCGTCGCGGAAGATCGCGGCGCTGACGGCGAGCTGGGGACGGCGGGGCGGCGTCGGGTCGGTCATGCCAATGGCTCCAGGCGGGGTCTGCACCGTAGCGCGAAGACGACCGCGCCGGCAGCCCGTGCAACTCAGAAGCTCGCCATGATGGCGTCGACGGCGTCGACCTCATCGACTTCGGCCACGGGCTCCGAATCGAATTCGATGTCGCCATTGATGATGCCGCCGGCCTGGGCCACCAGCGGCTTGACCCAGTTGGCGGCCTGCTCGGCGAGCTTGGCCTTGGTCGCGTCCTGCTTGGCATCGCGCATCGCGCTGCCGACCGCGAGCAGGATGTCGGTCATGGTCTTCGTGAGATGATCGAACTTGTCGCGAATCGCCGGGTCGGCCTGCTCATAGGCCTCGATGACGAGATCGCGGGCCTTGAAATTGGTGTGCGTGAAATGTTCTGGATAGGTCAGCGGCGACCACGCCAGAAAATCCTCGGCGCATTCCGGAATATCGGGAATCATTTCGAGCAGCATCACGGCTTCGTTGAAATGATTCAGATAGTCGGTGGCGAGCCCGGTGCGTGGATTGATGTTGGCAGCGCGCAGCATCGCGGCCCGCGCCGGGTCAATGGCGCTGCCCGCCGGTCGTTGGGTCGTGCGATCGGTAGGCACGGAATGGGTCGCCGCTGCGGTCATCCGCTGCAGTGTTGGCAACCCAAGTTAAAAGGTGCTGAACACACGACGATTTGAGTGAGATTATGTGTGGACGCTTCGTGATCACTTCACCACCCGCGGCTCTCAGGCAGATTTTCGGCTACCAGGAACAGCCGAACTTTCCGCCGCGGCACAATATCGCTCCGACGCAGCCGATTCCCGTAGTTCTTCTGGATCAGGACATCAGGCATTTCCGGCTCATGCGCTGGGGATTCATTCCGGCCTGGGTCAAGGATCCCCGTAGTTTCACGCTGCTGATCAACGCGCGTTCGGAGTCCGTACGCGAGAAGCCCGCGTTCAAGAACGCGATTCGGCGGCGCCGCGTCCTTGTGCCCGCTGATGGGTATTACGAGTGGCAGGTGATCGACGGCCGCAAGCGGCCGTTCTTCATCCATCGCAGCGACCACGCGCCGCTCGGCTTCGCGGCCCTCGCCGAGACCTGGTGCGGGCCGAACGGCGAGGAGGTCGACACGGTGGCGATCGTCACCGCGGCTGCGAGCCGCGATCTCGCCACGCTGCATCATCGTGTTCCCGTGACGATCAGGCCGGATGATTTTTCGCTGTGGCTCGACTGCCGTTCCGACGATCCCGATGAGGCCACGAGGCTGCTGATCGCGCCTCGCGAGGGCGAGTTCACGTGGTACGAGGTGTCGACGCGCGTCAACACGGTGGCCAACGACGACGAGCAACTGCTGCTGCCGATGACCGCGGAGATGCGCGCCGCCGAGGACGCGCAGCGCAAGCCGGCGAAGAAGGTTGCATCCCGCAAGGTTTCAACTGTGGCCGATGACGGGCAGGGGAGTTTGTTCTGAGGCGGGATGTATCGACAGAGAAGGTCGTCATCGCCGCGTATGCCGTCGCCTCAAGACCGGCGACCGAGCGTTGGCCGCGCTCAGCCAAAGATCCGCAACGCGGCGTGCTGCAGCAGCATGATGGTCTTGGCATCCTGGATGCGGCCGTCGGCGATCATCGCCAGCGCGTCGTCGACCCCGAGTTCCAGCACCTCGATCTCCTCGCCCTCATGCGCGAGCCCGCCGCCGGCGCTGACGCGCATCTCCGGTTCGTAGGCGGCGACAAAGAAGTGGATCTTCTCGGTCACGACGCCGGGGCTCATGAACGCCTCGAACACGAACCTGACGTCGTGCAGGCGGAAACCGGTCTCCTCCTCGGCCTCGAGCCGGATGCGCTCCTCCGGCGAGGCGTCGTCGAGCAGGCCGGCCGCGGCCTCGATCAGGAGATCGTCATGGCCGTTGACGAAGGCGGGATAGCGGAACTGCTTGACCAGGATGACGCTGCGCTGCGCGAGATTGTAGGGCAGGATCGCCGCCGCGTTGCCGCGGTCGAACACGTCGCGGCTCTGCATCTGCCAGGTGCCGTCGTCGCGCCGCCACTCGAACCTGGTCGAGGTCAGCGTGCCGTAGTGATCGGAGAGCACGCGCGTCTCGTGGACGCGGATGCGGTCGGAGATGCTCATGCTGGGCCTCTACTTCATTCCCGGTGTCGGCGGGCGGCCGTCGAGCCATTTCGAGAACACCACGCTGTCCTGCACGGCATAGTCGAGTGCCTGGTAGAACGCCTGCACCTTGGTGTTGTCGCCGCGCACCATCAGCATCAGCTTGGGCACACCTCGGCTGCGCAGCCAATCCTCGGCGGCGGCCATGATGGCGCGGCCAAGGTCGCGGCCGCGATGATCGGGATCGACGCTGACGTAGTAGACCCAGCCCCGATGGCCGTCATGGCCGACCATCGCCGACGCCGCGATTGCGTCGCCCACGCGGCCGACCAGGATCGTGGAACTGTCACCGCGGCGGGCGAGCGCGATGTCGGCGGCCGGATCGTTCCACGGCCGCGTCAGGCCGCAGCGCTGCCACAGCGCGATGATGGCGGGCACGTCGGCATCGGTGATGTCGGAGATCGCGAGAGCGGGGAGACTGTCCATGGGAGCGTCGAAAGCCTAGAGCACCTTGCCGGGATTCATGATCCCCAGCGGATCGAACTGCGCCTTGATCGCGCGCATCAGCGCGATCGCGGTCGGGTCCTTGACGTCGGGCAGCTCGTCGCGCTTGAGCACGCCGATGCCGTGCTCGGCCGAGATCGACCCGCCCATCCGCAGCACGATCTCGAACACGACCGCGTTGACCTCGTGCCAGCGCGCGAGATAGTCGGCGGTGTCGGCGCCGATCGGCTGGCTGACATTGTAGTGGATGTTGCCGTCGCCGAGATGGCCGAACGGCACCGGACGCGCGCCGGGCATCAGCTTCACGACGGCGGCGTTGGCCTCCGCAATGAAGGCCGGGACTGCCGCGACCGGCACCGAGATGTCGTGCTTGATCGAGCCGCCCTCCGGCTTCTGCGCCGCGGAGATGTCCTCGCGCAGCTTCCAGAACGCCATGCGCTGGGCGAGGCTGTCGGCGATCGCAGCGTCGTCGACGATGCCGTCTTCGAGGCCTTGCTCCAGGATGGTCTCGAGCGTGGCCCGGGCATCGTCGCGCGACGACGACAGCTCCATCAGTACGAACCAGGGATGGGCGCCCGCGAGCGGCGCGCGGTTGCCGGCGGCGTGGCGGATCGAGAAATCGAGCGCGATCGCGGCGATCAGCTCGAAGCTGGTGAGGCTGCCCGCAGCCTCGCGTTGGGCGATCGCCAGCAGCTTCAGCGCGTCCTCCGGCGATTTGAGCCCGACGAACGCGGTCTCGATCGCGCGCGGCTTCGGGAACAGCTTCAGGCTCGCCGCGGTGATGATGCCGAGCGTGCCTTCGGCGCCGATGAACAGATTGCGCAGATCGTAGCCGGTGTTGTCTTTCTTGAGCTTGGACAGCGCATTCAGCACCCGCCCGTCGGCCAGCACGACCTCGACCCCGAGCGCCATCTCGCGCGCGACGCCATAGGCGAGCGCGGCGGTGCCGCCGGCGTTGGTCGAGAGATTGCCGCCGATGGTGCAGCTGCCCTCGGCGCCCAGCGACAGCGGAAACAGCCGGTCGACCTCGGCTGCCTTCTGCTGCGCCACCTGCAGCACGACGCCGGCCTCGGCGATCATCGTGTTGGAGGCGGTGTCGACGTCACGAATCTTGTCCATGCGCCTGAGCGACACCACCACCTCGCCATTGTGCGGCGTCTGGCCGCCGACGAGGCCGGTGTTGCCGCCCTGGGGCACCAGCGCGATGCGATGCTGGCTGGCGAGCTTGCAGATCGCGGCGACCTCGGCGGTCGAGCCGGGGCGCAGCACCAGCGGCGAGCGGCCGTGGAACAGGTTGCGCTCCTCGGTGACGTAAGGCGCGACGTCGGTCTCCGCCGTCAGCGCCTGGCGCTCGCCGACGATGGCGGCGAACTGCGCGATCAGGTCGGGTGGCAGCGGCGGCACGGCAGGCTGGCTGATGTTCATCGTTGGTCGCTTCCAATGTTATCTCGGCGCGGCGGCGCGGCGCAGCCGGTCGTTGATGGCCTCGCCCAGGCCGTCATTCGGGATCGGCATCACGGCGATGCTGCGCGCGCCCTTGGCATCGAGGCTGCGAAGATAGCCGAAAAGATGCGTCGCCGCCTCTGCCGGATCGCCGGCGGGGGAGAGGTTGAGGATCGCGGCAGCTTCGCTGGCGCCGGGCAAGGTGACGGGGCCGAAGGCGAGCAGGGCCTCGCCAGGCGCGACATCGCTGGCGTCGAGGCGCACGTGAGCGTGCGGAGCATAGTGCGAGGCCAGCATGCCGGGTGCCAGTGGTTGCTCGGACGTCTCAGTCGCTGCGGCGGGCCGCGCCAGCGCACGGCCGAGCACGGCCTCGATCGCCTCGCTTGGAACTCCGCCCGGGCGCAGCAGCGTCGGCGCATCGAAGCAGCCGACGATGGTCGATTCGACGCCGACCGCGACCGGCCCACCGTCCAGGATGAGGTCGATTCGCCCGGTGAGATCGGCCGCGACATGCGCCGCCGTGGTCGGCGACACGTGGCCGGAGATGTTGGCGGAGGGCGCCACGACGGCGCCGCCGAACGCCGCGAGCAACGCCTGCGCGATCGGATGCGCCGGCACACGGATTGCCACCGTATCGAGGCCGGCGGTGGCGAGGTCGGCCACGGCGCAGCCGTCGCTCTGCGGCAGCACGAGGGTCAGCGGTCCCGGCCAGAACGCGGTGGCCAGACGCTCGGCGGTGGCATTGAAGCGGCCGATGCGCCGTGCCGCCGCGATGTCGGCGACATGGACGATCAACGGATTGAAGGCAGGCCGGCCCTTGGCCTGGTAGAGGCGGGCGATGGCTGCGGCGTTGGCCGCGTCGGCGCCGAGGCCATAGACCGTCTCGGTCGGGAACGCGACCAGTCCGCCGCGCACGAACGTCGCCGCGGCCTGTGTGATTCCAGCCGCGTCGGCGGGCAGGATCCTGGTCTCGATCGCTGGTGTGTGTGCGGTGGGCATCGATGGTACAAGACGGTGGTGGCTTACGCGCTCGGCTATAGCGGGCGGGGACCTTCGAATGAAGCGCACAATTCGCCTGTCGCATTGCGCCCGCGCCATGGCCGCCCGACAAAGCCTCACGGCCTCAAGCAGTTAACCCCTCCGCCGACGATCGACGATTTCGATGCGATTTCCTGCCTTGTGTCCTTGCGAAGACGGAAACCCGACGCTATAAGCCGGCTTCCCAAGTCGGAGCGTGGCTCAGCCCGGTAGAGCACTGCGTTCGGGACGCAGGGGTCGCAGGTTCGAATCCTGCCGCTCCGACCATTTTTTGAGGCGCTCAGCTTTTATCTCCCGAGAAGCGCAACGAAACGTACAATGAAATCACGCGGCGCCGCCCTGCACCATTCGGCATATCGGCTGTTCGTGAGCATTTGCCGCCTTCCTCCAAACGCCTCAGCCGCCTCGCCCTGGAAATCCTGATGGTGGGGGCCGTAGGTTTGCTCTAACTGCTCGACGGTCGTGCCGAGCCAACCGGCCGCTTGCCAATGGTCGGTGCCTTGCTGCGTCAGCGACGTCGCGGCCGTGTGGCGCAGGGAGTGACGCACGACGTCATCGCCAAGCCCTGCGTCTTCCAGAATGCCCCATGCCGAGCGGATCTTGCCGGCGAGCGGCTGGCGATCGTGCATGCGGTTGATCGAAGCGGATCTCCTTGCCGGTATCGAAAAGGCCGCTGCGCGCGGCTCTGCAGATCGGCATCCGTCGATCTTACGCCAGCGCACCAGATGCGGCCGCAGCCGATTGGCGATCTTGGCCGGCGGTCCGCCCTTCTTTGTTCTGCGGCCATCGCATGGAGGTCCATCCATGGATGCGTCGTCGTCGGCACCCATTGCGTCCGGCGGATCGTCTCCTCGCGCCGGGGGCTTAGAGCCCAATCAGGATGAAGCGGGCCGCCGGCCGGCGTGCTCGCACCCATCAACGACCTGTTCTTTCGTGTGCGAGGACTTGACGTAGTTCCTTGGTAGACGACAGCGCCTATCCAGCGTCCAATTCCTTCAGCTTCCGGTAAAGCGTGCGCAGGCTGATGCCGAGGGATTTTGCAAGCGCTTCCCGATTGCCGCGATGCGTCAACAGGGCGGTCCGAAGCGCTCGCGCTTCCCGTTCCTTCAATGACAGCGAGCTCTCATCCTCGGCATGCAGCAGCCTTGCTGCCGTTCGCTGCGCATTGTCGCGACCCGTGATGCCCGGCGCTCGCAACGCCAGAGCACGCTCGATCGTTGCGGCTGAGATGACATCGTCATCGCAGAGCAGGGCCGCGCGCTCCAACACGTTGCGCAACTCGCGAACATTGCCCGGAAAAGCGTAGCCCTCGAGCCGTTCGAGTGCCGGGGGGGACAAGGTGAGCTTTCGCTCCGGTGCCACGCGGGCAAGCAGCGCTGCGGCGAGAAGCGGTAGATCGCCGGGGCGGTCGCGCAATGCCGGCAGAAGGATCGGAAAGGTCGACAATCGGTAGTAGAGATCGTTGCGAAAGCGCCCGTCTGCCACCATGCGCTCGAGGTCCCGATGCGTTGCCGAGACCAGTCGCACGTCGGCGCGACGCAGCTCCGTGCTGCCGACCCGGCGATAGGTGCCGCTTTCGAGCAGCCGGAGCAGCTTCACCTGCATTGCAAGGGGGATGTCGCCGACCTCGTCGAGAAACAGAGTGCCGCCGCTGGCGGCTTCGACCAGCCCGCTCTTTGCCGTATGCGCGCCGGTATAGGCGCCCTTTTCGTGACCGAACAATTCGCTCTCGAACAAGGTCTCCGGCATGCTGGCGCAATCGACGACGACCAGCGGGTGCGAGGCGCGCATGCTCGCTTCGTGAACGGCCGCAGCGACGAGCTCCTTGCCGACGCCGGACTCGCCAAGCAGCAAAACGCTCGCGTTCGATGGACCAACCCTCGCGACCAGTTCGAGCATCTGCCGAAACGGCGCAGAACGCCCGATCAACCCTCGCGCCGCCGGCTCTCCCTTGGCAATCCGAAGTGGCTCCATCTTCTCGACAAACCAGGCGTCGTGTCCCAACGTGTCGCGGACGGGCGTCAACTCGATGTTCACGTAGGCTTCGCCAATCGGCGTGTGATGCAGATGCAGCACGCGCTCGCGCTGACCGGTTTTCTGCAGGCGCGCACGCGGACAGCTTTCTCCGGCCTGATCGCAAGGCACGGTGAAATGGTGAGACACTTCATAACAGGTGCGGCCGACGACCGATTCGTTGGGGCTGAAGTGGGCGCGATAGGCCGCGTTTGAAGCGATGATCCGGTACTGCTCGTCGACGAGAATATGCGGCTCCGGAAGGGCTTCGAGATAGGATGCAAGTTCGGGCTTCCGGCGAGTGGCCTCTGGCAGCCGGCCCGGCACTCGCGCTTTCGACGTCATCCTGCTCCGCCGCTCCGTGTCGTTCCTTCGCTGCACTGTGCCATGGACTGCCAAATAATGCCAGAATTGGCATCATGGCACGGGACGCGATGACGGCCGTTTCGGCAACAGATTGAAATAACACAATAATTCATCACGCCGCCGGCTGGCACGGGTCTTGTTAAGCAATGGCCATGAATGACAGGCGCCTCTTCCGACATCTGGGCGTCGCGATCGTCGCCAAACTCGTGCTGCTCCTGGCGCTGTGGTGGGCGTTTGTTCGCGACGCCCGCATCGACGTCGATGCGCCGACCACTGCTGCTCATCTTGCCGGCGTCAATTCCGCGCGGCAGCCGCTGGGCTTGCCAGGAGCTCTCCCATGATTCCCGACCAACTCGTCGATCTGTCGCGGCTGCAGTTTGCCGCGACCGCCATGTATCACTTCCTGTTCGTGCCGCTCACGCTCGGCATGGTGTGGCTGCTCGTGATCATGGAAGCCGTGTACGTGATGACCGGCGCCGTGGTCTGGAAAGACATGACCCGTTTCTGGGGCAAGCTGTTCGGGATCAACTTCGCGCTCGGCGTCACCACCGGCATTACGCTCGAATTCCAGTTCGGCACCAACTGGGCCTACTATTCGCACTATGTCGGCGATATCTTCGGAGCGCCGCTGGCGATCGAGGGCCTGATGGCCTTCTTCCTCGAAAGCACCTTCATCGGCCTGTTCTTCTTCGGCTGGGATCGCCTGCCAAAGACCCAGCATCTGATGGTGACCTCGCTGATGGCGATCGGCACCAATCTCAGCGCGCTGTGGATTCTCATTGCCAATGGCTGGATGCAGAATCCCGTGGGGGCCGCGTTCAGCTGGCAGACCATGCGCATGGAGATGGTCGATTTCTGGGCCGTCGTCTTCAATCCCGACGCGCAGGCCAAGTTCGTCCATACCGTCTCGGCGGGCTACGTCACCGGCGCGATGTTCGTGCTGTCGATCTCGAGCTGGTACCTCCTGAAGGGCCGCGACATCGAATTTGCCAAGCGCAGCTTCCGGGTCGCCGCCGCGTTCGGGCTGGCCAGCGTCGCGAGCGTCATCGTGCTGGGCGATGAGTCCGGCTACACGGTCGGTGAGGCGCAGCAGACCAAGATGGCCGCGCTGGAGGCGATGTGGGAGACCGAGCCGGCGCCGGCCGGGCTGAAGCTCCTGGCTGGCATCAACGAGAAGGCGGGCCGGAACGATTGGGAGATCGAGATTCCCTGGGTGATGGGCCTGATCGGCACACGCTCCGTCAGCAAGACGATCCCCGGCATCCATGAGATCAAGGAACACAACCGGCGGCGGATCGTCGATGGCATCACGGCGGTCCAGGCGCTGGAAGCGCTGCGCAAGGACCGTCATGACCAGGCTGCACTGGCCACGCTCGAGCAGACCAAGGGCGATCTCGGCTTTGGCCTGTTGTTGAAGCGATACACCGCCGACGTGGCCGAGGCGACGCCAGCGATGATCGATCGTGCGGTCGACGATACCGTGCCGCCGGTGTCGCCGATGTTCTGGAGCTTCCGCGTGATGGTCGGGCTCGGCTTTGCGATGCTTGTCCTGTTTGCGATGGCCTTTCTCAGCACGCTGCGGCTGCAATGTGCGGCGCGGCCATGGATCATGCGTGCCGCCGTGATGCTGCTGCCTGCGCCCTGGATCGCGAGCGAGCTCGGCTGGTTCGTCGCGGAATATGGCCGCCAGCCTTGGACCATCTACGGCGTGCTGCCGACCCATCTGTCGGTGTCGACGCTGAGCGTCGCCAGTCTCTACGGCTCGCTCGCCGGCTTCGTTGGCTTCTACACGCTGCTGCTGGTGGTCGAGATGTATCTGATGGTGAAGTTCGCCCGGATCGGCCCGGGCAGCCTCGGCACCGGCCGCTATCAATTCGAACCCAAGCCCGTCTGAAGGACGCCGTCATGCTCGATTATCCCACATTGAAGGTCATCTGGTGGCTGCTCGTCGGGGTGCTGCTGATCGGCTTCGCCATCATGGATGGTCATGACATGGGCGTCGGCACTTTGCTGCCATTCGTCGGCCGCACCGACACTGAGCGCCGCGTCGTCATCAATACGGTCGGCCCGCATTGGGACGGAAACCAGGTCTGGTTCATCACCGCCGGCGGCGCGATCTTCGCCGCGTGGCCCGTGGTGTATGCAACGGCGTTCAGCGGATTCTACTGGGCGATGCTGGCCGTGCTCTGGGCCTTGTTCTTTCGCCCCGTTGGATTCGACTACCGCAGCAAGATCCACAACGTCACCTGGCGGCGGACCTGGGACTGCGGCCTGTTCATCGGCGGGGCGGTACCACCTTTGATCTTCGGCGTCGCGTTCGGCAATCTGCTCCAGGGCGTTCCGTTTCACTTCGATCGCTACCTGGTCTCGACCTATAGCGGCAGTTTCTGGCAGCTCCTCAATCCGTTCGCGCTGCTTGCGGGCGTGGTCTCAAGCGCCATGATCACGCTGCACGGTGGCGTCTACCTGGCGCATCGCACCGAAGGCGCCATCCAGGCCCGCGCCGTCCGTGGTGCGCTCGGAGCCGCGTCGATCATGGTGATCGCCTTCATCGGTGCCGGGCTCTGGCTGCGCTTCGGCGGCTTCCAGGGCTACGCCATCACGTCGGTGCTCGATCCGGCCGCGCTTCCAGATCCGCTCGCCAAGACCGTGGTCCGCAGCGCCGACGCGTGGTGGGGCAACTATGGCCGATGGCCCGTGCTGTGGGCGCTGCCGCTGCTCGGTATCGCGGGCGCGCTGCTGGCGGGCGCACTCGCCGCCGCCGATCGCACCCTCGCAGCCTTCGTGTCGTCATCACTTGCCATTGCGGGCGTCATCGGCACGGCCGGGGCCAGCATGTTTCCCTTCGTCATGCCGTCCTCCTCGGTTCCGGATGCCAGCCTCACGGTGTGGGACAGCGTCTCCAGCCACCTCACATTGGGGCTGATGTTCTGGGCCACGATGGTCTTGATGCCCTTGATCATCGTCTACACCGGCTGGGCCTATCGCGTCATGCACGGCAAGGTCACGGAAGCCCAGATCCACGCCAACGAACATTCCGCATACTGACGGCGGTCCGATCCCCACGCCGCCGGAGCGGCCAACTCGAAGAGCTTAGTCATGTGGTATTTCGCCTGGATTCTCGGCGTCGGCTTCGCCGTCTTGCTTGCCATCATGAACGCGATGTGGGGCGAGACCGAGGAGGTGCGCAAGGCCGGCAACCGGACGGGGGAATGAACATGGCGCCAGTAGCCACGTCTCAGGCGCGCATCCATCTGCCGTGCCTCGTGGCCGCGCTGGTGATCATGCTCGCGAGCACGCTCTATCCGCCGTTCCTGGCGAACGCCGCAGGGCGCGCCGACCACCTGTCGGCCGGTCTGGCATTCTGGGCCATGAGCGCAGGCTTCGTCCGCGGCGTCGGCTTCGTGCCGCACGCGATCTTGCCGCGATGGCTGTTCTCCGGATCCGTATGTCTGCTGGCTCTGCTGGCCTTGACGGGACTGAAAGTCCTCACGTGATCACGCAAAGGCTGAGTGCGAGCTTTCGCAAAAACCATCAGCTCCAGCGTCGCAGCGAAGCCGATAGCCGGGCAAATCTCAGTCTGTCACGAGACTAACTTCGACTATGGAACAGGCCATTTTGCTCTCCGAGGATCAGCTCAGCCAGCAACGTCTTGGCATTCTCGTCCTTTACGGCCAGGCATGATGGATTTCGTCATTTGGATGTCCATTGCGACTAGCCTTGCCCAGAAAAGGAAGTGCGTCTCATCCTTGACTGGAGTCAAGGATGAGACGCATGCGTGCGATCGATTCCGTGGACCAGGAGAGCGCGATCAGGAAGGCCGGTGCGCGACCATTCCGATCAGCGCAGAGCGGCCATGATGGCCGCTGCCTTCGCTGAGCTCGGTCTCGTATTCGCGCAGTTCGATGATCTCCAGCTCATGGAACGCCTCTCGGAGCATGGCTTCCGTATAGAGGTGCGAGACGGCGGAAGGGCCGCCCGTCTTGTATTCCAACTGCCTGGGCGTATAGCCCTGCAGGATCAGAGTCCCGCCCGGCTTCAGGCTTGCGATCATGCGCGCGAACAGCCGCTTCCTCAAATCCGGGGCGGCGAACTGCACGAAAATCGCCGCGATGCCGTCATACGCCGCACTTGGCCACGCGAAGCCGTCGCAATCGGCAAGCTGGTAATTCACGCTCACTCCGGCTGATGCGGCAAGCTTGCTCGCTTTCGCCAGACCCACTTCCGAGATGTCGAAGGCGTCGACCTGGAATCCCTGCCGGGCGAGCCAGACGCTGTTACGGCCTTCTCCGTCGGCGACGCAGAGAATACGACCGCGGTGCGGGAACGCGCCGGCATGGCGGCGCAGCCATTGATTGGGGTCGGTTCCGAAAACGAAATCATCGCTTTCGAACCGTCGGTTCCAGCGGCCGGCGTCGGCGTCTGGCGGTACGTTCGTGACCATCGGCAATCCCACTTTGAAGATGACAAGCGTGTTTGTTGGCAGACGCAGGGAGCTTGCGAACTCCCTCGGTATCAGCTTGCGAACCCTTGATCGCAAGCTAGGCGAACTGAAAGCCGGATTGTAGTTCTCCATCAGCTCGTCAGACATGGCGGGCGCGTGAGCAGGACACGCTCGCTCCGGCGTCTCGATACCGTCTCGCACGAACCGCGCCGGGACAGGCGCGACCGCCTGTTTGTTATCGCCTCGCCAAAGTGATAGCAACACGGGGCGGCCATCGACACGACGCAGTGGCCGCCTGGATGTAACCGACCGAATCGGGCGATTGAGGAATATGCGGACGAACATGGCAACCAAGCGTGCACGCAGCAGGTCTTCGCTCGAGCCTGACGCGTTGCTCGAGAAGGCTCACAAGGCAAGCGAATTCCTCAAGGCGTTGTCGCACGAAGCGCGGCTTGCCATTCTCTGCCTGCTGCTGGACGGAGAGAAATCCGTCAGCAGCATCGAGGACTCGCTGCAACTCCGCCAGCCGACGATATCGCAGCAACTTGCCCGGCTGCGCGCGGACGATCTCGTCAAGGTACGCCGGGACGGCAGAAACGTGTATTATTCGGTTGCGCGGCCGGAAGTGATCGAGGTCATGTCCGCCCTTTATCGCGCCTTCTGCTAGGTGGTGCTGATGGTGCTCGCCGCCTGCCGGAGCTCTTCCGTCAGGCGGAGCCGGGGACGGCCGCGACCGTGTTTTCAGCGGTCACTCGATCGATGAACCCGGCCGCTGCGGCTATCACCGCCGAGGTCGCCTGCTGGTGGGGCGCGTGCCCACAGCCTTTCAGCACGCAGGTCTCGATCCGGGCCGGCACGAGGGCGCGGAGTGTCTCAAGCTGCGCATGCGTGAAGAACTCGTCTTCGCTGCCCTGAACAGCGAGCACCGGGGCGCGAACCCGTCCAACGTAGGGCTTGATACCCCAGTCGCGCGCTTCTTCTCCGGTCCAGGCGTCGACCAGCCGGCCAAAAAGATGGTCGGTTCTGCTGCCATGATACCGTGCGAGCCGCGCCCTCAGGTCACCGTGCTCGAAGTCCCTGATCTGGGCGGCGATGCCGTCAACGGTCCGCTGTTCGCGGAAGAGGTGAGGGGCGATCGCGACGACCCCGCTGACCTCATCGGGAAACGCGCCGGCAAACGTCAACGCGATCGCAGCACCGTCGGAGTGTCCGACCAGGATCGGGCGCCGCGCGCCGGTCGTCCGTAGCACTTCGGGCAGGGCATCCAAAGCCTCGGCGAGCAGATATTGCCGCGAATGGGGCAGCTCGAGCGGCTCCGAGTCACCGGAGCCCCAGCGGTCGAACACCAGGACGGAGGAGCCGGTCGCAGCCGCAAGCCGCTCGGGGAAATCGCGCCACAGCCGGGCGCAGCCCAAGGCGTCATGCAGCAGGACGAGCGGCGGACGTTCCGGTCGCGTCGCCGCGAGCCAATGGCCGCGAAGCCTACGGCCGGCCGCAACGAAGCTGAGCTGCCGCGCTGCCGCGACGACCACATCGCGAATGTCCGGCGGGCCGAGATTGACGAAGTCGGCCGACGTGCGTGAGAAGAAGTTCTCGACGATCGATCCGGCATCGGCCAGTTCGGCGCCGCGCAGCGCCGCCTCGAGATCAAAGATGACGCGTGGCGGCGTGACGAAGAAATCGCCGGTGATCAGAGCTTCGCGAATCCGTCCGCGGACCGGCCCCTCGAGGCGGATATCGGCGCGCAGGTTGCCGCCACGCCGCGTCAGAGTGGCACTGACCAGCGAGCCGTCCACCTCGGGAGCGTCGACCATCTCGACGAAGTCGTCACGGCCGATCTCGTCGCGATACAATTGGTCGGCGATTTCTTCTTCGTGCATTGACACCTCGCCCCATTGCGGAACAATGCCGAGGCCTTCGGCCAAGCCGTCGAGCAGGGCTTGCTGGATGGTGGCCAGATCAGGAAGGTGGTCGCCGAGGATCTCGCGCATGCTGACGACGCGCTGGCGGGCCGAAGCGAGGTCGCGCTTGGCGAGCTTTTCCACCGGCACTTTGAGCGCAGCGATCATCTGCTCGGGATCGAAGTCGATCAGCAGAGTTCCCTGATAGAACAGCGTATCGCCGTCGAAGAAGCCACCGGTGCCGCTGATCTTGCGGCCGTCGACGTCGATGTCGTTGCGCGGGCGGTAGCGCGCGGGGACGCCGAGCTTGTTGAGCCCGAGTGCGACGCTTTCGCAGATCCGGCGTGTCGTTTCGGTGAGATCCATGGCGCCGAGGCTGGAGCGGCCGAACACGAGCTCCCATCCGATCTGACCCTCGTCGAGATAGAGGCCGCCGCCTCCCGTGATCCGCCGGCCGATCTCGATTCCCTTGCTCCGGCAATAGTCGAGCCGGACCTCATGGCTCAGGATCTGATGGATTCCGACGAGCGCCGACGGACGAAACCGCAGGAAGCGGATGGTATCGGGAATCCGCCGTGCCTTGTGAGCGTCGATGAGCGCCTGGTCGAAGGCGATATTGGCGCGTCCGCCCCGAATCCCGGTGTCGATGACCCGAAATGACTTGGCGCTGCTGGCCATCGCATCTTCCTCCCGGTTATTTGGGTAGTCCGCGCCGGAGTTGGCTGCGCACGTGGCGAATGTCGCGACGATCGGGCTTGAACGGGTAGGAGGCAATGTCGCGCGGCGGCGAGTCGCCATAGGGACGGTCGCAGGCGGACACGTCAGCGGCCTCCTTGCCCGGGCAGCCGGACGTGCGGAAGGCCACGCCCGCGTCGATGATCGCGTCGACTTCGTCCTGCGGCAGACCAAAATCGACGAGTTGACCGCGCTCGTCGAAACGCATGCGCTGCAGGGAATGGCTTCGATAGTCGATGAGATAGCGGGCGAGCTGTATGCGTCGCCATTGCGGGCGCGGCGCCGGCGGGAGGTGATCCATCAACGAGCCTTGTTCGGGAAAGAACGCGAACAGGTGGCTGCGGCCGCCGAGATCGCGAATTCTCTGCACCTGCGAGAGAACGTCGTGGTCGCTCTCGCCCATCCCAACGATGAGATGGGCGCCGAAGCGTTCCGGGCCAAATATCTCGGCGGCGGCCAGCAGGATCTCCCAATATTTGTCCCAGCTGTGCGGCGATTGAACGCCGTGGCCGCGGGTGCGGTCAAAAATGGCCGGGTTGGCGGCATCGAGCGCGACCGTAAATATCTCGGCGCCGAGATCCTTCAGCTCTTGCACATCCAGTCGGGTCATCGTCGTCGGGTTGGACAGGATGGACACGGGCACGTGCCTGATGCGTTCAACCCATTTCCGCAGGACGATGCGGGTGTCCTCGTCCGACCGCGGATGCGTGATCATGCTGATACACATGCGATGGAAGCGCCCGCCGTCGCCGCCCGATGCGACGATGTCGATCACCTGGTCGTAAGGCACCGCAGGCCAGTCGACACGAATAAAGTTGCGGTCGGCATAGTCGCGCTCCGCTTCGCGATGGCGCGCAAGCCCGCAATAAGCGCAGTTGGCGCGGCAGCCCTCCGGATAGGTCAGCAGCAGGTTCAGGCAACGGGTGCAACTGGTGCGATGCATGTAGCCGTTCATGATGCCGAGGGTGATCGCTGCTGCCGTCGACATTTGCACGTAGTCGGGTGATCGCATGTTCGGCGTCAGAACGTTGTCGTTCGGCAGGTAGACGCCTTCCGGCCGCGCGTCCTGCGCTTTCACGCGCCCGCCGTTGCGTGCTTCCGCCGGCACGTCGCCGGGCGCGCGCGGCCGCATGGCTTCGGCCGCGTTGAAGGTGCGTGTCTCCCCGGTGAGGAAATCCGGCACCGGATGCGTCGGTCCTTCGAGACAGCTCATGACGTCCTCCCCTGATCCTGCATTTTCACGCCCAATAGTTCGGCGAACTGATCCACCCTTCGGCGAGCGCAGTCGCGTCGGGGCGACGGCCGTCGCCATAGTGCGCCAGCACTTGCCGTCGTCGCAGCAATGCCCGGCCCAAGGCCGCATCGAAAATGTCGCCGAGTTCTTCGTCATAATCATCGAGGGCGCCGCTGCGGCCGGACAGCATGTCTGCCGCGGCTTGCCCGGCGAGTGCCCCCGATTGCACGGCGGAGGCGATGCCGGCGCCGGTCACGGGGTTGGTCAGGCCTGCTGCATCGCCGGCCAGCAACACCTGGGTTGCGCCAAGCCGGCCTGTCGAACCCACCCTGCCGCCCACGGGGATCGCCCCGCCCGTCAACGCGAACGGGCGCGTTCCAATGCGGCGCGATGCCGACAGCGAGGCGAAAAGCGCGGCGAGCATCGGTTTCAGTCGCCGCCGGTCCTCGATCATGACGCCAACGCCGATATTGGCAACGGCTCCCTTGGGAAATAGCCAGCCATAGCCGCCGCGGTAGTCGGCGCTCAGGAAGATATCCGTGGCATCGTGCGGCACGATCAGCGGCGCGGTCAGTTGCCTCGTATCGACAAGCGCGTGATTGATCTGGCCGATGGCCGCGCCGACCCGCGAGCGAGGGCCGTCGCAGCCGATCAGGACGCGCGGTTTCAGGGCAAGACCATCGGACGTATGAACTGTGCCGTCGATATCGATGGCAACCACGGAGGTGCCGTATCGGCACGCGGTTCCCGCATTCGTCGCCTCATCAGCGAGCATTCGATCGAAGGCGGCGCGATCGATCATCCAGCCGCGGAAGTCCGGCGTTTCCTCGCAATCCGTCGCTTCGGTGAAGGTCAGCATGCGCGTGATCTTCTGTTGGGCGACGGCCGTGATGTTCGGAACGTCCCGTTCGATCATGGCGGGCACGAACTCGGCACACTGGACCGGGCGACCCGCCTCGAGCCGGCGATCCACGGCGACGACGCGGTAGCCGGCCTTCGCGGCAACTGCGGCCGCACGACTCCCAGCCGGTCCAAGCCCGACGACGACAATATCCGTTGCCTCGGCGTTCATCGTGCACCTCAGGCTGCGCAAGCCCGCCGTCCGGCGAGGCCATCAAGCGCGATCGAGCAGCAGGCATGCTCCTGCTCGACCGGGCGACCGATGGCGCGGGCAAGAGCTACGATGCCGTCCGCGGGATAGGCGATGCCATCAAATCCCGCCATGACGGCGTATGCGTCGGTCATCAGCTTGTGGCGGCCCGCGGGGCGGATACAGCCAAGTTGAACCGGCGCGTGACTGATGCGTTGCCGCGCGGCGACCAGCACCTTTGCCACGTCGTCGGTGGATATCGTGGCGAAGGGCCGATCCGGCGGCGCATAGATCGGCGTCACCACCACCAGGATCAGCGCGGCGACCGGATGGCGCGAAACGATGTCCAGCGCGGTCTCCTCGCCGAGCAGCCGGCCATAGTGCAGACCGATGACGATGTGTGGCACGACCTGCATCTTGGTGCCCGAGAGCGCGGCGAGCGTCGCCTCGAAATCCGCGACGGGACGGTCGAGGTGATAGACGTCGCGGATCGTCTGCTGCGAGCCGATCACGTCGAGCATCGCGACGTCGACCCCGGCCGCTTCCATGGATCGGGCGCGCCGTTCGTCGAGCAACGCGGAGTGGACGGCGATGCGCAGATGGGGAAAGTCGCGCTTGAGCCTCTCGATGGTCGGATAGAAGCGATCGTACGGAACCTCGTTGCGTCGGTTGGATCCGCCCGAGAGCAGGAAACCGCCCAGATCCTTGAGTAGAATGAGATCGCGCACCTTGCGGTCGAGTTCGTCCGGTGTCGTTGCCGCGATCATCGGGTCGAGGATCTTCGCCTGACAGTGATCGCAATTCAGCGCGCAAGCGCCGCCGGTGATGGAAAAGGCGGGAAAGCTCGCTTTGCCGCAGCCCTTGAGTTCTTCGCTGGCATAGGCGCGGAACGTCGGCGTGTAGAACCGCATCGGTCCGAGCGCGCGCTCGCGGGCTGCCGCCTCGAGTGCATCGACGAGCCCACGGTCAAAACGCAGGTCGTCGAGCGGTTCGATCTCCTGCAGCTTCTCATACCATGCCATTGCGTTCCTCGCTTTTCATATGCGAAAAAACATATATATTTCAGGTCTGCCGTCGGCTTCGGCCGTCATTGATGCTTCATTCAGTTGTCGCGGTTCGCCATGAAGACACTCTGCGTCCTGCAGCATTTCGAGGCGGACTATCTCGGCTTGATGGAAGATCAGTTCGAAGGACGCAACGTCGGCTTTCGCTATTGCCGGCCGTTTACGGCCGGAGGATCGATACCTGCGACGGCGGGGGACTTTGACGGCCTCATTGTTCTTGGCGCCGGACCGCTCGGAGTCGTCAGCGGCAACCTGCTTCCGAGCCTCGGGCCGGAGTTGCGGTTGGTACGGGATTTCCTGGCGCGCGGCTTGCCCGTCATCGGCATCGGAGCCGGCAGCTGCATACTTGCAACCGCGTGCGGCGGCGGCACACAGGAAGCTCCGCTCCGCTTCGTCGTGGAGACGGCCCGACGGGTCGATCCCACTGCGCTCGGCGGTCATCTGCCGCGATCCTTTCCCGTGGCGATCTACATGCGCGATCGCCCGGTGCTGCCGGCCGATGCAAGTGTTCTCGCGATCGACTCTGCGGGGGAGCCGGCGGTGTTTCAGCTCCGTGATAACTGCTTCGGGTTCCTCGGCCATCCCGGAATCAAATCGGCCATGATCGAGGATCTGATCATGGCATTCGACGAATGTCCTGATCGCACGGCGGAAACGCTCGCCGAGTTGCGCGTGGTGCAGCGCGAGATTGCTGCGGCGCTCGGGCCGCTGATGATTGGTTTGATCGAGTCGACGCATTTGATGCGGCCGCTCCCGTAGGACCGTTCTCCCGAGCAACGAATTATTTTCTTCACCCTATAGATGTCATTCAAAAAATGGAATATGTTTTGTGCGTTCGTCCGACGGATTGGATGAAATCGATGTCAGCTTGTTGTCCATCTGGGACTTCGGTTCCTGGGCTTGTTGATCTTCATCAACTCCAAGGCGATGCGCCTCGAGATAACTTGTCGTGCACGCTCCTGTGTCGATGTGCGCTAGGCACGCTCAATAGCAGACGATCGGGGAGGACATCGTAGGAATGGCGAAAAAGCTCATCATCATCATGGTCAATACCGATCCTCGCAACGGCGAGGAGCTCGGCGCGCCGTTCTTCCAGGCCACTGTTGCCGCGGCGATGGACTACGAGGTCGATGTCGTCTGTACCGCGACGGCGGGGCAGCTCATGAAAAAGGGCGTGGCCGAGAAGCTCGTGGTCAAGCCCGGATCTCCGAAAACCGTCTATGACTTCATCAAGGACGCGCACGGAGCCGGAGTGAAGTTCTATTGCTGCTCTCCGAACCTCGATCTCTTCGACATGACCGAGCAGGATCTGATCCCTGAATGCGAGGGCATCGTCGGGGGTGCAAAGGTCATCGAAGAGGTGATGGAAAACGATAACGCCAAGGTGCTGACCTACTGAGGAGAGCCGCCAGATGACGAGCGGAGCTTCAATGGAGCTGACCTCTATCGGCGACCCGGTCTCCGAGGCGCCGGTCGTTCCCTATGAGAAGCTGGAAGAGGTATTCGACGACATTCGCTCGCACGTCCTCTACGATCATGAGCTGCACGGCTGTCTCAATTGCGGCATCTGCACCGCGACCTGTCCCTCGGCGCACTACTACGATTATTCACCCCGCGAGATCGTCCAGCTGCTGTGGACCGAAAATCTCGAGGGCATCTACGACGCGATGCAGGAGAAGATCTGGTCCTGCGCGCAGTGCTACACCTGTGCCGCCCGCTGTCCGTTCGAGAATTCACCGGGCGGGCTCGTCATGATCATGCGCGAGGTCGCGATCAAGCATGGCATGCAGTCGGCGAAAGATGTGCTGCGACCGTTCTCGCGGGTGCTTCTGAAGGTCATTTCCACGGGAAATCAGCTCGCGCCCAACATGATCACGCGCGATGCGTTTCCCGACTGGGGCCCGAACGTCGCCAAGGTCGATGCTCCGCTCAATATCCTGCGCAAGGCCATTCCAGTCCCAACCATGCACACCATGGACACGGCCTGGGAGGTCAACCTGAAGACGTCCGTCGAGCTCTACACCATTTGGGAGGCGACCGGCGTGCTCGATCAGCTCGAGACGATCGACGAGAATCTGTTCGACGTCGTCAGCGACGTGATGGATGAGAAGCGCGAGGAATACAACGAGTGGCTTGAAGAGCAGCAGGAAGAATAGGCCGCTGAGACGACCACAATAGACGACGAGATCAATCGCCGCGGTGGACGACGGAGGAAGCGATGGACGAAAAGCGCAGTGACAGTCAGTCGGCTTACGCCGGCTTTGGCGCGGAGTGGCGCCCTTCCAACCTGACGCCGAGCGAGGCGCAGACGGCGACGGCCTGGGTGGAAACCCGGATCGACCGTCGCTCCATGCTGACCAACAAGGAGCGTGTCCACGACATCCGCGACGCGATGTGGGAGTTGGAGAAGGACGGCGAAATCGTCGTTCATCGGATCGACGAGCGCCACGAGCCGGTGGTGGCGCGCACACTGTACGGCTGGGACAAGCGCATTCCCACCACCAACCTCTGGCAGCACAAATCCTGCGGACAGTGCGGCAATATCCCCGGCTATCCGTCGAGCGTGATGTGGCTGATGAACCAGCTCGGCGTGCGCTATCTCGACGAGACCGATCAGACCTCTTGCACCGCCTGGAATTATCACGGCTCCGGGGTCGGCAATGTCGTCAGTCTGGCCGCCGTCTTCCTGCGCAACTTCCACCAGGCATACATGTCGGCCAAGGCGCAGGGCCTGCCGGTCGGAACCTACTTCCCGCTGATCCACTGCGGCACGTCGTTCGGCAATTACAAGGAGATGCGCATATTCTTGATGCATTCGGCTGAACTGCGCGAGCAGGTGAAGAAGATTCTCGGCAAGCTGGGTCGTCTGGTCGACGGCAAGCTGCTGATCCCCGAAGAGATCGTGCACTATTCCGAGTGGCTGCACGTCATGCGCCACCGCATCCGGGAGCGGCAGGTCATCGACGTGAGCAGCCTTCGTGCCACCGTTCATCCGGCCTGTCACGTCTACAAGATGGTTCCGGAAGACGTGATCTATGACGACACCGTCATGGACGGCAACCGCGTGGCGGTATCGACCGGCCTGATGCAGGCGCTGGGTGCACAGGTCGTCGACTACTCGACCTGGTACGACTGCTGCGGCTTCGGCTTTCGTCATATCATCGGCGAACGTGAGTTCACGCGCTCCTTCGCCATCGATCGCAAGATCAGGGTCGCGGTCGAGGAGGCGCGGGCGGACGTCATGATCGGCCACGACACGGGTTGCATCACCACACTCGACAAGAACCAGTGGATCGGCAAGGCCGTCGACAAGGTCTATGCGCTGCCGATCATGGCCGATTGCCAGTTCGCGGCGCTCGCCCTCGGCGCGCATCCCTACAAGCTCGCACAGCTTCACTGGCACGCCTCGCCGTTCGAGGGGCTGCTCGAGAAGCTCGGGATCGACTGGCAGAAAGCCAAAGCCGAGTTCGAGGCCTATCTCGGTGAGGTCAAGGCCGGCCGCATCGAGACGCTTTACGACCCCAAACGCGCGATTACGTCGGGCCCAGGCTATGTCAAGCCGACGGCAACCCTGCCAGGAGCCGCATCATGACCCGTCCCGTTCTCATCGTTGGCGGCGGGCCGTCGGGGCTTTCCGCCGCACATGCGCTGGCCGCGGCCGGCCAGCGCGTCGTTCTCGTCGAAAAGGCGGAGCAGCTCGGCGGTGCGCCGATCCAGTCAGGCTACGCCAGGCTGGTGCCGTCCGGCGAATGGGCCAAGGACGCCATCGGTGGCATGGTGCGCCGGGTCGAAACCGACAGCCGTGTCGAGATCCGAAGGCGCGTCACGGTGAAAGCCTTTTCGGGCAGCCCAGGCGACTTCCGCGTGACGCTGTCGGATGGCGCGGTGCTGGAGGCGGGGGCGGCGATCCTGTGCACCGGCTTCACGCATTTCGATTCCGTCAATAAGCCGGAATGGGGTTTCGGCACCTACCCTGATGTGGTTACGACGACCCAGGTCGAGCAGATGCTCTCCTCCGGCAGGGGCGTGCGCTGTCCGTCCGACGGGCGCGAGCCGGAACGGGTTGCGATCCTGCTATGCGTCGGCTCGCGCGACCGCCAGATCGGTCGCGAGTGGTGTTCGAAGATCTGCTGCACGGTCTCCGCCAACATCGCCATGGAGATCCGCGAGGCGATGCCACGGTGCAACGTGTATGTCTACTACATGGATATCCGCACCTTCGGCCTCTACGAGGATCTCTACTGGGAAAGCCAGGAGAAGCACCGCGTCAAATACATCAAGGCGCGGATCGCCGAAGTGACGTCAGACGGCAGGCGGTTGATCGTGAAGGGCGAGGACACGCTGGTGAAACGGCCGATCTCGATCCCGTTCGACATGGTGGTGCACGCCATCGGCATGGATCCCAATGTCGACAACATGACGTTGTCGGCGGTGTTCGACGTCAAACTGCAGAAGCACGGCCATATCGAGAAGGCGTCGGTCTATTCCAACACATCGGCCACCTCGCGGCCCGGCGTCTTCGTCGCCGGCGCGGCCACCGGGCCCGAGACCATCGACGATTCCATCGCACAGGGCCAATCGGCAGCGATGGCCGCGCTGGCCCTGGTCCGCGGCGCCATGATGGAAGCGGCCGAGTGATGTGGCCGATCACCAACCATAGAGGCAAGGCGGTGGTCGAGCCGACGCGGCCGGTGCTCGATCTGTCCGGCCCCAGGCTGCGGCGGGCGTTCGAGAGCCTCGTGGAATCCGCCGACGACAGCGGTGGCGTCGAGCGCTATGTCGGAGCGCTCGCGCTCAAGGCCTCGCTGTTCGAGGAGGTGTTGGGCAAGGGGCGGGTCAGCGAGCTGACGGAGGCCGAATTCTGCGACCTTGCCACGTTCATCACGCCGGTGCGCCGGCGTGTGGGGGCGTGGCTCGGCCGCAACGGGTTTGCGGCGCTGCGCAGCATGCTCGAGGCGCTGCTGCACGGATGGTCCGACCTCGGCACAACCGACCAGCGCGTCGCCGCGTTCGTCACGAGCTTTCCGGCCGATCGCGAGCACCGCTGGTCGCGCGATCTTGCCGCCGAGGTCCTTCATTTCACCGCGCCGGACCACTATCCGCTGATGACGCGCTGGATGTGGGACGCCAGGGTCAATACCGGCGTATTGCGCGAGATATGGTACGACGAGGCTGCCGAGACCGGCACGATCGCCGTCGGCGACGGCTTCGCCACTTTCACGATGCTACGCGAGGAGCTCGAAGGTTTCCTGCAGGCGAACGGTGTCTTCCGCGATCTGGCCTTCTACGTCGATCTGCTCTGCGCCCACACCTATGCAAGCTATATCAACGACAAGGGCGGCCAGTTCCTGCACGCGGACTTCTGCGGCGGCTTCAAGGCGGACGCGATGGCGCATACTCGCCGTCTCCTGGGACTCGATGCGGTCGATACCGAGTCGGGGCGCACCCGCCTGAAGCTGATCGATGGCAGGGCCCATGTGCTCGGGCAGCCTCGCCTGCTGAGCGAATGAGGGAACATCCATGCCGATTCACGAAAAATCGCTGATCCGGCCAGAGAATCTCGTCACGCATGAGCACCTGGAAATTGATGGCGTCGATGTCTCCGGGCACTGGAGCACGTTCATCACCTCACGCGCCATTACCGACTACAACGAGCAGATGCAGGAGGAGATCGCGGCGCTCCCGGGAGGCGAGTTCATCCACCGCTGCTGGCAATGCGGCTCATGCACCAATGCCTGCACGATCAACGCCGTGAATCCCGACTTCAACCCGCGCTATTGGATCTACCTGATCCGAATGGGCTTCGAAAGCGAGTTGCTGCGCGACAAGGACATCATCTGGCAGTGCGTCTCCTGCAACAAATGCACCTATGCCTGTCCTCGCGACGTCAGTCCCGAAGGCGTGATGAAGGCCACGGCACATTGGCTGGAGCTGAAGGGCCATACCGAGAAGAAGCCGTCCACCGCGTTCGATGAGGTCTTCTCCGAGCAGGTCTTCGCCACCGGCAAGATCGAGGAGGGCCGCGTGCTGCGCCGGTTCTTCGCGCGGACCGGGCAGTCCCTGTCGCAGGGGTGGCTCGTCGAACTGATACGCAGTCTCGCCAGCCGATTGCCGGTGGGCCTCCTGGTGAAGTTGGGACTTGCCAGCGTGGTCCGTCCCCGCACGCGCGGATGGGGGGGCGCCAGCCTAGCGATCGACGAGTATGTCCGTGAGTGTGAAGCAGCGGCCCGCAAGGCGCTTCGGTTGGACGTTCAGGGAGCTGAGTGATGAGCGACAAACACAAGCGGGTCGCCTACTATCCGGGGTGCGCGCTCGAAGGAACCGGGCACGCCTACAACCGCTCCACCCGGGAGGTCGGCAAGGCACTCGGCCTCGATCTGGTCGAGCTCAGGAACTGGAACTGCTGCGGCGCCATGGAGGTCAAGAACATCGATCCCAAGCTGCAGACCTATCTGTCGGCCCGCAACCTCTCGATCGCGGATGCGATGGGGTTCGATACGGTGATGGCGCCTTGCAACGGCTGCTATCACAATCTCAAGAAGGCCGAATACGACCTTGCCAAGGATCCCGCGTCGCGTGAAGTGACGGACCGATTGTCGCGCAAGGCCGGCCACGCGACCTACGAAGCGGGCAAGGTCACGACCATTCACGCGCTCGACTGGATCAAGGAATCCGTCGGCGAACAGGGCCTCAAGACACGCGTGAAGAACTCGCTCAAGGGCCTGAAGGTCGCCAACTACTACGGTTGCATGTACACGCGGCCGCGTCACATCTTTCCGGAAAAGGACAAGGGGCCCGGCTCGGAATCGACCTCGAAGCCCCATTTCATGGACGACCTGCTGGCTGCGGCGGGGGCCGAGAACGTCGAGTACCCGCTCAAGACGGCATGCTGTGGCGGCGCTCACACGCTGTCCGACAGCGACACCTCGACCAAGCTCGTTCTCAACCTGCTCACGACGGCCGAGGCCTGCGGCGCGGACGTGATCGCCACCGAATGCCCGACCTGCCACACCGGGCTCGAAATGCATCAGGTGCGCGCGGAAAAGGTCTTCGGCCGCAAGACGAGCGTCAAGATCCTGTACTTCACCCAGCTCCTCGGCATGGCGCTCGGGCTGTCGGCGCGCAAGGTCGGCGTGCAGGAGAATTTCTCGGATTCGACCGGTCTGTTGCGTGCGCGAGGGCTCGGGTGATGGCGGATATCGGTATCACGAGCCTCGACGACGTCGCGGAGCGGCTGGACGGCATGTTGGCCGCGTCCGATGCTGCACTCGGGGCGGCCGCCGCGCCGCTCGCCGAGGAGTTGCTGCAGCTCGGCGAAACGATTCTCGAAACATGGCTCGCTGCGCACGGCGAGATCCCGACCGATCGCCAGGTCGAGACGTTTCGCCTGCTGGCGCTGCATCGGCAGGGCGCGCGCGGCGATGCAAGCTTCAACGCCTGCCGCGAAACCTGCCGCGAGCTCGTCTATCACTACAATCTGGTGCGCCTCGAGCCAGGCCACGCGCAGGTCGCCCGGCGGCTGCGACTGGGCGCCATGGTCGCGCGGCATCTCATGCTGTTCATCGGAGGCAAGCTGGAGGTGGCCGGGCTCGGCGAGTTCTGCTGCGCGTCCCGGCCGCTACGTCAACTCGACGCATCGACGCAAGCCAACGAAACCATTTGAGACAAGGAGAAGACGATGCCCATCGTCCGCGGCTGCAACCTTCCCGACGACCTTCTCTACGACGTCGAAAACAACATCTGGTATCGCGAGAACGCCGACGGCACCGTGACGCTCGGGATGACCGCTGTGGCAGCGGCCATGGCCGGTCAGCTTGTCGCCTTCACACCAAAGAAGGCCGGCCGGTCGGTCGATGCGGGCAAGTCCTGCGCCACGATCGAATCCGGCAAGTGGGTCGGCCCGGCAAAGGTCGCCTTCAATGCGGAAATCGTCGAGGTCAACGATGCAATGAACGCAGCGCCCAAGCTCGCCAACACCGACCCGTATGGCGAGGGATGGATGGTCAAGGTGCGCCCGAAGGACTGGGCTGCTGCCAAGGCCGGCCTCGTGCCGGGCACGGCGGCCGCCGCCCCTTATGAAGCGAAGATGGCTGCCGAGAATTTCGCTGGCTGCGCGTAAGGAAGTGGACAGGCTGTGACTGAGACCGCCGCAATCAGGACATCGATGATAAGTCGCGGCCTCGCGGCCTTCATGTCGCTGCCGACCTACTTCCCGGGCGTCCTGGCCAGTTTGATCATCGCGATCGCGGCAACCTTCCTGTCCGAGCACTATGGCGGGCCGGTCATGCTGTTCGCCTTGCTGCTTGGGATGGCCTTCTATTTCCTGTCGCAGGAGGGGCGCTGCGTTGCCGGCATCGAACTCGCCTCAAAGCGCATCCTGCGCGTCGCCGTCGGCCTGCTCGGGGCGCAGATCACGATTGCCGAGATCATGAAGCTCGGCCCGACGCCCGTGATCACGGTCGTCGGCGCGGTGATCCTGACCATCCTGTTCGGCGCGCTGGCCTCCCGCGCCATGGGGTTGAGCCGGCCGTTCGGAATCCTCACCTCCGGGGCCGTGGCGATTTGCGGAGCGTCGGCGGCGCTGGCGATCTCGTCGGTGTTGCCCAAGGGGGAGCACCACGAACGCGACACGGTCTTTACCGTGATCGGCGTGACGGCGCTCAGCACGATCGCGATGATCGTCTATCCGCTGGTGATCGCAGGATTCCATCTCGATCACGCTGCCGTCGGCATGTTTCTTGGCGGTACCATTCACGACGTGGCGCAGGTGGTTGGCGCCGGCTTCAGCGTGTCGGAGGAGACCGGAAACGTCGCGACCTTCACCAAGCTGCTCCGGGTTGCCATGCTGCTGCCTGTCGTCGTGATGCTGTCCTACGTGTTCCGCGCCCATCGCGTCGGCAAGGCCGGGCGCCAACTGCCGGGGTTCCTGGTGGTGTTCGCCGTTCTGGTGATGCTCAACAGCGCCGGCGTCATTCCCGCATTCCTGCTTGCCGTCATCAAGGACATTTCAAGGTGGTGCCTCGTGACGGCGATCGCAGCGCTCGGGATGAAGACGTCGCTCAAGGCGATGGCCGATGTCGGCGGCCGGGCGATCGCGCTGATCGTCGCCGAGACGCTGTTCCTCGCAGTCCTCGTGCTGATGGTCGTGCGTTGGAAAGCAGGAATCCAATAGCAGGAATCCAATGACGCGCGCGGTTGCGCCTGCGAGAGACCAAACGGAGAGATGCAATGGCCGAAGACAACAATACCAAGCGCATGTCGATGATTGTCACCAAGGGGACGCTGGATTGGGCCTATCCGCCCTTCATCCTGGCCACGACAGCGGCGGCCATGGGCCTCGACGTGACCATGTTCTTCACCTTCTACGGCTTGACGCTGCTCAAGAAGAATCTCGACCTGAAAATCTCTACGCTCGGCAATCCGGCCATGGAGATGCCGATGTTTGGAATGCACATCGGTATGCCGAATCTCGTATCGGCCATCCCCGGCGTCGACGCGGCGGCGACGACGATGATGAAAAACCTGATCAAGAAGAAGGGGGTCGCATCGATAGAGGAGTTGCGCACGATGGCCATCGAAGCCGACGTCAAGATGATCGCCTGCCAGATGACCATGGATCTGTTCGAGTACACCAAGGACGACATGATCGAGGGGCCGGTGCTCGGGGGCGCTGCGACCTACATCGAGACGGCGACCAAGAGCGACATCAACCTGTTCATTTGAACGTGTCACGGACCCAGCACCAGAAATGACGGAGAGACAGGATGGCTGACCAGGTTCTCGATGCCAAGGGATTGAACTGCCCGCTGCCGATCTTGCGCGCGAAGAAGGCGCTCAAGGACGTGCCGATCGGTGGCACGCTCCAAGTGCTCGCCACCGATCCCGGCGCTGTGAAAGACTTCGAGGCGTTTTGTCGCACGACCGGAAATGATCTCTTGGAATCCAAGTCGGAAGGCAAGCAGTTCGAGTTCCTGATCAGGCGAACGTCCTGACGCTGCGCGGACCCGCGGCGGACGGAGCGGGCGACGCAGTCTGCGCCGCTCCGCCGTCCGCCGCTGCAGGGCGTACGACTATGAGCCGTCACCCTTGCGTCTTTGCCGGGGCGTCCTCGATCAGGTGATCCGCAATGATCTCCACCAGGCTCGCGAGTCCGCCTTCCCATTTCCAGTGGGCCTTGCTCTCGTCCATGGTCAGCCGGCAGTTTGAGCATGCCGAGACCATCGTCTTCGCGCCGGTCTTCTCCACCTGATCCATTTTGATCTTGAAGACCTTGTGGCGAAGATCGGCTGCGCGCGCGATCGCCTGCACGCCGCCGCCGCCACCGCAGCACCAGTTGAGATCTCCGGTCGGGGTCATCTCGCGGAAGTCCTTCGCGAAATCCTGCAGGAGGAATCGCGCATCCTCGGTCGCGCCGCCGCGACGGGAGATCTGGCAAGGATCGTGATAGGTGATCGACTCCTCGATCGGTTTCAGCTTCAGCCTGCCGTCGCGCTTGAGCTGCGCCATGAATTCCGAAATGTGCACGACTGCGAAGGGCAGGGGGCGGCCGAGCACATTGGCGCCCGACCAGCGCAGTACACCGAACGCGTGGCCGCACTCCGGAATCACGACCGTCTTGGCTCCGACCGCCTCGGCGGCCTCGGTGATCCGCTGAACCATGATCCGGGCGACGTCTGCCTTGCCGGCCAGATAGCCAAAATTCGTGGCTTCATAGCCCTTGGTGCTCAGCGTCCAGTCGACGCCCACGTGGTTGAGCAGCTTGGCCATGGCCACCACGGAATCGGGGTATTTCATCGTTTCGACGGACGAGAGCGTCAGCAGAATGTCGGCCTTGTCCTTGTCGAGCGCGATGGGCACGTCGTGCTCATCTTCGAGCCATTCGATGCGATCGCGCAGCTTGTCGGCTGTCACGCCCAGCGGGCTTCCATGGTCGCGCGAATTGTCGGCGGCCTGCAGAAGGTCCTTCGGCCCAAGTCCTGCCTTGACGAAGGCCTGCCGCGCGCCGCCCACGATGGAAGCGATGTCGATCCCCATCGGACAGATCGTGGTGCATCGACCGCACATGGTGCAGGTATCGAACAGCAGTTCCTCCCATTCCTTGAGGTCCTCTTCCGTGATGCGGGGAGCGAAGAGGGAGAGCGGGAATTTCTGCCGGCGATAGGCCTTGGCCATCGGAAACAGCTTGTAGGCGGGCGTATGCCGTGGATCTCCGGACGCCTGATAGAAGTGGCAGGCTTCGGCACAGTTCCCGCAATGGACGCAGGCCTCGAGATAGCTGACCAGATGTTCCTCGGTTCGCGCCAGGAACGTTCTGCTGGCTGCTTCGACGTCGATTTCGCCGCCCATCGCCTTACCTCACCCGCAATTGTATCAGCTCTTCGCCGTCGGGATCGATCACATGCACCGCGCAGGCGATGCACGGATCGAAGCTGTGGATCGTGCGCTGGATCTCGAGCGGCTGCCGAGGATCGTGGAGCGTGTGGCGATCCATCAATGCCGCTTCGTAAGGTCCGGGCTGGCCCTTGGAATCGCGCGGCCCCGCGTTCCAGGTCGAGGGCACCACGGCCTGATAATTATCGATGCGCTTGTTCTTGATCACCACCCAATGCGCCAGCGCCCCGCGCGGCGCTTCCATGAAGCCGACACCCTTGGCTTCGGTGGGCCAGGTCGAGGGATCCCACTTGTTCGAATTGTGAACGTTCAGATCACCCGCGCGGATGTTGGAAAGAAGACGGTCGTACCAGGTCGACATCTGGTCGACGACGATCTTGCTTTCCAGCGCGCGCGCCGCTGTGCGTCCCATGGTCGAGAACATCGCCGTCAGCGGCAGGTCGAGCTTGCCCAGCGCGTAACCGGCCAGTTCGCGCGTCGGCTCGTGACCTTTGGCATGGAGCATCAGCACGCGCGCGAGCGGACCGACCTCCATGACATGGCCCTTCCAGCGCGGCGCCTTGAGCCAGGAATAGCTCGCGCCGACATCGAGCTGCTCGAAGGGGGGCTTGGGACCGGTGTAATGCAGATTGGTCTCACCCTCGTAGGGATGCAGGCCCTTGTCCTTGCCGCTTGCATAGTCGTACCAGGAATGGGAGACGAACTCCTGGATTTCCTCCGAATTGTTCATGTCGACGGGATGGATCGTGGTCAGGTCGCGATTGAGGATCGCGCCCGCCGGGATCAGCCAACTGGCCGGGTCGTCCATGCCCTTTTCGGGGAAGTCGCCGTAGGTCAGGAAGTTGCCCACGCCTTCGCCGCGCGCGAACCAGTCCTTGTAGAAGGAGGCGATGGCCAGCGTGTCCGGCAGATAGACCTGCTCGACAAAATCCTTCATTCGGCCGATCACGGTCTTCACCGTCTGCAGGCCGTCGATGCCGATGGCGGTGCCGCCGGTGTTCAGGCTGATCGCTGACGGGGCGCCGCCGACCAGGAAATTGGGATGCGGATTCTTGCCGCCGAAGATGGTGTGGATCTGCACCACCTCGCGCTGCCAGGCGAGCGCTTCCAAATAGTGCGCGACCGCCATCAGGTTTGCTTCGGCCGGCAGCTTGAATCCGGGATGTCCCCAGAATCCACCTGCAAAGATGCCGAGCTGACCGCCTTCGACGAAGGCTTTCAGTCTCTTCTGCGTGTCCGCGAAATAGCCCGGGCTCGACTTCGGGAAGCTCGAGATCGATTGCGCCAGTTGCGATGTTGCCGCCGGATCGGCCTTCAACGCCGACACCACGTCGACCCAGTCGAGCGCATGCAGATGATAGAAGTGCATGACATGGTCATGCACATATTGTGCGGCAATCATCAGGTTGCGGATGAGTTGCGCGTTCGGCGGAATGGTGTATCCCAGCGCATTCTCCACGGCGCGGACGCTGGCGATGCCGTGGACCAGCGTGCACACGCCGCATATGCGCTGAGCGAAAGCCCAGGCCTCGCGCGGATCGCGTCCTTTCAGGATCAGTTCGATGCCGCGCACCATCGTGCCGGAACTGTACGCACCGGTGATGGCGCCATGGGGATCTGTTTCCGCCTCGATCCGCAGATGCCCTTCAATGCGCGTGATGGGATCGACGACGATGCGCTGGTTCATATCTCGACTCCCCGGCGGCTGTAGAAGATCCCGGTCTCGCTCCTGGTCAGGAAGACGAGGAAGGCATGCATGAGTTTTCCGAACGGGAACCAGATCAGGAACAGGCACACGGTCAGGAGGTGCACGGACAAGAGCGTCTCGTACGGCGCCCATAGGTGGCTCACCGCGATCAGCCCCGTCGCGACCGGAAGTAACGTCACCAGCCAGCTGAAGTAGTCGTCAAGCGTCGAAAGCAGTCTTAAGACCGGATTCGTCATCCGTCGCGCCAGCGCAGCCAGGAGCGACGCCAGCGTGACCACCGAGGCGGCCGAGATCACGCCGGTGGGCAGATTCGGCCATGAAAAGCCGAACAATCCACGCAGGAAGAGAATGTGCTGCGCCAGTCCGAACACGATGATGGCAAGGCCGACGTGAAAAACATAGCCGTTCACCGTGCTGAACAACGAGGCGCGCAGATAGGTGTTCGCGGGCCATAGGTGACGCACGAAGCCACGGAACGCGCCAACCACGGCATGCGGTGCATCAGCTCGCCTCGCCGATCTGTCGCTGGTCCAGGGCAGGAGCAGCAGCGACGCGAGCCGCCACAACACGCCGCCCACGAATATCGCGATTGCGATCTCGATCGCGGGTCCGCGCACGAAATCCAGCAGGCTCATGGCTGGGCCTCCCTCTCTGCTCGTTGTTTGCGTCGCCGCGCCAGCCATGCGCTGGCAATCCCGACCGCCGCGCCCGCAGCCGCGGCGCCGCCGATGATCTCCGGATCATTCAACGTGTTTGAAGAAAGTGGCTGGTAGAAGCTGCCACGATCCCAGAAATTCGGTTCGGAACAGCCCAGACAGCCGTGTCCCGACTGGATCGGGAAAGAGACGCCACCATTCCATTTCATGGTCGCGCACGCATTGTAAGTCACGGGCCCCTTGCAACCGACTTCATAGAGGCACCAGCCCTTGCGCGCTCCCTCATCGTCGAACTGCTTGGCGAACTGCCCCTTGTCGTAGAACGGCCGGCGATAGCAGCGGTCATGGATCGTATCGCCGAAAAACGCTTTCGGTCTGCCCTTGTCGTCGAGATCGGGAAGCTTGTTGAACGTCACGAGATAGGCAACCGTGCCGGCGATGGCTTCCGGAATGGGCGGGCAACCGGAGACATTGATCACCGGTTTGTCGGTGATGATGTCGCTGACGGCAACTGCGCCGGTGGGGTTGGGATTTGCGTGGGGAATGCCACCGAAGGCCGCGCAGGTCCCGACGGAGATCACCGCGGCTGCATCTGCGGCCGTCTCCTTCAGCACCTCGAGGTTGGTCTTGCCGGCGTTGGTGGAGTAGACCCCGCCATCCCTCGTCGAAACGGAGCCGTCGACCACGACGACATATTTGCCCTTGTTCTCCTTCATGGCAGCCAGGCGCGCCGCTTCCGCGGCAGTACCCGACACCGCCATCAGCGTTTCGTGATAGTCGAGCGAGATGAGATTGAAGATCATGTCCTCGATGGTTGGACCGAACGAACGCGTTAGCGATTCCGTGCAGCCGGTGCATTCCTGAAACGAGAGCCAGATCACGGATTGGCGGCGCGTATTCGCCAACGCCTCAGCCATGCCCTTCGCGGCCATCGGGGGCAATGCGAGAAGGCTGGCAAGATAGGTCGTATATTTCAGCAGGGCGCGGCGCGAGACGCCGCTGCGCGTCAAGAGCTCGCCGATCGTCTCGGTTTCATGCATCTTCGGCATCCTCTGAAGAGACGCGGTCGATCAGGTCTTCAGCCAGTCTGTTGCTGGCCGCAGCGATGTCGGCCGCATGGCTTGTCAGGATCTCCGGGGACGCCGTGATTTCAATGCGTTCGGCGGCGAGCTTGTCCCCGGCGCCGAGATGGCGAACCCACCACACGCCGGCATAGCGCGTCTCCCAGATTTCGCTGGTGCCGGCTGCGGTCAAAACGGCCTCCAGGTCACCATGGCCCAACCGGGCTTCCAATTCGCTGCGGTCCGCAGCCGTGAGAGGCAGGCTGCACAGATCGATCGCCGCGCATGCGCCGGTTTTGGCAAGCACACCGAGGTGATGGGCGATCTCGCGGAGCAGGCTGTCGGTCATCCCCGTGCGGAACCGCGCCGCGGCATCCGCTTCAACTGTCATGGTGCCACCTGCTGAGCAGTGTTTTGATCTGCTGACACGCGGAGGGAATGGCCGCGCCAACCGCGGGCGTCAGCGACAGGCCCCATTGGGTGGATTCAGGTTGAATTGCGACCAGCGCCCGGCGCGCCGGCTCGCAGCCGGCCAGCCGCGCCGCCGACATCAGGTCGGCAAGCGCGACCTCATGAGCCGTCCGCTTCTTGCCCGTGAGCTGCCGGTCCATCTCCGGACCTTGAAAGATCTTGACGGTGCCGGGCTTCGCGCCCAGTTCCACGGCGTCGACGGCGATCAGCGAGCCGAAATCTTCGATCTCCGAAAACAGGGACAGCCCGAGCGTCCCGCCATCCCGCAGAGCAACACAAGGCGGTATCTCGCCCGCACATTCAAGCGCATCGAGGGCCCGAATGACGTGCACACCAATGCCGTCATCGCTCAGCAGGATATTGCCGAGTCCGAGCACCAGCGTGGTGGTCGCCGCGACATTGGTCCGCATGGAAATCCCCGCGAGATCAGACGCCACATATTCTATGCAGCGAATATGATTCCCTTATCTTGATCCACGTCAAATCGAGTTCGTCGATCGGGCTATGATTTCAGACTCAAGTATTTGCGGGTGGAACCGAGATGTGCCTTGGCATCCCGATGCGGGTCGTGGAGAGTGACGGAGTCATGGCGCGATGCGAGGCCAAAGGCATCGAGCGCACGGTGAGTCTGTTTTTGCTACAGCATGAAGCTATCGAGCCCGGCGATCACGTCGTGGTTCATGTCGGTTACGCCATCCGGAAGATGTCGGAAGCCGAAGCGTCGGGTGCATGGGATCTCCTCGACGAAATGCTTGCGGCGGAAGACGCAATGCACGGCTATACATGAGCTCGCCGGCTGGTGGCGCGGTTCAGCGCATCCGCTTCGGGCTGGGGATGCCACCTTCCGGCATATCGCTTACCAAAAAAAAGAAAATTTTCGACGTCCCGAGATCGATCTGACCCGCACACCCGATGTTCCCTAACGGAGGCCTGATTTGACCGGCGGCTGATAAATGCCGTTTCTATGGGTTGCGTTTGCGTTATAGTTCAATTCTTGAATGTGATGCAAGACAAGCAAGAAGGAGGGTCAATGCGATTGGTTGTCTTCCTCGCGGTGTTGATACCACTGGGCCTATCTGTGGCACATGCCAAAGGGGCTCCACATAAGCCGATAAAGGCGGAGCCTATTGGTAGATGCGAGTATACTTCGATTTGTGGCACGGGTTGCAGATTTTGCCCCACACATGGCGCTTGCCGTTGCAGCAATTGTTGCCTCGCGACATCAAGACATAATAGATAGTAGATCTAATAATCAATTTTGCGGATTGCTTGGTGAGCGTCGAGCCATGTCATGCTATAGGGCAACCGTTTTAGTTGGTGGCCTCACCATTTCATTAGCGATCTCGTTTCGGCCAAATGCAATTTGGATCATGGCTGAGACCATCGGCGGCGCCGCGCTTGGGACCTGTTCGGCGTCACCGTCCGCACGATTACCGATCTGGCGAAGCGTGGCATCACTGCGTGCGCCGTGCGCTGCTACGAGCTGACGGTCAGCTTCGCGGCTATTGCGAACATTTGCTGAAGCTGGCGACGGGACGCGGCGGCGGTCAAGCGATTTGCATCGGCGACGGTAGAGCGGGCTCGCCTGGCGCGTGAGCAGGCCGGCCACCGGTTGACCACCGAACCCCTGTGAACAGACGGCGAAAATGGTCGTCAATCACGAGCAAACTTCATTTTCCCTATTGGCCTTTTCGTTCGCTATTTGCGTTCGGGACGCTGGGGGCGCAGGCTCGAATCGTGCCGTTCCGACCATTCTTCGCGTGACATCTCACGCGTTTCCCGATTTCACCTTGCGTCTGCGACGTTGACCCGGCGTGGTTCGATATGGCGAGGTAGTCCCGATATGACAGCGCGAGATCAACGCAAGGCGCGGCCCACCGGGCAGACGGCATGGCGTCACGCCAATGTCGGCCGGCTGCTCAACAATGCGGTGCGCCGGTTCGAATCCCGGGTTCTCCAATTGATGGCGGAGAGCGGTCACGGCGAGACGCGGATTGCCCATGTCAGCCTCACCCGCAACCTCGACGTCGAGGGCACCCGGCTGACCGAGCTCGCGCGGCGGGCCTCGATGAGCAAGCAGGCGATGGGCGAACTGGTCGATCAATGCGCCGAGCTGGGGCTGGTGTCGCGCGAGGCCGATCCGAGCGACCGGCGCGCGCGCCTCGTCCGCTTCACGCCGGCCGGACTGACATGGCTGGAGGCGTTTGGCGATGCCGTGGATGTGGCGGAAGCCGAGATGCGCAAGGAGCTCGGCAAGGCCGCGATGGACGCGATTCTGCAGGGATTGTCGGCCTATGGCGCCCGCTTCGACACGCTCGACGACACCAGATAGTCAGGCTGATTGACTAATTCGCGGGGCGCGCTAGCATTCCTCCATTGCGAGGAGGAGCGCCGTGATCGAACGTCTGAGCGCCTCGGTGCTGATCGTGGGCGGCGGTCCGTGCGGGCTGATGCTGGCCAACGAGCTTGGCCGCCGCGGCGTGTCCGCAATCCTGGTCGACGAGAAGCCGGGAACGGCGTTCAACCCGCAGGCCAACGCGACGCAGGCGCGGACGATGGAGCATTTCCGCCGGCTCGGATTCGCCGACGAGGTCCGGCGCGCCGGCCTGCCCGCGGACTACCCGACCGACGTCGCTTATTTCACGCGCTACACGGCGCATGAGCTGGCACGTTTTCAATTGCCGTCCGCGGCGCGCGCGACGGAACTGGTGAAGGGCCTGTCCGGCTCATGGAGCGCGGCCGAGCTGCCGCACCGGGTGTCGCAGAAATTCGTCGAAGAAATCCTGCGCCGGCATGCCGCGCGCCTTGCGGGCATTCAGTTGCACTACGGGCACCGGTTGATCGGCCATGCCGTTACCGACGGCGGCATTGCCGCCGAGGTCGAGCGTGTCAGCGACGGCGCGCGCCTCGAGATCGCGGCTGATTTCCTGATCGGGGCCGACGGTCCGCGCTCCCAAGTGCGACAGTCGCTCGGGATCATCTATGGCGGAACGACGGGCGTGCAGCGCGATTTCATGGGCGGCCGCATGCTCGCGGTCTATCTGCGCTCGCCGGAGTTCTACGCCAGCGTCCCGCATGCGCGGGCCTGGATGTATGTCTGCTTCAACCGCGACCGCCGCGCCTTCATGGCCGCGGTGAACGGACGCGACGAGTTCGCTTTCCACACCCAGCTTCGGCCCGGCGAGAACGAAAGCGCTGTCACCGCCGACGATGCGCGGGCAGCGTTCCAGCGCGCCTGCGGTGCGCCCATTCCCTGCGAGGTGCTTTCGCATCTCACCTGGACCGCGGGGCATGCGCTGGTCGCCGAGAGCATGCAGCGCGGCCGGGTCTTCCTTGGCGGCGATGCGGCGCATCTGTTCACGCCGACCGGCGGGCTCGGCTACAACACCGCGATCGAGGACGCGGTCAATCTCGGCTGGAAGATCGCGAGCGTCGTCAAGGAAACGAGCCCCGTCTCGCTGCTCGACAGCTACGAGGCCGAGCGCCGTCCGGTGGCGCTGCGCAACACCGACTACGCGCGCGGCTTTGCGGATTCGCTCGGCCTGTTTGCCGCGGTGCCCGAGATCGAGGACGCGACCGCGGCCGGCGACGAGGCACGGCGCATCGCCAGCGCCTATCTCGATCAGCATGCGCGCGCCGAGTTCAACATCCCCGGCGTCACCTTTGGCGGCCGCTATGATGGCTCACCGATCATCATCCCCGATGGCACCCGGCCGCCGCCGGATGCGGCCAACGCCTACGTGCCGAGCGCCTGTCCCGGCGGCCGCGCGCCGCACGCCTGGCTGGAGCAAGGTATCTCGCTGTACGACCGCTTCGGCTTCGAATGGACGCTGTTGCGGTGTGAGGGCAGCGACCTCGATGAGGATCAACTACGTGAGGCCATGGGGCCGCTGCGTGTCGACGTCGAGATCGTCACCTTGCCGCGGGCCCTGCGCGATCTCTACGAGGCCGACCTCGCTTTGATCCGTCCCGATCAGATCGTGGCCTGGCGCGGGAGCGCGGCGCAGGCCGGCCTGCTTCGAGGCGTGCTGGCTCGGGCGCTCGGCGGGGATGCACGCACTCACTGAGCGCTGCATGGCGCGGGTCCGAAACCGAGAAGTCGCGGACGTTGTGCTGCAGGGATGGTTGTGCCGCAGCATTTGGAACCCGCCGCGTCGTTGCGCGCGGAAGCATTCTGCAGGGTTGCCGCGCGGGGCTTAGGAACGATCGTCGGGTAAGGCTCTTGCCGTCGCGACGATCAGGAGTCGAACCCCTCGGAGATCAACGATGAGCAGGATGATCCACAACCATCAGGCGAGAGCAATCCGAATTGCCCTGGCCGCCTCTGCCGTGACCGTGTTGGTGGCCGGCGGCGCGGTCGCCGCTCCGAAGGGCCGGTCGCCCGCCAAGGATCAGCATTTCATGACCGAGGCGATCGAGGGCGACATGTCCGAGGTGAACATGGGCAAGCTGGCGCAGCAGAAGGGGCAGAGCGATCAGGTCAAGCAGTTCGGGCAGGCCTTGCAGCAGGACCATAGCGAGCATCTGCAGAAGGCGCAGCAGCTTGCGAGCCAGAACGGGATGAAGGTGCCGTCCGAGCCGAGCAGGAAGCAGAAGGCCATCTACAACCGGTTGGAAGGCATGTCCGGCGGTCGGTTCGACCAGGCGTTTGCGCAGGCGATGGTTCGCGATCACCAGGAGGATATCAAGAAGTATCAGAAGCAGGCGGCGGCAAACTCACCGCTGTCGGACTTCGCCCAGCAGACCGTGCCGGTGCTGCAGAAACACCTCGACATGGCGAAATCCTTGGCGAAATGACATGCGCCAGAGCGATCACAATGCCTCAGCCTTGTCGAGGGGTCGTGATCGCCAATGAACGCGCTATCTGAAGAACGCGTTGCAGATCACGACGCCAATGCACGCCGGCCGAGACGCTGGCAAAGCAGCATCGCAAGAGGGCCGAGCCAGGATCGGCGGGAAATCGCACGTCGGCATCGCGCGTTCGGCATTGGAGTGCCGTCTGCCCGAGCATTGCCCGACCTTCGTCCGGCTGCTAGCGTTCTCCCGTGAGGCACGGGCAAACGAAAAGACGATGACTGACGTGATGACCGAATCGGAAAAGGCGCAGCAGATCGTGGCTGCGCTGAGGGCGGCGGAAGTGAGCCCGCCGGAAGCGGCACTGCAGACGTTGAACGGCCTGATGGGCCTCGTCCGCAGCCCGAGCGCGGAGCAGCCGCTCGAGGTGGAGGAGGCGCGCTCGGCGGCCTTCATGTCGATCTGCGAGGTCGGCAAGGCACTGCATCGGGGGCAGCCGACGGAGGCGCTGTGGCCGACGGCGCTGTCGGCCAGCGAGCGCTGGCTGGCCCTCGCCAAGTGAGAAAGGGCGAGTGAGAAAGAACCAGACCATGAGGTGGCGCGCAATGGCGCCGGGCGATCTTGCTGATGTCGATGAGATCGCGGCCCGCGTGCACCCGAACTATCCCGAGGACAAGAGTGTTTTCGCGGAGCGCCTGCGTCTCCATCCTGATGGCTGCCGCGTGCTGCGTGGGACGGGCGCGGGCATCGCCGGCTATGTGCTCAGCCATCCCTGGCATCTCGGCCGGCCCCCGGCCTTGAACCTGCTGATCGGCAGCATTCCGCCGGCTGCGTCGACCTACTACATCCACGATCTCGCCTTGCTGCCCGAGGCCCGCGGCAGCGGCTCGGCGACCGTGATCGTCGAGGAGCTGATCCGACACGCGCGTGCGCTCGGCCTGAAGTCGCTGTCCTTGATCGCCGTCAACGGCTCGACGCCATTCTGGGAGAGGCAAGGATTTGCGGTCGACAAGACAGCCGCTGCCGATCCGACCGGCAGCTATGGCAGCGACGCGAACCTGATGATCCTGCGGCTCGCCTGAATTGCACGCGCTTCGTTCGCGGCGGCGGTCCAACGCGAAGCGGCCCGGCGATGGGCCGGGCCGCTCGCTGGTCTTGATGTGCTCTATTCCGGCATCGACATTGGCCGCCGCCACATGTCGCGCCGCCGGCTGAAGCGGTTGGCGTGCAGCATCCATCCGGTGACAGGCTTGCCGTCGCGGTGACGGCCACCGCTCTCCGCAGCCGCCCAGGCGGCGACGGCGCCGAGCAGCAGCGCGGTGGCAACCGAGAACGCCAGGATGACAGTGCCGGCGCGGGTATGCGAGATCGCGCTCTTGGCTTCTGCGATCACGCTGTCCACCCGCCGCTCCGCATCGGGCGCAGCAAGACCCGTCGTGCCGGTGACGAGCTGCACGAGATAGCTGCGATCCTCCGGGCTGACGCCATTGTGGCTCGACGCCGTGAGCAGGATGCGGCCGGCCTCGCTGCGCGCGGGGGCGACATCCGGGCTGGGTACCCGCCGGGGCGCGCGGAACAGATGGTCGAGCTCATAGCTCAGGATCGACGGTTCATTGGCCGTCGCCGGCGTAGTCAGCGGATGGGTCCGTGTCGCCGCGGACGCGCCGAGTACGGCCAGGGTGGCGCCGAGCACGACCGCCAGCGCCCAGGCTGTGACGCCGTGCAGGCCGTCCCGCTTCTCGGTCTCCTCGCTTTCGGCGAGCCCGTGCGGTGCGCGCAAGCGGCCCGCCATGTAGCCGCCGCAGCCGAAGCTGATCAGCGCCTGCAGCACCAGATAGAGTCCGGACAGGAGCCAGAGCGCCACCGAGGCGTCGCGCCATGTCGGCGCGGTGGAGCTGACACCGAGACCGACCGACATGGCAAAGCTGATCAGGATCGAAGAGACCGCCGCCGCGGTCAAAGCTCCCGCAACGACCGGCGTCCATTGCAGGGTCCAGCTATCGGCCGTCGCGCTTGAAACGGGTGAGGCGACGACCGGCGCAGTTTCCATGGCCATGATCGTCGTCTCAACGCAGGCCGAAGAACGATAGAACGGCCATGATGACCACGATCAGCCCCACGAGATAAATCAGTCCGTCCATGATGATCCTCCTCCGATTGGACATTGGTCGCCGTATAAGCGACGGCGAGCCGCAATGTTCCGTGCGCCGGGCGGCGGAGGAGGAGAGCACGCGCGACTGCCGGCGCCGGAGTAAGGCTTGCCACAACAGCTAACGGATCATCGTGCCGTTGCGCGACGCAATAGAACAGGGCCGGGGGAGCACGGGGGCCTGACATCCCGCCGCTAGCCATCTCTCAATCGATGGCGCTGATCGTGCACCGCGCAAGAGGCTGACGCAACGGTCCACGCTCAATAGCGTCGGTCGTAGCCGCGCTGCCGGGCATAGGCGTAGGCGGGGTTGATGCCGCAGCCGGCATCGGTGCCGGAGGCGGAAGCCAGGCACTGGCGATAGGTGGAGAATTGGCAGTTGCCCGGATAGCCCCAGATCCTGCCTTGCAGGCAGTAGCGGTCCTGGGCGGCGGATGCGGGCGAGATCGCGGCGAAGCTCGCGAGGACGGCGGTGGCGGACAGCGAGGCAAATAACAGGCGGCGCATGCGTTTATCCTTGCGTTGAAAAGTCCCGTTGCAACGCGAGGGTGCGCAGGCCCGTTCCTCGCGCGCAACATAACTGTTTTGTGTCGGCGCCGCAGCGACGCGTTCACAGGCCGGCGAAATTGTCTGGATGTTGGCGCCCGAGTTGGCCTCTTGAAGGTCTGAGGCAGCCCCACCGTTGCGGAGCCTGGCAACGCGCGTCATGACGTGATGCCGGAACATTCGTCCACCGCACCGGTTGCTTTTTGGCCGCTGGTGATGGACCGATCCCATGTTTCGCCGATCCAAGACGTCAGACGCCGCCCATCGCGACTCTTCGAGCGTTTTCGCGGGCCGCCCGCGCACACCTGGCACCGGCGGGATGCTGGCTCTGCTCGGGTTCGCGTTCCTGATCCACTATTTCGATCAGCGGCCCGAACAGGCGGAGCGCTCGCGAGGCGCGAGCCGGGCCGGCGCTGGACACGGCCGGCTGGCGCGTTCGCCCTCGGAGATTCCCGCGCGCGGCTGGAAGGACGTCCTGCTCCGGGTCTATGAGAATGTCACCGAGCACAGGATCGTTGCGCTCGCCGCAGGCATGACCTTCTACACCCTGCTGGCGATCTTTCCGGCGCTGGCCGCGCTGGTGGCAATCTACGGCCTGTTCTCCGATCCGGCCAAAATCACCGGACATCTGGAACAGTTGCAGGGCTTGATGCCCGGCGGCGCCATCGACATTGCGCGCGACCAGTTGACGCGCGTTTCCGCCAACGGCCGTCAGGCGCTCGGCATCACCTTCCTCGTCAGCCTCGCGATCTCGCTGTGGAGCGCCAATGCGGCGATGAAGTCGCTCTTCGACACGCTCAACATCGTTTATCGCGAACCCGAGAGGCGTGGCTTCATCAAGCTGAACGCGATTTCGCTGCTGTTCACCGGCGGCGCGATCCTGTTCGCGCTGCTCGCCATCGGTGCCGTCGTCGTGCTCCCGGTGCTGCTGAACTATCTCGGCATGTCCGGGGCCGGCGATCTGGTGCTGCGGATCGGCCGCTGGCCCGCGATCTTCATCTGCGTCGCGCTCGGACTGGCCCTGATTTACCGCTACGGGCCGGACCGCGAGGAGCCCAAATGGCGCTGGATCAGTTGGGGCAGCGCGCTGGCGGCGGCGCTGTGGCTCGCGGGCTCGGCGCTGTTTTCCTGGTATGCCGCCAATTTCGGCAGCTTCAACGCGACCTACGGCTCGCTCGGCGCAGCCATCGGCTTCATGACCTGGATCTGGATCTCCGCCATCGTGATCCTGATCGGTGCCGAGCTCGATGCCGAATTGGAGCATCAGACCCGGCGCAACACCACCACCGGCGCTGCACAGCCGCTCGGCACCCGCGGCGCCACGATGGCTGATACGGTGGGCCGGGCCAGCTGATCGGCCGTCGGCTGAGAAGGCGGGGTGCGATCGGCGTCAGCCGTGCGAAATGCTGGGCGGCTCCGAGCATCACGCACGCGTCGGGCCTCCAGCTGTACACCTGTCGGACGTCCGTCCTGCACGCCGGCGGACCTGGGGATGGAACTGGGGAACCGGAGGCGGAGCGACTGTGTTCCTATCCGGTCGTCGCGAAGCCTCGCGTTATCGGTTTCGCTGCCGCGTCGTTTCGATTGTTATAACGGAGCTTTTGCATGACGGAGCAGCCTGTTCGCGGAAGCGACGAGGGCGGGCCCACGGATCTGCCGCGTATTTCGACCGGAAGCGAAGGCCTCGACGACATTCTCGGCGGCGGCTTCGATCCCAATCGCCTGTATCTGTATGAAGGCCGGCCCGGCACCGGGAAAACCACCATCGCGCTGCAGTTCCTGCTCAAGGGCGTGAGCTGCGGCGAGCGCGTGCTCTACATCACCCTGTCGGAGACCCGGCGCGAGCTCGAGCTGGTGGCGCGGCGCCACGGCTGGTCGCTGGCCGGCGTCGACATCTTCGAGCTGGTGCCGCCGGAAACGACGCTCGACCCCGAGCGTGAGCTCACTGTCTTTCATCCGGCCGAGGTCGAGCTCAGCGAGACCACCAGCCTGATGTTCAACGAGGTCGAGCGGATTAATCCGAGCCGCGTCGTGATCGACAGCCTGTCGGAGCTTCGCCTGCTGGCCCAGAGCCCGCTGCGCTACCGCCGCCAGGTGCTGGCGTTGAAGCACTTCTTCGCCAAGCGCAACTGTACCGTCGTCCTGCTCGACGATCTGTCGTCGGCCCAGGACGACCTGCAGCTGCACTCGGTTGCGCATGGCGTCGTGATGCTGGAGCAGCTCGCGATCGACTACGGCGCGGAGCGCCGCCGGCTGCGCGTGATCAAGATGCGCGGCATCGCGTTCCGCGGCGGCTACCATGACTTCACCATTGCGTCCGGCGGGCTCAAGATCTTTCCGCGCCTCGTCGCCGCGGAGCATCACCGGACGTTCGCGGGCGATGTCACGCCGAGCGGCAATGCCGAACTCGATCAGCTTCTCGGCGGCGGACTGGAGCGCGGTACCAACGCGCTGCTCATCGGTGCCGCCGGCGTCGGCAAATCCTCGGTCGCGCTGATCTATGCGATCGCGGCGGCGAGGCGCGGCGAACATGCGGTATTCTTTGCCTTTGACGAGGGCCGCGGCACCGTCGAGGCCCGCGCGCGGACGCTCGGCCTCCCGCTCGATGAACACATCGACTCCGGGCGCATCCGCTTTCAGCAGGTCGACCCGGCCGAGTTGTCGCCGGGCGAGTTCGGCGCCATCGTCCGGCAGAGCGTCGAGCAGGACAATGCCCGCGTCATCATCATCGACAGCCTCAACGGCTATCTCAACGCGATGCCGGACGAGCGGTTTCTGATCCTGCAGATGCACGAGCTCTTGACCTATCTGGCCCAGCAGGGCGTGCTGACGATCCTAGTGCTCGCGCAGCACGGCATGGTCGGGCCGATGGATACGCCGCTGGACATCAGCTATCTCAGCGATGCCGTCCTGATGCTGCGCTATTTCGAGGTCGGCGGCACGGTTCGGCGCGCTCTGTCGGTGGTCAAGAAGCGCAGCGGTTTCCACGAGCACAGCATCCGCGAGTTTCGCCTGAGCGGCTCCGGCATCAGCCTCGGCCCGCCGCTCATGGGTTTCAGCGGCATCTTCTCCGGCAATCCGCGCTTCACCGGGACGGATTTCCCCGACATGGAACTGCGGGATGAGCATTGAGCAAGATCACCGTGTCCTCGTCTTCGCGCCGATCGGGCGGGACGGGCCGGCATCGGCGGAGCTGCTCCGCAGCGCAAGGATCGAGACGACGGTCTGCTCGGACCTGGCGCATCTGCTCCATGAGATGAGCGCAGGCGTCGGCGCGGTCTTCGTCGCCGAGGAAGGGCTGTTTGCCCAGGACACCGCTCCCCTCACGCAGTGGGTCGAACGCCAGCCGGCCTGGTCCGACCTGCCCTTCATCGTCCTCACCAGTCACCGCGAACAGCGTGCAGTCGTGACCTGGCGGCGCCATCTGGTCGGCGCGCTGCGCAATGTCTCGCTGCTCGAACGGCCGATTCAGCCGATCACGCTCACAAGCGCTGTTCAATCGGCGCTGCGGGCGCGGCGCCGCCAATACCAGATCCGCGCACTGATCCAGGCGCGCGAGCAGGCGGCGCAGCAGCTCGAGCAGCTCGTCGTCGAGCGGACCCGGGCGCTCGCGGAGTCGAACGAGCATCTTCGCATCGAGATGGCCGAGCGCGCACGGGTCGAGGAGACGCTGCGCCAGGCGCAGAAGATCGAGGCCATCGGCCGGCTGACCGGCGGCGTGGCGCACGACTTCAACAATCTGCTGATGGTGATCTCCGGCGGCCTCGACATGCTCGACCGCCAGAGCGACCCGGCGCGGCGCCGCCGCCTGATGGACGGCATGATCCAGGCGGCGCAGCGCGGCGCGAGCCTGACCCGGCAGTTGCTGGCGTTCTCGCGCCGGCAGGAGCTGCGGCCCGAGCCGGTCGACATCGCCCGCCAGATCGACGGCATGCGCGAGCTGCTCGACCGCAGCCTGCGCGGCGACGTGCACGTCGAGTTCGATTTTCCCGACGCGCTGTGGCCCGTCGCGGTCGATCCCGGCGAGCTCGAGCTCGTGGTGCTCAATCTCGCCGTCAACGCCCGCGATGCGATGCCGGCCGGCGGCACGATCCTGGTCCGGGCCGAGAACCTGCGACATCTGCAGGACGACGAATTGGCCGGCGACTATGTCCGCCTCTCCGTGATCGACACCGGCACCGGCATGACGGACGACGTTCGGGTGCGTGTGTTCGAGCCGTTCTTCACCACCAAGGATGTCGGCAAGGGCTCAGGCCTCGGCCTCGCCCAGGTCTACGGCTTCGTCACCCAGTCGCGCGGCACCGTCCGCATCGACTCGGAGGTGGGCAAGGGCACGACGATTGCGCTGTACCTTCCGCGATCGGCGCAGGCGGCGTCCAGGCAGCAGCACCATCTCCTCGATCTGCAGCGGCCGCGGGCGCGCCAGCATGATGAGGGCCGCATTCTCCTGGTCGAGGACGACGACGAGGTCGCGGCCCTGGTCGGCGAGATGCTGCGCCAGCTCGGCTATGAGGTGACCCGCGCCTCCAGCGCGGCAGCCGCGCTCGGCGCGCTCGCCGACGGGCGCACGGTCGACCTCGTGTTCTCCGACGTCATGATGCCGGGGGGCATGAATGGTGTCGAGCTGGCACGCGAGATTCAGAAGCGGCGCGGCGACATGCCGATCCTGCTGACCAGCGGCTATTCCGGCGCTGCCGTTCACGCCGCCAAGGAGGCCGGCGTCCGCATCCTGTCGAAACCGTATCGCATCGATGAGCTGGCCGCCGCGCTCGACGCGGTGAAGATGGGCCACGTCTGGTCGCAGGCGCGCATCTCCTGATACGGAGCTGCGCCTCTGGACCTTTCATCGGCCCGCGCTCTCAATGGCGCTCGATCAGCACCGAGACGGTAACATGCCCGACCCGGCCGTCATCGGAGCTGACCTCCAGGTGGACGTTCGTGGAGAAGGGATCGAGCCGGTCGCGCGCGATTGCAAGCGCGGTGTCCGCCGTCTGCATCAGCACCGTCTCGATGTCGTCGAAATCGACACCGTCCCCGCGCATCTCACCAGGACTTGTCACGTAGAAGCGCATCGCGTTCGTCCTGATCTGCCGTCACCCAGGGCAGGAACCGTTGATCTGGTGGAGATACGCAGGATCGAACCCTCCAGCAGCCACGACCTTCTCAAGATCGAACATTGTGACAACGTTCCTGCGGATGTCCAGAACACCCTGACTGCGGAACTCCTGAAGCACCCGGTTCACATGCACCGTGCTGAGCCCGAGCGCCTCGGCGAGCGCAGCCTGCGTGATCGGGAACTGATACTCGTTGTCGGCGACGAGACCGGCCTCCGCCAGGCGTTGTCGCAGCTCGGCCACGAGATGCGCCATGCGGGCCGCTGCCGAGCGAACGCCGAGGTTCAGGATCCACTCGCGGAAGACCGCTGCATCGACCAGGGTCATGCGCCAAAGCGCGCGGGCGACGGCGGGATGTGTGTCGATCAGGGCCGACAGGTCGGCGTGGTCGATGAAGCCCAGCGTCGCCGCGGAGATCGTGACGAGATCGTGGTCCATCGTGTTGAGCAGCAGAGACTGCAGATCGGGAATGTCTCCTGGAATATGGAACGACAGGATCTGGCGCTTGCCCGTCTCGGTGACCTTGGAGCGGTAAGCGAAGCCGTTCACGATGAGGCAGCATGCATGCGGCCGATCGCCTTCCATGACGATGAGCGTTTCAGGCTCGACCATCTTCAACACGATGGGAAGCGCCTCGATGGCCGCGATGTCGGTGGTGTTCAGCTCGGTGCCGTTCCGCAACCGGCGGATCAGGATCGTCATCGGATGCATGGGAAGCCATTCGCGATGGCGAAGGTCAAGACCATCGACTTGAGGCAGGGTCCGCAGGACCGGAGAGCGATGTGCCAAACTTCGCTGCACGGGCAGTGGGAGCACGATCATCTCTCTGCCGCCGGCTCGAAGCGGGGAAGCCCGCGATCATCGAAAACGGCTGAATGCGGGTTTGTTCCTCGCGGGTCAGATTTTTTTGCCGGCAGCCAGTCGCGACCGAACCGGTTGCTCACCGCCGGTCGTCCATCCAATTGACAGATCCGCAGGCGGTACAGTTGAACAGACGCGCCGCTTCGCCGGTTCGCGGGTTCAGGATGCTCTGAACCGCGCGCGCCGGTTGGCCGCAGCTGCGGCAGCGCGCCGGCTCGGTCCGGCCGCTGCGGGAGTCACTGCTCTGATCCGACACGTCTGTCATGGCCGCCCTGAAACGGACGGGAGCAGACGGTGGATCAGGTCGAGCGCGCGCGCCGGTCTGAGACCCGGAGCGGGGACGCCCGAAGCTGGCCTTGTCCAGTCGATCCGCGGTTCGCTGCACCCGGCCGCGCTGCGATGACCTGCCGACAAAATAGATGGCGTCGGTGTCGGGCCGCCGAGCCTTGCATCGTCCTCTGCGAAGGATACGGAGGACTCCAGACATGACCCCCAGAATAGTCACCGCGGACGAATGGACCGAAGCTCATCGCGCCCACCTCACCCAGGAGAAGGCCTTCATCAGGCAGCGCGATGCGCTGGCTGCCGCCCGCCGGGCGCTGCCGTGGGTCCGGGTCGAGAAGGACTATGTCTTCCAGGCGGCGGATGGACCCGTGAGCCTGGCTGACCTGTTTCAGGGACGGAGCCAGCTGATCGTCTATCATTTCATGATGGCGCCGGGCGATCCGCACCGCTGTCCCGGCTGCTCGTTTCTGTGCGACCACATCGACGGCGCCAACCAGCACCTTCGCCATCACGACGTCAGCCTGGTCGTCGTCTCGCGTGCGCCGCTCGCCGAGATCGCGCCGTTCAAGGCGCGCATGGGCTGGACGTTCGACTGGGTGTCATCCGAGGGCGGTGATTTCAACTTCGACTTTCAGGTCTCGTTCTCGGACGAGCAGATCGTGACGGGCAAGGCCGTCTACAATTTCGCACCCTTGACGCGCAGGTCGCCCGAGCTCCCGGGCCTGACCGTGTTCACCAAGGACGACGCCGGCAACATCTTCTGCACCTTCCAGGTCCGCTCCCGCGGCGGCGATCCGCTGATCGGCGCCTATCACTATCTCGATCTCACGCCCAAGGGCCGCAACGAGACCGGCCGCGGCAATCTCTCCGATTGGGTGCGCCTGCACGATGAATATGAGGAAACCGGCGCGCGAGACTGTCATTGCGGCCGGTAGATCGAAACGGGCGGGGCGGATCGGCGCAGCGTGATCCGCCCCGCCGTCACGCCGACGGCGACGGCAAGATCTCGCTGCGGGAATTCCAGGCGACGCATGAGCGCATCTTCAGGGCCATGGACAGCAACAAGGACGGCAAGTTGACCCCGGAAGAGATGCAGGCGTTCATGCGCGGGCCGCAATGACCGGCGTCAAAACAGCGTGATGGCCTGGCCTGCGCCGCCGCGAGTCCGGCACGTGCGGCCATTTCGCTGATCTCGATCAAGTGCACGCCGCACGGACGCGCAACAGTGCCGCCGGGAGATCCCATGGCCGCGCGCGACGAACCGTGTTGACGCGGCGGCAGACCAGCCGGAAAGAGGCGAACATGAGCTACTATTTTGCCAAAGCGGTGAATCTATCGTTCGACGCAGCGATCGAGCGGGTGACCGCGGAGCTGAAGGCACGCGGCTTTGGCGTTCTGACCCGCATCGATGTGCAGGCGACGCTGCGCGAGAAGATCGGCGCCGACTTTCGGCCCTACATCATTCTGGGCGCCTGCAATCCGAAGCTGGCGCATGAGGCATTGCAGGCGGAGAGCCGGATCGGCACCATGCTTCCCTGCAACGTCATCGTCCAGGAGATCGGCGGGAAGGTCGAGGTCGCTGCCGTGAATCCCGTCGCCTCGATGCAGGCCATCGAGAACGCGGCGCTTGCGACGCTCGCCACAAAGGTCTCTGACGCCTTGAAGGCGGTGGTCGAGGCGGTCTAGCGCTGCTGTCCAACGGGACCGCCGCCGATCGAGGCTCGCCGGCCCAGGTGCATGACGACACCGGCGCGGATGGAGCGCGGTGATCGCCCGCGCGCATCGGGCGTTCTTGCATTGGCGGTTGCCCCGGTGCCGAAGTGTTGCGAGCTGGTGCGGTTGCTCGGAGAGGAGCTGCGCGCCAACCAGGCGACGCTCGGCCGCCTGGTCCCGCAGCCGCTGTCTGCCGCAGCAGCTGCGGCAGACATGCGATCGACCGACTTGACGCCCCGCGATCTTCGCGCCGCACGGCCGATTGCCGACGCTTCGGGGGCCGCAGCGCAGCTTCCGCGCGCCGTCCTTGTATGTCGGGCGTCATGTCACAGCGGTAGAATTACGGAAAAGCCGGAGTTTATCAACGCGCTTTAACGAGACTGGAACAAGTTGCATCAATTTTTGCGCAGACATGTCGCCGGGCGCGCGGGACGATCGTCATCGCCGCCGGCTATCTGCAAACGAACTATTCATCTGGAGGTTACCTTGTTGTTTCGATCGAACAGCCGCTCGGACGCGGAAGCACAGCTTGCAGCAATCAGTCGCGCGATGGCGGTGATCGAATTCCAGCTCGACGGCACCATCATTACCGCGAACAAGAATTTCCTGAACGCACTCGGCTATCAGCTGGACGAAATCCAGGGCAAGCATCACAGCATGTTCGTGGAGCCTTCCGAACGCGACAGCGCCGCCTACCGCGAGTTCTGGGCGGCGCTGAGCCGCGGCGAGCTCAAGGCCGCCGAGTTCAAGCGCATCGGCAAGGGCGGTCGCGAAATCTGGATCGAGGCGTCCTATAATCCCGTCCTCGACAGCGCCGGCAAACCGGTGAAGGTCGTCAAGTTCGCGACCGACATCACCGAGAAGAAGCTGCGCAGCATGGCCGATGGCTCCAAGCTTGCCGCCATCGACCGCGCGCAGGCCATGATCGAGTTCAAGCTCGACGGCACCATCGTCGGTGCCAACAAGAATTTCCTGGATGCGCTGGGCTATCGCCTCGACGAGATCCAGGGCAAGCATCACAGCATGTTCGTCGAACCCGCGCTGCGCGACAGCCAAGCCTATCGCGAGTTCTGGGCTGCGCTCAATCGCGGCGAATACCAGGGCGGCGAGTACAAGCGCATCGGCAAGGGCGGCAAGGAGGTATGGATCCTCGCCACCTACAATCCGGTGCTCGATGCGGCGGGCAGGCCGATCGGGGTCGTGAAGTTCGCGACCGACGTCACCGCGCAGAAGCTGAAGAACGCCGACCTCGCCGGGCAGATCGAGGCCATCGGCAAGTCGCAGGCGGTGATCGAGTTCAACATGGACGGCACGGTCATCACCGCGAACGACAACTTCCTGCGCGCGCTCGGCTACACCCTGGCCGAGATCCAGGGCAAGCATCACAGCATGTTCGTCGAACCGTCCGAGCGGGAGAGCGGCGCCTACCGCGATTTCTGGGCGAGCCTGAACCGCGGCCAGTATCAGTCGGCCGAGTACAAGCGCATCGGCAAGGGCGGCCGGGAGGTCTATATCCAGGCCTCCTACAATCCGATCCTCGACCTCAACGGCAAGCCGTTCAAGGTGGTCAAATACGCCACCGACGTCACCCGGCAGGTCTTCGTTCGCATGGGCAACGAGCGCGTGCGCGCCATGATGGAATCGGTGGCGGCGGGCGCGGAGGAGCTCAACGCGTCCGTGCGCGAGATTTCCGAAGCCATGACGAAGTCGCGCGAGACCGCCATGGGCGCGGTGGACCGTGTCACCTCGGCCGACGCGCAGGCGCAGCGGCTCTCCGATGCCGCCCAGTCGATGAGCGGCATCGTCGAGATGATCCACAACATCACCGGCCAGATCAATCTGCTGGCGCTGAATGCCACCATCGAGTCCGCCAGGGCCGGCGAAGCGGGCAGGGGCTTCGCCGTCGTCGCATCCGAGGTCAAGAACCTGGCCACCCAGGCGAAGACCGCCACCGACAAGATCGCGACCGAGATCGACAGCCTCAACAACATCTCCGGGGGCGTCGTCACGTCCCTGAGTTCGATCAAGCAGGCGATCCAGAACGTCAGCGAGTATGTGACGTCGACGGCGGCCGCCGTCGAGGAGCAGAGCACGGTGACGAGCGAGATGTCGTCGAGCATGGCGCGTGCCGCGGCCGAGGCTCAGGCCCTGGCCGAACGCGCGGCGGCTTGAGGCCGGACCGGAAAGCGCCGAGCGCGCGGTGGCTTGTCAATCCAGGCCGCCGCGCGGTTGCAGGCAATGCCGCCGCCCCGCGCGTCGTGCGCCTGTCGTCTTCGCCGAATTCCACCTTTCTCATCGGGGCGATCCGTGGCTGATATCCTCGCATTTCCCGCCCGGGCCTCGTTGCGGATCATCGGCGCGAAAGCAGAACGGCTGAGCGATGCGGTGGTCACCAGCGAGATCGGACGGCTGCGGCGCGAATTGGAGGCTTGGCGAAGCGCGGTCGACAATCTGGACCGGTGCATCAGGTCGGATCCGGCCCTCGCATCGCTTGCGGCCGAGTGCGACAAGATCCGCGACCTGATCTCCGTCACCGCGGCCAAGCTCGAAACATTGCCGTAGAGCCTTGCCGGCCGAGCAGTCGTGGTCAGGCCGGGATCGGCTGCTCCGGGCAGTTCGTCAGCCGGGCCGGCGTGCCCACGGCCGTGCAGCCAGCCGGCACATCGGACGTAACGAGTGCTCCGGCGCCGATCTTGGCAAAATCACCGATCGCGACGTCGCCCAGCACGGTCGCGCCCGAGGAGAGCAGCACGCCGCGGCCGATCCGCGGGGCGCGGCCGGGCAGCGCGTCGTGTCGTCCGATCGTGACGTTCTGCAGGATGGTGACGTCGTCGCCGATGCTGCTGTGGGCGCCGATGACGATGCCGGTGGCATGATCGAGAAACATCCCGGTGCCGAGCCGCGCCGAGGGATGGATGCTCACCTGCAGCGACGTTGACGTGTCCGCCTGCAGCAGTAGCGCCAGGTCGGGCTGCCCGTTGCTCCAGAGCCAGTGCGCGACGCGATGCGCCTGCAGTGCGACGTAGCCTTTGTAGTTCAGCAGGGGCGGCAGCAGCGCCGTCGTCGCTGGATCCTGCGTCGCGATCGCACCGAGGTCGTGACCCGCCGCCTCGACGAGCTCAGGCGCGGCGGCATACGCCTCGCGCGCGACCGCGGCAAACCGGGCGCGCGCGGCATCGCCGCTGCCGATGCGGACGCCAATCTGCTGCGCGACGGCACTGCCGAGATCAGAATGGTCGAGGATTGCAGCCGACAGGATGCGGCTGAACACGGGATCGGCCGCAGCGATGCGCCGGGCCTCGTGCTGGAGCGACGGCCAGAGCTCGGGACTGGATGGGGGCGTGTCGGCCATGGCAGAGCCTGCTCGATGACAGGTGACGGCGGCAATATAGCCTGACCTGCGCGCTGCTGAAACCTGGACGATGCCTCGCGGGCGTTGTCAGCCGATGTGGCCGGCGACATTCCGCCGAAAGCTCGCGGCCCGTTCAGTTCTGCGCCGTCCGCGCCGCCGCGGCGGCGACGCCCGCACCGATCAGAAGGGTGCCGCCCGCCTTGTTGAAGATGCTGATCACCTTCTCGCTCCGTACGAGCGCGCGGGCGCGCGAGGCGATCAGCGCATAGCCGACGGCGTTGGCGAAGGCGAGCACGACGAAGGTCGATTCGAACACGACCATCTGCGTGAGGAAGCTGCCGTTCGGACTGAGAAATTGCGGCAGAAACGCGACGAAGAAGGTGATGCTCTTCGGGTTCAGCGCCGTGACGATCCAGGCGTGACCGAGCATCTTCAGCGCCGAGGTTCGGTCGGTCCGCGGCACGGCGTTGAGCGCGCCGCCGGCCTGCCACAGCTTGATCCCGAGCCAGACGAGATAGGCCGCGCCGATCCATTTCAGCACGGTGAACAGCAGCGCCGAGGTCGCCAGCAGCGCGCCGACGCCCAGCATGGACAAGGTCATGGCGGTGAAGTCGCCCAGCGCGACGCCGACGGCCGTCGGCAGCGCGGTTCGCCATCCCTGGCCCAGCGCATAGGAGACCACCAGCAGAACCGTCGGCCCCGGGATCACCAGGAGGATGATGGACGTTCCGGCAAATGCGAGCCAGGTCTCGATCGTCATGCTGATTGTCTCTCGCGAGGACACATGCGACGTTGGTATATCGAGGCGGAAAGGGCCGCAATGATCTTTGTTGCGAGACCCGCTTCAACAGTTCTCCTCGACGATCACGAACGCAAGACGTGTCATGCACGACCTTCGGTCGCTGCGGCGCTCCAATAATTCGTTCGCTTTATAAGAAATTTTACTCTACTGCGTCCATCCTGCTTCGCCACAAGGGCGTATCGCGATCGTCACGACACGTGAGGCGGGGAGGCGATGGTCCTACTCACGCCCAGGCCGGAGATATCGCAGCAGCGCGGGTTCGTTCACGCCGGAACCGTCAGCGCCATCGCGGACACGGCTGCAGGCTATGCGGCGCTCAGCATGATGCCCGCGGACCGCGCAGTTCTAACCACCGAGTTCAAGATCGATCTGGTGGCTCCAGCCGTGGGCCAGCGCATCGTCGCCGAGGGCAGGGTTGTCAAATCAGGCCGGACGCTGACGCTCGCCCAGAGCGAGGTTTTCGCCGAGAGCGGCGGCGAACGGCGGCTCGTTGCTCTCCTGACGGCAACCCTCATGGCTATTGAGGGGCGAGACGAGAACTGTGCTCGCAAGATCAGTAGCGCGCGATGGTGCCGGCAATCTCCTGGCCCGAGGAGTATGACGAGATCAAGCGCCAAACCGTCGTGCATGGAGTGTTGGGATGACAACTGAGACCGCGGAGTCCCGCAATCATATGGAACGCCTTTGCGTTCTAACCATTGAGCTGGATCAAAGATAGGGTAGCAATACTAGTGCACGCTAAAATTGAATAGTGACCTGAGTTGTCAGGGAGGCTCCTGCATGGACTTTTCCCTCAAGTCATTTAGCAAACACTGCCGGCTCGCAATAGCGACCCTGGCCTTCGTCGCGCTGCAGTTCCTCCAGCAGCCTGCGGCTCGGGCAGATTCGGGCGAGTATGCTCGCGTTGGCGGGTGGTCAATCAGATACGACGAGACCGAAGAGATAAACGCCTGCTACGCAGGAATCGCCTTTGCAGACAGTACAACCTTATTAGTAACGTTGGCTGTGAGTGATAAAGAATCCGCTTGGTCCCTGGCGTTTGCGAATCCTAAATGGGACGGGGCGCTGGGAAAGCGAAACAAGATCCATCTTTTCATAACGACTACGAGTGAATGGGAGGGAAATTTCGAGGTTTCCGAGAGAGTCATAATGGTTAAGCAACTCAGTGAGGAATTTGTCCAGAGTGTTGCTGATGCGCGGTCAATCTCAATAAAGAACGAAAGTAAGCAGTCAATCGCAATCGTAAGTATGCAGGACTCTGCCAACGCGATCAATGCGATTCGGCGGTGCGTGCATGATCATCCACGAAAGAGCGCCCCGACCAGTGGGTGGTCGCTAGGATACGATCAACAAGCAGGTATCTGTATTGCAAAGGCGACGTTCACGGATGGAACGGCCGTTGGCCTGGGATTCGTTCAAGCTGCTCGAGAGGATGAAAGAGGATTTGGGCTGTTAGTGATCAATCCAAAGTGGAGGGATCTGACCGCGAACAAGACCCAGATTCGTCTTCAACTTGTCACGACGAGGGAGTTCGACGCGACTTTTGACGTCTCAGATGGTGTCCTGAGCGTCGGTCCGCTCAAGGACGAGTTCATGGCAAGTGTGATTACGGCGGGCTTTCTGGGGATTCGGACTGATGCCGGGCAAAGTCTTGCTCTGCTCAACATGCAAGACGCCATCAGTATAGTGAGGTCGATCAAGCAGTGCGTAGAAGATCATCGGTCGCGAGCCAAGCCAAGCGAAGTTTCCGTGATAACGGGAACGGGATTTTTTGTCGCCCGCGGGGTGATCGTTACGGCCAATCACGTTGTGAGCGGCTGCACGAGCCCGATCAAGGTTCGCTATGCCGACAGAGCAGAGTATGCGGCTACGGTGTATGGTCAGGATGATGCGAATGATCTGGCTTTGCTGAGGACCGATATGGGCAATGCCGCTGTTGCTTCGTTCAGCCTCCAGGCGCGTCTTGGAGACAGGGTTGCTGCATTCGGATTTCCGCTTGCAGGCTTGCTCCCGAGCGTTGGCAATTTCACGACTGGGGACGTTACGGCGTTGACCGGCCTAGGGAACGATACGAGGTTTTTGCAGACCTCCGCTCCCGTGCAAAGTGGCAATAGCGGTGGACCGTTGCTCGACATGTCGGGGCGTGTTGTCGGAATCGTGGATAGCAAATTGAATGCATTGGCCATGATGAAGGCTGGCAGGGACATTCCAGAACTAATAAACTTCGCGATTGTATCGCAGATTGTCGTCAATTTCCTCAATCGTCGGGGAGTCTCTCCGGAGATCTCGGCAGCGACGAAAAGTGCTCAGGAGTTGTCATCGGCAGACGTCGCAGAGATTGGTCAGAAGATCAGCGTTCAAGTGTTTTGTTTAGGTAGAACGGATGTCTCAGGTTCGGAAAAATAGGGGTGCACCATGCGATCTACAGGACAGTGTTTCGCTGTGGCAGTTGCAACGGTTGCGATGGTTGCCGCTTGTTGGGCTCAAGATGCGGGCAAGTCCGATTTTGCCATGTCATGTGCTCCTTGCCATGGAGCCGATGGTAAGGGGGGCGGACCGGTGAGCACGCAGCTGAAATCGGTTCCGTCCGATCTTACGGCGATTGCCAAGAAGAATAATGGAGTGTTTCCGGTTAGTAGTACCTACGAAGTGATCGATGGCAGGCAGGCAATCCTGGCGCATGGTACGCGAGATATGCCCATTTGGGGGTATCGGTATCGGCCAAGTCAAGCGACGCAGTTGAGCTCTGGAGCCGATGCATCGTCATTTGATCCGGATAGTATTGCGAGAGCGCGAATTCTTGCCATAATAGACTATCTCAATCGGATTCAGGAAAAGTAGAAGTTGCCGACTGGGCAACTATGCCGCTCACTTTGTCGATCGGGGTGGGGCGGGCCACGATCTGTGACGGCAGGGAAGTGGACTTCAGGAAACGCTGCAGGCTTCCGATTTCACAGATAGTGGCTATGTCCTTCGCAGGATGGGATGTGGCAGCGGTATGGCGCAGCTGGCGGTATGGAGCAAACTCTGACCGCCGAGAAGAAATGGCTTTCGCTTTACCAGAAAATGTGCTCTACTGCGTCCATCCTGCTTCGCCACGAGGGGCGTATCGCGATCGTCACGACACGTGAGGCGGGGAGGCGATGGCCGCTTGCCTGCCGCAGCGTGCTTGCACGCGGACGAACGGCAGCTTGCGGACGTGAAGTCGTGTGGTCCTGGCGCCGCGACGCTGGCGCCAAGCCGTCGGGCGATGATCCCGAGGGCGACGGTGGCTAAACAGCCGTACACCGGGGAGATCACGATATAAGCGTGAAGACCATCGCGCGGGGAATGCCGGGATGTCTCGGCTGAACCTGTGGTTCCTGCCGCCTGCATTTTTTTCGCAGGCGGGCCATGGGGGCGGCCAGCTCCCGGCATTCCCTGCGCCCTCGTGTTTCGCGAGGGTTCGTCGATCCCATCAGCCCGGGCGCGCCGCGTCGCGGGATCGCACCGATGCGCGACTCATGGCCCATCCGGAGGGCGCGACGCGGGCAACGAGCGTGAGAGATAACGACTCGCGGGAGCGGATAGGCGATCGGCTCCAGTGGCGGTTTGCCCAGCGCGCGGGTGCTCGCGCCGCAGCCGGATTTGATCTACACGGGGGCGTTTACGATGGACCATTCATGACGTCTCGCGTGCACCGGCGCAAGGGACAATCCGGAGTTGCATATGTCGCCCAGCCAAGCATCGCCCCTGATACTCGTTGCGGAAACGGCCGAGATCCTGACCTCGCTCGGCGTTGCGCCGGTGCGGCTGCGCGGCGGGACGCGCACCGCCCGTTCGCCCGTGACCGGCGAGGTGCTGGCCCATGTGCATGACGACAGCAGGGCGGACGCGACGGCGGTGATTGCGCGCGCGCATGCCGCGTTCCTGCAGTGGCGACTCAAGCCGGCGCCGAAGCGCGGCGAACTGGTGCGGCTGTTCGGCGAGGAGCTGCGCGCCCACAAGGCCGCGCTCGGCCGCCTGGTTTCGATCGAGGCCGGCAAGATCGTCTCCGAGGGACTCGGCGAGGTCCAGGAGATGATCGACATCTGCGACTTCGCCGTCGGCCTGTCGCGCCAGCTCTATGGCCTGACCATCGCCACCGAGCGCGCCGAGCACCGCATGATGGAGACCTGGCATCCCCTGGGGGTCACCGGCGTGATCTCGGCCTTCAACTTTCCGGTGGCGGTGTGGGCCTGGAATGCGGCGGTGGCGCTGGTGTGCGGCAACAGCGTCGTCTGGAAGCCGTCGGAGAAGACTCCGCTGACCGCGCTCGCGACCGACGCGCTGCTGGGGCGCGCGCTGCGGCGTTATCGCCGCGAGGGCGGCGAGGCCCCGGAGGGGCTCGCCGGCCTGCTGCTCGGCGGCCGCGCGGTGGGCGAGATGCTGGTCGACGATGCCAGGGTGCCGTTGGTGTCGGCGACCGGATCGACCGCCATGGGCCGCGTCGTCGGCGCCTGTCTTGCCGGCCGCTTTGCCCGCGCCATCCTCGAGCTCGGCGGCAACAATGCCGCGATCGTCACGCCCACGGCCGACCTCGATCTCACCCTGCGCGCCGTGGCGTTCGCGGCGATGGGCACCGCCGGCCAGCGCTGCACCAGCCTGCGCCGCCTGTTCGTGCATGCCGACGTCTACGCCCAGCTCGTGCCGCGGCTGAAGCAGGCCTACGCCTCGGTGGCGATCGGCAATCCGCTGGAGCAGGGCACGCTGATCGGACCGCTGATCGACCGCGGCGCCTTTGAGACCATGCAGGATGCGCTGAGCGCCGCGCGGGATCACGGCGGCCGCGTGTTCGGCGGCGAGCGCGTCGCGGTCGGTGGCTGCGCGGAGGCCTATTACGTGCGGCCGGCGCTGGTCGAGATCGACGTACAATGCGGCCCGGTCGAGCGCGAGACGTTTGCGCCGATCCTCTACGTGATGCCGTATCGCGATCTCGATGCCGCGATCGAGCTGCACAATGCGGTGCCGCAGGGCCTGTCGTCCTCGATCTTCACCAATGATCTGCGCGAGGCCGAACTGTTCGTGTCGTCGCGCGGCTCCGATTGCGGCATCGCCAACGTCAATATCGGCCCCTCGGGCGCCGAGATCGGCGGCGCGTTCGGCGGCGAGAAGGAGACCGGCGGCGGCCGCGAGTCCGGCTCGGATTCATGGAAGGCCTATATGCGCCGGGCCACCAACACCGTGAACTACGGCCGCAGCCTGCCGCTGGCGCAGGGCGTCAGGTTCGACCTCGGCTGATCGACGCGATGGGTCTTCCTCATCGGCGGAACCGCTTCGCTGCGTCGTGCGTTGCGCGCTGACAAGGAGATGCACCATGGCAGTGAAAGCGAAGAAGACGACATCCGCCGCAAAGTCCGCGCGCGGCCGCAAGCAGGATCGCGCCCGCGTCGCGGGTGGACAGGACTACGAAGTCCGCTACGAAGCCAAGAAGAGCGGCCGCTCGGCGTCCGCAGTGAAGAAGGCGGTCAAGAAGGTCGGCAACAGCCGCAACAAGGTCGAGCGCAAGCTGACGCGCAAGTGACGTCAACGCTGCTTCGGCCGCTGCGGCGGCCGAAGCGATCCCCTCGCCCAGCCGAGCGCCTTGGGCGAGTGCAGCGGATCGGGCCCGTCGCAGGTTGGACAAACAAGCTGGCGACGTTCGCCCTTGCCCTCGCGCACCGCGAGCGCGCGACCGCAGGTCGGGCATGGCTTGCGCAGCAGCCATGGGACCGGATGCTTCTGCATGATGGCGTCTCCCGGTGGAGGCCTCAGGCTAGGGCATCTTGGGGTAGCCGCGGAATCACTTATTTGAATCGCGGCGGATCTTCCGGCTCTCCGTGCCGTGAACAATCAGGACAGGTGTCGCCGGTCGCAGCCAGGACGTCCTCGATGGCCGCGAGCGCGTCCGAACTGCACAGCCCGGGTGGTGGATCGTCGCGTGCGACGCAAAGCGCCCGCGCCAGCGCTTCCGGGTCGCCGCGTTCGCGCATCCAGCCGTGCCGTTCGCATTCGACGATCGCGCCGGCCTCGCGCAGGGTGGCGACCGCCCAGCGCTCGAGACGCTGGCTCGCGGAGCGGTGTTTGACGGCAGTCGGCATCGGCCATTCTCTCCCGCCGGGAGAATCCATGAATCGGCGGGCGTTTCCAGGCCCGGCCTGCAGAGCAGGGATTCCAAAATGGAGGGACTGGCTGGCCGCGGATTATTCGGCGACCCGGCTTGAGATCGCCGCGGCCTGGGGCCATCCTTGATGGAGCTCGCGTGAAACGGATGCAGGCAGGAATGCAGATCAGGGCCAACGAGGATTTGCTGCTCATCATCGATGTGCAGAACGATTTTTGTCCCGGCGGTGCGCTCGCCGTGGCCGACGGCGATGCCGTGGTGCCGGTGATCAACCGGCTGAGCGGGATGTTCGATCACGTCGTCCTGACCCAGGACTGGCACCCGGCGGGACACAGCTCGTTCGCCTCGAGCCACCCGGGCAAGGCGCCGTTCGAAAGCGTCACGATGCCCTACGGGCCGCAGACCCTTTGGCCGGACCACTGCATCCAGGGCACGCCGGGCGCCGCCTTCCATGCCGGGCTCGCGACTGACAAGGCGCAGCTCATCATCCGCAAGGGCTTTCGCGCCGCGATCGATTCCTACTCGGCGTTCTTCGAGAACGACAAGACCACGCCCACGGGCCTCGCCGGATACCTGCGCGAGCGCGGCCTGAAGCGGGTTTTCCTGGTCGGTCTCGCCACCGATTTCTGCGTGCACTATTCGGCGGTCGATGCGCGGCGGCTCGGCTTTGCGGCCATCATCGTCGACAACGCCTGCCGGGGCATCGACCTCGGCGGCTCGATGGCGGCGGCCAAGGCGCAGGGCGCGGAGGCCGGGGTCGAGCGGATCGCCGAGCTGGCGTGATGATCGTGGACTACGCCGCCGCGCCGATGGTCGGCTCGGCGATGGCGCCGGCGACGCGGACGCGGACGCGGAGCGCGTTGCCGGGGAGGTAGGCGATCGGCATGTCCTCGACGTCGACCGTCTTGAGCGTGTCGCGGTCGGCGCCGGCCTGCACGGCGCGCACCTCGGCGATGGCCCGCGCCGCCGCGATGGCCTCGTCGCGGGTCATGTCGCGGAAGACCTGGTCGGCCTCGCCGGAGACCTGGGCGATGGCGGCGCCGACCGCATTGGCGCAGTCGCCATGGTCGACGCGGACGATGGTGGAGATGCCGGCGAGGCGCTCCGGCACCAGGAAGGCGCCGCCGCCGACCGCGAGCAGCGGCACGTCGCCCGCCTCGGTCTTCATGCGGTCGATGTCGCCTTCGAGCTTGCGGTGGGCGTCGGCGAGCGCGGCGTCGATCAGGCTTTTCGGCAGATGCGCGACGCGCGATCGGTCGCCGATGTCGATCAGCCCCGCTGCGACCGCGATGTCGGTCGCGGTGAGCTGGTCGCCGCCGAACACCAGCGCGTCGGATGTCAGCCGGTATCCGACGCTGAGCGGGCCGACACGGACCGGATCCTGCGTGACGTGGCTGCCGCCGCCGAGCCCGATCGAGAGCAGATCGGGCATGCGAAACAGCGTGCGGACGCCGCCGACCTCGACGACGGCGTTGGCCTCGCGCGGAAAGCCGTGGCGGAGCTGGCCGATGTCGCTGGTGGTGCCGCCGACGTCGACGACCATGGCGTCGTCGAGGCCGGACAGATACGCGGCGCCCCGCATGGAGTTGGTGGCGCCGGAGGCGAAGCTCATGACCGGGAAGGCGGTCGCGATCTCCGCCTGCATCACGGTGCCGTCGTTCTGCGTCAGGAACAGCGGCGCATCGATGCCGGACTCCGCGATCGCCTTGCGGAAGGCGGCGACCGTCGTGACCGCGAGGTCGTGCAGCGCGGCGTTGAGCAAAGCGGCGTTCTCGCGCTCGAGCAGTCCGATGCGGCCGAGGTCGTGCGAGAGCGTGACGGCCACATCAGGGCAGATCTCGGCGAGGATCTCGCGCGCGATGTTCTCACAGCTCGGATCGAGCGGTGAGAACGACGAGGCGACCGCGACCGCGCGCAGGCCCTTGGCCTTGATCGCGCGCGCGGCGGCCCTCAGGCCGTTGGTGTCGAGCGGCATGAAGGGGCGGCCGTCATAGTCATGGCCGCCTTCGAGCATGAAGGTCTTGCCGCTGACCAGCGCGGCGAGGTCGCCCGGCCAGTCGCAGAACGGCGGCAGCGAGGCGGAGGCCGGCATTCCGATGCGGATCGCGCCGATCTTCTGCAGGTGCCGCCGCTGCACCACCGCATTGATGAAATGCGTGGTGCCGATCACGACCGCATCGACCGGTACGGCCGCTGCGGGATTTTCTCGCAGCGCCTTCAGCGCCGCGAGGATGCCGGAGGTCACGTCGGCGGTGGTCGCAGCCTTGACGGAGTGAACGACCTGGTCGTCGGCAATCAGGACGGCGTCGGTGTTGGTGCCACCGACGTCAATGCCAATCCGCTTCATTCACTATGCTCCAGGGGGCGCAAACAGCGACCGGAAATCGAGGTCGTAACCGAAGGCGCGGGGGCCGACGAATTCGAGTCCGCGCGGGCTCGTCAGCACGGCAGGCGCCGGCAGCGCGATCACGGTGACGCGCTGGCCGTAGCGCACCGTCTCCGTGCCGATGCCGTGGCCGTTGACGCTGTCGAGCACGCAGATCAGGTCCGGCGACATCGCGATGGCTTCGCCATCGCGCCAGGCCACGATCCACTCGTTCTGGAACGACAGCTTCAGGCGCGTGCCGCGGTCATCGTCGCTGCCCTCCACGACGGCAGAGCCGCGCAGGAAGCCCTCGGTGGTGCGGCGCTCGACGTCGACGATCTTGCCGCTGAACAGCCGCTGGCCACCCTCGCAATCGAGGATCGCGGCGATCGGATCCTGGTGGCTGCGGTTGGCGGCCTCGACCGCGCGGCCGATCGTGATGGCCTTGGTGGTCGTGAAATGGATGCCCCAGTCCTTGACCTCGCGGCCCGTGCGCGGCGCCTTGCTGGTCGAGGCGATCGAGCCCATCTCGACGCAGATCTTGCGGCTGGCGCGCTCCATCCACTTCCAGCTCGGCACCTTGGTCACGACGGCCTCGATGCCGCGCGGATCGTAGAGCGTGCAGGGATACGGCTTGAGGTCGCCGATCGCAACCGACGTCATCTGCGCCTCGGGAAAGGCGCGGCCCATGCAGTCGGCGTCGACCACGGGGATGTTCAGATGTGCTGCCGCCATCAGCGCCTGCATGCCGTTGCCGCCGCCGATCTCCACCGACATCACGGCGCGAAATGTGATGCCGTTGAGCTCCTCCTGCATGCGCACCGCACGCGCGATGCTGCGGCTGTCGGCGAGCCGTTCCTGCCCGACCAAGGGGGCGCCCATGTTGGAGACCACGGCGATCCAGTCGTCGTCGGCAAGATCGAGCGGCGACATCATCTGCACGCGATGTCCATCGGCATAGAGCCGACGCAGGTTGAGCAGGCCGAGATAGGGACTGCCGCCGCCGCCGGTGCCGAGGATCCAGGCGCCGACCGCGAGCGCCTCGATGTCGTCGAGACTGATCGTCTTCAATTCCACCCCGCTCACGACAACAGTTCCTCGACAATGCGGGCGGCTGCGGCGATCGACAGGATCACGGGCCCGGAATAATGGCGGCGGACGCGGGCCTTGTTGGCGCTGGTGTAGCTCATGCAGTCGAGCACGACGAGGTCGGGCTGCTTGGCCGCCATCGCGCGCGCCGCGGCGTCGACGGCCGCGTCATCGGAGCCCGGTTGCAGCGTGACGCCCACCACCTCGACGTGATCACGCTGCCATTTGCCGGCGATCAGCGCGGTCTGCTCGGCCAGCGGCGAGAACACGCCGAGCCGGCCCCTCGGCAGCACGGCTTCCACCATCTTGTGCAGCACTGCCGAGGGCAGGATCACGAGCCCTTCTGGCGCGAGGTTGGGAAACTTGCCCGTACAGGCCAGCATCGCGACGTCGATGCCGTCGTGCCGAAATTTCGCGAGCTGTGCATTGGCCCGGCCCTCGACCGCCTTCTTGCTGATGCGCACGTTGTCACCGTTGGGCAGCAAGGTGAACAGCGCATCGGCGCCGTCGACCGGCGGGATGCGATCGATCTCGCCGCGGCTCATGCCGTCGAGCGCGCCGCGCAATTCGATGGTCGTGCCGTGAGACAGCACGGCTGCGATCTCGGCTTCCATCGCGGGGCGCGGGCTCTGGCCGATGACGACGACGCCCATGCGCCGTTGCGAAGGGCGATCCGCCACATCGAGGGAAGGGGACGGGAGTATGACGTTCACAATATCAATCCTCGAGAATGACGAGATCGGTCGGCCGCCAGCCGAGCGCGACGGCTTGGCCGGGTGCGTGGAGTGGACCGGCTCCTGAATTCGGCTGCTGAGCCAGCACCCGCTCGCCACCGTCCAGGACGATGCGGTAGAGGACGGCACCGCCAAGGAAGTTCGTGCTCTCGACCGTACCGCGTGCGGACGTGCCCTTGCTCTCGGCATCGACCGGGCCGGCTGGCGACACCATGATCTTCTCCGGCCGCAAGGCGACCGACAGAACCTCGCCACCGGCCGTTGCGGACACATCCGGCAGGGCCAGCACCAGGCCGTTGCCGACCGCGATTCCGGTCCCGTGGTCCAGCGTCACGCGCTGGCCGCGGAAGATATTGGTGTCGCCGATGAAGTCGGCGACGAAGCGGGTTCGCGGCTGGTCGTAAATCTCGACCGGTGTGCCGATCTGCTCGACGCGGCCGGCGTTCATCACCGCGATGCGGTCGGACATCGCCAGCGCCTCCTCCTGGTCGTGGGTGACGAAGACGAGGGTGAGGCCGAGAGTCTTCTGCAGTTGCTTGAGCTCGAACTGCATCTGCTGGCGCAGCTTCTTGTCGAGCGCGCCGAGCGGCTCGTCACAGAGCAGCACGCGCGGCGAGATGACGATGGCGCGGGCGAGCGCGACGCGCTGCTGCTGGCCGCCCGACAATTGTGCCGGCCTGCGGTCCTCCATGCCGGACAGCTCGACCATCGCCAGCGCGGCCGTGACCTTGGACGCGATCGTGGCCTTGTCGGTCTTGCGCATGCGCAGGCCGAAGGCGACGTTCTCCGCCACCGTCCGGTGCGGAAACAGCGCATAGTTCTGGAACACCATCGCCATGTCGCGCCTGTGCGCGGGGACATGGGTGATGTCGGCGCCGTCGACGCGGATCTCGCCGGTGCTGGGGCTGTCGAAGCCCGCGATCATGCGCAGCGTGGTGGTCTTGCCGCAGCCGGACGGGCCGAGCAGCGAGAAGAACTCGCCCGGACGGATGTCCATGGCGACCGCGTCGACGGCGCGTACGCCGCCGTCATAGACCTTGCTGACGCTGGCGATCTCGATGCTTGCGCTCATGCGCGGAAGATCCGGTTGACCCGGCTGTCGATCACGTCCTTCTGCGCGTTGTACCACTTCCAGTCGACCTGGATCAGCTTGCTGACCTTTTCCGGAGTGGTCAGCAGCTTGGCGTCGTACTTGGCGTCGAGCTTCACCTTCTTGTTGGCCGGCGAGTACCAGACGGTCTCGGCGAGGCGCTTTTGGACCTCGGGGCGCAGCATGTAGTTCACATAGGCGTTGGCGAGCTCCTTCATCTTGCTGCCGGGTGTGATGCTCAGCACCTGCTCCAGCGACAGCACGCCCTCGCTCGGGGTGACGAAGTCGATCGGCTGGTTTTGTCCGTCATAGCGGTAGATGCCGGAGTCGTGGATCACGCCGAGACCGACCTCGCCGGACAGGAACAGCTTCTCCATCGCGCCGGTGAAGTCGACGAGCTTGATCGGCTTCAGCTTCTCGAGCGCCGCATAGGCCGCGTCGAGATCGGTCTGCCCCTTTCCGTAGAGAGTGCCGCACATCATCAGGAAAGCCTGTCCCAGGCTGTTGACAGGGATCACATAGCCGCCGCGCACGCCGTTGTACTTCGCGTCCCACAGCTCCTTCCAGGACGTGACGTTGGCGTAGCCCTTGTCGGTGCGCATGCCCAAGCCAATGGCGCTGGTGAAGATGCAGACACCGACGATCTTGTCGCTGACCGCGTAGGGGTAGACGTCGGCCATGTTCGGCACCAGCTTGGGGTCGACCTTCGGCTCGACGAGGCCCATCTCGACCGCTGCCCACTGCTCGTTGGAGTTGGTGTGCAGCACGTCGTAGATCGGCGCCGAGCGCGAGCTCGCCTGCAGCTTCGGCAGGAACGGCAGCGCAGTGTCGGTCCTGAGCTTGCACTTGAACTCGCTTTCGAAGGCGGGGCCGATCTCGGCCTTCATGACGTCGCCCCATTTGCCGCCCCAGCCGGTGATGTTCAGCACGGGCTCCTCGGCGCGCGCGACGTAAGGCGCCGCGACGACGCCTGCACCAAGCGCAGCAGCCGAAGTCAGCAGGCGCCGGCGGCTCATGGGGAAGCGACGCGATGAGTCGGTCATGTCCGGAATCTCCCTTAGAGTTTGACGTAGGAGCGCAGGCCAACGGTGCGGTCGAGCGCGATGACGACGATGAAGGCGAGCAGGATCGAGACCACCGAGGCCGCGCCGATGGTGCCGTCGAGATCGAACTTCAGATAGTTGAACAGCGTGATCGGCAAGGTCTCGCTGCCCGGCGCGACCAGGAACAGCGACACCGGGAATTGGTCGAACGAGACGATGAAAGCAAAGATCGCGCCTGCCAGTACGCCGGGCTTCACCAGCGGCAGCGTGACCTCGAAGAAGGTCCGGGTGGGGCTGGCGCCGAGATTCTGCGCGGCTTCCTCCAGCCTGACATCGAAATTATGCAACACGGCGAGGGTGGTGCGCACGACGTAGGGAATCGTCACCAGCGTATGGCCGGCGACAAGGCCCCACAACGGGCGCCCGACATCGAGCAGCACATAGGACTGGAACAGTGCAAGACCGGTCAGGATCGCAGGCAGCATCAGCGGCGACAGCATGGTCGCCACGATCAGGCGAGAGCCCGGAAGGTTGCCGCGCGCGACCGCCAGCGCGGCCGACGCGCCGAGCACGGTGGCCGCGACCGTGGTCATCGCTGCGACCTCGATGCTCAAGAGCAGCGCGTGCATGAAGTCGCGCGAGGCGAAGAATTTCTCGAACCAGCGTAAGGAGACGCCGACCGGTGGAAACTGGATGAAGGGCGTCGGATTCAGCGCGAACACGATCACGATCGCGATTGGCGCCAGCAGGAAGACGAGGACGGCGCCGTTGGCGGCGAGATAGAGCCTGCGACCCCACCGGAGCGGCCGCTTCCTGCCGCGAAGCGCGGGTGCGGCCGCCAGATCGATCGGCGCAGCAAGCGGCGGCTGCGATCCTGGAGCAAGGCTCGTCATCTGCGCCCTCATTGCAGCTCGCGCTGGCCCGAGACGAGGCCGAGCACGTGATTATACGCGATGACGAGCGAGAGCGAAATGACGAGCAGCACCATGCCGAGCGCAGCCGCGAAGCCGACGTTGAAGTTGGCGGAGATCTGCTGGTAGATCAGTATCGGCAGGGTCATGACCTGGAAGCCGCCGAGCAGGATCGGGGTCACATAGGCGCTGATCGCGAGCGCGAACACGAGCAGCGACCCGGCGAGGATGCCGGGCAGGCTGAGCGGCAGGGTGACTTCGAGAAAAGCGCGCCATGGGCTGGCGCCGAGATTCTCCGCCGCCTGCTCCAGCCGTTCGTCGATGCGGCCGATCACGCCGGTCAGCGTCAGCACCATGAACGGCACATAGATGTGGACGAGGCCGATGACGATGCCGGTCTCATTGTACATCAGCTGCAACGGCCTGGTGACCAGCCCGAGCGAGGTCAGGATCTGGTTGATGACACCCTTGTCGGACAGCAGCGTCATCCAGGCGAAGGTACGCACCACGATGCCGGTCAGCATCGGCGCCAGCACGGCCATCAGCAGCAGCGCGTGGCCGGTGCGGCTCTTGATCCGCGCCATCCAATGCGCGAGCGGATAGCCGATCATGAGCGCGGCCAGGGTCGTCCAGAGGCCGATCCGGATCGTGGTCCAGATCACCTCGAGATAGTAGCCGTCATCGCCCATGCGGGCATAGTGCCTGGCGGTGAGGGCGACGTTCGGCATTACGACCGGGTTGCCGGTCAGGACGCTCATCACCGCCATCAATCCGATCGGCAGGAAGAAGAACAGCGCAAAAAGCAGCGCGCTCGGCAGGATCAACAGCGCCAGGCTGTTGACGCGCGGCGCGCTGCTGCTCGTCATCAGGAGGCCAGTCCGGCCAATTGCTCGATGGTCTGGCCAAGCGGATCGCCGGTCATGCGCCGCAGCTTTGCGGCCATGCTGCCGAGCTCGCGACGGACATTGGCACGCTCGATCTCGGTGGTGGCCTGGACCGAGTAGGAGACGGCGATGCCGATCAGCTCACCGCTCTCGCCGCTCGCCAGCGCAAAGCCCTGCGAGCCGACGCCCTCGATGGCCTCGTCGGCGGCGTCCGAGATGCCGGTCCGGCGGATCTCGTTCAGCCGCGCCATCAGCTCGGTGAAGTTCTGCGGCGAGTTGGCCGGGACCTTCGGATAGTCGAGCGGCACGCGCGCCCGGATCTCCTGGTCCGACAGACGCGCCAGCATGGCGCGGCCGTTCGAGGTGATGATGGCCGGCGTGCGCTGGCCCGGCGGGTTGACGACGCGCAGCGGGTTGGAGCCGGGCACGATGCGCAGCACCACCTGCTGATAGCCGTCGAGCACGGCGATGTAGCCGGTGTGTCCGGTGCGCGCGCAGACATCACGCAGCTCGCGCTCGGCGGTGGCGATCAGGTCGTCATGGGCCCGGTGCAGCCGCCCGAGCTCGAAGGTGAGCAGGCCCGGCCGGTAGCGGCGGCTGTGCGGATCCTGCTCGAGCAGGCCGCAATCGCGCAGCGAGCGGAGCAGGCGTGAGGTCGAGCTCTTCGGCTTGCCGGTCAGGACCTGGACGTCGGCAAAGGAGAGGTCGGGCCGCGCGGTCGAGAAGCAGCGCAGGATGTCGATGGCGTTGGTCAGGGCGCTCATGATGATACCGTTTGTTCCATTTTTTGGAACGTAGTCCCGAATTCTAGAAGCGGCAGGGCGACTGCCGCAAGGCGAAATTACTGGCAAGCAGGTGCCTGAATGCGCGTCAGGGTGGTGGGCGGGGCGCCGGGCGCTGAAGGAGCATGCTCGGCCTCACTGCACCGCGGCCGACCTGACGCGACCGATGACGGCGTCCACGTCCGTCCAGGCCGGCTTGTCCGGGGCGAATTGCTGACGGAGATAGGAGACGAGTTCGGCGAGCTGGACGTCGCTGAGATGGTCCTTGAACGCCGGCATGTAGCCGAGATCGGACGAGGCCGGCTTCATGATCCCGTGCAGGATCACCTGGATCAGGTTGTCGGGTGTGGCGCTGTGCAGGTTGCTGTTCAGCGCCAGCGAGGGCCGGCTGCCGAACAGCGGCAGGCCGCCGATCTCGTGACAGACCGCGCAGGCGCCGAGATAGAGCCGGGCGGCCGGAGATGCCGCCGAGGTCACCCTGGTGCGCGCCTCCAACTCCGCTGCCGTCGCCTCCAGCTTCGCTGCCTCGGGCGAGGGCGTCTGGAAGGAGGCGAGATAGACCGCCATGGCCCGAATGTCTGCGTCGGGCAGCGTCGCGAGATCCTTCACGATCGGCGCCATCGGACCGGCGGCCACGCCATGGAGGCGCGACTGACCGGAGCGGAGATAGGTGTAGAACTCGTCCTCGGTCCACGGGATCGGGGCAGTCGAGAGCACGGTCAGCGCGGGGGCTTCCCAGCCCTCCGCGAAGCCGCCGGCCAGATATGCGTTGCGCTGCTCGGCACCGAGCGCATTGCGCGGCGAATGACAGGCGCCGCAATGGCCGAGGCTTTCGACGAGATAGAAGCCGCGATTCCACTGTTCGGATCGGGTTGGATCAGGCCTGAACGGCCGGGTGTCGTGAAACAGCGCATTCCATCCGGCGACCAGCGGCCGCAGATTGAACGGGAAGCGCAGCGCGTTGTCGGGCGCCCGCTGTCTCACTGGCGTCTGAGCGATCAGGTAGGCGTAGAGCGCCTGCAGGTCGGCATCGTCGGTTCGCGCGAAATGCGTGTAGGGAAACGCCGGATAGAGCTGCCGGCCGTCGCGGTGCACGCCCTCGCGCATGGCGCGCTCGAAGGCGGGATAGGACCAGGCGCCGATGCCGGTCTCGACGTCGGGCGTGATGTTGGTGCTGAACAGCGTGCCGAACGGCGTCTCCAGCGCACGGCCGCCGGCATTGATCAGGCCGCCATCCGCGGTGTGACAAACCGCGCAATTGCCGAGCGCCGCGAGCGCCTCGCCGCGCGCGATCGTCGCGGCGGAATAGACCGAGGGATCGGGGCGTGTGATCGGTGCGATGGCGCGCCAGGGCAACACGGCGGTGGCGACGCCGATCGCCGCGGCGCAGGCCGCGACGGCGGTGGCGATCACGCCGCCCCGCCTGGCAAAGGGCTTGAGCCATGTCGTCGCCGGTCTTTCGGGGGCGGGCAGCGACTGCGGCGCCGGCGTCTCGACCTGTTCGCCGCGCAGCCCTTTCAGAATGCGCTCCGGCGTGAATGGCGGCTCGCGGAAGCGGACGCCGGTGGCGTCGTAGATCGCATTGGCGATCGCAGCGGCGCTGGGCACGGACGCGGACTCGCCGACGCCGAGCGGCGGCTGATCCGGCCGCGGCAGCATCAGCACGTCGATCTCAGGCAAATCGGGGAAGGTGATGATCGGATACGCCCCCCATTCCCGGGCCGCGACCTTGCCGCGCGAAAACGGAATCTCCTCCATCAGCGCCCGGCTGGTGGATTGGATGACGTTGCCTTCGATCTGGTGGCGTACGCCGTCCGGATTGATCATCAGGCCGGAGTCCTGGCCTGCGATGACCCGCGTGACGCTGACGTCGCCGGTCGTCGTATTCACCGCGACATCGGCGATCCACGCCGACCAAGCCGCGCCGTAGCCGGGAAACTTGCTGTGGACGTAGAGCGCATAGGCGAAGCCGCGGCCATGGACGACGCCGTTCTCGGGCGTCTTCTCTTCCCTCACGGGGCGCGGCGTCCAGCCGGCGCGTTCGGCCACGGCGTTCACGAGATCACGCGCGCGCTCGTCCTTCAGATAGCGCAGCCGGTATTCGATCGGGTCGACGCCAGCCTCCGCCGCGAGCTCGTCGATATAGGACTCATGCGCGAAGGTGTTGGGCAGCGCCGAGACGCCGCGGATCCAGGACGCACGCACGATCGGCGGCATGTCATGCGCAGTGACGCGCATGTGGTCGTAGTCGTAAGGCGGGATCGCGGTGCGATCGCCCATCTCGAACACCGCAGGCTCCGGCGCGATGCGGCCGGTCAGCAGCAGCGCCAGCGTCGGCGCGCCGTTCGACGGATAGCGCGTGGCGAACTCATAGGCCGCAACCGAGCCATCGGCATTGAGGCCGCCATTGACGTCCATCAGCTGTGCGGTGCCCTTGGGCTCCCACAGATGCTCCTGCTCGCGCGACAATTGCACCCGCACCGGACGGCCGACCGCGCGCGACAGCAGCAGCGCATCGGCGGTAACATCGTCGGCGCAGTTGCGGCCATAGCAGCCGGCGGCCTCCAGCCGGATCAGCTCGATGTGATCCTCGGGACAGTCGATGAGCTTGGCGAGATCGCCGCGCAGGATGTGCGGATTCTGCGTGCCGGAATAAATGCGGGTCTGCCCGTCGCGATAGTCGGCCACCGCGCAGGACGGCCCGATCGAGCCGTGCATCTGGTAGGGCCAGAGATAGGTCCGCCGCATCGGCTTGGCGGCGCCGGCGATGGCGGCATCGACATCGCCCTTGTCGAGCAGCCGACGCGGCTCGGACGGATTGGCGCGCAGCGCGTTCTCGACATCGTCGAGGTCGCGCAAGGTCGGCACCGGTTTCCAATTCGCCTGGAGCCGCTCGGCGGCCAGGATCGCGTTTTCCTCGCGCTCGGCGACGATGCCGATGAAGTCGCCGATGACGACGACGTCAACCAGGCCAGGGACGTCGCGGACCGACTCCCTGTCGACGCTCAGCAGGCTGGTGCCGATGAACGGGCCGGCATCGACGCCGGCATAGGGCGGACGCACGACGCGGCCGTGCAGCATGCCGGGGACGCGAACGTCATGGACATAAGTGAGTTCACCGGCCGCCTTTGCCGGCAGATCGACGCGCGGCACCGACCGGCCGACGACCTGATAGTCGTTCACTGACTTGACGACGATATCGTCGGCGAGGGCGAGGCGGAACGTCTCATCGCCGATCAGCTCGCCATAGCTGAGGACGCGGTTGTCGGGACCGCGGACCAGTCCGTCCTCGACCCTCAAATCCACGACGTCGAGGTCGAGTTGCGCTGCCGCCCGCGCCAGGAGGAAGGCGCGGGCCTGCGCCGCAGCCTTGCGCAGGGGCACGGCGGTGATCTGAATTGTCTCGCTGGCGATGGTTGCGCCCTGATTCGGCACGACCGCGGTGTCCCCGAGCACGACCACGACACGGGCGAAGGAGACATCCAGCTCTTCCGCGACGATCTGTCCCAGCGCGGTTCGGATGCCGGTGCCGAGATCGACATGGCCGTTGAAGGCGGAGACCTCGCCTGCGGCCGTGATCCGGATGAAGGTTTCGAACCGGCCATCGTTGCCGGCGATGGGACGTTCGACAACCAGCCAGCCGCGAGGCGTGTCGGCGTCCTTGGTGAGGCGATCGTTCATCAGTCCAGCGCCTCGAGCGTGTGGCCGGCCGCGCGCATCGCCGCGCGGAGGATCTCGACATGGGCACCGCAGCGGCAGAGATTGTAGCGCAGCGCCTGCTTGATCTCGTCGCGTGACGGATCGGGCTTGATCGCCAGCAGCGCCTTGGTCGTCATGATCATGCCGTTGAGGCAGTAGCCGCATTGCGCGGCCTGCTCGGCGATGAAGGCCTGCTGCACCGGATCGGGCGCCTCGCGCGAGCCCAGCCCTTCAAGCGTGGTGACGTCGCGGCCGATGCAGCCTTCCACCGGAATGACGCAGGAGCGGGCGGCACGGCCGTCGATCAGCACGGTGCAGGCGCCGCATTCACCGAGGCCGCAGCCGTATTTCGGACCGTTCAGAGCGAGGTCGTTGCGCAGCACATGAAGCAGGGGCGTGTCCGGCGCGGCCGCAACGTCATGCGCCCGTCCGTTCACGGTCAGCCGAATCGTTGCTGGCGTCATGCCCTTCTGCCGTCCGCTGTGCTATCGTTAACGAGGATGCGATGGTGATCGCTCCGAGCGTATCGTTTGTGTACTAACATGCAAGTGCCACGTTTTGCGCTGCAGCGTGTGCACGATTTGTCGTCATTGTGCAGGGCAAACTGATCGTTTATCCGGCAATCGTGCTTTTCGTTCGCGGTGGCGCTTGACAGTCGGCGGAAGGGCGCGACATCATTCGTATACGAACGAATTGCCGCGGCGTGCGGACGGTTGCCGTCAACTCCGCTTCAAGATGGGCTTCTCTGCATGGTGACTGAGACGGCGAGCGAAGGTGCAGGGGACAAGATCCGCTGCGATGCCTGTCCGGTGATGTGCTACATCAAGCCGGGCGCGGCTGGCGCCTGCGACCGCTATGCCAATCAGGACGGTGTGCTGGTGCGCGTCGATCCGCATATCCTGCTGGAGCGCACGGTGTCGCATGGCGGCAAGCTGGTGCCGTTCCAGGCGAGCGGCGACTGGGACGGCAAGATCGTGCATCAGCCGGAGCTGTTCGTCACCGCGATCGGCGCCGGCACCACCTATCCCGACTACAAGCCCGCGCCGTTCATCGTGTCCTCGCAGGTCGAGGGCGTCGACATGGTCACGGTCGTGACCGAGGGCATCTTCAGCTATTGCGGCGTCAAGGTGAAGATCGACACCGACCGCTATCTCGGCCCGGAAGCGTCGACGGTGCGCGTCGACGGCGAGGCCGTCGGTCACGTCACGACCAGCGAATACGGCTCGCAGATGCTGTCGCTCGGCGGCGTGCATCATCTCACCGGCGGCTCCAAGAAGGAGGGGCGCGTCACCTGCGACGCGCTGATGGACCTCAGCAACCGCAAGGCCGTCGAACTCGTCGTCGACGGCGGTTCCAGCGTGATCGTGCAGGCGGGGCAGCCGCCTGTTGTCAACGGCGTCAAGGAAGAGCGCATGCGCGTCGGCTGCGGCTCGGCCACGATCGGCATGTTCGCCAAGCAATGGCAGGGCAAGGTCGACGAGGTCGTCGTGGTCGATGATCACATCACCGGCGTGCTGTCGGAGCACCAGGCCGGCAAGCTGCTCGACATTCCCGCGACAGGCATCAAGATGAAGGGACGGCGCTCCACGCCGGGCCGTTACTTCCAGGTGGCGCAGCCCGGAACCGGCTGGGGCGGCACCGACATCTCCGATCCGCTGTCGATTCTCGGGCCGTTCGATGCGAAGACGGCGAAGCCTGGCGCGACACTGCTGATGGTGTCCACGACGGGCGAACATGCCGGCTACTACGTGCTCGACGAGTCGCTCAAGCCGGTGCAGCGCGAGATGCCGCCGGAGCTGCAGTTCTCGGTCGAGCGCATCCAGGAGAACTGCGAACCGGCACTGTGCACCGTGCTGTTCATGGCCGGTGCCGGCGGCTCGCTGCGCGCGGGCGTCACCGATAATCCGGTGCGGCTGACGCGGTCGGTCAAGGATACGCTGACGCGGGTGACGAGCGGCGGTGCTCCGGTCTATGTCTGGCCGGGCGGCGGCATCACCTACATGGTCGACGTGACCCAGATGCCGGCCGGCGCCTTCGGCTATGTGCCGACGCCGGCGATCGTCGCACCGATCGAGTTCACGTTGAGGCTATCGGACTACGCGGCGCTCGGTGGGCACATGGACTACGTCCAGCCGCTCACGTCGCTAAAGGATGTCAGCAAGGACATTCGTCAGCTGCCGTGGCCGAGGCCGGGCGCATGACCCGGCGGCCACAGATCGCCTTGTTGCCCGAGCGGCGGCTGCATCTGCAGGACGGCCCGATCGATCTGATCATCGGCGCCGACGCCGCCGATGGCGATGTTCGCGCGGCCTATCGTGCGGCGGCCGAGCGTTTCACGGGTCTCTTGGACGAGCTGTGTGCGGAACTGTCCGATCTGCGCAAGGGAGCCGATCACGATCGCTGCCCATTGAAAGGCGTCGTTGCGCGGCGGATGCATGCGGCCGTGTCGCCGTTCGCGCGCGAGATGTTCATCACGCCGATGGCCGCGGTCGCGGGCAGCGTCGCCGAGGAGATTCTCGGCGCCATGCGCGGCGCGGCGAAGCTGACGCGGGCCTATGTCAACAATGGCGGTGACATCGCACTCCATCTGCGGGATGCCGCCACGTTCAGCGTCGGGCTGATGGACCGTCCCGATGGCGCAGGCGTGATGCGCAGGATGACGCTTCGTGCTGCCGATGCGATCGGCGGCGTCGCCACATCGGGCCGCCACGGCCGCAGCTTCTCGCTGGGCATTGCCGACGCGGTGACGGTGCTCGCGCGCAGCGCGGCGCAGGCCGATGCGGCGGCGACGGCGATCGGCAACGCCGTTGACCTTCCGGGTCATCCGGCCGTGCTTCGCCGACCCGCCTGCGAGCTGCAGCCGGACAGCGATCTCGGTGACCGCCTCGTCACATGCGAGGTCGGAGATCTCGGTGATGCCGAGATTGCCCAAGCGCTGGCCGTGGGCGAGCATCGTGCGCAGTCGCTGCTCTCGGCCGGCCTGATCGAAGGCGCCGTACTGCAGCTCCGCGGCAACATTCGCGTTGTCGGTCCGCGCGCGATCGAGATCGTTCGTCGGCCGCAGTTGCGGGCGGCGGCGGCGTGAGGTTTGATGCATGATGTGCAGGAACACGAAGGGTCGACGATGAGCGCCGTCATCAGAAAGATCGTGACCGTGGTCGAGGAAGTCCATCAGGAGATGGGCCGGACCGTGTCGCCGCCGACGCGGCGCGCGGCGGCAGTGGCGGTGATCGAGAATCCGTTTGCCGGCCGCTATGTCGAGGACCTCACGCCGCTGATCGCGATCGGCGAGGAGCTCGGCGAGATGCTCGCCAAGCGCGCCGTGGCCGCGCTCGGCATCGAGGGGCCGGCGGCGCACAGCTACGGCAAGGCCGCGGCCGTCGGCAGCGACGGCGAGCTGGAGCATGCCGCCGCGATCCTGCATCCGAAAATGGGCGCGCCGGTGCGCAAGGTGCTCGGCAAGGGCGCGGCGCTGATCCCGTCATCGAAAAAGCGCGGCGGCGTCGGTTGCACGCTCGACATCCCGCTCGGGCACAAGGACGCCGCCTTCGTGCGCAGCCATTTCGACGGCATGGAGGTGCAGATCAACGACGCGCCACGCGCCAACGAGATCATGGTCGCGCTCGCGGTCACCGACAGCGGGCGTCCCTTGCCAAGGGTCGGCGGGCTCACGGTCGCCGAGATCAAGGGCGACGACGGTCTAAGATAATTCAAATCAAAATTGGAGGCTGAAGGGATGCGACGGAGAACGATGCTTGCGGCAGGCCTGGGCCTTGCCGTTGCCGGATTGACGGGCACGGCGCGTGCCGAGGACGTCATCAAGATCGGCGAGATCAACAGCTACTCGCTGTTGCCGGCGTTTACCGAGCCCTACCGCAAGGGCTGGCAGCTCGCGGTCGAGGAGGTCAACGCGGCCGGCGGCATCAACGGCAAGAAGCTCGTCGTCGTCTCCAAGGACGACAGTGGCAAGCCGGCCGACGCGCAGACCGCTGCCAATGAGCTGGTGTCGAGCGAGAACGTGGCGATGCTCGCCGGCACGTTCCTGTCGAACATCGGTCTGGCCGTCAGCGACTTCGCCAACCAAAAGAAGGTGTTCTTCCTGGCGGCCGAGCCGCTGACCGACGCCATCACCTGGGCCAAGGGCAACAAATACACCTTCCGCCTTCGTCCGTCGAACTACATGCAGGCGGCAATGCTGGTGGAGGAGGCCGCGAAGCTTCCCGCCAAGCGCTGGGCCACGATCGCGCCGAACTACGAATACGGCCAGTCGGCCGTCGCCGTGTTCAAGAAGCTGCTCTCCGAGAAGCGCCCGGACATCCAGTGGGTCGACGAGCAGTGGCCGCCGCAGGGCAAGATCGACGCCGGTCCGGTGGTGCAGGCCGTCGCCGCCGCCAACCCGGAGGCGATCCTCAACGTCACCTTCGGCGCCGATCTCGTGAAGCTGGTCCGCGAAGGCAACACCCGCGGCCTGTTCAAGGACCGCAAGGTCGTCAGCTTCCTGACGGGCGAGCCGGAATATCTCGATCCGCTCAAGGAGGAGACGCCCGAGGGCTGGATCGTCACCGGCTATCCCTGGTATTCGATCAAGACGCCCGAGCACGACGCGTTCCTGAAGGCCTACCAGGCCAAGTACAACGACTATCCGCGGCTCGGCTCGATCGTCGGCTACCAGACCATCAAGTCGGCGGCCGCCATCCTCGCCAAGGCCGGCTCGACCGATACCGACAAGCTGATCGCCGCGGCCGAGGGACTGTCCGTTCCGTCGCCCTTCGGCGAGATCACCTTCCGCAAGATCGACCACCAGTCGACGCTCGGCGCTTATGTTGGCAAGACCGCGCTGAAGGACGGCAAGGGCATCATGGTCGACACCGTCTATCGCAAGGGCTCGGACTATCTGCCGAGCGATGCCGAAGTTTCCAAGCTCCGTCCGAAGGACTGAGTGAGGTCTTCCTGCCTCCTCCTCCCGCGGAGGAGAGCGGGCGGGGTGAGGGCGCGCGACGCCTGATCTACAGGTTCAGGCCGAGATCCCTCACCCCACGCTTGCTCGCCGGCTCATTGACAGGGCACACGAGCTCGAACGCGGCTCATTCGATACAGACGATCTCCTGACGCGGACCGCCCATGGCCTTCTATTTCGTCCAGTTCCTGACCGGCCTTGCCAGCGCAGCCTCGCTGTTCCTGGTGGCGTCGGGACTGTCGATCATCTTCGGCGTGACCCGCATCGTCAATTTCGCCCATGGCGCGTTCTACATGCTCGGCGCCTATGTGGCGTTCTCGCTTACGGAGCGGCTGTCTGGCTCGCTCGGCTTCTGGGGCGGCATCGTCGTGGCGGCGCTCGCGGTCGCGGCCATCGGCGTCCTCGTCGAGATCGTGCTGCTGCGCCGGATCTATCACGCGCCGGAGCTGTTCCAGCTGCTCGCGACCTTCGGCCTGACCCTGATGGTCGAAGATCTCGTGGTGCTGATCTGGGGACCGGACGATCTGGTCGGCCGCCGTGCACCTGGCCTCAAGGGGGCGGTCGACTTCTTCGGTCAGAACATCCCGAGCTACGACCTGTTCCTGATCGCGCTCGGTCCGATCGTGCTCGGGGTGCTGTGGCTGCTGTTCCAGCGCACCCGCTGGGGCGTCCTGGTGCGCGCGGCGACGCAGGACCGCGACATGGTCGCGGCGCTCGGCGTCAATCAGAAATGGCTGTTCACCTCGGTGTTCGCGGTCGGCGTCTTCCTCGCCGCGCTCGGCGGCGCGCTGCAGATCCCGCGCGACGCGGTCCATCACGCGATGGACCTGCGCATCATCGTCGAGGTTTTCGTGGTCGTCGTGATCGGCGGCCTCGGCAGCATCCTCGGCGCGTTCGTTGCCGCCGTGCTGGTGTCGGAGCTCAATGCTTTCGGCATTCTCATCTTCCCCACGATCTCGCTGATCCTCGTGTTCCTGGTGATGGCCGTCGTGCTGGTCGTGCGGCCCTGGGGCCTGTTCGGCAAGAAGGAGGCGCCGGCGCGCCGCACGCCGGGCCTGACCGTCATTCCGTGGCGCCCGCTGAGCTCGGTCGAGCGGCTGGCCTCTCTCGTCGCGCTGGCGCTGGCGGCGATGCTGCCCTTCATCGCCGGCAACTACGCGCTGACCGTCGGCGCCGAGATCGCGATCTTCGTGATCTTCGCGGCGTCCCTGCATTTCCTGATGGCGGTCGGCGGCCTCGCCTCCTTCGGCCACGCTGCCTATTTCGGTTTGGGCGCTTACGGCGTCGCCTTCCTTGCCAAGATGGCGGGACTGCCGATGATCGCCTGCCTCTTGCTGGGGCCGCTGCTCGGCGCGCTCGGTGCGGCCGTGTTCGGCGCCTTCGCCGTCCAGCTTTCCGGCGTGTATTTCGCGATGCTCACCTTGGCCTTTGCGCAAATCGTGTGGTCGATCGCGTTCCAATGGGTCGCGGTCACCGGTGGTGATAACGGCATTCTCGGGCTCTGGCCGGAGAAATGGGCGGCGTCGCCGTCGCATTTCTACTGGCTCGCGCTTGGCGTCTCCGCCTTCGTTGTCGGCGTGCTGCGCCTGATCACCTTCTCGCCGTTCGGCTATGCCCTGCGCGGCATGCGGGACTCGCCGTTGCGCAGCGAGTCCATCGGCATCAACGGCAAGCGCATCCAGTGGACGGCCTTCATCATCGCCGGCACCACGGCCGGCATCGGCGGCGCCCTGTTCGCCTATCTCAAGGGCAGCGTGTTTCCGGACAACATGGGCATCTCGCTCTCGGTCGATGCGCTGGTCATGGTGCTGCTGGGCGGCGTGGAGACGGTGCCCGGCGCAATCTTCGGCGCCATCGTCTACAAGGCGCTCAACATCTGGCTGGTCAGCCAGACCGACTGGTCGAAGCTCGTGCTCGGCATCTTCATCGTGCTGATCGTGGTGGTGTTCCCGAAAGGTATCGTGGGTGTGGTCGAAACCGTCATGCATCGGCGTCGCGCACTGGCCCCCAAGGGCGCTTCGCTGTCGGCCAAGATGGAGGGCGCGCAATGAGCCCCAGCGTGTCGCTGCTCTCGGTCGAAGGCCTGTCGAAATCCTATGGCGGCATTCACGCCGTCCGCAACGTGTCGTTCACGCTGCGGGCCGGCGAGATCCTGGCGCTGATCGGCCCGAACGGCGCGGGGAAAAGCACCTGCTTCGACATGCTCAACGGCCAGAACGTGCCGGACAGCGGCCGCATCACGGTGATGGGGCAGGAGACCACGGGGCACAGGCCGCGCGAGGTCTGGCGGCTCGGGGTCGGCCGCACCTTCCAGATCACCGCGACCTATCCGACCATGACCGTGCGCGAGAACATCCAGGTCGCCCTGGTCTCGCATCATCACCGTCTGTTCGATTTCTGGAGCCCGATGATTTCAATCGAGCGCGGCGAGGCCGATCGCCTGCTCGATCTCGTCGGCATGGCCGGCTATGCCGAGCGTCCGTGCGGCGAGCTCGCCTATGGCGACCTCAAGCGGCTGGAGCTCGCGATCGCGCTGGCCAACCAACCGAAGCTCCTGCTGATGGACGAGCCGACCGCCGGCATGGCGCCGCGCGAGCGTGTCGAGCTGATGCGGCTGACGGCTGGAATCGCGCGCGAGCAGTCGATCGGCGTCCTTTTCACGGAGCACGACATGGACGTGGTGTTCGAGCATGCGGACCGCATTCTCGTGCTCAATCGCGGCAGCCTCATTGCCGAGGGATCGCCAGCCGAGGTGCGCGCCAACCGGGAGGTGCAGGCGATCTATCTCGGCGAAGGCCTGCTCTATGATGCCGATCATCGCGAGGGAGCGCCGGCATGAAGCTGTCCGTCGCCAATCTCAACAGCCACTATGGTCCGGCGCATATCCTGTTCGACATCGGCCTCGAGGTCGGCGAGGGCGAGGTGGTGGCGCTGCTCGGGCGCAACGGCGCCGGCAAGTCGACGACCTTCCGGTCGATCGTCGGCCTGGTCGAGCTGCGCGAGGGCCAGATCATGTTCGAGGGGCAGGACATCTCGTCGGCGCCCACCCATGAGATCGTCCGCGCCGGCCTCGGCTACGTTCCGGAGGAGCGCCGCATCTTCACCGAGCTGACGGTGGAGGAAAACCTGGAGGTCGGGCGGCAGAAGCCGCGGCCGAATGCGCCGCAATGGACGCGTGAGAAACTCTATCAGTTGTTTCCCAATCTCGGCGAGATGAAGAACCGCCCGGGCGGCCGCATGAGCGGCGGCGAACAGCAGATGCTCACCATCGCCCGTACACTGATGGGCAATCCGTCGCTGGTGCTGCTCGACGAGCCCTCGGAAGGCCTGTCGCCGAAGATCGTCGAGCAGATGGTCGATGCGATCCTGACCATGAAGAAGGAAGGCGTCTCGCTGGTCGTCTCCGAGCAGAACCTGCATTTCGCCAAGCTGATCTCGGACCGAGCCTACATCATCGAGCGCGGCCGCATCTGCTTCTCCGGCACCATGACCGAGCTCGACGCGCGGCCCGACATCCGCGACGCGCATCTGTCGATCTGAGGCGAGGGAAGATATGGCCAAGAGTCCCCCGCCGAAGCGATCGGCGAAAGCCACGACGAAGACTGCGCCGAGGCCGCAGGCAAAGCCCGCTGCGAAGGCCACGGCCAAGGCGGCGAAATCAAACTACGTGCTCGACGATCAGATCGGCTTCATCCTGCGCCAGGTCTGGCAGCGCCACACCATGATCTTCGCCCGCGACATCGGCAGCAACCTGACGCCGACGCAATGGGCGGCCATGTCGAAGCTGGTCGAGACCGGACCGTGCTCGCAGAACCAGCTGGGACGGTTCACGGCGATGGACGTCGCGACGATCAAGGGCGTGATCGACCGGCTGACCGCACGCGGTCTCACCGAGACCAGCCCGGATCCGCAGGATGGCCGCCGGCTACTGGTGAGCCTGACCCGCGCGGGTCAGCAGCTCGCGGAGAAGACCGCGCCGCTGGCGCTCGCGATCTCCAAGGAGACCTTGGCGCCGCTGGATGCGAGAGAGCGCGAGAGCTTGCTGTCGCTGCTGAGCCGGCTGAAATAGCTGTTGCAAACCGCCCGCGTAGGGTGGGCAAAGCGAAGCGTGCCCACCATTCTCACCGAGAGCGCATCTGCACATGATGGGCACGCGCCGCCTGGCGGCGTCGCTTTGCCCACCCTACTTGTTTGCTCAGTCGCTATGAGCGCAGCCCGATACAGCACCCTCTCCCCTTGTGGGAGAGGGCATCTCCGGTCCATCCACATTCGCGATTGGGTGAGGAGTATCTCTCGGCGAGCGAGACTCGCGGAGAGATACCCCCATTGGCGCTAACTTACCATTTTGCTGCCGGAAATGGATGATTCCTCGGTCGAGTGACTGACGAATCGCTTT
>NZ_JBNPUM010000022.1:0-62731 GCF_051168175.1 Bradyrhizobium sp. HKCCYLRH2047
AGCTCTCAACCCCGAGATCCGCAAGGACTCCGCCGTCCACGTTTCTCTTTCTTCATCTTTACTTGTCAAACAGCCCGCACTTGTTAGTTCGCTCGAACTACTTAGTGCATCATCTTCGATCGTCTGTTTCGCCGAAGAAGTCCCGATGTCCGGGGCGCTTCACATAGCCGATTTTCAGAGACCGTCAAGAGCATTTCTTGAAGAAAAACTCAGGAGCCAGTCAGACGAAAAGCAACGTCGGTCCCGAAAGTCGGGTGCCTCAGTCATCAGTGATGTCCGGCTGGCGTGGTGGTGAGATAGTGCGATGCCGCATCCCGCGCAAGAACTTTTTGCGACGGCTGTGCAGAAATGTGGATAGCGCTGTCGCCCCCACGCTCGAACCCCTCACACGCGGTTTCCGTTCCATTTTGGAACGGTGGGCGCGCGCAGCGTCGGGAATTGCCCGCCTTCGGTTGCACCGGCGCACGATACGAGCGCGGCATGGGCATGCAGGACGACATCCTTCCGCCGGACAAGGTTGGTCGAACAGACGCTGAGATTGCGGGTGTCGATTTCGACGGTCGCGATCCCCTCCCCGCCTGCGACGATCGCGGCGCGGACGCGGAAACGCCAATGGTTCCGCACCGAACACGCCGCTGAGCCCGGGATCGAAATTCGCGGCGTCGCACACATTCGCGAATGCGAACTGGCATTGCTCTCGCCACCGCGAACACCGAAGTGACGCCGGTGATACGGATCGGCGATATCCGCAAAGCCTGGCGGTGACGCGGCCGGGAATTGGCTCGCCGTCTCGGCCGGATTCGGTCAGCCCTATTGCCGCAAGCTCCGGAAATACCACCAGCCCGGCGCTCTCGCCTTCGCGGCCGCAGCCAGATCAGCGATGCGCGCGACGACGCCGGACGGAGCCGGTCGAGAGCACCCCCAACGCGACACGTCGTCCGTCCCGCGTCCCAAAAAAACGCCCGTCGGCCGTGAAGCCGAGGGCGCCCTCGCCACCAGCCAAACATGCTTCAATCCGCGCGGCCTTGGAAATGGTGTGATCGTGCTCGCGTCTCTGGACTGCCTTGCGCAACGCATGGTCGTTGCGGTCGCTCAGGACGTCGATCCTGTCGAGCGCGTCGCTGCAGCGATGCCTGCATCAATTCGGGTCCGCATGCCGCAAAAGCAGCCGCGGCATTGTTGCTCGGTCAACATTCGTTGCTCGGTCGACATTGCTGCTTGGTGACCTGCTGCGTGGTGACCTCCGCGGCGTCGCGCCACGTCGTCCGAGGCCGGCGCGAGACGGCGTCAACGCGACCGCGGCGGCGTGCTGCGTGCTGGGGCCGTCAGGAAGCGATCGAGCTCGACGATCGCTTCGGCCTCGCGGGCGCGCCGCAGCTGCCTGGCCTGTTCGATGCCCGGGGGCAGACGTTTCGCCCTGTCTCGCGCCTCGCGCGCCATCTCCAGCAACCGCTCACCCAGCGACATCGTCTGCTTGACACGCCGGCGCCGCTTCTTTTGACCTTCTACTTCCATGCGGGATTGCATCCAGTTTCATTGATGCGCATCGACAACTCTAGATCAGGCGATGCCGCGCGCATCAACATAGGTGAATCGGCCGTGACCAACGTCGTCCGGACGGCAGACCAGCAGCGGCCGGCCGCGCCGGGATCATCGACGGTAGCCGCGGCGCCGGCCCGCTCTCGGATCATTTGATATGCAGCGGCCCAGGTTTTCCGGCAGCTCTCTCAGGAACCAATCGAGCCGGTGTATGGTTCAAGGCATTCGACGAAAGGGGGTCACATGAAGCACAAGCAATTTGCGGCCCTGCCCTTTCGTATCGAGGCCGCGCAGCTCAGCATCCTGCTGATCACCACCCGGCGCAAGCAGCGCTGGTCGGTGCCGAAGGGCTCGCCGATCCTCCGCAAGGGTCCGCATCGGGTCGCGGCGATCGAGGCGTATGAAGAGGCAGGCTTGCGCGGCAAGATCGGCCGCCAGCCGCTCGGCCGTTTCAAGCACAGCAAGCGCAAGGGCAAGCGGAAGATCCCGTGCGAGGTCAAGCTCTACCCGCTGAAGGTGACCAAGCAGCATGGACGCTATCCCGAACGCGGGCAGCGGAAGCTGGCCTGGCTGCCCGCCGCGGAAGCCGCACGTCGCGTGCACCGGGCCAAGCTGCGGCGCCTCATCGAGAGCTTTGCCAGCGGGCACGCCAAGCAGCGTTGATCAAGCCGCTCGATCGCTTGAGCGCTCCAGATCCGAGACCAACGCCGCCGCTCAGGATTGCGTGAACTTGATGGTCGACACCGGCCAGCGCCCGTCATGACCGCTGAGGGCGATGCGCAACCCATGCAGCTCGTCGAGATACACCTGCTCGACGGTTCCCGCCTTGCCGTCGCTCAAGGCCACGCATTTCCCGATCAGCTCGGTCTGGGCGTGCTCGAACTCGCACAGAATGGTGAAGGCTCGCGTCTTGACGGCAACCATGATTGAACAGTCTGAGGGCTGATGGGAGCCGCAACGCTGCGGAGACAGGCCGGCGCTGGCGGATAGATCGGCTCGTCCCCGTCCCGGGTCAACCGCTCATCAAGTGATCGTGCACCGTGCAGACGGCATGCACGACCGGCTCAGCGGCACTCGAAATTCGCCGCGTCCTCGAGGCTGCCGCTGCCCTTGTAGGTCAGCACCTTCGGGAACGCGCAGAGATCGCGTGTGCGTCCGGGCCATGGCACATCGGGCGCGCGCCGCGCGGTGGCCCGGATCGCCTCGGGCGCCGCGGCCGTGCCCTCCACCCATCGGTCCAGCGCGCTCAGCAAGTCGAACTGATCGGTGGCGGGTCCGCCGCCGCAATGGTTCATGCCGGGAACCAGGAACAGCCGCGCGAAGCCGTCGGCATCAGGGCCGTATCTGGTCTTGAGCTGATCAAGATAGTCGACGGTGTCGAGCGCCGAGAAGATCGGGTCGGCCGTGCCGTGATAGAACAGCATCTTGCCGCCCTTCGCCTTGAAGGCGTCGAGATCGGTCGAGATCGCGGCCTCATATTCCATGCCGGCGTCGAAGCCGCCGGCGCCCTTCATCACCTTCCGCGGATCGCGGTCGAGATCGAAATTGCGCACCCAGGCGACGAGATCCTCCGGCGTCTCCGGCGGGCTCATGAAATCATAGGCGACGCCGCCGGGAATGAGCGTGAGGTTGCGCGCATTGGGCGGACTCGCTTTGGGCGTACCGAGCTTCCAGGCGCGCCAGCCGGGCGCGGCAAGGCCGGGATCATACGGCCAGCGCGCATAGATCAATCCGCCCATGGAATTGCGGCTGCCGTCGAACATCAGCCTGACGGCCTTCAGCTTTGGAGCGGACAGGCATTGCGCGCTCTCGCCCTCCTTGCAGGCGAGCACGGCCGGATCGAAGCGGCAGGCCATGACATCCTGCACCATGCCGTCCTTGGCACCGTCGGCGCCGTCGCAAGAGGCGGTCACGGCATCGGCGACGAGCTTCAGGTCGTCGTCGGTCAGCGCGCTGCCCACATCGGCCTTGCCGTCAGGTCCCGGAGGCGCGATCGCCAGCAGCGCCTGCTCCTGCGCGATCACGTCGATGCCGGCCAGCGGCACGCGATAGGCCGGGGCGCCGGCGATGACGCCGTCGAACAGCTCCGGGAAGCGCTGCGTCACCGCCATCGCCTGTCGGCCGCCGTTTGAGCAGCCGGCGAAGTAGGACCGGCGCGGCGCCTTGCCGTACAGCTTCTCGGCCGCGGCCTTGGCGGCGGCAGCCACCGGCGGGATCGAGCTGTAGCCCTTGTCCCGCCGCGCCTGCGGATCGAGGCCGAACAGATACGGCCCGAGCGGCCCCGGCTCCTCGAGATGGCCCGAGTCGGTCGAGGCGACGGCATAGCCGTTCGAGAGTCCGTTGGGCGGCGTCGCGCCGGTGAGCAGGCCGAGTGCCGGGCGCAGCACGCCGTCGACGCCGCCGCCGCCCTGAAAGACGAACTTGCCATTCCACGTCGCGGGCAATCGCAGCTCGTAGCCAACAGCATAGGGCTTGCCGTCGATGCCGGTACGCTCGTTGATCTTGCCCCGGATCAGGCAGTGATCCGGCGCGGGTGCGGTCGCGCCCGCAGGCGCGGGCGGCGCCAGTTGCACGCCGCCTGCAGCGACGAATTCCGCCGTGACGATGCGGCCGCTGCCGGAGAAGCCTTGCGCCAGCGTGGCGCAGCTCGCCTTGAACTCCTCCGCCTGCGCGGCCGCCATGGCGGACGTCGTCAGCAAGACCGCGGTCAGCGCCGTCACACGGATCGTCATCACGGTCGTCCTCACGATCGTCCTCACAGTCGTCCCCACACCTGCGGGCCAAAGCCCGTCACGCATCGTCGTTGCTTCGCGGCGCGCTCGATCGCTTCCGACCATAGCCAAGCCTGCGCCCGCCGCAAGCGGCCGTGCGCAGGGGTGCGATTGAAAACGTCGGCCGAAGCGTGCCATCTGATGGGCGTCGAGGAAGCGCCGAGGGACATCATGGCTGCGGACATCAGGTTGAATGCGTTTGCGATGAACTGCGTGGGGCACCAGTCGCCCGGCCTGTGGCGGCATCCGCGCGACCGGTCCTCCGACTACAATCGCCTGCCCTATTGGCTCGACCTCGCCAAGACCTTGGAGCGCGGCCGCTTCGACGGACTGTTTCTCGCCGATGTGCTCGGCGTCTACGATGTCTATGGCGGCAACCCCGACGCGGCGCTCCGTCACGCCATCCAGGTGCCGGTGAACGATCCGATGATGCTGATCTCGGCCATGGCCGCCGTGACCGAGCATCTCGGCTTCGGCGTCACCTGCACGCTGTCCTATGAGCCGCCCTACCCGTTCGCGCGGCGGATGTCGACGCTCGATCATCTGACCGAAGGCCGCATCGGCTGGAACATCGTCACCGGCTATCTCGACAGTGCCGCGCGTGGCATGGGCAAGGACCGCCAGACCGCGCATGACGACCGCTACGATGTCGCCGACGAATACATGGAGGTCGTCTACAAATTGTGGGAAGGCAGCTGGGAGGACGACGCCGTCAAGCGCGACCGGGCCAGCGGCGTGTTCACCGATCCCACGAAGGTCCACCGCGTCAGCCATCACGGCGAGAACTACCAGCTCGACGCCATCCATCTCTGTGAGCCGTCGCCGCAGCGGACGCCGGTGCTGTATCAGGCCGGCACCTCGCCGCGCGGCCGCGTGTTCGCCGGCCGCCATGCCGAATGCGTGTTCATGTCCGGCCCGTCGGCCAAGATCATCGCGCCGCGCGTCGCCGCGATCCGCCAGGCCGCCGCCGACGCGGGGCGCGCGGGCAGCGACATCGTCATCTTCAGCATCGCCACCGTCGTGCTCGGCGAAACCGATGCGGCGGCCGAGGCGAAGTTCGCCGACTATCGCCGCTACATCGACCACGAGGCGTCGCTGACCCTGATGTCGGGCTGGACCGGCGTCGACTTCTCGACCTACGAGCTCGACCAGCAGGTCCGCCACGTGCTCAACGATGCCGGCCGCAGCGCGATGGACAACGTCACGCGGGCCGATCCGGACCGGGTGTGGACCGTGCGCGAGGTTGCCGAGCATGTCGGCATCGGCGGCATCGGCCCGGTGTTCGTCGGCGGGCCTGCGAAGGTCGCCGATCTCATCGAGAGTTGGATCGAGCAGACCGGGGTCGACGGCCTCAACCTCGCCTTTGCGCTGTCACCAGAGAGTTTTGCCGATGTCGCCGACATGCTGGTGCCGGAGCTGACCAGACGCGGCCGCTACAAGAAGGCCTACCAGCCGGGGACGCTGCGCGAAAAGCTGTTCGGCCGTGCCCGGCTCGCGGCCCCGCATCCCGCGGCGGGCTACCGGCCATAGCACAGCGCGTTTGGCCTCACGCGGACAGCCGCTGCAGCAATTGCGAAACCGCTGCCGCGATCGGCTTGATGATCGGCACGGCGAATTGCGGCTGCAGCTGATCGGCCGCCTGCGCCAGCGGTCCGCCGCCGATGATCACGGCCTGCGCACCGTCCTCCGCGATGCAGGCGCGCGTGGCTGCGGCCAGAGCCGACGCAAGCCGCGCCGGATCGGCGGCGAGCGCAGCCGGGTCGCCCTCGGTCAGCCGCGTCCCGGTGAACTGCGCCGACAGCCCGAGTCTCTCTGCGAGACCTGCGATGCTCGCGACCAGCGCCGGCGTCACCGTGGCGACGCCGAAGCGCCGCCCGCTTTGCGCAGCCTCGCGCATCGACGCCTCGCCGATCCCGGCCACCGGCATCGGGCAGAGCCCGCGCAGCTCCGCGGCGCCGGGATCGCCGAACGCCGCAACGATGATGCCATCGCAAGCATCGCGATGCGCGCAGCCGATGTCGACCACCTCCGCAGCCGATGCCGCCAGCGCCTCGGCATCGACGATCATGGCCGGCGCCCGCATCGCGGTCGCGCCGACCACCTCTGCCCGGCCGGCGCAGCAGGCGGCCGCAATCGACACCATCATCGCGGTGGTCGCGGCCGAGCTGTTGGGATTGATCAGGAGGATACGAAGCATGCAGGTCGGTCGCTCACGATGAGGGGACTTCCTCGTGACCAATCGCCGGTGGAACGTCAACTCCCGATCCCCTCGTTTTTGAGGACGACAGGCATCGCCGTTCGTCGCGCGCCGCTCACCCGATCCGCATCGACAGCTCGACATCGTCGCCGAACGGCACCGAGAGGTAGCCGTTGGCCGGCGAACGGATGTAGGCGAGATAATCCGGGCTGTCGTCGGCGTTGTCGGCCATGATGAACGCGCCCGCCCTGAGCCGGCTCTCGAGCAGCGCCAGGATATCGCCGTACAGCGGCTTGGCACCGTCGAGCAGCACCAGATCGATCGTCTCCGGAAGATCGGTGCTGAGCGTCCGCAGCGCGTCGCCTTCGCGGATCTCGACGAGATCGAGCAGACCGCCGGCGGCCAGATTGCCGCGCGCACGCGCGATCTTCGACGGCTCGAACTCGGTGGTGATCAGCCGGCCGCCGCCATTGTCGCGCAGCGCCGCGGCGAGGAACAGGGTCGAGATGCCGAACGAGGTGCCGAACTCGACGACGGTGCGGACCTCGAAGCTGCGCGCCAGCATGTAAAGCAGCACGCCGGTCTCGCGCGAGACAGGAAGCGGAAAGTCCTTCAGCTGCGTGTACAGCTCGACATGGCCGGACTTGCTGCGCATCAGCTGCTCGCCGCGTTCGGTCATGCCGGCAAACATCGGGCTCGTCTCCGGCCGCAGCAGCGTGGCCTCGGCGAGCAGGCGATCCAGCAGCGATGCCACTGGTTGGGTGGTGAGGGTGATCATGTTCGTTCTCCGTCCTCTGAGGTGGGTCGTTTGCGTCCAGGGCAAAATACGACTAATCATTCGCATTCGCTAATCGCATTCCGGACCACGCCATGGCCCCTGCTCGAAAAGCCCAGATTTCCGCGAGAAAACAGCCGCAACAGGCGCGCTCGGCCGACCTCGTCGCGGCCATTCTGCAGGCCGCCGTTCAGGTTTTGACAACCGAGGGCGCGCAGCGCTTTACCACCGCGCGCGTCGCCGAGAAGGCCGGCGTCAGCATCGGCTCGCTGTATCAGTATTTCCCGAACAAGGCGGCGATCCTGTTCCGGCTGCAGAGCGACGAGTGGCAGCAGACGACGCAGCTGCTGCACGGCATTCTGGAGGACACCAGCCGTCCGCCCTTGACGCGATTGCGCGCCCTCATTCACGCGTTCCTGCAATCGGAGTGCGACGAAGCCGCGGTGCGTGGCGCGCTCGACGACGCCGCCCCGCTCTATCGCGATGCGCCCGAGGCGCGCCGGGCCAGGACAAGCGGCCACCGCGCCATGCTCGCTTTCATGCGCGAGGTGCTGCCCGATTCCGGCCAGGCGGAACGCGTGCGGGCCGCCGACCTGATCAAGACGACGCTCAGCCAGGTGGGCAAGCACTTCTCGGAAACGCCGCGCAGCCGGGCCGAGATATCAGCCTATGCCGATGCGATGGCGGACATGTTCTGTGCGTATCTTTCCACCGCGAATAAGCCTCCCAGACGTAAGGCCGGGTAGTCCCGCAGCCGGCGCGTCTCCGCCTCTCCTTAGCGAAACTGAGTACCTCTGCACGACCACGGGCTGCCGCGACGCGACGTTGACGTGATGCCGCCGTATCCCAGATACGCCGCTGACTTGATGCAGCGCCGCAAGTCGGCAGCCGCAGCCAACGACAGACCTCCAGAGTCCGGGAGTGCCTGTAAAGGAGATCTCGGGACATGACAGAGGCACCCGACCGTGTCGCGAAATACCTAACCGGAAAGTCGCGCAAAACAAGAGAATGGGGTGATCTCGTGCAATGTGTTCATATACCGATCCCGGACCTGCAAGTTCAGTTCGATAGTCGGCTCGCAATCTTCACGAGGGCATCGGCCGTCGTGTTCTTGTAAGGCTGCGCGTACGCGATCTGCATGGCCTCGGCGAAGCTCGCCAGAGCATCGGCCATGAGGCCCGCCTTCGCCTGCGCGCCGCCGATTGACGCCAGGGCTTCGACCTGATCGGGCCCCCAGGTGACGTGTTGCGCCACCTGCTTCGCCTGGTCGACCCGGCCGGCTTCAGCCCGGGCCTTGGCAATCGATGCGAGCAGCTCGGAGCGACGATAGAGATTGTCCTCGGCCGAGGCAGCATCGATCGCTTCGGCGATCCGTCCGGCCTCGGCCAGCCCCTCGGCGACGACGCCGAGCCCTGGGGACATGATATCAGGACCCAGCCTGAGCGCCGACGCGTTCAGAAGGGCGTCCAGCGTCCTGCCCGCTCTCGCTTGCGCCTTGGCGATCGCGCGCAGTGCAACGCGACGGTCATAGTCGGTGCTGACGAGCTTGCCATCGCTCACGACCTTTGCGACATATCCCGCGGTAGCCATGGTCCCGCCGATCAGTCGGGTGACATGGAGGGCTTCGTCGATCTGACCGGCATCCGCTTGTGAGACGGCTATTTTCGACAGAAGCCCGTCGTTCGGTTGGAACGACAACGCAGCCTGGACGGCCCGGTCGAAGGACGCGATCGATTGTGTGGCCATGCCGGCCTTCGCTTGCGCCTTGGCAATGGCGTGCCAAGAGAAGGCGCGTGGTTTGTCCTGATCGATGGGCTCCGCGAGCGCGATGGCTTCGTCCAGGCGGCCGTTGTTCGCCCATGTCATCGCGATAAGACAGAGCACGGTGGCGCGCTGCTCGCGATCCGTGAAGGCGGCGACGAAATCCTGGACCTTGTTAGGGAGCTCGACTTTCACAGGCGAACCGGGCATCGTCGCCTCATCGGCGATGAGATCGGGCGTTAGCCGAGGCTCGAGAATGTGCCCGAGCACGATGCCGCGCTCCCAGCGGTCGTCGATCGAGCGCGCAACTTCCAAGGCCGAACCGATCGCACCGGCCCGTGCTAGCGCGACGCCAATGGCTGCATACGTCTGGGCTCGCTCCAACGAGCGCGAGACCAGTCTCGCAACCCGCATGGCGTCGGCGACTTTTCCCGCGCGGGCCTGCGCTTGTGCGATGATGGTGAGCGCCGGAATGAATTCCGAGGGATGATGAACTCCAGTCATCACTATGGGCGGCGGATACCGCTGTTCGACCGCCAGCACGGTTTGAAGCGCGGCCACGATCTTTTCGTCCTCTCCTCGCGCCACTGCGCTGGCGCGCAGGTCCCAGGTCACCCGGCGCATGATGAGGGCACGGTCCGGCAAGTCCTTGATCGCCTGCACCCGTCGAAGCGCATCGTCCAGCCGGCCGGCGTTCCCCTCTGCAATCGCGATCGCCCCGAACGCCGCGGCCTGTACGTGGCGGTTCTCGATCGATTTGGCGGTCTTCAGTGCGTCGGCGAGCGTGCCGGCCTGCGCCTGAGCCTGCGTGATGGCCTCGAATGCGTCGTCGCGACGATAGCTATCCTTCGCGATTGACTTCGCGGCCTGCACGGCCAGATCGATCGTCGTGGTGGCCTCAGTGAACAGGCCGGCCTTCAACTGTGCCTTGGCAATCTCGCCTAGCTTGTGCGCAGACAAATCCGGGTCGTCGATGGTGCCGGCGACCTTTGTGGCCTCACGTAGGACGCAGGCCCGTCTCGGGGCTATGCGGCATTCAGCCCAACTGGCGTCGGACGCGTTCGCGACCGATTGAGCGGCTGCACCGCATGCCAAGGCGAGGATAAACGGGCGGATGATGATCGTCCAGATCATGACGTTCCTGACTCCTGCCGCACTTTTGCACCATCGTGCTGTGGCCGGGAAATGGCAATGACTGGATGAGTTCCTGATGTCCGGTCAGTCGGTGTGCTCGACTTCTCCTTTGGGCTGAATCGGACGCCGCTGACTCGGTCGCTGAGGTTTGCTTTAGTCACGGCTGTCCTCCGAATGCGCCTGCTCCGCGGCTACTGCCCCCAATGGCTGCCGGTTTGCTGCACGGAGCAAGTCGCAGACGTCAGGCCAAATCCGCTCATGAGCTCCCGCGCTTCATTTCGGCCGGCAGTTGTAGGGACGTTCGATCGGACAACCCGCCCAAACCTCCGCGGAGAGTTACCAAAGATGGCCGGGACGACGCCCGGCCATGACGTGGAGGCAGAGGGGCACAAGCCGATTGTCATACGCCGAAGCTCCAGATCTTGCGTGACGAGCCTATTGCTTCTCCTCGCGCTTGCGCGAAAAAACGAAATTCGCCCGCGTTCTCAAGCTGATTTGCCCTGTCCAGTCCCCCAACAGAAAATATTCTTGTTTCTTTTTTTCGGAATTCATGGTTGTATCACCCCATCCCGCCCGATCGAGAGGGGCGCTTCGCGAACGTCACGAAACGTTGGTGTGGGATGCGATGGCCGGTTCTCGTCGCAGCGTGCGTCAAGCGCGCGGACGAACGAGGGGAGCCGGACGGCGAAATCGCGTGGTCCTGATACTCCGACGCTAGTATCAAGTTCGCGAAGATGCTTGCGTGTCTCGCGGATGACGGTGGCCAGAAAGCCCGGCGCACCGGGGAGATCGCGTATAAGCCGTAAGCCCATTGCGCAGGGAAGGCCGGATGTCCGGCTGATCCTGTGGTAACCGCCGCGTGCTTCCTTTTTGCACGCGGGCCATGGGTGTCAGTCGACGCCCGGCCTTCCCTGTGCCCTCTCATCGAAAGAGGGACAAACGGCAGACACATCTCGGACGCCATGCGCGCCGCGAGGATGCGAGCGGCTGTCCACCGGGTCTCTCACGCGCCAAGAAAACAAACTTCTCGCGACGCGGCCACATGAAGAACTTTCCTCTCCATCCGAATCGATCTGCAAAATTGCGCAACACTCCCGATCCTGCGAATGATCCGGGACAAGTGCACGCCATCGCCTGTTTGGGAGATCTCCGAATGACCCCGTCCTTCAGCGGACTGCGCCGCGCGCGATCCTCGCATCTCGCCCGCCGCGGCGTCCTGGTGATGGCGCTCGCCCTGCTCGGCGCGCTCGCTACGCCGCGAGCCGACGCCGCCGAGACGCTGCGCATCGGCTATCAGAAGTCCTCGACCCTGATTGCTCTCCTCAAGAGCAATGGCGAGCTGGAGAAGGTGCTGGCGCCGCTCGGCATCAAGGTGTCCTGGCACGAATTCTCCAGCGGCCTGCCGCTGCTGGAAGCGATCAACATCGGCAGCATCGATTTCGGCGCCGATGTTGCCGACACCGTCCCGGTGTTCGCGCAGGCCGCGGGCGCGAAGCTCGCTTATGTCGCGGAGGAAGCCGCCTCGCCGTCGGCGCAGGCGATCCTCGTGGCGACGGCATCGCCGACCAGGACGCTGGCCGACCTGAAAGGCAAGAAGATCGCGGTGACCAAGGGCGCGGGGAGCCACTATTTGCTGCTGTCGGCGCTCGCCAAGGCTGGTCTGACCTTCAAGGACATCACCCCGGCCTATCTGCCACCCGCCGACGGCCGCACCGCTTTCGTCAGCAACAATGTGGATGCCTGGGTGGCGTGGGATCCGTTCCTGACCAGCACCATCCGCCAGTCCGGGGCGCGCGTGCTCGCCGACGGCAGCGACGGGCTTGCCAGCTACAAGCGCTATTATCTCGCCGCCGCCGACTATGCCGCGGGGCATCGCGACGCGCTCGACGTCATCTACGGCAAGCTGGTCGAGACCGGCAAATGGGTGAAGGCCAATCCGGCCGCCGCGGCCGGCCAGCTCGCGGCGCTCTGGGGCATCGATGCCGCCACCGTGGAGGAGGCCAACAGCCACCGCTCCTACCAGGTCGGCGCGGTCACCGCGGCCGGCCTCTCGGAGCAGCAGAAGATCGCGGACGCTTTCCTTGCCGAGCGCGTGCTGCCGGTCAAGGTGGACACATCTGCGTTGGCGATCTGGACTCCCAAGGCGCCGTGAGCCACACAGGGGCCGAGGATTGTGCTCCGCAGCGAGGCGCGGCACGAGGCCCGACGACGGGCCTGAACGAAGGAGACCACCGTGACTGCCCATCTTCCCCCGCCGACCGATCGCACCACCGAGCATCCGGCGCATCGTATCTTCGTCGATCGCTGGTCGCCGCGCGGCTTCAGCGACGAGGCGCTGCCCGAGACGGAGCTCCTGACCTTCATCGAGGCGGCGCGCTGGGCCCCCTCCTCGTACAACTCGCAGCCCTGGCGCTTCCTCTACGCGCTGCGCGGCTCGGCCGAGTTCGACACCTTCCTGGCGCCGCTGGTCGAGTTCAATCGCGGCTGGGCGCAGCATGCCGCGGCGATCGTCTACGTGCTGTCGAAGAAGACCTTCATCCCGGCGGGGAAGACCGAGCCGGCACCGACGCGGACGCATTCCTTCGATGCCGGAGCGGCCTGGGCCAATTTCGCCAACCAGGCGGCGGTGTCCGGCTGGGTCACCCACGGCATGAGCGGCTTCGATGTCGCCGCCGCGCAGACGGCGCTCGGCGTCCCCGACGGTTTCGCCGTGGAGATCGCGATCGCGGTCGGCCGCAAGGGCGATGGCGACAAGCTGCCGGCCATGCTCAAGGAGCGCGAGAAGCCGAGCGCACGTCTCTCCATCGCCGAGATTGCCTCGGCCGGCCTTTTCCCCCAGCGCTTCGCCGGCTGATCGATGCGTGAGGGGCGGCACACCGCGCCGCCCCTGACGGACGGCGAAATCTGTGGCAGAAGACGCGTTCTGCTTGAGGAGAGTTGATCCGCATGCCGCCGCCGAAACCGCCCGCCTTCGAGACCCTGAGCCTGCACGCGGGCCAGCACCCGGATCCCGCAACCGGCGCCCGCGCAGTGCCGATCTACCAGACCACGTCCTATGTGTTCGACGACACCGAGCACGCCGCGGCGCTGTTCAATCTCGAGCGCGCCGGCCACATCTATACCCGCATCTCCAACCCGACCACCGCCGTGCTCGAGGAGCGGCTTGCCGCGCTCGAGGGCGGCGTGGGCGCCGTCTGCACCGCGAGCGGCCAGGCGGCGCTGCATCTCGCCATTGCCACGCTCTTGAATGCGGGCGATCACATCGTCGCCTCCTCCTCGCTCTATGGCGGCACCATCAATCTGCTCGCCCACACGCTGCCGCGCTTCGGCATCACCACGAGCTTCGTCAAGCCCAGGGATCACGACGGTTTCCGCGCCGCGATCAAGCCGAACACGCGGCTGCTGATCGGCGAGACATTGGGCAACCCCGGCCTCGAGGTACTGGACATTCCCAAGGTCTCGGCGATCGCGCACGCGTCCGGCGTGCCGCTCCTGATCGACAACACCTTCGCGACGCCCTTTCTCAGCCAGCCGATCACCCAAGGCGCCGACATCGTGATGCACTCCGCCACCAAATGGCTCGGCGGCCATGGCATCGCGATCGGCGGCGCGATCATCGATGGCGGCCGGTTCGACTGGCGCGCCTCGGCCAAGTTCCCGCAGCTCACCGAGCCCTATGCCGGCTATCACGGCATCGTCTTCGACGAGCAGTTCGGCGCAGCCGCCTTCATCATGCGCGCGCGCACCGAGGGCCTGCGCGATTTCGGCGCCTGCCTGTCGCCGACCAACGCGTTCCACCTGCTTCAGGGCGTCGAGACCTTGCATCTGCGCATGGAGCGGCATGTTGCCAACACCGCCGCGGTGCTGGCGGCGCTGACGGCCAACAAGGCCGTCGACTGGGTGCTGCATCCCTCGCTGGAGACGCATCCGGACCATGCGCTCGCCAAGGCGCTGTTGCCGCGCGGCGCCGGCTCGATCATCTCGTTCGGCATCAAGGGCGGACGTCCGGCGGGGCGGAAATTCATCGAGAGCCTGAAGCTGATCAGCCATCTCGCCAATGTCGGCGACGCCAAGACGCTGGTGATCCACCCCGCCTCGACCACGCATCAGCAGATGGACGCAGCCCAGCTCGCCGCGGCAGGGATCGGCGAGGAGCTGATCCGGCTCTCCGTCGGCATCGAGGCGGCCGGCGACATCATCGACGATCTCGGACAGGCGCTGCGCGCCTCGCAGAAGGTGTGAGCCATGCAGCTGTCGATCGGAGATCATGAGGTCTTCGCCGCCACGGGCGGCCGCGAGTTCGATTCGTCCTTGCCCGCCGTCGTCTTCATCCATGGCGCCGGCTTCGATCATTCGGTCTGGGCGCTGCACAGCCGCTGGTTCGCCCATCACGGCTTTGCCGTGCTGGCGCCCGACCTGCCGGGCCACGGCCGCTCGGCCGGCCCGGCGCTGCCGACCATTGCTGCGATGGCCGACTGGATCGTCGCGCTCTTGCAGGCGGTGCACGCCAAGCCTGCGCACCTGATCGGCCACTCGATGGGCTCGCTGATCGCGCTCGATGCCGCGGCCCGCCATCCCGATCGCGTGTCGGCGCTGAGCCTGATCGGCACCGCGGCCACGATGACAGTCGGGCCTGACCTCCTGAACGCCGCCGAAGCCAATGATCACGCCGCCATCGACATGGTCTCGATCTGGGGCCTCGGTTTTGCCGCCGAGCTCGGCGGCAGCCGCGCGCCGGGGCTGTGGATGCATGGCGGCGCGCAGGCGACCCTGGAGCGCTGCGCGCCAGGCGTGCTGTTCAACGATCTCTCCGCCTGCAACGCCTATCAGGATGCGCTGGCGGCGGCGGCCAAGATCAAGGTGCCGGCGCGGCTGATCCTCGGCGAGAAGGACATGATGACGCCGCTGAAGGCGGGCAAGGCGCTGGCGGCTGCGATCGCGCAATCGCGCACCATCGTGCTGCCCGGTGCGGGGCATACGATGATGACAGAATGTCCGGATGCGCTGCTCGATGCGCTGATCGCGTAGCTTGCGGTCACGGTTCCCCTCTGGGATGCGACCTCGTGCCGCCGACATGCTCCGTCGCGGCGCGGAACGGAGGACGGCGGCGAGCCGTTGCCCTCCGCATAACGAACAGAAAGGAGCACGCAGATGGATCTGCGCAAACTTTTCACGGTCGCCACCATCGGAACGATGACGCTCGCGACCGCATCGCCGCTCGCCGCCGCGCCGTTGCTGCCGAACCATCCGGCGCCGGCCGCCGCCACGCAGAACGCGACCGAGCTGCAGCAGGTGCAGTATCGCCACTGGCGCGGCGGCTACGGTCATCACCACGGCTATTACGGCCATCGCTATGGCGGGCACGGCTACGGTGCGGGTGCCGCGGCCCTGGGCGGTCTGGCGGCCGGCGCGATCATCGGTGGCGCGATCGCCAACAGCCGCGCCGAGGCCGCCAATGCCCAGGCCTATTGCGCCCAGCGCTTCCGGTCCTACGACCCGGGCTCCGGCACCTATCTCGGCAATGACGGCCTGCGCCATTCCTGCCCGTAACGACACCAGGGTCGATGCCGGTCTCCGGCATCGACCGCCACCTGGACCAATGGCGCGCGACAAAACGTCCGTCGCGACGACTGCAACGAAGATCGTCTCTTCCGGTTGAGCATGACCCAGAATCAACGGGAGACACCAGGATGGTCACCTTCAAAGCCGCCGCGACGCTCGCCATCGCCGGCGCACTTTCTCTGTCCACGCTGCACTCGGTCTCGGCTGCGCCGCTGACGTCGCTGTCAGCAGCCGCCAAACCGGGCGCCGAAAGCTCGCATGCCGTCCAGGTCCGCTACGGCGGCTGGCATGGCGGCTGGGGCGGCGGTGCCGCGATCGGCGCGGGGCTGCTGGCGGGGGCCGTGATCGGATCAGCGATCGCCGCGCCCTCCTATTATGGCGGCTACGCGCCCTATCCCTATTACGGCGGGTATCGCTACGCCGCCTATCCCTACGGCTATGGCGGCTACTACCCGGCCTACCGCCCCTATTACGGCGGCTATGGCTACAGCTACGCGCCGCGCCCGGTCTATCGCAGCTACGGCTATTCCTATGGCCCGCGGCCGTGGCGGCACAGCTACGGCTATTACCGCGGTCCGGGTTGGGGCCATCATCATGGCTGGCACGGCGGCCGTCATTTCGGACACCGCCACGGCCATGGCGTGATCCGCACCCATCATCGCTGGTGACGTGAGTTCGCCGGTGCGTGGGGATCGCCCGACGCACCGGCACGTCAATGCGCAACCTCCGCCGCGCGGATGACGGACTCGTCATGATCGCGCCACGGCAAATGCTGCCAACGCCTCATTGCGCCGAGCGCCATCACCCACCAGATCTGCGCGAGACCCATGACCGTGGCGACGAAGGCGCAGACGACTCCAGTGCGAAATTCCTCGGCAGCTCGGCGTCCTGATCATCCTCTTCCCGCAGATGGAGCTGCTGAGCTTTCGCGTTTTCCTTGATCCGCCCATTCCCATCCCGCCGACCGCAATCGGTGCCGCTGTCTCAGCGCAGGTAACTGGCGAGGTTCAGGCTCTGGATCTTGGAGATGGCGGTATAGCTCGCCGTGAGCTGGGCCTGATATGTCGAGAGCTGGGCGGTGACCGCAGCGACGTCGACGCTGGTCAGGTCGGTCGCCAGGCTCTCGGCATAGCTCTTGTAATCGGTCTGCTGCGACTTCGCGCTCTCGATCCGGGACGCCGCATCGGAGAGCTTGGCCTGCACCGTCGCGACGTCGTCCACCGCCTGATCGGCAAGCGTCAATGCGGAGGTGACGTCGGTTCCGGAGAGGGGCGAGCTGTTGGCGACGAACTTCAGGACCCGCATGACCTCCTCGAACGCCGGGTTGTCGGCGGTGACGCCATAGGTGACCGACTGCCCATCGGAAACCCGGACCGAGGCCAGCTCGCCGTCGCCCCGATAGTAGCTGCTATCCGTCGTGGTCAGCGATCCCGTGCCGGAGGCGAAGCTCGACGTGTCGACCGCCGCCGTCGCGGTTCGTCCGCCGCCGAACAGATACTGCCCGTCATACTGGGTGTTCAGGATGCCCGCCATCTGCTGCAGCAACTGCTGCGCGCTGCTGATCGCGGACGTGGTTCCCGTGCTGCTGCCGGAGCTCGCAGCACTCAGCGCCGTGCGCAGCTGACTGACGATGTCCGACACCTGTCCCACGGCGGAATACATCACCTGCACCTTGCTGTCGGCCAGGGTCGCGGCATCGATATAGGACTGCGCCCGCGTGACCGACACCTGCAGATTGACGACGTGCTGGGTGTCGGCGCCATAACCGGCGAGATACTCGGTCTTCAGCCCCGAGGCCTCCTGCACCTGGAGGTTGGCCATGGTCGCCTGCGTCCGCAGCGCGCTCGCGATCATCTGGTCGGAGTTCGAGAATGTCGCAATCCGCATCGTCATGATAGGCGCTCCGGACTAGGTCGACTGCACGGCAGTGAGCAACGACGAGAACATGCTGTTGATCACGGAGATCAGCTGCGAGGCGGCAGCGTATTTGTTCTGCAGCGAGCTCAGCCGCGCCGTCTCCTCGTCGAGGTTGACGCCCGACTGCGAGGACAGCGAGCTCGCATAGCTCGACTGGGCCGTCGATCTCGCGGTGTAGGCCGTCGCGGCCTGCGACGCCTTGCTGGCCACATTGGCGACGATCGCCGCGGCATAGTCGGCAAACGAACCGCTCGTTGCGCCCAGGCCGCCGGCCGAGGCGAAGCTGGTCGAGCCGGTCAGCTTGTCGATGAGCGCGTTGATGACCGTCGCCGAGCCGGCCGTCAGCACCTGGCTGCCGGTCGTCAGGGTCGCGGAGCCGTCGAGCGTGCCGGTCGGAAGACCGGCAGCGCCGCTCAGGATGCTACTGTTGACGGCAAAATTGGCCGCGCTCGTGCCGGTGACGAGGTCATTCATGCCGAAATAGCCGGCGAAGCCGCTGCCGCCGATCGCGCTGGTCATGTCGTTGATCGCGATGCCGTTCGACGACGACGTGGCGCTGATCGACAGGTGCCCGCTGGAATCGATCGAGGCGGAGACGCCGGAGATGCCGTTGAGCGCTGTGACCAGATCGCCCACCGTCGCATAGGACGACAGGTCGAGATCCTGATACGAAACGAGATTGCCGCTCTGGTCAGCCACGGCGATGCGGACCGTTCCGGATGCCGCCAGGGCCGTCGTGCTGCTGACGCTCGCCGATCCGGTCAGGGTAGTCGGAGGTGGAACGGCCGACGCGCTATCAGTGATCGAATTCAGCGCCGATTTCAGCTGCGAGGCCAGTTGATCGAGCTGGGTCTGCGCGGCCGGCAGGGTTTCGTCCCGCAACGTGACCAGCGAGCCGATCTTGCCCGACGTGATCTGGGACGTGACGTCGACGCCGTCGACCGTGATGCCGCTGAAGCCGCCGGACGCATAGCTCGACGCCGCCGAGACATTCGCCGAGGCCGTATAGCTCAGTGTGTGCGCCGAGCTGTCGACCAGAGCCCGCCCCGACGAGGTATAGACCTGAAGATCGCCGTTCGACGCCGTGTAGTAGCTGACGTTCATGTAGGACGACAGGTCCTGCAGCGCCGCGTTGCGCTCGTCCTCGAGATCCGCGGTCGATTGGCCGGACGCCGCCATCTTCCGGATCTCGACGTTGAGATCGGCGACCTGCTGCAGGTCGTCGTTGACGCTCTGGACCGACGACGCGATGTCCTTGTCGGCATTGGCGCGCAGCGTCTGCACGCCGCTCGACGTGCTGCGCAGCTGGCTGGCGAAATCGTCCAGCGCGCTGACCACGGCCGATTGCAGCGACACGCTGCTGGGCGAACTCGCCAGCGACGACAAGGCGGACTCCAGCGAGGCCAGCGAGTTTGCCAGCGACGTTCCCGTCGTCGAGGTGCCGGACGTGGACGCGCTGCCGAACAACTGCTGGAGTTGCGTCAGGTAATTGTTCGTGGTGTCGGCCGCGCCGAGCTCGGAGTTGGCTCCGATCAGGGATTTCAGCAGCAGCTTGTCGACATTGCTCGAAATGCCGGTAATGGAAACGCCGGTTCCAACTCCCCCGGTCACGTTCGTGACCTGGTTGGCCGTCTTCTGCGTATACCCCTTCGTGTCGGCGTTCGAGATGTTCGACGACGCCACGCTGATCTGCAGCTCCGTGGCCGAGATGCCGCTGAAGGCGACCAACCGTGCTATGTCGAGCGACATTGCCCTACTCCCGCTGCTGGCTGGCCATCACGCCCTCACATTGGTTCCGCACGATGTCGCACGCGCGGTACGACGTCCACCGGCTCCATAGGGGGAGGCATTTGCGATCTGCTCGCGGATCGCCTGCATGACCGCCTCGATGCGACGATTGCTGGCTTCGATCGCGGCCCGCAGCCGCACGAGGTTCTCATCCATCGCGCCACGCAGGTTGAGGATGTGCTCCATGAGCTGCTCGCGCAGGACGCGGTCGCGGACGTCGAGGCTTGCCGTCTGCCTGGCGCATTCGGCCACCCGCTGCTCGAACAACCCGGCCAACCGGTTCTTGTCGTCGAGCTGCTTCGAGCGCGAGGCCGGCAATCCCTTGGCGAGCTCCACATTCTCCTCCGACACCACCGCGATGAGTTCGTCGATCAGCGCGATCAAGGTCCGCACCTCGTCCTCGCTTGCGGGCCGTCGATCGGCCTGAATTGCGTGTTTCATCCTGTCGCTCCCCTCTTACTGTTCACGCTGCGGTCGGCGACTGATCTGCGCGACGCGGGCATAGGTATTCAGCGCCGTCACCCTCACGGTGGCGACCTTGAGTTCCTCGTCGAGCAGCGCACATTCGCGAAGCAGCTTTCGTCGGACCGTTTCGATATCGTCGATCAAGGCCAACAGTTGCACGCGGTCGTCCTTGCCGGCGGTCGCGGCGCGCAGTCTCAGCCGCCGCAGCTTCTTCAGCAGAACCTCGCCCTCGCCGAGCCGCTCCCTCTTGAGGTCGGCCATGATCACCTCATCGACGAGATCAGGGTGTCGTACATCTTGTTGACGGCCGAGATCACCTGCGACGCCGCCGAATAGGCCTGCTGAGCCGAGATCATGCTGCTGAACTGGCCCGTGGTATCGGTCGTGCTCGACTCCAGCTCGCTACCGTAAATGGTCCCTGCACCATTCTCGCCGGATGCCTGCAGGGTCGCGTTGCCCGATGTCGCCGTCGACGTGTACATGCCGCTGCTATGCGCCACGAGGCCATTGGGATCGGCGAAGGTCGCCACCGCGATCTTGTAGATCGGAACCGTCTGGCCGTTGGAATAGGTCGCCTCGACAAGACCGTTCTTGCCGACCGAAATGCTGCTCAGCGTTCCGAACGAGATGCCGTCGGAATTGGCGCTGAAATTGGAGACGCTCGGCGTCGTGCTGCCGGACGACAATTGGGTCAGACCGTCGGTGCCGCCGCCGGTGGTGCCGAAGCTGAGCGTGATCGAGCTCGCCGCGGCGCCGTTGTTCCAGGTGATGCCGAGATTGGTCGAGGAGACCGTGCTCAGCGAGCCGTCAGAGTTGAAATCGATCGTATAGGTGCCGCTCGTCACGGTGCCGTCCGACGCCGTGGCAGGCGCGACATCGACAGTCCATTCGTTCGCCGTCGCCGACTTGGTCCAGGTGACGTTCAGCGTATGCGACTGGCCAAGCGAATCGTACACCGTCATCGAGCTGCTGAAGGTGTCTCCGCTCGCAGCATCGGCCGGCAGGTTGGCCGCAAGCGACGTCTTGGTCGTCGCCCCACCATTCGTCAGCGCCACCTTGGTATTGACCGGCTCGAGGCCGTTGCCGACCACGTTGCCGCTCACATCTGTGCGCCAGCCTTCGAGATAGTAGCCGTCGTTCTCGAGATAGCCGGCATTGTCGGTCGTGAACGCGCCGTTGCGCGTGTAGAAGGTCTCGCCTCCGGCCGAAGTCGAGTTGGTCGCGACGAAGAAGCCCGAGCCCTGGATGGCGACGTCGGTCGCGTTGGTGGTGGCGGCCAGCAGCCCCTGCTGCGTGATGTTGGCACGGCCGGAGACCGAGACGCCCCCCGAGGAATAGGCTTTCGAGCTGCTCGATGCCGTCACCAGCTGCTCGAACAGGCCGGACGTGGTCTTGTATCCGGTCGTATCGGCGTTGGAGATGTTGTCGCTGATCATGGCGAGCGACGAGCTCTGCGCGTTGAGCGCCGAGATCGCCGATGACAGGGCTCCAGAAAGACTCATGATTGTACTCCGGGTAATGCGGTCAGGAGGTGACGCCGATGATGTTGCTGGCGCTGACAGGAACGCCGCCGACGGTGAGCGACGGCGTGCTGGTCGAGGTGTCGATGCCGGTTACGGTCCCGGTGACCGTCGTGTAGTTGAGGACCGAGGTGCCCGCGGAGTCCGTCGCCGTCACGGAGATCGTGTACTGGCCGCCATTGCTGAGCTGATTGCCGCTGGAATCGGTGCCGTCCCAGGTGATCGAATTGGCGCCCTTGTTGCCGGTCCCGGTGCCTGTCCAGACCGTGCTTCCGGAGGAATCCTTGATCGAGATCGAAACGTTTGACGCTGCTGACGACAGCGAATAGCCGAACGTCGCCGAGCCGTTCGAGAGGACGGCAGTGTCACTCTTGGCCTCGACGGTGTGGCCGATGTAGTTCACCGAATTCAGCGTCACCAGGCTCGAGAACGAGCCGGCCAGCGAGGTCATGCTGCTGTTGAGCGACTGCTGCGAGGTGAAATTGGCGTAGGACGTCATCTGGTTGATGAAGTCGGTCACGCTGGTCGCGTTGAGCGGATCCTGGTTCTGCAGTTCGCTCACCAGCAGCTGAAGAAAGTCGGTCGAGCTGAGCGTCGTACGCGATGTGTCGCTGGACGATGATGTCGATGAGGTGGTCGCGGTCGACGAACTCGCGGCGGTGACGGTCATGGCAGAACTCCGGCTCGCGCCGCGAGCGGCGGCGGGACACAGCACGACCACGCGGTCGTGAAGGCGTTTGCTGATCAAACGGCCAGAGCGCCGATTCCAGGCGCACAATTAGTCGATCGAATTAGTTGATCCGACGGCAGAATTTGCCGCCGCGCTGTTGCGCAGAGGCGGCAAAAATCGCCTGGTGCGAAGCCCCGATCTGCATCGGCGCCACGGCTCGCCGTCGTCGCACTCGGGCGCCCTCGATTCGCGCGCAAGCGAGCTCAAGAAACTGAGCGAGATGACAGTTGCGATGGTGTTGCGGTTCCAGCGGCGAAGTCCGACCGGCCGAAGCGCAGCCGCGCAAGCGCGGTCCTGGCTAAGGCTCAGCCAGGCTGATGGGCGTCAGCCGGCGGGGTTGCCGCTTCCTCTTGGGCCAGGCGATGGGCCGCAGCAAGGATGCGCGACGTCAGGCCGGCGGGTGCACGAACCGGCGGCGACGACAGCGCCTCACGAACGAGACGTGCCTCGGATAGCAATCGATCGGCTTCGGGAGAGGACGCAAGCAGATCAGCAGCGGATTGACGCTGCTCCGCCGGCCAGCGCGAGAGGTCCTCACCCAGCCTGCCGATCAGATCCTCGAATTCCCTGACGTCCATCGTCCGCCCAATCCAGCGCTTCCAGCTTGGTCATAAAGCATTCAGCCCGCGAACGAAATTGATATCGGCAATTGTGACGATCGACCGCAACCAAGCTCTGGAAACTCCGTACTTTTCGGGAGTCGTATGCACGCGAGGCCGCACTGGATACCGAAACGGGAGACAATGCAGCCCATTTCTGATCGATTTCTCAAGATTTCCGCAGCGCGGCGAGTGCCCGATTCGGCGAGATCTACCGACGGTTGGCCGAATCAGCAGCCGCTCGCTTTCCCCGGGCCGCCACATCGACAGCCTCCCACGCCTGCCGCAGTTCCAGCAGGCTTTCGGTGATCCGCTGGAAATTCTCGCGCATGTGAGGTCGACCATAGGCCCGCAGCGCGGCCACGATCAGGGCGTTGTAGGTTCCGAACAACTGGTCGGCGACCGGTCCGCCGCGCGTGGAATCGAGGTGCAAGCTCAACCCGCGCAGGATCGCCGTTGCCCGGGTCAGGTGGGCATGCCCCTCCTCGAAGCGACGCACCTCCTGCGCCTGCACGGATTTCTGCAGGCAGGTGACCGCGCCGTTGAGCAGCATGATCACGGCCCGCAGCGGCGGAACCGCGACGGCCGTGCCGCGGTAGGCCTGACTTGCAAATTGCGCCATCGAACTCTGGGTCATCAGTTACTCGAACTCGAATTGAGGAGGGCTTTCAGATAGGTCAGCGTATTGTTGGCGCTCTCGATCGCGGCTTGGTACTTGGCGTATTGCGCCGTGAGCTGGGTCTGGAACGTCGCAGCCGAGCTCTTAATGTCGTTGACCTTGGCCTGCATCGTCTCGTCCTGGGACGTCAGATTGTCGATCAAAGTCTGCAACGAGCCGGTGCTGGACGATGCGGTCTTGGCGATCTGGTAGATCTGGGTTGCAAGCCCCTGGGTCGAGGTCACCGTGATCGATTGCGAGGTCGAGCCGGTATAGGTGAAAGCCATGCCGGCATAGATCGTCCCGGAATTGCCCACGATCGTGTTGCCGCTGACCGTGAACAGCGAACTGTCGCCACCGACGGATGCGGCCGAGAGATTCCCCGAGGCATCCACCGTCAGATCCAGGGTGAACGACTGCGGCGACGACCCGGTATTGACGACGCTGAGCTGGCTCGACGAGGTCTTGGTCTGCGCCGACAACAACGTCGTCACACCGCTCAAATTGGTGCTCAGGATCGTCGACAGCGTGCCCGTATCGAGTTCGAGTTCGTTCTTTTCGTTGAACGAGAGACCAAGGTCCGCCATCGTCAGCCCGCCGACGGACGTTCCGAGCACGGTCTGAAGCGAGTTCATGATGTCGCGCATGGTGCCGTCGCCGAACAGCACCGAGCTGGATGAGGCGGTTCCGTCGGAGTTGGTGGTCTGCTGCGCAATCACGGCATCGCGGAACGCATTGTAGTCGGTGACGAAGGTCTGCAGCGCCGACGAGATCTGGCTCGTATCGGCGCCGATGGCGACGGTCAGCGTCGTTCCGGAGGGTGTCGCCTGCAGCAGATCGAACGTGACGCCGCTGAGCACGTCGGTGATGTCGTTTGTGTTGCGGGTCAGGCTGATCCCATCGAGCGTGAACTCCGCGGCCTGGGCCGTCTGCAGCACCGTCGCGAAGGCTCCCGAGCTGTCGGTCACCCCGAGCTTGTTGAGGATGTCGTCCCCGGACGAGCTTGCATAGGTGATGTCGGCGGCATCCTGGGTCCCCGTCAGCACCAGTTGATAGGACCCGCTCGATACCTGGACGATCGACGCCTCGACATCGGTCGTGGAGGTCTGCGCGTTGATCGCGTCGACGACATCCTGCAGCGACATGCCGCTGGTGATGGTGATGTCGGCCGTGCTGCCTCCGGACAGGCCGAGCGAGAACGTGCCGGAATAGCCGAGGGCCGCGGTCTGGCTCGACTGCGTCGTGCCCGTCACCTTGTGCGCCGTGGCGACCTGGCCGATCGTCAGCGTGTGGCTGCCGGTCGCGGCTCCATTGCTCACCGACATCGACAGCGCCGATGAGGCGCTGACGTCGCCGGTCGCGCTGATGGTGGCGGCCCGCGTGGCGAAGGCGTTGGTCGCAAGCGAGTTCACCATCGATGTCGCCAGCGACGACAATCCCGATGACAGTGTCTTCAGTGCGGTCTGCAGCGTCTGGTACGCCGTGATCTTGGCTTCATTGGCGGTGATCTTGGTCGAGATCTGGGTCGCCTGGGTGAGCTTGGCATTGACGGCGGACTCGATCAGCGCGGTCCAGTCGATCGTGCTCGTGGTGCTCGTTCCCGACGTCGTGAGCGAGCTGCTCGAACTCGTCGATGATGAAGAAGACGATGTCGTGCTGCTCGTGCTCGAGGTTGCGCTGCTCACCGTCATCCGTCGTCGTCCTCCGAGGAAAAAGCCGGACCGGCGAGGCGCCGGCCCGGCAGATCACGGCTCAGCCCAGCAGCTTCAGGAGGTACTGCGGGATCTGGTTGGCGGCGGCTTCCGCCGATACCGCGGCCTGGGTCTTCACCTGCGCCGACGACAGCTTCGCCTGCTCCGAGGCGATGTCGACGTCCTTGATGGCGGAATTGGCCGATTGCAGGTTCTGCGTCTGCGTCGAGATCGAATCGGCCGAGAAGTTGAAGCGCGACTCCTGCGCGCCGATGTCGGCACGCGCCTTCGACACGGTGTCGATCGCGGTGTCGAGAGTGGTCAAGGCTGCGGTCGCGCCGGTCTGGGTGCTGACGTCGAGCGACGAGACGCCGAGCGTGCTCGCGGTGAGATCCGACAGCGTGATGTTGATGGTGTCGGACGCGGACGATCCGACCAGAACCGAGACGCCCGACGAGAACGTGCTGGTGCCGTCGAGCAGGCTCTGACCGCTGTAGCGCGTTCCGGTCGCGATCGACGAGATTTCGCTGATGAGCTGCGAGAATTCCGACTGGATGTAGGTGCGGCTGGTTCCGACCGTGGTGCCCGATGCGGACTCGGAGGCCAGCGACTTCATGCGCGCCAGGATGTCGCTGATGTTCGACGCGCCGCCATCCGCGGTCTGCAGGATCGACGTCGCCTGGGCGGCGTTGGTCGCGGCCTGCTGCAGCGTGGTGATGTCCGAGGAGATGCGCGTGGAAATGGCGAGACCGGCCGCGTCGTCCGAGGCCGACGTGATGCGCGAACCGCTCGACAGCTTGGAGAGCGAGCTCGTCTCCTGGTTGGAGTTGATGTTCAAGTAGCGGACGGCGGAGTTGGCGGCGATGTTGGTGGAAATTGCGGGCACGGTGAGGACTCCTGAGTGATCGGCAAAGCACGCCGCATCGTGGAAGGACTGACGGTGCGGATCGGCCCCGTCTGACCGATCAAACGGAAGCGCCTGCGGGAATCAGGCGGGAATTCTCCCGCGCCGGGAATTTTATGGTTAGCAATCGGTGAAGGCGCCGCGAATGTCGCGCTCGTGACGCCGCAGCATGTCGCGCAGATGCTGGCGACCCCGCTTCAACAGCGACTCCACGGCGGCCACTGTCGTGTCCATCACCTCGGCGATTTCGCCGTTGCTCATATTCTCGTGATACGACAGGATCACGGCGATCCGTTGCTGCTCCGGAAGCCGCTGCATCGCTCCTTCCAGGAGGTCGCTGAGCTCCGCACGCTCGATGACGCTCACGGCATCCGGCTTGCCGTCCGCAACCTCGGGCACCACATCGACATTCTCGGTCCGCGGCTTGCGGCGGATGTCGATGCAGCGGTTGCTGACGACGCGATAGAGCCAGGTCGAGAATTTGGCACGGCCGTGCTGCCACCGCCCGCGATGAGTCCAGACCTTCAGCATCGTATCCTGAACGACGTCCTCGGCGTCGGCGGCATTGCCGACGATGCGCAACGCAATCGCATAGGCGCGGTCGATGTGGCGCTCGACGAGAAGGCGAAATGCGAGCTCCTCTCCGGTGGCCAGCCGGTCGAGCAGATCCTTGTCCTCGTCGAAGACCATGGTCTCGCCCGGCGGCGCAGAGTCTGGAACGGTGCTGACCGACTCGCTCGACGGCAGCACCACCGCGACGTCCGGGGACCCCGGCTCCTTCGAAGATACGCCATCGGCCGGGGCCCAGACGTCCAGCGCGTAGCTCATTTCCGCATCTCCAACCCGCAATGCCGAATGCGGTATTCGCAGACGGCTTCCGATCGTTGAACGCTGTGATCGAGAGAAGCAGGCGAAGATTTTTCGTGATTTTTCAGGTAGTTAGATGGAATGTTTTGCCTAGGGACAGGCAAATTCTGCCGCACGCGGATCGAGCGCTCGACGATCATTGAGAAGGAGAGGCCGATGTTCGGCATGGCGCGGGTTCATTCCGGAAGACGAGTTCAGCAGAAAACGCGGGCTGCAACGCTTACTAACAGCATCCCTGGATGCGGACCGCGCACACCAAATCTGCGGTCGATCAAGATCCGGAGTTCTTGCGAAACGATCATCTCGCCCGGCAATTTTTTCCGAATCACCTCGACGAAATTATCGCATTTTTCGACTCTGTCAGTTTCCGCAGACGCGATTTTTGAATCTCGTGACGATTTTTGCGACAAGGCGCGCCTGATCTGTCGTGCTCGTACGTTGTAGTTGCTGATGGAACGACAAATGAAGCGATCGACGTGATGCGTCGCGCGCCGACGACGCACGCGTAGGTGTCAATCGATGTCTGTAGCGTCACCGAATGTTGCTCAATGTTTCGATCGACGTCGACTTTCGTGAGTATCGTCGCGTTCGATATCTCAGCGCGAAGCGCGCGATCCGCGCCCGCGACTGCTTTTTAATGCCCGATTTCGTACTTCGGCGTCGACCAAGCGCTATCAGATCGAAAGCGAATGCCCGTACGTCTTCTTACGCATCCACGATGTTGATTCATCTGTGCGGGCTTCGCGCGGCGCGCCGGCAACATTGCGAAACGAAGTTCGCGTTTTCCGTGTCGAGAGCTTCGTCCTGCTCGCATCATCGCAAGTGACCGACGCCGGCGCATGCGTGATCGACGCGCCTGATTGGCCGACGTGGTCCGTTTGATTGTGCAGGAGGACCCGGCATGATGCGACAAAACCCGAAAGCCATCGACGACGACCCGACGCAAGCCTTGCGCGCTCGAGGCGTCAGGCTCGGTCAGCAGCAAGGTCTTCGTCTGCAGTGGCTGTCGCGGACATTCGGGCCGCTGGTTCACTGCGACGAACGTCCATCGCCTGGCCGCGGCCGCACGATCGTCCTGCTCGATCCGCCAACCGGCGCGGGTGCGGAGCTGCTGTACGGCACGCTGACCTCGCACGATGCCGTGGCGATCCCTTTCGGCGAAAACCCCGCGTTCGATTTCCTGAAGTCCAAGTTGACGGCGTTCGGCACCGTCGGCACCTCGGCCGACGGTCCGCATGAATTGTGGTGGGGCGGCCGCGACTGGCCTGCTCCGGAGACGGCACCCGCAACTACGATGCGTGTCGTGTCCTGCCATCCGACGACGGTCGGCGACTTGCACGTCTATCATCTCAGACGCTCGCTGCAGCGGCTCGGGCTCCCATTCGACATCGAGGCGATCGATTGCCGCCCCGGCGAACGCCTGAGCGCTGCCGACAAGGCCGACTTCGTCGCGCGGATGTGGCAGCGGCACCGCGAGCCGCTGTTGTACGTCGAGGCGGACGTGATGTTTCAAGCCGCCCCGGGCCTTCCTCATCTGGCCGGCTGCGACTTCGCCGTCCATAAGTGGAACGGCTGGGAGATGTCGCCGCGCACTCTCTATTTCGGCCGCTCCAAGGCGGCCGAGACCATGCTGACGACCTGGCGCGAGATTGCCTCGTCATATCCCGATGTCTGGGACGGCTATCTGATCGACCAGGCCTGGAGTGCGGTGACGTCCCAGATCGCACTCGATACGGTCTGGCTTCCCCGCAGCTACCATGCCGTTGCAGGGGAAGCCGGAGTCGGCAACGCGACGATCGTCCACAATCTGAAGCCGACAAACGCTGATCTCGGCCCCGACCCGGACTTCGCCGAAGTGGCACGCTCGCCGCGGCGGGCGGGGCGCGTCGGCGCGCTGGAGTCGCTGCTCGTGGTGCGCTCGAAAGTAAAATCTGGCCGGGGCGTCACGGTCATCCTGCGCGATGTCGAAGGTAGCAGCGCGCGCGCAACGGCCGACAGCATCGAGCGGCTGACGAGCGCCTTCGTCGCCGATTGCGGCGGCTTTGGCCGCCTCGAGCTTTCGCTGTGCTCGTGGGCGCCGGAGGTTCGCATGGCGCGGCGGGCCGCTTTGCTGGCCGACAACATGGTACTCGAGATCGTCCCCGGTCAGGAGCTGCCGGCCGATCTGTTCGCCGCCACCGCCGCCTCGGAAGCCATGCGCCGGCCCGCCAGCTTCAACGCCCATCGCCACTGACGCCAGCCAGGACAAATCATGTTCGACACCATCATTCTTCTCACCGGCAGCCGTGACCAGCAGCTCGCGTTGTCCGAGCTCCTGCGGGCGCACAACCCTGCCCTCGCATTCCGCTGCGCGGTCAGCCTGCAGGACCTCGAAGCCATCGAACGCGACGTGCTCGGCAGATCCCGCCTGCTTGCGTTCACGACCGGCGTCGTCGTGCCTGCCGCCATCCTTCAGGCGCTCGGTTACGGCGCCTACAATTTTCATCCGGGCCCACCGGATTATCCCGGCTGGGCGCCGGCCCATTTCGCAATGTACGACGGTACGAAGCGCTTCGGCGCGACGGCCCACGCGATGGAGACCCGGGTCGACTGCGGCGCGATCGTCGGTGTCGAGCCGTTCGACATCCCCCAAGGCGTGGATGTCCGCGGCCTGGAGCAGATGGCGTTCGTGCGGCTCGCCTATCTGTTCTGGCGGATGTCGCGCGACCTCGCCTGCCAGGCCGGCCCGCTGCCGGCGCTCGGCACCGGTTGGAGCGGCACCAAGAGCACGAGGCAGATGTACGCCGCCCTATGCGACATGCCCGCCGACATCGATCGATCCGAGATGGCGCGCCGCATCCACGCCTTTCACGACGATTTCCGCGGCATTCCACTGACCGTCAACCTGCACGGCACACGGTTTCAGCTCATGCGCGCCGAGGCCGCCGTCGGCGAGCCGATGACGGTTGACGCGCCGGCGTTGGCGCTCGCGTCGTGACCTAGCGCTTGAGCGGCTTGATCACGGTCTGGTCGAGCCGCGTTTCCCAGCCGTGACGTTCCAGCTCGGGATCGTCATGCTCCTCCTGCGGCCAGCCGACGCAGAGATACGCAATCAGGCTCCAGTCCGACGGCAATTCGAGCGCGCGACAGACAGCCTCCGGGTCCAGGATCGACACCCAGCCAACGCCGAGACCTTCCGCGCGCGCCGCCAGCCAGAACGTCTGGATCGCTGCGACCACCGAGTAGCGGAGCGTTTCCGGCATCGTGGCGCGGCCGAGACGGTGCCCGGTGGCAGCGCCTTCGTCGGCACAGACGGCGAGATGGACCGGCGCCTGCGTCAAGCCTTCCAGCTTGAGGCTTGCATAGAGCGCGCGCCGCTCACCATCATAGCCGGCGAGCGCCGCCTGGTTCGCATGCTGGAAGTTCTCGATCACCGTCGCGCGGCGTTCGGCGCTCTCGACGAGCACGAACCGCCAAGGCTGGCAGAAGCCGACGGACGGCGCGTAGGACGCGAGAGCGAGCAACTGCTCGATCAGCTCAAGGGAGACCGGATCGGCGCGGAAACGGCGGACGTCGCGACGCCAGCGCACCAGCTCGGCAAAGCGCTGCCGGAATGTCGCGTCGAACTGCGGAGGGCTTCGGCCTGGCTCGCTCATGCGCCCTCCCCGCTCAGGACGTGCAGGAACGATCCGGTCACCGACCCGCGCCGGGCGCCGCGCTCGGCGATGACGCCGCCCGAGGCATCGCGGCACGCGATCAGCGGATCGTCTGCCTCGCTCAGGATGGTTGCATAATGGAATTCGTGGCCGTGAACGACGGCCCCTCTCGGGCCGAGGCTGCAGTCGACCAAGAGCGTCGCTTGACGATAGCCGAGATGCAGGCGGCGTCGCGCGAACGACGTTTCCAGTGACAGCAGCCCAGCCATCACATGCCGGACACCATGGGCATCTTCGAGTCCCGCGCCTAGCGTCATGTAGCCGCCGCACTCGCCGTGGATTGGCACGCCGCGCGAGGCCATCGCGCGCAACGCGTCCAGGAACGACCGCGCCGAGGCCAGCCGTCCCGCATGCAATTCGGGATAGCCGCCTGGCAGCCACACCGCGTCGGCTGCCGGATCAGGAGCCTCATCGTTCAACGGCGAGAACGGGATGGCCTCCGCGCCCTGAGCGCGCCAGTGCCGCAGCAGATGCGGATAGCTGAACGAGAAGGCCGCATCTGATGCGAGCGCGATGCGCTGTCCGGGCGGTTTGATGCCGAGGCTGGAGCTCTGCGCGGCGAGGCCAGGCGCCCGAATCGGATTTGCGAGAGCAAGCACCGCGTCGAGATCGACCGACCCGGACACGCTTGCCGCAAGACGCTCGAGATGGGCCTCGATGGCCGTGATCTCCTGGGCCTGGACCAGCCCGAGATGGCGTTCGGGCAAGGTCAGTTGCGCGTCCCGCGCCAGCGCGCCGAGCACCTCGATTCCGACGGTCGCAAACGCCGGCTCGATGAGCGCCCGGTGCCGCTCGCTCGCGACCCGATTGAGGATCACCCCGGCCACGTGGACATCGTCGCGAAAACGCGCGCAGCCGAGCGCGACGGCGGCGGCCGTCTCGGTCTGCCCGCTGACATCGAGAACGAGCACGACCGGCCAGCCGGTCAGGGCTGCAAGATCCGCAGCCGAGCCCCTGCCCGCGCGCCCGGGATGCGACGCGCCATCGAACAGGCCCATGACGCCCTCGACGATGGCGATATCGGCGTCGGCGGCGACGCCGCAGGCAAGCCCGAGCAGCTGCGGCGCGGACATCGCCCAGCTGTCGAGATTGTAGCTCGTCCGTTGTGCCGCAGCCGTGTGATAGGCGAGATCGATATAGTCCGGGCCGCATTTGAAGGGTTGCACGCGCGCGCCGCGCCGGCTGAGTGCACGCAACAGCCCGAGCGTGACGGTCGTCTTGCCGGCGCCCGAACGCGGCGCGGCGATGATGATTCCGCTGGGCGCCGCCGTGCTCATGGCCGTAACGCCGCCGAGGCATGGCAAAATGTGCTATGCGAACCGACATGATGGACATCGCGGATCCGCCGAACCGACCGCTGAAGCGTGGCTGGACGACCGGCAGCTGCGCCACGGCCGCAGCGCGCGCCGCCTACGAGCTGCTGATCACGGGCAACTGTCCTGCCATGGTCGAGATCGCCCTGCCTGGCGGACGTCGCGTCGGCTTTGCGATCGCGATGCATGAGGCCGACGGCATCAAGGCCACCGCGGGCGTGGTCAAGGACGCCGGCGACGATCCTGACGTCACGCATGGTGCGCTGGTCAGAGCAACCTTGCGGCGCGGTGCAGACAATTCCGGCGTAACGTTCCGCGCCGGCCCCGGCGTCGGCACCGTGACACGACCGGGATTGCCGCTGCCGCCGGGAGAGCCTGCGATCAATCCGGTGCCGCGCGAGATGATCACGGCGGCGATTGGCGAAGCCTCGGCAAAGCTCGGTGCGACAGGCGACGTGGCCGTCGAGATCTCCATTCCCGGCGGCGAGGAGCTCGCCAGAAAGACGCTCAACCCGCGGCTCGGCATCGTCGGCGGCCTGTCGATCCTCGGCACCACGGGAATCGTGGTGCCGTTCAGCTGTGCTGCCTGGATCCACTCCATCTATCGCGGCATCGACGTCGCGCGCGCGGCCGGCCTGCCGCACATCGCCGGCGCGACGGGAAGCACATCCGAGAAGGCCGTGCAGCGGCTCCATGGCCTGCCGGAGACGGCGCTGATCGACATGGGCGATTTCGCCGGCGGCATGCTGAAATATCTGCGACGGCATCCGGTCGCTCGCGTCACCGTGGCCGGCGGCTTCGCCAAGATGACCAAGCTCGGCCAGGGCCTGCTCGACCTGCATTCGCGCGCCGGCGAGGTCGATCTCGGCTGGCTGGCGAACACGCTGCATGACGCGGGTGCGCCGGCCACGCTGGTCACGAGCGCACGCACGGCCAACACCGCGCTGCAGGTGCTGCAGGAGTCCCAGCGGGTCGGGTTTCCTGCCGGAGAGGTGGTCGCGCTCGCCGCCTGGACGACGGCGCGGCGTGCGCTGGGCGACAACGACATGGCCCTCGACATCGCCGTGTTCGACCGCGACGGCCGGCTGGTCGGACAAAGTCATGGACCGGCTCACTCCCCTCTCCCGCGGAAGCGCCGCTGATAGTCGGCATCGTACAGCGCGCTGTTGCGAAAATCCTTGGTTGCGAGTGCGCGGCCCACCAGGATCAGCGCGGTCCGCTCCACGGCGGAAGCCGCGGCCTGGCCGACGATGGTCGCCAGCGTGCCGGTCAGGACCAGCTGGTCCGGCCAGCTCGCGCGATAGACGATCGCGACCGGACAGTCGTCACCGTAATGCGGCCGCAGCTCCTCGACGACCTTGTCGAGAACGTGGATCGAGAGATGGATGGCGAGCGTGGCGCGCGACTGCGCGAACAGCGAAAGCTGCTCCGTGTCCGGCATGGCCGACGCGCGGCCGGAGGTCCGCGTGAGCACCACCGATTGGGCTAATCCCGGCAAGGTCAATTCGCGACCAAGCGCGGCCGCCGCCGCCGCGAACGACGGCACACCGGGTGTGATCGTGTAGGGAATCCGCAATGCATCCAGGCGCCGCAATTGCTCGCCGAGCGCGCTCCAGATCGAGAGATCGCCGGAATGCAGCCGCGCCACGTCGTCGCCCGCGAGCGTGGCGCGCTCGATCTCGGCCACGATCTCGTCGAGCGACATCGGTGCCGTGTCGACGATACGTGCGCCGGGCGGGCAATGATCGAGCAGCGCTCGAGGGACCAGCGAGCCCGCATAGAGACATACCGGACAGCGCGCGATCAGGTCACGGCCGCGCAAGGTGATCAGGTCCGGGGCGCCGGGACCGGCGCCGATGAAGTGCACCGTCATGGCGCACGCTCCGCATCGATGGCCGCCTCGCCCTCCGCCAGCGCGCAGGTCGCTACGGCGTTTGCGACGCGCGCCAGGACCAGCCGGGCATTCGCGCCGGCGGCAGCGAGCGCCGCCGTCTCGGCAACCGAAGGTACACCCTTCAGGCGCCTGACGCGATCGCTTCGCGTGATCGCGCGATCGGCGACAGCCGTCATGTCAGCAAGATCGACTCCGACGAGCGGACGGCCGAGCCGCTGCGCGGCGGACACCACGCCAGGCTCGCTGACCTTGTCCGCCGCCGTGGCGAGCACCGCCACGTCTGCCGGGGCGAGGCGCGCCAACGAGAGCGCCTGTGCGATGACCGCCTCGATGTCTGCGACGCTGGCGGCGCGGCGGCAACCGATCCCGAGCGCGATCATGGTTTCGTCACCCGCCACTGCGTGATCGGCATGGCCTGCCGCCAACCATGCATGCGGCCGACCGGCTCGATGCGCGAAACCGCGATGCGGATCAGTTCACCGCCATGCTGGCCGAACAACGCGCTCAGCCGCGCCTCGCCTTCGAGCGACACCACGTTGGCGACGAGGCGGCCGCCGGGTTTCAGCCGCGACCAGACGGCTTCGAACACACCCATTTCCGAAATGCCGCCGCCGATGAAGACCGCATCGGGCGCTTCCAGATCCGCCAGCACCGCCGGCGCGCGTCCCATCACCAGCTTCAGCTCGGGAGTGCCGAGCGCCAGCGCGTTGCGCATCGCCCGGTCGGCCCGGTCCTGCCGCGCCTCGATCCCGATCGCGCGCAGCGAGCCGTGCCGCAGCAGCCACTCGATTGCCACCGCGCCCGAGCCCAGCCCGACGTCCCACAGCAGTTCGCCTGGACGCGGCGCCAAGGCCAACAACGTCACGGCGCGCACGTCGCGCTTGGTGAGCTGGCCGTCATGCTCGAACAGGTCATCGGCAAGACCAGCGGTCAGCGGGATCACGGGTGCATCGGTCTCGGCATCGACCTCGACCGCGATCGTCGTCAGCGGATGAATATCAGAGAGATCGAACGCGTCGGCCAGCGCTCTGCGCACCCGCTCATGCGCGCCGCCGATCGCTTCCAGCACCGTCAGGCGCGAGCGTCCCATGCGGCGCGAGGTCAGCAGCGCGGCGAGCCGCGCGGCGGTGGATCCGTCCCAGGCCAGTGCCAGAATGCGCGCGCCCGGCGCGAGATGGCGGATAATCCCTTCGAGCGGGCGGCCGTGCAACGTCACCTGCGCCACATCCTGCAGCGGCCAGCCGAGCCGCGCCGCCGCGAGGCTGAAGGCCGAGGGCTGCGGGACGCAAAGCATCTCGGCGGACGCGAAGCGCTGCATCAGCTGCTTGCCGACGCCGTAGTTGAAAGGATCGCCGCTTGCGAGAACGACGACGGGCTGTCCCCGTCGCGCCGCGATCTGGTCGAACGCGAGCTTCAACGGGCTGGGCCAAGCCAGCCGTTCCCCCGCGATCAACGGCGCGGCAAGCTCGAGATGGCGCGCGCCTCCGACCACGAGCGCCGCCTGCGCGATGAGACGTCGTGCGGACGTCGAGAGACCGTCAACACCATCCTCGCCAATCCCGACGATGGACAGCCAGCGCTGCGCGTTGCAAGTTGCGGCCGAGTTCACCATGGACACTGCCCCGCATGCGTATTCTCATTCTTGGCGGGACGACCGAGGCTTCGGAGCTGGCGCGGCTGCTCGCCGGCGACGACCGGTTCGCAGCGACGCTCTCGCTCGCCGGCCGCACCGCCGCGCCCAGACCGCAGCCGCTGCCGACGCGCATCGGCGGCTTCGGCGGCATCGCCGGACTGGAAGCCTGGCTGCGGGATCATGCGATCGACGCCGTCATCGATGCCACGCATCCCTACGCCGACCAGATCTCGCGCCATGCGGTCGCAGCCTGCCATGCGCTGTCGGTGCCGCTGGCGTCGATCCGGCGCGCGGCCTGGCAACGCCAGGCCGGCGACCGCTGGATCGAAGTCGGCAGTGCCGACGACGCGGCTTCCGCGCTCGGAACGGATCCGGCGCGTGTATTCCTCAGCCTTGGCCGCCTGGAGCTCGCAGCCTTCGCAGCAGCCCCGCAGCACCACTACGTCGCGCGAACCATCGACCCGCCTGGCGACGTCGCGTTGCCGCCCGACATTCGCTTCGTCCACGATCGCGGGCCGTTCGACGAGCCGACAGAGCAAGCCTTTCTGATCCAGGAGCGCATTGCCTTTGTGGTATCGAAGAACTCCGGAGGCGCGGCCACGTATCCGAAGATCGCAGCCGCGCGGCGGCTCGCGATTCCCGTGGTGATGATCGCAAGACCCGACAAGCCGCATGGCATCGCGCTGGACGGCGCGCGAGCCGCATTGCAGTGGCTGGAGGCACAACTGGTTCATGCCCCGCCCTCAACCTCACGGCGCAGCGTATAGACAAACGGCGACTTTCCCTCGCGCGCGATCAGGCGCGTGGCGCTCGATCCGATCAGCACGAGCGTGCGCATGTCCGCCTTGCCGGGATCGACCTCGCCCAAGGTGGTGATGATCCGTCCGACATCACCACTGCCCGCGGCCCTGACCATGACGACGACGGTCGAAGCCGGCTTGATCTGGCGCAGCAGCGCGAACGCCTCGCCCAGCTGATGAGGCCGCGCTTTGGACAGCGGATTATAGAGCGCAATGACGAAATCGGCCGCGGCGGCCGCCTCGAGGCGGCGACGGATGGTCGTCCAGCTCTTGAGATTGTCGGAGAGCGAGATCGCGCAGAAGTCGCCGCCGAGCGGCGCCCCGACCTCAGCCGCGGCCGCCAGCATGGCGGTGACGCCAGGCTCGACGCGGATGTCGAGGTCGCGCCAAGCCGGCGGTCCCGCCTCGACCGCCTCGAACACCGCCGCGGCCATCGCGAACACGCCGGGATCACCGCCCGACACCACCACGACCTGCTTGCCGTCGCGTGCGAGCGCCAGTGCGTGGCGCGCACGGTCGAGCTCGACGCGATTGTCGCTGGCGTGCCGGATCTGGCCCGGACTCGTCGAGGTCACCCTGTCGAGATACGGTCCATAGCCGATCAGATCGGTCGCGCTTGCGATGGCGGCCGCGGCGGCGGGCGTGATCAATTCGGCCCGCCCCGGGCCGACGCCCACGATGGTCAGCGTGCCCGTCATAGCCGTCGCCCCTGCCCGGGGATCAGGATCATCGAGAAATAGGGACCGCGGTCCAGCTCCACCTCGGCCAGCGGCGCGACGCGCTGCGCCTCCATCGTGCCGCGCTCGACATAGAGCGCGCGATCGAGCAATCCGGCGCTGATGATCGCGCGCTTCACCTTGGCGAGGTTGCGCCCGACCTTCATGATCACGGCAGCCTCGCAACGCGTCAGCCGGTCATGCAGGACGTCCTCGCCCAACGTGCCCGGCAGCACCGAGAGGACGTCGTCGCCCCAGGTGATCGGAACATTGGCCTTTGTCCAGCAGCCGGACATGCCGGTGACGCCCGGCACCACCTCGACCGGATGATCGTGCTCCAGTCGCCGCCACATATGCATGAACGAGCCGTAGAAGAACGGATCGCCTTCCGACAGCAGACCGACCGATCGCCCCGCCGCCAGATGCGCGGTGATGCTGTCCGACGCGCGCCGATAGAAATCGGCGATCTCTGACTGATAGGACGGGTCGGCGACGGGCAGTTCCTCCGTGACCGGATATTCGAGCCGCAGCTCGTGGCGGCCGGCTTCCATCAAGGGCGTCACGATCCGACGCGCGTTGCCTTCCATGCCGCGCTTGGCAAAGAACGCCACCACATCGACGGACCGGACCAGGCCGGCGGCGCGCAAGGTCAGATAGCGAACGTCGCCCGGACCGACGCCGATGCCGTACAGCGTGCCGGGATGAGCCGAGCCCGCGATGGTGTCTAAGAGGCTCATTCGACGTCGCTCGCGATGGCATTCACCGCCGCGACCGCCATCGCGCTGCCGCCCTTGCGGCCCTTCACGATCAGATACGGCACCCGGCCATCGGCCGCGAGCGCCTCCTTGGACTCCCGCGCTCCAACGAACCCAACCGCCGTCCCGATCACCGCAGCCGGTCGCGGCGCGCCCTGATCGAGCATGTCGAGCAGATGAAACAGCGACGTCGGCGCATTGCCGATCGCCACCAGGGCGCCGCCGAGATGCGGCCGCCACAGCTCCAGCGCCGCGGCGGATCGGGTGGTCCCAAGCTTCGCGGCAAGCGCGGGCACCTCGGGCGCCTCGAGCGTGCAGATGATCTCGTTCCTCGCCGGCAGCCGCGCCCGCGTGATCCCCTGCGCCACCATCTTGGCATCGCACAGGATCGGCGCACCGCGATCGAGCGCCGCCCGCGCCTCTGCGGCGAAATGTTCGGACATCGCGATGTCGGAGGTGATCTCGACCATGCCGCAGGCATGGATGATACGCACGGCGATCTTCTCTTCCAGTCCCTGGAAGCGCGACAGGTCGGCCTCGGCGCGGATGGTCGCGAACGAGCGGCGGTAGATCTCCGCGCCGTCCTTGATGTAGTCGCGGAGCTCAGACATCGGCCTTTTCTTTCGTTTCGAACAGCCCGCCGCCATCGATCTCGGAGGGATCGAGCATGCCGCAGGGCTCGCTCTTCACCGTGCCGTGGCGGACGATGTGATAACCTTTGGCCTCGCCGACCAGCACGACGTCCGCGGCCGCCGATCGCGCGCAGCCCTTGGCGCAGCCGGAGACGTGCAGCGTGCCGTTGAATCCCGTCCGGGCCATCGCATCGGCGATCATGCGGGCATGCTGCCGCGTCGCCAATTCCGTGGACGGACAGCAGCCGGCGCCCGAGCAGGCGTCGATGCGCATCAGTGGATCGGCGTCGTCGACGACCAGGCCGAGCCGGGCTGCGTCCGCCACCAATTGCCCTGCACTCACGGCGCCCGCGACGACATATAGCGCGCGCCATGGTGACAGGCGGACCTCGGCGACATCATGTGCCGCGAGCACGGCCGTAAGCCGCGCCAGCGCGTCGCTATCGATGCGGCCGAACGGCACGCCGAGACCGACGGCGCAGGTTTGATCCGTGAGAGCAATGACGCCGCAATGTCGCTGCCCCATGGCGGCTGACGGTGGCGCGATGTCGGAAACGTCAAGGTTCAGCTCTGCGCTGACCGCGGCGATCGCGGACGGCGGCAACGTCGCGGAGCGGCGCGTGGGGCTAAGTTGCAGCACCAGCCGCGCGAGGTGAACGGCCGTCGATGCCGCGTCGATCACGGCTGTCGTTCCGAGCCACACGGGATCATCGGAACCCGCAATGCCGACGGCGACACGCCTCCCCCGAGTGCCGCCACAGGCGACGAGACGAACATCCGCGGCGAGCTCCGTCAGCGGCAGCCGGCCGCCGCCGTCCAGCGCAAAGCCGAACTTGGGCGGCAGCGCATGGAGCGTCTGATCCGAGGCCAGCAACGTCTCCAGCTCGGCCGCGACGGGTCGCATGTCGGCCCGTTCGGCCGGGTCGTGTCCCGCCAGCGGATTGACGACGATGTTGCGGATGGCTTCGAGCTCGGCGCTGTCATCGAGCAGGCCGAGCGATGCCATCAGCTCCCACAGCGGCACGAGCGTCTCGGACGATACGCCACGTATCTGCAGATTGGCGCGGCGCGTGAGGTCGATCTCGCCGTTGCCGTAACGCCGCGCGGCCTCGGCAAGCTCGCGCAGCGTCGACACCGGCAGCGCGCCGCCATGCGGCCGGACGCGAACGATCAACCCGTCGCCGCTCGGCATCGGACGCCGCGCGCCCGGACACCAGCCCTTGATCTCGACCGCGGCGCTCACGACACGCTCTCCTTTTGCGTGAGGCGCGCGCGAGCCTGCACGATCTCGTCAGCGACCGCATTGCGGCGCGGCACCCAAAGCCGCCGGCGCAGCGCATCCTCGAACCGCGAGACGATCGCGGCGACGGCCGCAGGATTGCGCGCGACCATGCCGTCCAGCACAGCTTCGTCACGCAGCAGCGCGCCATGCGCCAGATCGAACAGGTGCTCGGCGACGGCATCGGAGGTGGCCGCAAAGGCATAGAGCGCGTCGACGCCCTGCGCGATCTCGGCCACGCCGCGATAGCCGTGAGCGAGCATTCCGTTGATCCACCGCGGATTGGCGAGACGGCCGCGGACCACGCGGGCAATCTCCTCGCTGAAGCTCCGCGCCGTCGGCGCCTCCGGACGGCTGGTGTCGAGATGCAGCAGCGCGGGCGACGCGCCAAGCGACGCTGCGGCGGCGGCAAAACCTCCGGCGAAATCGGCGACCTCCTCGCCATCGAGCAGGTCGCGCTCACGATCGTCCTGCGGATGCACGAGGGCATCGGCGCTGCGGACGCGGGCGCGAAACGTGTCGGAGGCCGACGCGCCGTCATGCGCTCCGCCAAAACTGTAAGCGGTGCTGTCGAGATACGCCTCGCCGAGCTGCGACCGGCTCGTCCAGTCCATCCCGAGCGCGAGATCGGAGGCAACGGCGCCGTAGCTGCCGGGCGCGCCGCCGAACACGCGCGCCAGGCTCTCGCCGCGCCGCCGGGCCGCGGCCAGCGGATTGTCGGCATCGTCCTCGTCGAGCGCCGCCACCTTCTGCACGGCGAGATCGAACAGCGCGATCTGCGCTTCGAACAGGTCGCGGAACAGCCCCGAGATCCGCAGCGTCGCATCGATGCGCGGGCGATCGAGCATCGCCAACGGCAGCACATCGACGCCCGTGACGCGATTGGAGTTGAGATCCCAGCGCGGCCGCACGCCGAGATAAGCCAAGGCCTGGGCCAGATCGTCACCGCCGGTACGCAGCGATGCTGACGCCCAGAGATCGAGCATGAGCGCGCGCGGATAGTCGCCATGGTCCTGCAGATAGCGCCGGATCACCTCGTCGGCGGCGCGCTGGCCAACCAGAGCCGCAGTGCGGGTCGGAATCGCGCGCGGGTCGATCGCGGTCAGATTGCGGCCCGTGGGCAGCACGTCGAGACGGCCGCGGCTCGGCGCGCCGGCGGGACCGGCGACGACGCGCCGGCCATCGAGCGCGGCGAGCAACGCGCTGCGCTCGGCCGCCGCGCTCCCGTCAATCCGGGCTGCGATGTCGGCGCGATCGATAGTCGCTGCCGCCTGTCCCGTGGCCGCAATGATCGCATCGGCCAACAGGCCGGTCGCCGCCGTGTCGGGCGCCTGCCCGAACACGTGCAGGCGGTCACGCACCGCGAGCTCCTTGATGTCGCAGAGCTGCGCATCGAGCTGCGCGATCGCCTCGCGTCCGGCCATGGCACGGTCGAGCCCGCAATCGGCGGCCAAGCCGCTCTGCCAGGCTCGCGCGACGATCTCCTCCTCGAGCAGCTTCAAGCGGCGTTTGTCGAGACCATCCGCCTCGGCATACTCCTCGACCAGCCCCTCCAGCTCCAGCAAGGGTCCGTGCAGGCCGGCCTGCGACAGCGGCGGCGTCAGATGCCCGAGCGTCAGTGCCGACAACCGCCGCTTGGCCTGCATCGCTTCGCCGGGATTGTTGACGATGAAGGGGTAGATCACCGGCAACGGGCCCAGCACGGCCTCCGGCCAGCACGCGCTCGAGAGCGCCAGCGCCTTGCCCGGCAGCCATTCCAGCGTGCCATGCGCACCCAGATGAATCAGCGCATCGATCCGCTCGGCCTCACGAAGATGCGCGTAGAGCGCGACGAAAGCGTGCCGCGGCGGCACGCTGGTGTCGTGATAGCCGGACTTGCGGTCGGCGCGATGGCCACGATCCGGCTGCAACAAAATCAGCAGTTTTCCTGTACGCAGCACCGGGAAACGGAACGCGCCATCCCGGAATGCCGGGTCGACATCTGCCTCTCCCCAGGTGTCGTGCAAGGCGCGCTGCAGATCATCCGGCAACAGCGCCAGTGCGGACTGATAGGCTGCGAGCGGCACGACGAGCTCATCTGCCTGGTCCCGCAGCAGCGCTTCGATGTCGTCGGCGATCGGCGCTGCGCGGCCGATGTCGTACCCGCTGTCCGCCAACAGCCGCGCGATCGCGGCCGCGCTTGCGCTGGTGTCGAGACCGACCGCATAGCCGCGGCGGCCGCCGCGTGCCGGATAATCGGACAGCACCAGCACCACGCGCCGTTCGCTGGCCGGCAGCGCGCGCAATTGCGCCCATCGCGCCGCGAGCCGGGCGACGTAAGCAATACGGTCCTGTTGAGGCACATAACGCATCGCGCTGAACTGCAGACGCTCGTCCGCCGGTGCCTCACCCTTGAACGCAATCGGGCGCGCCAGCAGCCGGCCGTCGAGCTCCGGCAGCACGACATTCATCGCAAGGTCCGTCGGCGACAGTCCACGCGCCGAGGAAGCCCAGGCTTCCTCGGTGCTCTGTGCCTGGATGATCTGCAGAACCGGCGCGTCCGCGAGGTCGAGCGCCGTTGTGCCGTCCTCGCGCTGCGCCGAGAACGCGGTCGCGTTCAAGATGACCGCAGGACGCCGGTGCCGGACCAGTCGCGCCAGCGCATCGCCGATGCTGGGATCCTTCAGGCTGGTCACCGCGACCGCGACCGCCGCCAGCCCTTCGGCTTCGATCGAACGCATCAATTCCGCAATCCCGGCCGTATCGGCGGCAAGCAGGCTCGCACGGTAGAACACGATCAGCGCGCTCGGCCGTGCATCATCGTGGCTGCAGAGGTCATCGATGCCGACCGCGCCGCGGTCGCGCGCGAAGCCGACGATGGAGCCGAGCGCGAGCGGCTCGCCAAACGGCGCGTCACCGCCAAGCAGGCTCGCGAGATAATGCAGCGCCTCGCGCGCATTGCCGACGCCGCCCTCGTGCAGATAGCCATAGAGCCGCGACGTCGCGTCGTGCGGCAAGGTCGAGAGCGCATCGAGCCGGTCGTCGGCGCGATCGTCGCCCGGCAGTGCCGCGAACAGGATGTTGCGGCTGCGGCACACCGACGCGATGCGCTCCAGCCCGTAGCGCCAATAGTCGAGCCCACCGAGACAACGCACGACGACGGCGCGCGCCCCGAGCACGACGCGGTCGACATAGAGATCGACCGACATCGGATGCTTCAGCCGCTTCAGGCTGGCGAGGCGCAGGCTGGGCAGCTCGGTCGACGTCGCGGTCCAGGCTTCGGCCAACGCCGACAGGTCGGTGTCCGAGAACGACAGCACGACGATCTCGGCCGGCGACTGCGCAAGATCCACGGCCTGTTCGAGGTCGTCGAGATCCCCGCCCGTTGTCGCCAGCAGGTGCATCGGTGACGCCTACCCTGTGATCAGGCTCTGGATGGCGGCGGCATCGAGGCCGCGCTCGCCGATGATCACCAACCGCCCCTGCCGCGATTCGCCCGAGCGCCACGGGCGCTCGAACTGATGCTGGATGCGGCTGCCCACGGCCTGCACCAGGAGGCGCAGCGGCTTGCCGGCAACTTCCACGAACCCTTTCACCCGCAAGACATCATGCGCATCGACGGCGGCCGCGATCCGGTCGACGAGCGCATCGGGCGAGGCCTGCGCCGGGACGTCGAGCACGAAGCTCTCAAAATCGTCGTGATCATGCTCGGCCTCGTTGTCGTGATGCGACGGCCGGGCGGCGAGATCGTCCTCCGCTGCGGCGCCGAGCCCGAGCAGCACCGACGCCGACAGCCTGCCATGCTCGGTCGCGATCACCTTGACCGCGCGCTGCACCTTGGCGGCGATCTCGGCGGCGACATCCTTGCGCTGCCCCTCGCTCATCAGATCGCTCTTGTTCATCACGACGAGATCGGCGCACAGCAACTGGTCCTCGTAGACCTCCTCCAGCGGGTTGTCGTGATCGAGCGAGGCATCGGTGGCGCGCTGCGCCGCGAGCGCTTCCGGATCGTCGGCGAAGCGGCCCGCAACCACCGCCGGGCCGTCGACGACCGCCACGACGCCGTCGACCGTGACACGCGTCGCGATCTCGGGCCAGTTGAAGGCCTGCACCAGCGGCTTCGGCAGCGCCAGCCCCGAGGTCTCGATCACGATATGCTCCGGCGGCTCCTTCTGATCCAGCAGGCTCCTGAGCGCGGGCACGAAATCGTCGGCGACGGTGCAGCACAGACAGCCGTTCGACAGCTCGACGATGCGATCCTCCGGACAGTCCGGCACGCCGCAGCCCTTCAGGATGTCGCCGTCGATGCCGACGTCGCCGAACTCGTTGACGATGATGGCGAGCCGGCGGCCGTTCGCGGTCTCGATCAGATTGCGCACCAGCGTCGTCTTGCCGGCGCCGAGAAAACCGGTGACGATGGTGCAAGGCGTCTTGGCGAACGACTTCGTCATGGCGATGCGATCTCTCGGTTTCAGCGTGGCGCCGACAGCGCAGGCACGCGCGCGACGGTGTTCTTGCGGATGTATTCCGGGCGCTCGCGCCAGGCCGGCAGGCCCGCATCATGGCGCTGATGCAGCTGCGCGAATGCCAGCACATCCCGCGCATGCAGATCCGGATCGAGCGCGCCGAGCACATAGGTCCATTTGCCCGGCGCTGTCACCGCAACCGTGCACGCACGATTGCAGTTCGACAGGCACTCGACACCGACAACGGTGACGCCGGCGCGCTGCGCGGCCGGCACCGTCTCGATGGCTGCGAGCAAACGGGCACCGGCCCGCGGCTCGTCCGGCGGCGCAGCTTCAGGCGCCTGCGTGCGGCAGGTGACGCAGACGAACAGCGTCGTCTCTCCAGTCTCCGATGCGATCATCAATCAGCCGATCACGCCGGCGGCCGTTGCGGCGGCAACGCCGCCCACCAGCACGATGGCAGCGCCCGCGAGCCGCAGCGCCAGCGGCGCAGCCGCCTTGGCCTTCGCCGACAGCAGCCTGGTGCCGAGGAACGCACCGGCCGCGATGACGGTCTGGATCACGAGCAGCCCGGCGAGATAGGCTCCAAGCGGAGAGTTCTCGGCGCCGACGATCGATTCACCCAGCGCATATCCGTGGACGAGGCCGGTCACGGCGAACAGGCCGGCAACCGGCAACACGCCGAAACGCCCACGCATCACCACCACCAGCCCAACCACGGCGGTGGTCAGGCCGACCAGCAGCTCGGCAGCGGGGATGTTGGCCTTGGCCACATGCAGGCCGACGCCCGCGATCATCGCGGTGGTGAAGGCGAGCACCGGCGCGAAGCCGCGGCCCAGAAGAGCTGCAACGATGCCTGCGCCCACGATCGCCGCCAGATGGTCGATTCCGATGATGGGATGGCCGAGGCCGGACAGCATCCCCTGCGCAAACGTCTGCGGCAGCTTGCCGCCCATCATGTGATGCGCGAAGGCGGGATCGGCGGCGAGCAGCAACAGGCTCGCGGCTGCAAAGGTCGTGGTACGGGTCAACTTCATGGCCGTCTCCGTCGCTTGCCGGCTCCCCAGAGGACCGGACGATGCGCTGCATCCGACGGCATCCCGCCCATCCCGGCGGGATCAGAACCAGCATCGCGACTCCCCGCGCGACGGGTCGGCCAACAGCAATGTCGACGGCAGGTCTCCTGGCTCTCGGGTCGCTGCATCAGGCCACCTTCCCGGTTTCCCAGTGGTGTCTTGGCCTCACACTCGCCGATTACAGTTGCGGGGGCAGCCACGGCCTTGGGTCAAGAACCCGCACCGTGTTCCCTAAATCTCTCCTTTCGGAGAACCGTCATCTGTTAGATACGGGTCGCGCCAAAGCCCGTCAATCGGAATCGTCCCCATGGCCCCTGCCCCGCCGCACCCCGTCCTGCCGCGCCTGACGCTGGTGCTCGGCGGCGCGCGCTCGGGCAAGAGCCGCCATGCCGAGGCGCTCGTCACCGCCCTTCCGCCGCCCTGGACCTATGTTGCGACGGCGCAGGCGTTCGACGCCGAAATGACCGACCGGATCGCCCAGCACAAGGCGCGCCGCATTGAGGGATGGCAGACGCTGGAAACGACACATGATCTCGCCGGCCTCATCCGGGCACATGGAGATTCGGGCACGCCGATGCTGATCGATTGCCTGACGCTCTGGCTCAGCAATGTGATGCTCGCCGACATGGACGTACCGGCCAGATGTGCCGAGCTGATCGATGCGCTCAGGAGCGCGAATGGCCCCATCGTGGCCGTGTCCAACGAAGTCGGGCTGGGCATCGTGCCGGACAATGCGCTGGCGCGCGCCTTTCGCGACGCCCAGGGTCGACTGAACCAGGACGTCGCGGCCGTGGCCGATCGCGTGATCCTGATGGCGGCAGGACTGCCGCTGACTTTGAAGTGACAAGGAGAACATGCCCGTGACCGAAAGCGCCGACGATTCCCGCCACAAGGCGAAGATGGAGAACCGCAAGGCGGTGCAGGATGCCGAGGTCGCCTCCAAGACCGTGGAGAAGGGCCTGCTCATCGTTCACACCGGCAAGGGCAAGGGCAAATCGACGGCGGCGTGGGGCCTGATGCTGCGCGCGATCGGCCGCGGCTTTCGCATTGGCGTCGTGCAATTCGGCAAGGGCGCGTGGGAGACCGGCGAGCGCAAGGCCATCGAGACGTTCGGCGACCAGGTGTCGTGGCACACGCTCGGCGAAGGTTTTACGTGGGAAACCCAGGATCGCGCGCGCGACGTCGCCGCGGCCGAGCGCGCCTGGGCCAAGGCAAAGGAGCTGATGGCGGATCCGTCGATCCGGCTGCTCGTTCTCGATGAGCTCAACATCGCGCTGCGCTACGATCATCTTGATATCGCCGACGTCGTCGCCACGCTCGCAGGGCGCCGTCCCGATCTGCACGTCGTCGTCACCGGCCGCAACGCCAAGCCGGAGCTGATCGAGGCCGCCGATCTCGTCACCGAGATGAACCTCGTGAAGCATCATTTCGCGGCCGGCGTGAAGGCGCAGGAAGGCATCGAGTACTAGGCTCATGAGCGCGCGCGCCATCATGTTCCAGGGCACCGGCTCCGACGTCGGCAAATCGCTGATCGTCGCAGGACTCGCGCGCGCGCTGACATTGCGCGGCCTGAAAGTAGCGCCGTTCAAGCCACAGAACATGTCGAACAATGCCGCCGTCACCGCGGATGGCGGCGAGATCGGCCGCGCCCAGGCGCTGCAGGCGCGCGCGGCGCGGCGGCCAATGACGGTGCACATGAACCCGGTGCTGCTGAAGCCGCAAAGCGAGATCGGGTCGCAGGTGGTGGTGCAGGGCCGCGTCATCGGCAACGCCAAGGCGTCGGCCTATCAGGCGATGAAGCCGCAATTGATGAATGCGGTGCTCGAGAGCTTTCACCATCTGGCTGCTGATGCCGACATCGTGCTGGTCGAAGGCGCCGGCTCCGCCTCCGAGATCAACCTGCGCGCCGGCGATATCGCCAACATGGGTTTTGCCCAGGCGGTGCAGATTCCGGTGGTGCTGATCGGCGACATCGACCGCGGCGGCGTCATTGCGAGCCTGGTCGGCACCCAGGCGGTGATCGCGCCCGCGGATGCCGCACGCATCGCGGGTTTCCTCGTCAACAAGTTCCGCGGCGATCCGGCGTTATTCGCGTCGGGCATCAACGAGATCGCGCAGCGGACGGGCTGGACGTCGCTCGGGCTCATTCCGCATTTTTCCGATGCGCGCCGCCTGCCCGCCGAGGATGCGCTCGGACTGGCTGAACGCGGATCATCGGAAGGACGCAGGCCGAAGGTCGTCATCCTCGCCTATCCGCGCATCTCCAATTTCGACGAGTTCGATCCGTTGCGGCTGGAGGACGGAATCGACCTGCAGTTCCTGCGCCCGGGCACGCCGATTCCTGGCGACGCATCCATCGTGATCCTGCCGGGCTCGAAGGCGACGATCGCCGATCTCAGCGCCCTGCGTGACGCCGGCTGGGACATCGATCTCATCGCGCATCTGCGCCGCGGCGGCCGCGTGCTCGGCATCTGCGGCGGCTATCAGATGCTCGGACGCATGATCAGCGATCCCGACGGACACGAGGGGGCATCTGGTTCTGTCACGGGACTTGGGCTGCTTGACGTCGAAACGACCCTGACCGACGACAAGGCGTTGCGCGAGGTCCAGGGCACGCTGATGGACGGTCAATTGTCGTTTCACGGCTACGAGATGCATATCGGCCGCACCGAGGGATTGGCGACACAGCGCCCCTTCCTGACCTTCTCCGATGGCCGGCGCGATGGTGCCATCACGGCCGATGGCCTGGTTGCCGGCTGCTACGTACATGGCCTGTTCGCCGACGACGGCCTGCGTAGCCACTGGCTGCGCGGCCTCGGCTCGACGACGAGCGGCCTCGTCTATGAGACCGATGTGGACACGACGTTGGATGCATTCGCGGCGCATCTCGAGCGCTACGTCGACGTTGACCGTATCCTGGCATTGGCGAGCAAACCCGCGCCCCCCGTGGCGACTACAGGATCCTGACCAGGACGAGGCCTGCGACGACCGCCGCCTGAACCAGACACGCCAGCCGATACAGCCGCAGGGCACGCCGGATGTCGGACGCGTCGAGATCGGCGCGCCCGTCTCCCATCCAGGCATCGGTGACGAGATGACCGTGATAGACGCGCGGCCCTGCCAAGCGCAATCCAAGCGCACCGGCCATCGCCGCTTCCGGCCAGCCGGCATTGGGCGAACGATGCTTCGATGCATCGCGTGCAACGTCTCGCAGTGCGGCCGAAGCCGAAGCGTTGGGGATGCAGACCGCAGCGGCTGCGATCCACAGCGCGGACAGGCGCGAGGCCGGCAGGTTGACGAGATCATCGAGCCGCGCCGCCGCCCAGCCGAACGCGCGGTGACGGTCCGAGAGATGACCGATCATGCTGTCGGCGGTGTTGAGAGCCTTGTAGATCAGGATGCCTGGAAGACCGCCGATGACGAGCCAGAACAACGGAGCCACGACACCGTCGGAGAAGTTTTCAGCCAGGCTCTCGACCGCGGCCCGCGCGACGCCGGCTTCATCCAGCCGCTCGGGATCGCGGCCGACGATCATCGCCACCGCCCCGCGGCCGCCGTCGAGTCCCTGCTGCTCCAGCCCCTCTGCAACTGCGGCGACATGCGTATCGAGACTGCGCTGGGCCAGCAGGCTGCTTGCCACCACACCAAGGATGATGGTTGCAACCGGCTCGCCGACGAGCGCCTGCACGATCCATGTTGCAACGAGGCCGGTGGCCATCAGCCCCACGACGAGCAGGCACACGAGCCCAATGCCACGCGCGCGTCGTGCGGCAAAGCCGTCTGCTGCCCTGTTCCAGCGGCGGTCGCCCCATGCTATCAGCGCGCCCACCCACATCACGGGATGACCGATCCGCTGCACCAGGACCTGGGGATAGCCCACGGCCGCCTCGACGAGGAGCGCCGTGAGCGCGAGAGAGACGAACATCGATCTCCGCTGAAGGAAAGGCATGTAAAGGAACGAGATGGACGACAGAGCGACTAGCACGCATAAGGATGAGCCGGAAGCGATCCTTCACGGCGGCGATCTCGCTGCGGTCAGCCGTCTCTACCCGGACGCACCGCTGCCGTGGATCGATCTGTCGACCGGCATCAATCCGATCCCTTACCCCGTGCCGACGGTCCCGGCTGAGAGCTGGACACGGTTGCCCAGCAAGCCCGACGAGGACGCGCTGCTGTCCGTTGCCGCTGCACGGTACCGCCTGCAGACACCCGCATCGATTGTTGCGGCCGCAGGCACCCAAGCGCTGCTGCAGATTCTGCCGCGCCTGCGCGCTTCGAGTTCGGTCGCTGTGTTTGCGCCGACCTACGAAGAACATGAGCTCTGCTGGCGCCGCTGCGGTCACCGAGTGCGTTTGGTCGACAAGGTCGATGCGCTGGCGGAAGCAGACGTCGCCATTGTGGTCAACCCGAACAATCCCACTGGACGATTGCTGCCACGCGCCACGCTCCACTTGCTCGGCGTGACGCTCGCGCGTCGCAACGGCCTGCTTGTGGTAGACGAAGCTTTTGCTGATTTCTGTCCCGTGGAGGCGAGCCTGATTCCGAGCTTGCCACCAGCCACTCTGGTGCTGCGATCGTTCGGAAAGGCTTACGGCCTGGCAGGATTGAGGCTCGGCTTTGCCATAACTTCCCAGGACCTGGCCGATCAATTGCGCCGTGCGCTGGGTCCATGGGCCGTGTCTGGACCTGCGCTTGCGATAGGTTCGATTGCTCTGGCTGACGACCAATGGCTGCGGGACGCACGCGTGAGGCTGGTGTCCGACGGACAACGGCTCGATACGATGCTGACCGCGTCCGGCTGCCAAATTCACAGCCTCGGTTCCAGGGCTCTTGGCGGAACACCCCTGTTCAGGCTGGTCGAGAACGCGAATGCTGCCGCATTGGCCGAGCGGCTCGCCCGGCACGGCATCCACGTCCGGCGTTTTCCGGCTCAGCCGAACTGGCTGCGCTTCGGCCTGCCGGGCGATGAGTCCGAGTGGCAGCGGCTGGCGCAGGCGCTCGGCGGCGCCTTCTAGCCGAGCACGCAGGCGGCAAGCAGCAGCGTTTCCGTGACCTCGATGCTGGCGCCATGGCAATCACCAGTGATGCCGCCGAGCCGCCATTGCCAATAGAATGCGACCGCCGGCAGGAGCACGATGGCGAGCAGCGTCGGGACCGCGCCGGCCAGCGCGGCGATCACGAGCACGCCGCCCCACGCGATAATGACATTCCAACCGACGCTGTTCGCGACGCTCGCGCCGAGCCCCGGCTTCAACGACAGCAGCGTCTTGGTGCAGACCAGCGTTCCCAGCCGTGCCCAAGCCGGGATCAGCAGCAGCGCCCAGGCCGTCGGGCCCGTGGCCAGCTCGGCGGTCAGCACCAGCTTGGCGGCGATCTGCAGCGATATCGCGACCACGGCGAAGCTGCCGGCATGGGGATCGCCGAGCACGGCGATGAAGCGTTCAGGCTTGCCATGCGCGGCGCCGAACGCATCAGCGACGTCGCCGAGCCCATCGAGATGCAGCGCGCCGGTGATCCAGATCCAGGCGACCAGCACGGCCAGCGCGACGATCCACGGATCGGCCTCATGAAAAAGGCGGGCGATCAGCGCCAGACAGGCGCCAATCACCAGTCCCGCGGCCGGAAACCAGACCGACGCCCGCGCAAGATCGTCCGGTCGCGACTCCGCGACGCGTGGGGTCGGCAGCCGCGTCAGGAACTGCAATGCAATCCAGAATTCACGAAGCGTCATGGCTGAATGATCTCGACGATTTCGCCCCAAGCTACACCATCATCGCCCTGCCCGGCTTCGAGTGTGATCCGCGTGCCGGGACAGATACGCAGGCTCCATAGCTGGCGCAGCGGCCAGCCGAGCAGATGCGACAGCGCGGCACGCACGGCGCCGCCATGCGTCACCACCAGAACCGGCGCAGGCTCGGACTTTGCCAGAATGCGATCAGTCGCGCGCGTGACACGCGCTCGCAGATCGACCCAGCTCTCACCGCCCGGTGCCCGGACTGTGGGATCAGCATGAAAGGCGTCGAGCAAACCTTTCCCCCCGGGCTCGGCGGCGAGGTCACGGCGGCTTCGCCCGTCCCAGTGCCCGAAATCGAGCTCGCTCCAGTCCGCATCGATGTCCAGCGCGCAGCCGGCCTGTCGCGCATAGTCCTCCGCCGCCGCACGTGCGCGCGCCAACGGCGAGCTGACAACGCTGCGCCAGATCCGGCTCTGCGTCTGCCGCCGGAATTGATCCCAGCCGAGGTCGCTGAGCGGCGGGTCGGTACGGCCGTCGAGATGGCCGTCCCGCCCCGTCGTCCCGTGCCGCAGCAGATCGATCCGCATCAGGGCTTGGCTCCTGATACAGCGGCCTCCGCGAAGGTCGCCATGCCCCCGTGAAGCGCACAAGCCAGCCGGATGATCGGCAGCGCGGTGGCGGCGCCGGAGGCCTCGCCGAGCCGCAGATCGAGGTCGATCAGAGGACGCGCGCCGAGCGCGTCGAGCACAATGGCGTGGCCGCGTTCGGCCGAGCGATGCGAGAACAGCAGCCACGCACGGCAGGACGGATTGAGGCGGACGGCAACCAGCGCCGCGACCGAGACGATGAAGCCGTCGACCAGCACCGGCCAGCGCCGCTGCGCGGCGGCGACGATCGCGCCGGCCATCGCGATGATCTCGAAGCCGCCGACCGCTTTCAGGATGTCCGCGACGGCCGCTCCCGCCGTGAGCCCGTGTCGCCGCAATGCGTCGACGATCACCGCGGCCTTCCTGGCCCGCCCGTCGGCGTCGAGCCCGGTGCCGCTGCCGACGGTGTCGACAGGCGCACAGGACAGCAGCGCGGCGGCGATCGCCGCCGCCGACGTTGTATTACCGATCCCCATCTCGCCGAAGATCACGAGTTGCGGCGCGTGATCGGCCTGCCGCACCACCGCCCGCCGTCCGGCTTCGGCCGCGAACGCAACCTCCTCCGGCGTCAGCGCCGCCTCGGTGCTGAAATCGCGGGTGCCGCGCCGCGGCTTGTCGACGACGACGCCGGGCACCGGCTCATGCGCCAGCGTCCCGACGTCGACCACCTCAAGCGGGCAGCCCAGACTGCGCGCCAGCACCGAGATCGCCGCACCACCGGCCGCGAAGTTGTGCAGCATCTGCACCGTCACTTCCGGCGGATAGGCCGACACGCCCTGCGCCGCGATGCCGTGATCCCCTGCGAACAGCACCACCGGGACCCTGTCGGCCCCCGGCCGTTCCAGGGCCTGCAGCGCCGCCAGTTCGACCGCCACCTGCTCCAATCGCCCAAGGGCGCCAAACGGCTTGGTCAACTGCGCCTGGCGTTCCAGCGCCGCCTGCCGATGGAGTTCGGACGGGGCCGCACAATCAAGGCTGATCCATTCAGGAAGCACCGCGGATCCTTTCAGCGTCACTCGGGTTCGGGACGATTGCCACCGCGAGACGGCCGAGACAAGCTCCGTGAGGCGCCCAATTGTCATCGAACCGTCATCGAACGTGACGACAGGTGGCTGCCCCACCCAGCCCGAAAGACGCTCATGGATTACTTCCGCCGCTTCACCTTCCTGTTCGCCGCGCCCGTGTTCGAGACCGACGATCTCGCCGGCGTCCGCTTCAACCAGATCATTGAGGAGATCCAGCGCTCGGGCTTCGAGGTGGTGCGCGCCCGCAAGCTGGAGGACGCCGAGATCGCGGTGCAGACGGATGCCGCGATCGGCTGCATGGTCGTCGATTGGGGCAAGAAGGGCCTGGAAGGCAAGACGGCGTCGCTGATCAACCTGATGCGCCGGCGCGGTCTGGACTTCCCGATCATCCTGCTGATTCGGCGCAAGCGCTTCGAGGACCTGCCGGTCGAGGTGCTCGATTTCATCGACGGCTATGTCTTCCTCTCCGAGGAGACGCCCGCCTTCATCGCCAAGAACCTGATCAGCCGGCTAAAGCAATATGCCGAGACGCTGAAGACGCCGTTCTTCGGCACGCTGGTCGACTATGCCGAGGAAGGCAACCAGCTCTGGACCTGTCCCGGCCACAATGGCGGCGTGTTCTACAGCCGCAGCCCGATCGGCCGGATCTTCGTCGAGCATCTCGGCGAGGCGGTGTTTCGCGACGACCTTGACAATTCCGTGCTCGATCTCGGTGATCTCCTGACCCATGAGGGACCGGCGCTGCGCGCGCAGAAGGAAGCGGCGCAAATCTTTGGCGCCGAGAAGACCTATTTCGTCCTCAACGGCACCTCGACCTCCAACAAGGTCGTGTTGGGCGCGCTGGTCACCGATGGTGACCTCGTGCTGTTCGACCGCAACAACCACAAGGCGGCCCATCATGGTGCGCTGCTCATCTCGGGCGGCGTCCCGATCTACGTCCCGACAGTTCGCAACCCCTGGGGCCTGATCGGCCCGATGCGCTGGGACCTGCTCGACGAGCAGCACCTGCGGCAACAAATCCGCGACAACCCGCTGGTGAAGGACCCCGACGCCTGGCGCAAGGAGCGGCCGTTCCGCGTCGCGGTGGTCGAGCAGTGCACCTATGACGGCACGATCCACAGCGCCGAGATGATCCTGAAGCGGATCGGCCACCTCTGCGACTACATCATGTTCGACGAGGCCTGGGCGGGGTTCATGAAGTTCCACCCGCTCTATGCCGGCCGCTTCGCCATGGGCCTCGGCGATCTCGGACCCGACGCACCAGGCATCATCGCCACGCAATCGACCCACAAGCAGCTCGCGAGCTTCTCCCAGGCCTCGCAGATCCACGTCAAGGACCGCCACATCAAGGGGCAGCGGCGGCGGATCGAGCATCGGCGCTTCAACGAGAGCTTCATGCAGCACGCCTCGACATCGCCGTTCTACCCGCTGTTCGCCTCGCTGGACGTCGGCGCGCAGATGATGAAGGGCCGCTCCGGCGAGGTGCTGTGGGACGACACGATCCGGCTCGGCATCGAATTGCGCAAGAAGATCCGGGCGATGCGCAGGGAATTCGAGGAGAAGGAGAAGGATCCGGCACGGCGCTGGTTCTTCGAGCCGTTCGTGCCGGATCGCGTCTCGATTCCCGATGCGGCCAATCCCGGAGCCAGCCACGATGTGGCCTGGGAGGCGATCTCGACCGACCAACTCGCGACCGACGCGTCCCTCTGGCAGCTCGCGCCCGGGGCCGCATGGCACGGCTTTCCGGATCTCGCCGCCGGCTTCACCATGACCGATCCGAACAAGCTGACCCTGCTGACCCCAGGCTTCGATCGCGCCACCGGAGGCTATGCCGACCACGGCATCCCGGCGCCGATCGTCGCGCAATATCTGCGCGAGAACCGCATCGTGGCGGAGAAGAACGATCTCAACTCGCTGCTGTTCCTGCTGACGCCGGGTGTCGAGGCCAGCAAGGCCGGAACCCTGATCAGCGGTCTGGTCGCCTTCAAGCGGCTCCACGATGACAACGTGCTGCTGGAGGACGCCATTCCGGAGTTCACCCGGAAGCGCTTTGCGCGCTACGGCAAGCTGCGGCTGCGCGACCTCTGCGGCGAGATGCACCGGTTCTATCGCGACGCCGAGGTGAGCGCGCTGCAGGCAAAGCAGTTCCAGCCGCAGCATTTGCCGGAGATCGCGATGTCGCCGCGTGAGGCAGCGCGTGCGCTGATGCGCAACGAGGTCGATTACCTGCCGATCGACCAGATCGCCGGGCGCGTTGCGACGACGCCGTTCGTGGTCTATCCGCCGGGCATCGCCACCATCGTTCCGGGCGAGCGGCTCTCCGCGCGCGCCCAGCCGATGATCGATTACCTCAAGATGTTCGAGCGGGCGTTCAACGCCTATCCCGGCTTCGACGTCGAGATTCAGGGGCTGTACAAGGAGCTCGACGAGTCCGGCCGGATCCGGCTCCATACCTATGTCTGCGCAGAGTAATTCGAACCATGGACAGCACGATCACGGCTGGCGATACCGAGCCGCCGGTCCTCGTCAGGCCGTCACGCGACGAGGACGTCGAGGCCATGCTCTCGATCTACCGGCGGCACGTCCGCCGCGGGGTCGAGGACAGCGCCCCCGGTTCCGGCGCGCCGGAGCCGGACGATCTCAAGCAGCGGCGCAAGAATCTGCGCAATCATCGCCTGCCGCATCTGGTTGCGACATTCCGCGGCGAGGTCGTGGGCTATGCCTATGTGGTCCTGTTCAGGAAGCGGCCGGCCTATCGGTTCGCGGTCAAGCATTCGATCTATGTCCACCATGAGCATCTCGGCCGTGGTGTCGGCCGGCTGCTGATGCAGGCGCTGATCGATGCGTCCGCCGCGGCGGGATATCGGCAGATGATCGGCTATATCGACGCCGACAACGTCGCCTCGCTCGGCATTCACGAACGCTTCGGGTTCGCCAGAGTGGGGCTGCTGCCGGGCGTCGCCTACCGCTACGGCCGCTGGTGCGACACCGTGATGGTGCAGCGCTCGCTCGGCCCCGGGGCCCGCGATGCACCGGCTGGGCTGAGCCGCTGAGCCGCAGCTCAGGAGGGAAAGTCGGCCGCCTTCACCTCGATGCGGTCGGCGTGCAGCGACCAGTCGCGCAGCTCCTGCTGTTCGCAGAACCTGGACTTTGCGATTTCTGCGGCTTCGCCTTCGCTGTCGGCCTCAACCTCCAGCGTGCTCTGGCAAATCTCGCACTGGCGGCCATTCTCGCCCAGCACGTCCTTCAGGAAATGGATGACGTAGCGCGACATGCAACCTCCTGCCTCTCACGCAGTGATCGAGGAGATGTTAGCGCGCTTCTCCCTCCGCTGTTGACCGATATCAAGCGGCCGACGCAAATATTTGACGCAGCTCGTGGAACCGGCGCTCAGGCTCCGACCGAAGGCAGGCTTGCGGCGGCAATCGCGACGAACTGCGAGACGGCGCGACGGACGCGGCCGTGGGTCGACTTCAGGATGGCGTTCAGCCGGCGCATCGGACCAGTTTCCCTTCTGCGCCGAGCGAAAAAAATGGCCTAAGCTCATGGCGCCTCTGGAAAAATGATCAGCCGCCGCCGGGCTGTCGAGACGGCGCGGAAAATAGCAATGTCCACGTCGCCGCAGCCGCCCGGGAGAGAAGATTCATTACCACCCCGCAGCTTGCGACGCATGAAATCTTCTCCCCGCAACTCCCCCTCTCCCGGCTAGCCCGGCGCCACTCCGAACGCCTCGCGGAAACGGGCGCTGTAGCGCGGCCAGGCCTCGGGATTGATCAGGCGCGGCGGCCGGCCGCCGTCGAGCGCGGCGAGCAGTTGCTCGGCCGCGATCCGGCCCATGTTCTGCCGCGCCTCCCGCGTCACGCCGGCGGTGTGCGGGCTCGCCAGCACGTTGTCGAATTGGAGCAGCGGATGATCCGGCGGCGGCGGCTCCTTGGCCCAGACGTCGAGCCCGGCGCCGGCGATGCGCTTTTCGCTCAGAGCAGCGAACAGCGCCTCCTCGTCGTGAATGAAGCCGCGGGCGGTGGTGACGAAATAGGCATGCGGCTGCATCAGCGCAAACTCCCGGGCGCCGATCATGCCGCGGCTGTCTCTCGTCAGCGGGCAGTTGATCGAGACGAAATCCGAGCGCCGCATCAGGTCATGGAGGTCCACCTTCTCCGCGCCGCGGGCCGCGATCTCCTCCGACGAGAGATAGGGGTCATAGGCCAGCACAGTCATGCCGAGGAGGCCGCGACACAGCTCGGCAACCCGGCGGCCGACATTGCCAAGTCCGACGATGCCGATCGTCCGCCCCTGCACCTCGTTGCCGATCAGATCGTTGCGGTTGACATCGGGCTCGCGGCGCAGCCGGCGGTCGGACTGGATGATGCGCTTCGACAGGGTCAGCATCATGCCGAGCGTGTGCTCCGCCACCGAATGCGCGTTGCCGCCGGACTGGTTCACGACGAGGACGCCGGCCGCGGTGCAGGCCTCGACATCGACCGGGTCGTATCCCGCCCCGTTGCTCGACACGAGGAGGAGGTTGGGGGCGCGGCGCAGCAGCTCCGCATCGACATGGAAGCGCGGCGCGAGCTCGTCGCGGGCCGCCCCGATCTGGTAGGCGTGGGCGGCGGCGAGGATCGGCGCCGTCTCGGCCTCGGAGCTCTCGTTCTCCAGCCGGTCGAGCCGGACGTCGGGGCGGCCTGCGAGCAGCTCGCTGAAGATCGGGTGCGCGAGATATTTGACGTAGAAGACGCGCTTGGAATTCGCGGCCATGAACAGGCGACCTCCTGGTATCTTGGTTCTTGATTTCCGACTTGAAAGGCGGATGCCTGACCGGCCGGGCCGGCATGTTGACAATCGTCCCGGTGCCGTCAAGCTCGGCACCAAACAGAGCCCCATCAGGGACGACCGGAGGAACAGCAATGGCCGCCGATGCCGACGCGGCGCGATCCGCAGCCGCTGTGCCGAATTGGCACGAGATCGTGCTGCAGACGTTCAAGCGCAACGACGTCGATCTCATCCCCTACGTTCCCGACCGCGTCCTGACGCCGCTGATCCGGAGCCTGCACGACGATCCGTTCTTCACGACGTTTGCGACCGCGCGCGAGGAGGAAGCGGTCGGCATTCTCGCCGGCGCCTGGATGGGCGGGCGGCGCGGCGCGCTCCTGATGCAGACCTCGGGCTTCGCGACCTTGCCCAACGTGCTGGCCTCGCTGGTCGTGCCCTGCCAGATCCCGCTCATCATGCTCGTGTCGGAGCGCGGCACGCTCGGCGAATTCAACTACGGCCAGTCGCTGGTGTGCCGGACCATGCGGCCGGTGCTCGATGCGCTGGCGATGGAGCATCACACCATGACGCGGCTCGACGAGCTCGACTTCATCGTCGACCGCTCGATCAAGCAGGCGGTCGCGACGCAGGCGCCGGTGGCGCTGATCCTCTCCCCGCTGCTCACCGGCGGAAAGGTGTTCGCATGACCGCGCCGATCCTCAACACCAAGATCATGAACCGCCATGACCTTACCTGCCGGCTGGTTGCGAAGCTCAAGCATGAGGAAGCCGTCATCGGCGGCATCGGCAACACCAATTTCGATCTGTGGGCGGCGGGCCCGCGGCCGCAGAACTTCTACATGCTCGGCAGCATGGGGCTGGCCTGCCCGATCGCGCTCGGCGTCGCGCTGGCGCAGCCGCAGCGCCGGGTGTTCGCGCTCGAAGGCGACGGCTCGCTGCTGATGCAGCTCGGCTGCCTCGCCACGATTGCGACGCTGGCGCCGAAAAATTTGGCCATCATCGTCATGGACAACGGCGTCTACCAGATCACCGGCAGCCAGCCGACCTCGGCCCGGCAGGCCGACGTCGCAGCCATTGCCGCAGGATGCGGCATTCGCGCCAGCCATTGGGCCGCAGATGAGGAGGATTTCGAACGCCTCGTCGATCTGGCGCTGGGAACCGCCGGCCCGGTGCTGATCGCGGCCCGCATCGACGACAAGCCCGGCGTCGGCGCCACCCGGCGCGATCCCGCGCAGATTCGCGAGCGCTTCATGCAGGGGTTGGGCGTGCGGCAGCCGATCTGAAAAGCCCGGCGACGGCGCCGCGCGGTAAGATGAGACGCCATGAACCTCGGCCCGCGCCGCGTTAACTACACTAGGGGCTCAAGCCGCTGTGAGCCCGGCCCACAGCCCGGATCGTGCTAAGCAGAGCTCATGAAGATCGTATTCCGCCTTTCGGCCTGGCTGCTCGCCGCAGCCGTCGCCTTCGCGACGCTGGGCCCGCCGAACTACCGGCCGCATTCCCATCTCGGACAGGACGGCGAGCACGCCCTCGCCTTCGTCCTGATCGGCCTGGCCTTCGGCCTCGCCTATCGCAGCCATCGGCTGCTGACCACAGGGATCGCGGTCATCCTGATCGGGGCGCTGGAGCTGGCGCAATTCCTGGCACCCGGGCGTCATGCGCGGCTGGAGGATTTCATCGTCGACGCCACCACCGCCTGCATCGGCTTCGGCCTGGCCGCCGCGCTCGACTGGCTCGCGCGCCAGATCCGCACCCAGACCACCTGAACGCAGAAAGGCCCCGCCACGGTTTGCGGCGGGGCCTTCCGGTGCGATGATGTCAGATCACTCGATGATCTTGATGACGCGGCGGGTGCGCGGATCGACGATCACGCGGCGATCGTTGACGACCGCATAGCGATACTCGGTGTAGCGCGGTACCGGACGCAGTTCGACGGTGGCGGGCAGCGGCTCGCCGACCACGACGCGCTCATGCACCACGACCGAGGGCGCACGCTCGGCATCGATCGACGTGATCACCGCATTCGGGATCTCCACCGCGGCGCCAACGGCCGCACCGACCGTGCCGCCGACCATGGCGCCGACCGGACCGGCGACCGCGCCGCCAGCCGCCGCGCCATTGGCGGCACCTTCGACGGTCGTGGACTGGGCGAACGCGGCGGTCGATGCCAGCAGCGAGGTGGCGATCAGCGAAACGGCAAGACGGGTTCTCATCATCTCTCTCCTCCAGTGTGTTCGAGATGCCGTTCAACACCAAGGGATCGGCTGCAGTTCCGGTTCCAAATGGCCGGAACTTCATCATGCCTACGGGAACAAAACTTCGAACTCGTGGACAGCACGGAGAGACGGCTCAGTTGCTATTCACGTTTCAAACAACCACGCGCACGTTCGCACTCTCGCGGCGGATCACGCCCGAGTCCTGCGATCGACCGCCCTTCGAGGATTCGAGAGGGCGCAGGGAATGCCGGGTGAGGGCCTCACCCATGGCCCGCCTGCGAAAAAAATGCAGGCGGCAGGTACCACAGGCAAAGCCGAGCAACCGGCATTCCCTGCGCGGCGGTCTTAACGCTTCTTTCGCGCTCTCCTCGGGGACCGGCTGATTGACCCCGTCGCATCGCGCGAGAGCACAAGCCCTCGTCGCGAACTTGACCTCGGCACCGGGAGGCCAGGACCACACGACTTCGCGTCCGTGATGCGTCGTTCGTCCACATGCGCGAGCACGCTGCGACACAACACGGCCACCGCATCCCTGCCCCACGTGTCGTGACGATCGCGCGCTACGCCCCTCTCGGCGGGACAGGATGCGTGCATCATGCATGATTTCTGGAAAAAAGAAAGCGCTTTTTGTCTCTTTGGCGACGCGCGCGACATCGGATTGTTTCGACTAAAGAATTTCGACCTACATCGATGGCATGTTTCGTGCGCCGCGAGCGTCGCGTGCGATGGCGAACGCAAACGATCGTCGGTGATTTGCCCGACGAGCACGTCAACGGCCGCCACGTGGGTGGTCCAAGGCGCGTCGCCAGCGCCAGTGCCATGAAGCACAGACGCCACCTGACCATGTTCGGCCCGAGGGGAGATACAAGCAGACAATGCAAAGCCGGGACGCGTGCGCATTGGCAGCTCGATCCACGGACGTTTTCACCCGAGCGGAGATCAGGGATCCTTAGGTCGGATAGCCGATCTCGGCGAGATCGTCGCGGAGCGAAGCGAGACTGCACTTTGGGTTGAGAGAAGCAACGATTCGTTATCGGCATGAGCATCGACCACACGCTAGAGGAAGTCGGCCAGCAGTTATCGGTGACCCGAGAGCGCATCCGCCAGGTCGAGGCCAAAGGGCGGCGGAAATTGAAGCGGCGTCCACTGGAAAACGACTAACAGCACCCCCGCGCCGCTAAAATGTGACTTGTTCGTTCTGGTCGCCGGTGTCTCTGTTGGCCCAAAAGCCGACGTTTACGGTCGCTCCGCGGATGTCCCCGTTTAAACCATTGCGGACCTTCCGACCGGTTCGAGCCGCTTTCACTTTCGCTTTCAGACTGTCCGCTGCTGAGAGGTAAGCGGGGCGTACCAAAAGAGTAGCTGAGGGCGGCGTCTGACCGTTCCATGTGCGGGGAAATACACCGCCGGAGGGACGTGCGACCGTTCAGCTCTACTAGAAGGCCACCACACTCTCTGGTCGTATTCTTCTCTCAAGCAGAATTTGTTAGATAGATGATTGGGAGGATTGGCGATGGCAGTCGAAACCTCGCGGGGGTACTACGATCAAGCCAAGAACAAGTATCGCGCCTGGCGCAAGTGGCCGGCCTGCTGGAGGTGGGGAAACTCTATACTAGGTATGACATCCATTGCGGTCGGCTCTATAGTTGCTGCGTACACTTCTTCAAATCCCGATGATCCTGTTCGACAACTCATTGGCACCAAAACAGCAGCAGTTCTTGCAATACTCGCACCGGTGCTCACCTTCCTGCTCACGGCATTGACGCCGCAAGCGCAGGCAGCAGCATTCGAGACTGCTTCTCGCAGCTGGAGAAGGCTTTAACTACCTTCGAAACGGACAACACCAAGACCGACCACGATCTTGGATTAGCGATCTGCAGTGCGATCGACACATTGAATAAAGTGGGATCAGGCTCTTAAAATCAGTGTCTATTTTTACTTTGGTCCTTACCTAACATTCGGAACTCGATGTCTGTATTTGGTCCAAAGGCGGCGGGTGAGGCTCGGTTCGTTGATGTCCGCTCCCTTGGGAGCTGCCGTCCAGCCTGCATGGACCGACCGACGGCTGCTTTTGATCCATTTCTGCCATTCATTGGCGATGGTAACGCTGACGCCCATGTCCGCGGTGTCGGTGCAGACGTTGGGAAATCGAAGGGACTGATTCACGCGCAGGGTAAGATATGCTCGACTAACCCTTTGCTCGAAGCGTGTAGTAGATCGCCTTGAGGAGAGTGACATCGCCTTGGTTAGATCGCGCGGTGCCATCGGGGTTCTTGGTCCAGAATAGACCGTCAAACCGCTTCAACAGAAGTGTCGCAAAATCCAACTCAGACATGCTGGCGGCTTCCCTGGTAAGCGTTCGTATCGTGTGTTCCGGCGTACAGCTCAGAGCCGTTTCACAGGCCTCTCTGATATTCGCCTCCACAACCGACTCGACTGACTGGCCGTCAGCTTGCCAAAGATAACTTTCGACCATCGCAGAAGCAATTTTGTCAGTCCAAATTACAACGGTTCCAAGACGATCAATGTAGCCCAACTTTTTGAGTGCGCTGATTTCCTTCGCAAAGACCGCAGGAGGATGAAACGGCTCGCGACGACAGGGAAGGATGTCACCTCCGCCATAATCGCACGCAATAGAAAGATAACATGTAAGGACTCTGAACACAGTTGGAGCAGGTGTCAGCGGCCCGTCTGAGAGAGTGCTTCTAATCGCGTCGGGACTCAAAAGCTTGAAAAATGCCGGCAACAAGTCTTCATCGTAGGATATTCGCTCGCGCGCTCCGTCGGCGCCATACGCGACACCGAGCTGCCACAGAACCCGACACCCTTTATCAAAGGGCGACTGAAAGCCATGGCACACCGTCACGCCATCGGACGGCTGCAAGATTTCGGTCAGGCGTCGCGCGATCCCAACGGATAGTTCGGAGATCAGCCTTCTTTCGGGAAGCGTCCAAATTGCCGTCAATTTTGTTACTCACCTCGAGCCGATATGAATGTTCCCATGGGCGACTTAAAAATAGCTTGCGAATGCTTAAGCGGCATGCGCATCGACGGATCGTCTGCCCTACGGCAGGTCACGTATCGCCCGCGATCCGCCACCGGCTGCGAAGTTTTGGAGCCGATCACGTATTGGGCTATGTCCGCTTCTGTGAAGGGTTTCGGATGCCGGCCGCATGATTGACGGCGCGGCATATTCGGGCGGCCGGCGTCCGAAAGCCTCCAAG
>NZ_JBNPUM010000023.1:0-34691 GCF_051168175.1 Bradyrhizobium sp. HKCCYLRH2047
GACAGGACGCCTCGCTGCGCTATCCTCTCAGCCGTGCTGCCGGCCGTCGTGCCCTACCGCGCGAGCGGTTTAGTCCTCTGGCCCAAAGCCGACGTCTGGGCCCGACCGACGGATCCGGTCCTGACCCTTGGCTGACCGAATACGACCACGACTGACTTGGGCCTGTGGTACGTTATTTTGCGGATGCGATTGTCCTGAGCCGCCTTCGGGCAAACCGAGCCAGAAGGAAAGACGCGCCCGTCGAAGCCAACATCAAGATCGAGATGGCGGCCACCCTTGAGCCGAGATCGGGTACCTCTCGACTAGAGAGGACAACTGCTCAAGCCAGGCTGGCCCCGATGCCACAACAGAAGCCAAACACCGCCAGAACCAACATCGTTCGGTAGCGAAGGGTCGCCGTCATCCGGCAGCTAAGAATTGCTGTCATCTCGTTCTCCAGGACCGCCTCAGCTCGCAGCGTCTTTCATATCAGGCGAGAAACGGAATGTCGGCCAATGACTCAAAGGACCTCGGGGAGCTTTAGGACCGCCCCTGCACAGCCATTCGCCTTTGTGAACTCGCCGAGGGTGGGGGAACATTGCGCGCCGAGACCTGTTCCCCCAAGTTCCCATAGCGCTTGTAACCCTGCAGGCGGTTGCTCTCAGAGGGTCTGCCGATGTCATCGCTCGATCCCGTCAAAAGTGCTCACGATGGTCGTCAACGAAGGTTGCTGATCGTGTTGGCTTTGGGATTCGTTGCGTTTGGCGCCGCCGCGGCGGCCCTCTTCTACGTGTTGCAGCCCGAGACCCTCCGGATCGCCGTTGGACCGGCCGGCAGCGACGACCACCGGGTGGTCCAAGCCATGGCCGACGCTTTCGGCGAGGAAAGCAGGACCGTCAGGCTCTCCCCGATCACGACCGGGGGAGCCGCTGAATCTCTCGCACTCCTGGCCGCCGATAAAACTGACCTCGCGGTCGGCCGCGGCGATCTCAGCATGCCGCCCGATGCGCAGACATTGGCGGTCCTGCGGAAGAACTACGTCGTCCTGTGGTCTCCCTCGGGACGGCGCGGCAGCGATTCCAAGAAGAAGGGTACCGGCACTATCAAAGAGATCGCCGGTCTGGCGGGTCATAAGGTCGGGATTATCGGGAAGACCGGGGCAAATGTCGCAGTCCTCCAGGCCATTCTGGAGGGCTCCGGCGTGCAGCCTGACAAGGTGGCCACGGCGCAATTCGGGACAGATGAGATCCAAAAGCTTGCGCAAGATCCCACCCTCGATGCGTATCTCGCAGTCGGTCCGCTCGACAGCAAGATCACCGCGGACGCAATCACCGCCACCTCCCGAGGGCGCGGAGCTCCCACGTTTCTTCCGATCGATGCATCCGAGGCTATTGCCCTGAAGCACCCGCGCTACGAGGCCGAGGAGATCCCGCCGAGCGTCTTCAGCGCGAGACCGGCCTGGCCGGAGGACAAGATCGACACTGTCAGCGTCAGTCATCTGATCCTGGCAAGAAAGGAACTCTCCGAGGCCAAGGCGGCGGCGTTCTACCGGCAGCTCTTTGCGGTCCGCGACACGATCACGCAAGGCACAGCCGGCGCTTCGCGCATCATGAAGCCCGACACGGAGAAGGAGACCGAACCTTCCGTGCATCGGGGCGCCGCGGCAGTGATCAACGGCACGGAGCGAACCTTTCTGGACAAGTACAGCGACTACTTCTGGTTTGCCTTGCTTGCGCTTTCCGGCATCGGCTCGGCCGCCGCCTGGCTGCGTCGCTATCTGAATCGGGACGAAACGAACGACAGCACCAGTTGCCGCAGCCGCGTTCTCGAGGCCATGTCGGAGGTTCGCAATGCCGGGTCCGAACAGGATCTGCTGACATGGCAACGGGAGGTCGACGCGATCATCGGCGAAACTCTCAAGGGCTATGACGATGGAGCCATCGAGCCAGAAGACTTGTCCGCATTCGGTCTCGCGGTTGAATTGTTCAACCATGCCATTGCAGAACGGCGAACGACGCTGCAGGGCGGTCCCACCGATCAACCACGGACGATGGGTAACCCTCGGCTCTCTTCGATAGGCGCGCCCGGCCAATGAGTCCTCATCGGCGCCTCGGGTTGCAGCGAGCGCTGCAAGTTCCTGCCCCATTGGGCGCCCGATATGTCCGTTCAGGGAGCGAGCGGACGTAAGCGGCCCGACAGCCGAATGGCCGTCACTGCCGTCCATCGTCCCCACTATTCAGCTTCAACATAGCGAATGATGCTCTGGTTCTGAACGTTTGCGACCAGCTCGTCGGCGCGCGACAACAGCCGGCGGAGCAAGGGCGACTGGTTTGACCGATTGTATCCCAGGGCCAAATCGACCGTCGGGGTGCCGCCCTCGAGCGCCCGCGCGACGACGTTGGGGGCGAGCATGTTCTGCGCATAGAGCGGAACGAGGCTAATGCCGCCGGTCGATGCCACCAGCGACATCGCGGAAGATATGTTCTCGCCCGCATACTTTGCCTCCAGGGTGATGCCGACCCGCGAGGCATAGTCCTGGATGACCTCCTGCAACACGGGGGAGGTCCGCGCCGAACTGACATAGATCTCGCGGGCGAGATCCTGCGGCCGGATCTTCTTGCGCGAGGCCAGACGATGATCGGCTGGCAGCACCGCGATCAACGGCTCCTTCGCCAGCACCTTGAAGACGACACCCTCGTTGTCTTTCTCGGGACGAAGGAAGGCGATGTCCAGCTTCCCCCGCATCAATGCCAGCGCGAGCTCCGGCGAGGATTGCGTGCTGAGCGTGACCTCGACGTCCGGGGCTTCCTCGCGCAGGATGCGCAACAGCTGCGGAAGCCACATGACCTCCAGCCCAACGAGGAATCCCATCGAGAGGAGAGGCTTTTGCGGGCGAGCCGTCTGCCGGGCCCCCTCGGTCGCCGCCTCGACCTGAAGCAGCGCCAATCGCGCGTGATCGAGAAACACGCGTCCGGCGGAGGTCAGCGCCACGCCGCGGGCCTGGCGCTCCAACAGCGGAACGCCGACTTCGGATTCGAGATCGCGGATCTGCCGGCTCAGGGAAGGCTGTGAAGTGTTGAGGCGCCGCTGGGCAGCGGTCAAAAAGCTACCTTCCTCCGCAACGGCAACGAAATATCGCAAATGCCGCAGTTCCATTCGCCCTCAATATGCTTCCAAGGCATAGATCGAAGCCTACAAGGTATTTGTAGCTGACGGAAGCAAGAATTACCTTCGCAACGGCAACGCGTTGGCGGACAGGTGTTGCCAACGCAAGGGCCTGCTTGGGACTCGACTCCAAGCTCGGCCAGCGAACCTGAGTAACACGTCGCTCAATGGATCAAATTGATCGGCGTCCTGTGAAAATATCTGACAGCACGGATGGAGCGGCACGATGCCCACGATGACGACTGACGATGGCGTCAACATCTACTACAAGGATTGGGGATCAGGTCAGCCGATCGTCTTCAGCCACGGATGGCCGCTGACCGCGGACGACTGGGATGCCCAGATGACGTTCTTCCTTCATCACGGGTATCGGGTGATCGCCCACGACCGTCGCGGCCACGGCCGGTCCGACCAGCCAAGCACCGGCAACGACATGGACCAGTGGGTTGCCGATCTCGCGGCGCTGACCGAACATCTCCAGCTGCGCGACGCGATCCACATCGGCCATTCCACGGGTGGCGGCGAGGTGGCTCGCTATGTCGCGCGTCACCAGGAGCGCGTTGCGAAGGCAGTGCTGGTCGCTTCACTGACGCCGAACATGTACCGGAGCGAGGACAACCCGTCAGGGCAGCCGCCGGAGTGGTTCGAAGCAATCCGAGCAGGCGTGTTGGGCAACCGGTCGGAGTTCTACCGTTTCGTTCCAGAGAATCCGTTCTACGGATACAACCGCGATGGGGCCAAGCCTTCGGAGGCAGTCATTGCGAACTGGTGGCGCCAAGGGATGGCCGGTGGTGCTCTCGCCCACTACGCGACCGTCGACTCTTGGCTTGAAGATTATACCGAGGACCTCACCAAGATCACCGTGCCGGTGCTTGTGATGCATGGCGAGGCCGATCAAGTCGTTCCGTTCGCAAGTTCAGTGCCGCGTGCGGTCAACCTGCTCAAGAACGGGGCGCTCAAAACTTATCCGGGCTACCCCCATGGCATGCTCACCACGCATGCGGACGTCCTCAACCCCGACCTGCTCTCCTTCATCAGGTCTTGACGGCATATCTCCTTGAATGTCGCCTTCCCCCGCACAAAGGAGATGCCGCTCGCAAGGCGGCCTCTTCTTCCAATTCAAGACAGCCGCTTCCTATCGTTTCGGACTCTCCCATCGTCAACCGCGATGCGTGCTCTCGGGACGAGCCGGAAGAGAGCTGTCGGACCGAGTGGCACCCACGAACCTCAGCCCGCCGGAACGACCGCGTAGTCCGCCAGCCACCCCAGCCCGTCGACGGTCCCTGCCCGCGGCTTGTACTCGCAGCCGATCCAGCCGGAATAGCCGATGGCGTCGAGGTGGCGGAACAGGAAGGGGTAGTTGATCTCGCCGGAGCCCGGCTCGTGGCGGCCGGGATTGTCGGCGAGCTGGATGTGGGCGATGCGGGCGAGATGCTTCTGCATCGTGCGGGCGAGATCACCTTCCATGATCTGCATGTGGTAGATGTCGTACTGCACGAACAGATTGTCGGACTCGACATCTGAGATCAGCTGCAGCGCCTGGGCAGTGCGGTTGAGGAAGAAGCCGGGGATGTCGGGCGTGTTGATCGGCTCGATCAGCAGCTTGATGCCCTGCGCCTTCAGCGCTATCGCGGCAAAGCGCAAATTGCGCACCAGCACCTGGTTGAGCTCGCGCGGATCGGCATCGTCGGGCGCGATGCCGACGAGGCAGTTGAGCTGGCGGCAGTCGAGCGCGCGGGCATACTCGATCGCGCGGCGCACGCCGTCGCGGAAATCGTCGACACGATCGGGCAAGATCGCGATGCCGCGCTCGCCGGCCGCCCAGTTGCCGGCGGGCAGATTGTGCAGCACCTGGGTCAGGCCGTGGCGCGCGAGCTGCTCGCGCAGCTCGGCCTTGTCGAACTCGTAGGGGAACAGATATTCGACGCCGCTGAAGCCGGCGGCCTTGGCGGCGGCGAAGCGCTCCATGAACGGCAGCTCGTTGAACAGCATCGTGAGGTTGGCGGCAAAGCGCGGCATGGCGTGATCCTCGATGATCGGAGTGCGCTGAGATCAAGCCGGCAGCAAAGTGCGCGCCGGCTCCGCCGGCGTCTCGTCGACCGGTAAGTCGAGCACCTCCTCGAACTCCACGACATTGTCGATCTCGGTACCCATCGCGATGTTGGTGACGCGCTCGAGCACGAACTCGACCACGACGGGCACCTGGTACTCCGCCATCCATTCGCGCGCGGTCGCGAACGCCGCCTGGGCGTCGCGCGGATCGGTGACGCGGATCGCCTTGCAGCCGAGGCCCTGCGCGACCGCGACGTGGTCGACACCGTAGCCGCCGACCTCCGGCGCGTTGATGTTCTCGAACGACAGCTGCACCTGGTAGTCCATCGAGAAGCCGCGCTGCGCCTGGCGGATCAGGCCGAGATAGGCGTTGTTCACGACGACGTGGATGTAGGGCAAATTGAACTGGGCGCCGACCGCGAGCTCCTCGATCAGGAACTGGAAGTCGTAGTCGCCCGACAGCGCGACGATCTCGCGCTTGGGATCGGCGGCGCGGACGCCGAGCGCGGCCGGCAGGGTCCAGCCGAGCGGGCCCGCCTGCCCGGCATTGATCCAGTGGCGCGGATGGTTGACGCTGAGGAACTGCGCGCCGCCGATCTGCGACAGGCCGATGACGCTGACATAGCAGGTGTCGCGGCCGAACGCCTTGTTCATCTCGTGATAGACGCGCTGCGGCTTGATTGGCACCTGGTCGAAATCGCTGCGCCGGAGCATGGTGCGCTTGCGATCCTGACATGCGGCCGGCCACGCTTGCCGCTCGCGCAATTTGCCGGCCTTTCGCCACTCGCGTGCGACCGTGATGAACAGCTCCAGCGCGGCCTTGGCATCGGAGACGATGCCGAGGTCGGGATTGAACACGCGGCCGATCTGGGTCGGCTCGATGTCGACATGCACGAAGCTGCGGCCTTTGGTGTAGGTTTCGAGCGAGCCGGTGTGGCGGTTGGCCCAGCGGTTGCCGATGCCGAGGACGAAATCGGACTCCAGGAAATTGGCATTGCCGTAGCGATGGCTGGTCTGCAGGCCGACCATGCCGGCCATCAGCACATGATCGTCGGGAATGGCGCCCCACCCCATCAAGGTCGGCACGACCGGCACGTTGACGGTCTCGGCGAAGGTGACGAGGAGATCGCTGGCGTCGGCGTTGATGACGCCGCCGCCGGCGACGATCAGCGGGCGCTCGGCCGCATTGAGCATCTCCAGCGCCTTCTCGATCTGCTTGCGGCTCGCCGCGGGCTTGTAGACCGGCAGCGGCGTATAGGTCTCGTCGTCGAACTCGATCTCGGCGAGCTGCACGTCGAGCGGCAGGTCGATCAGCACCGGTCCCGGCCGGCCCGAGCGCATGATGTGGAAGGCCTGGCTGAACACGCGCGGCACGAGGCCAGGCTCGCGCACCGTCACCGCCCATTTCGTCACGGGCTTGGCGATCTGCTCGATGTCGACAGCCTGGAAATCCTCCTTGTAGAGCCTGGCGCGCGGCGCCTGGCCGGTGATGCAGAGGATCGGAATCGAATCCGCGATCGCCGAATACAGCCCGGTGATCATGTCGGTGCCGGCCGGCCCCGAGGTGCCGATGCACACGCCGATATTGCCGGCCCTGGCGCGGGTGTAGCCCTCGGCCATGTGCGAGGCGCCCTCGACGTGACGGGCGAGAATGTGGCGGATCGAGCCGCGGCGTTGCAGCGCGGAATACAGCGGATTGATCGCCGCCCCGGGAACGCCGAAGGCGCAGGTGACGCCCTCCTTCTCCAAGATCCGCACCGCAGCATCGATCGCCCGCATCTTCGCCATCTCGCGCCTCCCGCTTGTTTGATGCGCGAGGATCGCTGCTGCGGGCTGCGATCTCAATTCAGTCGTCGATTTTTCCCACGATGCGGCATGCTCGGCAAAACAGCGGCGGCCTCAATTAGTTAGGACAGAACGACACTGACATGTCCTAACAGGATGAGACGCGAGTAGTTATTCGAACAGCGGCGCCAGTTCCATCTGCGGCACGAGCACGAGGCCCTTGTCGGTGATGCGAATTTCCGGAATGACCGATAGAGGAATCAAATTGAAGCCCATGTAGGGAATGGTGCAGCCGGCTTCCGCCCACTCTTTCTTCAACAGCTTTACCTCCTCGGCGACCTCGGTGACGCGCTTGTCCGACAAGAGTCCCGCGATCGGCAAGGGAACCGTCGCCCTCACCTCGCCGTCGGCGACCACGCAGACGCCGCCCTGGTGCTGGCCGATCGCGGCGACCGCGGCCTGCATGTCCGCCTCGTTGGTGCCGGCGACGATGATATTGTGGCTGTCATGGCCGACGCTGGAGGCGACGGCGCCGCGCTTCAGGCCAAAGTCCTTCAACAGGCCATGCGCGACGTTCCCCGCCGACTTGCCGTGGCGCTCGATCACGGCGACGAAGCAGAGACCATGGCGCGCGAACAGCGTCTCCCAATCGTTGGCCGGCTCGATCGCGACCTTGTCGTGGATCAACGTGATGCCCGGCAGCGCCGTCTTGATCGCGTTGACGGTGCAGGCCTTGGTGGGAAGCTGCGGCGTCAGCGTCATCTGCGCCGGCAGCTTCACGGTCGCATAGGCCGCCTTCGGATATTGATAGCGCTGCGACAGCGCCTGATCGAGCCGCGCGGTGATCTTGCCGTTGTCGACGACGAGCTCGCCGCCATACCAGGTCGATTGCGGCTTCAGGCCGTCGTTGAGCAGCACGAGGTCGGCGCGGCGGCCGCCGCCGAGGCCGCCGATCTCGCCGTCCAACGCGAAGCGCGTGGCGCCGTGCAGCGAGCCCATCGACCACGCCTGCTCGGGCGACATCCCGGCCTTGACTGCCTCGCGCACCACCCAGTCGAGGCCGAACAGCATGAGATCGTCGGCATCGCGGTCGTCGGTGCAGACAGCTGTGCGCTTGTGCGACGCGCCGAGCTCGGTGATGGTGCGGATCGCCTGCGGCAGGCTGTGCCACGGCGTCGTGGGCGGACCGCCGCGCAAAAAAATCCAGACGCCGGCATCGAGCAGATCGTCGGCGATGTCGCGGTCGATCGCCTCATGCGTGTCGGTGACGCCGCTCGCGGCATAGGCCGCGACGAACTCGCGGCCATAGACATGGCCCGACACCGGCCGCCCGCGCTGCAGGGCCGCAGCGAGAATGGCATGGCTGCGCTCGTCGCCCATGCAGACCGGCACGAAATCCATCTTCTCGCCGAGCGCCACTGCCTCCGGCCAGCGGTCGAACAGGCCGGCGATCTTGTCCGGCGTGAGGTCGCCGCCGGCGGTCTCCAGCGCGGCCGACGTGGCCGGCACCGTCGAGGGCACGGTGAGGAAGATCGACAGCGGCGCCTGCCGCGCGTCCTCCAGCATCGCCTCGACGCCGGCGACGTCCATCACGTTGCCGATCTCATGGCTGTCGCAGAAGATCGTCGTGGTGCCGTTGAGCAGCGCGGCCTCGGCATAGGCGCAGGCCGTCACCATCGAGGATTCGATGTGGATGTGCGGATCGACCAGCCCCGGCGCGATGATGCCGCCTGCGGCGTCGTAGACCGCAAAGCCGCTGGGAAGTGACTTGTGAGCACCCGCCGGCTTCACAGCCGCGACGCGTCCGCCGGTGATCCAGAGCTCGCGGTTGGGGAGAATGCGCTCCGAATAGGTCGACAGCACCCGCGCGCCGGTGATGACGAGATCGGGCGCGACCCGGCCCGAGGCGACGTCGGCCAGCCGCCGCGTCATGCTGTGCAGGGGGGCGACGGAGAAGCGGGTGAGTTTGGACATGGCACAACTCGCTGGACGTGTTCGGGGGATCCGCCACGATCGTTGCGCGCGATGCGCAAGACGGCAAGCCCAAATAGGTCGGCGCAGCTGACTACGGCTTGGGCAGCGAAGCTGGCTGCCGATCTCCCGCTTCAGCGGCAGCGCGGCGCCACGGTCGCTTTGCAGCCATCCGTCGCAGCGACCGCCTGCGGCAGGTCTGATGACGAGGCGTGCTCGGGCAATCGGACTGCGCGAAAGCTCTCCGCCTGCTGATGCCCATGCAAGCTCGGTCGCCCGCAGGCGCAGGACGATGACAAGGACTGACCTGCAGCGTTCTTCTTCCGGTTGATAGAGATCAAAACCACACTTTGGGATTCTAGTGTTATTTTGTCGAGACCAGAGCGCGTTCGGCGACCGCTCGGACGAGCGCCTGCCGAGGAGGCGTCCATGCGCAACACCATCTTGATCCTGGCCTGTTCCATTCTCGCCGCGAGCGCCACAGGGTCCGCAGCGCGCGCCGGCATGATCGCGCATTACGAATGCACGGTGGTCGGCTTCCCCTTTCCCGAGCCGGTCGGCGATCGACCCGATCACAACCTCCTGACGGTCGAATATTCCTGCCTCGGCACCGACGGCGTGCTGAAGGGCGCTGTGTATACGGCCTCGAACACGGTCGAGTGGGATGGTGCCAAAGGAACGTTCTTGATCGGCGGCGGCGTCCACCGCATCCCCGGCGGGCGCGCGGTGACGCAGGCGACCGAAGGGACCGCATCGCCGGTGATGCGGGACGGCAAGCCGGTGGGCAACGAGACCTCCGGAACAGGCATCATCAAATTCGCATCGGGCTCGCTGGCGGCGTTGGCCGGCAAGACGATCCATTTCGTGACCAAGCCCATCAGCCCGATCCGCTTCACCATCGATTTCACCGACTGACCTGACTCAGTCTCGCTCGGACCACATCGCGATGCGTGGACCGGCCATCCCGCCACAGCGGCTGGTTTCCCCTTGTCGGCTGCTGCGCCGATCTCGCACGCATCTGCCGCTGTTGCTGCATCACTCCGCAAGGTCAGCCGCTGGCTTGGGACCGCCCAGCGCCACCGTCAGCTCCGCCGCAATATCCCGCACCATGCCCCCGACCACAGGCACCCGCTCCTCGGTCAGCCGGCTCGCCAGGCCGGACACCGAAATCGCCGCCAGCGGCTCGCGGCAGGAATCGTGAACGACGGCGGCGATGCAGCGCAGGCCGAGGCGGGCTTCCTCGTCGTCGACGGCGTAGCCCTGGCGGCGGATGGTCTCCAACTCGCGGAACAGGTCGCTGGCGCGGATGATGGATTTCTCGGTCAGGCGCGGCATGCCCTGGCGGTGGATGATGCCGTTGACGTCGTCGTCGGAATAGGTCGCGAGCACCGCCTTGCCCATGCCGGAGGCGACCATCGACAGGCGGCCGCCGACCTTGGTCAGCGAGCGCATGATCTCGCGGCTGTCCAGCCGCAGCAGCACCATCAGCGATTCATCGTCGACGACGGCGAGATTGGCGGTCTCGCGCGACTGGTCACGCAAGCGGCGCAGATAGGGAATGGCGAGCGCGACGAAATTGCGGCGGCGGGTGAAGGTGGCGCCGACCGCGAAGCTCTGCGCGCCGACATGCCATTTCGATTCCATGCGGTCGAACTGGACAAAGCGGCGCTTCTCCAAAGTCGTCAGCAGGCGATGGACGGTGGAGGTGGAGAGCCCGGCACGGATGGCGAGATCGCTCAGGCGATAGCCTTCGTCGTCCTCAGCGAGAATTTCCAGAATTTGGAGAGCGCGGCCGACGGATTGCACGCCGCCGTCGCGGGGCTCGGCCGCGGCATCCGGGCGTGGCTCGATCGTCTTGCGACGGATCACGTGGCGCCTCTCTGCACCGCCATTACAGGCGGCGTCGTTGCAGGACGGACGGATCTTGCTTGGTCACGCTAGCAAAGAAAGTGCCGCCCCGGCGAGACGCCGGAGCGGCATTCGCATCACTATGACTTAGAGCAGGCCCGCGCCGCGCGCCCACTTGTACTTGGCGCCGAGCACCTCGACCGGCAGCTCGGTCGAATAGGCATAGGCCGGGATGCCGTTCTGGTAGAGATATTCGGCGGCTTCCTCGACCTCGACGTCGCCGGCGAGCGAGGCGACGATCGGCTTGACGAAGCCCTTGGCCTCCATCTCCTTCTTCACCTCGACCATGTTGCGCGCGAACACCATCGGCGGCGTCACGATCGTGTGCCAGTAGCCGAGGATCAGCGCGTGGATGCGGTCGTCCGACAGGCCGAGCTTGACCGTGTTCACATAGGTGATCGGCGGCTCGCCACCGGTGATGTCGACAGGATTGCCGGCGGCACCGAACGGCGGGATGAACTTGCGGAAGGCGGCATCGAGATCGGCCGGCATCGCCATCAGCGACATGCCATTGTCGACGACGGAGTCGGACAGCAGCACGCCCGAGCCTCCCGCACCGGTGATGATGACGACGTTCTCACCCTTCGGCGTCGGCAGCACCGGCACGCCGCGGGCGAACTCGAGCAGCTGGCGCAGCGAGCGGGCGCGGATCACGCCGGACTGCTTCAGCACGTCCTCATAGATCTTGTCGTTGCCGGCGAGCGCGCCGGTATGCGACGAGGCGGCCTTGGCGCCGGCCGAGGTGCGGCCGGCCTTGAGCACGATGACCGGCTTCTTCTTGGAGACGCGCTTGGCGGCTTCCGCGAAGGCGCGGCCGTCCTTGAGGTCCTCGCAGTGCTGCGCGATCAGGTTCGTGTTCGGATCCTGCTCGAAGAAGGCGAGCAGATCGTCCTCGTCGATATCAGACTTGTTGCCGAGGCCGACGATCGCCGACACGCCCATCTTGGCCGAGCGCGAGAAGCCGATGATCGCCATGCCGATGCCGCCCGACTGCGACGACAGCGCGGCGTGGCCCTTGACGTCATAGGCGGTGCAGAAGGTCGCGCAAAGATTGGCCGGCGTGTAGTAGAAGCCGTAGATGTTCGGGCCCATCAGGCGGATGTTGTACTTCTTGCCGACCTCGACGATCTCGGCCTGCAGCTCCGGCGCGCCGGCTTCGGCGAACCCCGACGGGATCAGCACCGCGCCCGGGATCTTCTTCTCGCCGCACTCGGTCAGCGCCGCGGCCACGAACTTCGCGGGGATCGCGAACACGGCGGTGTCGATCACGCCGGGCACGTCCTTGACGCTCTTGTAAGCCTTGTAGCCGAGGATCTCGGAGGCCTTCGGGTGGATCGGATAGATCTCGCCCTTGTAGCCGCCGTTGATCAGGTTCTTCATCACGGAGTTGCCGATCTTGCCGTCCTCGGCGGAGGCACCGATCACGGCGACCGCCTGAGGCTTCATGATCCGGTTCATCGCCGTGACGATTTCCTCGTTCGAGCGCGGCGCTGGACGGGGCTTGTAGTCGAAATCGACGACGATGCGGACGTCGGCGGCGATGGCGCCGGTCTTGGTGGCGAACACCGGGTTGAGGTCGAGCTCGACGATCTCAGGGAAATCGCTGACCAGCTGCGACACCTTGACGATGACGTCCGACAGCGCCTCGCGGCTGACCGGATCGCCGCCGCGCACGCCCTTGAGCATCTCATGGGCCTGGATGCCGTCGAGCATCGACAGCGCATCCTCCTTGGTCGCGGGGGCGAGACGGAATGTCACATCCTTGAGAACTTCGACCAGCACGCCGCCGAGGCCGAAGGCCACCAGCTTGCCGAACGAGCCGTCGGTGATCGAACCGACGATCACCTCGGTACCGCCGGTCAGCATCTGCTGGACCTGGATGCCTTCGATCTTGGCGTCGGCCTTGTACTTCTTCGCATTCGCGAGAATGGTCTCATACGCCTTCTGCGCGTCGTCAGCGGTCTTGACGCCGACGATGACGCCACCGGCTTCCGTCTTGTGCAGAATGTCCGGCGAGACGATTTTCATGACGACCGGAAAACCCATATCTCCCGCGAGCTTGGCCGCCTCGGCGGCTGACTTCGCCAATCCCTCCTTCGGCACCGGAATGCCGTAGGCATCGCAGACGATCTTGCCTTCGGGCGCGGTCAGGCTGGTGCGTTTATCCGCCTTCACACGATCGAGAACGTCTCGGATCGTAGCCTTGGCATTCGGGATGGCGTCAGACATCGGGGCTTCCTCCTGGGGATTGCTCGTCGTTTATGGCATTTGGTATGCCAGAAGCAAACTTTGTCAAGCGCGACGAAGATGTGGAAACGCTGAAAAAGCACGCAGCTTGACAGTCTGGCATCTGGTATGCCAAAAATCTTGGACGCAAAATGCTGTAAACAAGCATCTCCCAAGGAGAGGAGATCGGTCTTGTCTACAGAGAAAACAAACAAGGCATTGCCCATCATGGCCGAGGCCGACATCGCGATCGCTCGCATCGCCCCGGAGACGAGCTTCAAGAATAAGGCCTACGAGGCCTTGAAAGAAGCCATTCTGAAGATGGACATCTACGCCTCGCCCGAGCCCGTGATGCTCGACGAGCGCGCGCTCTCCGAGCGCCTCGGTGTCAGCCGCACGCCGATCCGCGAAGCGATCGCGATGCTCGAGCAGGACGGCTTCGTGAAGACCGTGCCGCGCCGTGGCATCGTCGTCGTCCGCAGGACGAAGAGCGAGATCGTCGACATGATCCGCGCCTGGGCGGCGCTGGAGAGCATGGCCGCGCGGCTCATCACCACGATCGCGCGCAAGAAGGACATCAGCGCGCTGCGCGACTACTTCAAGGACTTCGGCAAGGATCGCCCGCCGCAGGAGCACATCGAGGAATATTCCAAGGCGAACATCGCGTTTCATCAGGCGCTGATCTCGCTGTCGGAATCGCCGGTGCTCGTCGACATGACCAACGACATCCTGCTGCACGTGCGCGGCTATCGCCAGCTCACGATCGGGCGCACCGACCGTATCGCGGCCTCCCTGCCCGAGCATCTCGCGATCATCGAGGCGCTGGAGGAACGCAACACCGAGCTCGCCGAGAAGCGCGCGCGGGATCACACGCTGGGCCTTGCGAGCTATGTCGAGACGCACGGCCAGGAACTATTCAGCTGACGGGTTCAAACAGAAGAAGTCGCCGCAAAGCGCCTTCGTAGACGACCAGGGAGAGAGGCGCATGGCGCAGACTGCTGTTAAGACCGAGGCACCGGACACGCACGAGGAGCTCACGGACGGTTTCCATCTCGTCATCGACGCGATGAAGCTGAACGGGATCGACACGATCTACAACGTGCCGGGCATTCCGATCACCGATCTCGGTCGCATGGCGCAGGCTGAAGGCATCCGCGTGCTCTCCTTCCGTCACGAGCAGAACGCCGGCTACGCCGCAGCGATCGCCGGCTTCCTCACCAAGAAGCCGGGCGTCTGCCTCACCGTCTCCGCTCCCGGCTTTCTGAACGGCCTCACCGCGCTGGCGCATGCGACCACGAACTGCTTCCCGATGATCCTGGTCTCGGGCTCCTCGGAGCGCGAGATCGTCGACCTGCAGCAGGGCGACTACGAGGAGATGGATCAGCTCGCGATCGCCAAGCCGCTGTGCAAGGCGGCGTTCCGCGTGCTGCACGCCCAGGACATCGGCATCGGCTTCGCCCGCGCCATCCGCGCCGCGGTCTCCGGGCGTCCCGGCGGCGTCTATCTCGACCTGCCGGCAAAGCTGTTCGGCCAGGTGATGAACGCGCAGGCAGGCAGCGCCTCGCTGGTCAAGGTGATCGATCCCTCGCCGGCGCAGATCCCCTCGCCCGACTCCGTCAAGCGCGCGCTCGATCTGTTGAAGAACGCGAAACGCCCGCTGATCATCCTCGGCAAGGGCGCGGCCTATGCGCAGGCCGACGAGGCGATCAAGACCTTCGTCGAGAAGAGCGGCGTGCCGTTCCTGCCGATGAGCATGGCCAAGGGCCTCTTGCCCGACCTGCATCCGCAATGCGCCGGTGCTGCGCGCTCGACCGTGCTGAAGGACTCCGACGTCGTGATGCTGATCGGCGCCCGCCTCAACTGGCTCTTGTCGCACGGCAAGGGCAAGAGCTGGGGCGATCAACCGAAGAAGTTCATCCAGGTCGACATCGAGCCGAAGGAGATGGACTCCAACGTCGAGATCGCCGCCCCGGTGGTGGGCGACATCGGTTCGGTCGTCACCGCCTTCTCCGACGCGATGGGCAGCAACTGGGCCAAGGCGCCGGCCGAGTGGCTGAGCGCGGTGCAGAAGAAGCGCGAGGACAACGTCGCCAAGATGGCGCCGCGGCTGATGAACAACAACTCGCCGATGGACTATCACGGCGCGCTCGGCGTGCTCCGCACCATCATCAAGGAGCGTCCGGACGCGATCCTGGTCAACGAGGGCGCCAACACGCTCGACCTCGCCCGCGGCGTGATCGACATGTATCAGCCGCGCAAGCGGCTCGACGTCGGCACCTGGGGCGTGATGGGCATCGGCATGGGCTCGGCGATCGCCGCCGCGGTCGAGACCGGTAAGCCGGTGCTGGCGATCGAGGGCGACAGCGCCTTCGGTTTCTCCGGCATGGAGGTCGAGACCATCTGCCGCTACAATCTGCCGATCTGCGTCGTCATCTTCAACAATGACGGCATCTATCGCGGCACCGACCAGAACTCCGCGGGGTCGGATCCGGCGACCACCGTGTTCGTCAAGGGCGCGCGCTACGACAAGATGATGGAGGCCTTCGGCGGCGTCGGCGTCAACGCGACGAGCCCCGACGAGCTGAAGCGCGCCGTCAACGCGGCGATGGATTCCGGCAAGCCCACCTTGATCAACGCCGTGATTGATCCCGCGGCCGGATCCGAGAGCGGCCGTATCGGCAACCTCAATCCGCAGAGCGTGCTGACGAAGAAGAAGTAAGGCCACCCGCAAGACATCACCTGCCCGCGCCATGCGGGATGACCAATCGTTACGGAGAGCAACACATGACCAAGGCGCTCGAGGGCGTTCGCATTCTCGACTTCACCCACGTCCAGTCCGGACCGACCTGCACGCAACTGCTGGCCTGGTTCGGCGCCGACGTGATCAAGGTCGAGCGTCCGGGCGTGGGTGACATCACCCGCGGCCAGCTGCAGGACATTCCGAACGTGGACAGCCTCTATTTCACGATGCTGAACCACAACAAGCGGTCGATCACGCTCGACACCAAGAACCCGAAGGGCAAGGAAGTCCTGACCGAGCTGATCAAGAAGTGCGACGTGCTGGTCGAGAATTTCGGCCCCGGCGTGCTCGACCGCATGGGCTTCCCCTGGGAGAAGATCCAGGCGATCAACCCGAAGATGATCGTCGCCTCGATCAAGGGTTTCGGCCCCGGCCCCTACGAGGACTGCAAGGTCTACGAGAACGTCGCGCAGTGCACCGGCGGCGCCGCCTCCACCACCGGCTTCCGTGACGGCTTGCCGCTGGTCACCGGCGCGCAGATCGGCGATTCCGGCACCGGACTTCATCTGGCGCTCGGCATCGTCACCGCGCTCTATCAGCGCACCCACACCGGCCGCGGCCAGCGCGTCACCGCCGCGATGCAGGACGGCGTGCTCAACCTCTGCCGCGTCAAGCTGCGCGACCAGCAGCGCCTCGATCACGGCCCGCTGAAGGAGTACAGCCAGTTCGGCGAGGGCGTGCCGTTCGGCGACGCCGTGCCGCGCGCGGGCAACGATTCCGGCGGTGGCCAGCCCGGCCGCATCCTGAAGTGCAAGGGCTGGGAGACCGACCCGAACGCCTACATCTACTTCATCACCCAGGCGCCGGTCTGGGAGAAGATCTGCGACGTGATCGGCGAGCCGACCTGGAAGACCGATCCGAACTACGCCAAGCCCGCCGCCCGCCTGCCGCGCCTGAACGAGATCTTCGGCCGCATCGAGCAGTGGACCATGACCAAGACCAAGTTCGAGGCCATGGACATCCTGAACGAGTTCGACATCCCCTGCGGTCCCATTCTCTCGATGAAGGAGATCGCCGAGGACGAGTCGCTGCGCAAGACCGGCACCTTGGTCGAGGTCGACCACCCGACCCGCGGCAAGTATCTCTCGGTCGGCAACCCGATCAAGCTCTCGGACAGCCCGGCCGACGTGACCCGCTCGCCCCTGCTCGGCGAGCACACCGACGAGGTCCTCCGCCAGGTGCTCGGCTTCAGCGACCACCAAGTCGCCGAGATCCACGACTCCGGCGCGCTGGATCCGCCGCGGAAGGAAGCTGCGGAGTAATCGAGCGCCAGAGACGATCGGCGGCGCGACCGCCGAATGTGAAGCTCCTCGACATCAAGCCGCCGGCATCAGCCGGCGGCTTTTTCATTCTCACGTTCCCGTCTATTTCCCGCGCCCAGCGCACATCGACGATGACCTTGGTCCGGCTACGGCCGGCGATCGCACCTGTCGAGAATGTCTGAAATATGGGATGTACGGAGCAGTTGTCGCCGACCCGATTGCTCGTGACCCACAGCCTCGATTGCTACGATCTTTGATGTTTTGTCCCGCGGATGATCGAAAATCACGATATGCAGCCAGAGCGGACGCGAACCGCCCCCGAAGAGCACACTGGCATAGCCCTGCCCACTCGCAGACCTCCGAGAAACATTTCGTTTTGATCCAGAGCAAGGTCCTCTCGCGCTTCGATGTGCATTCTGCGAGGGCTCCCGTGGAGGTGTGCAGCGATGCGTCCCAACTTCACACTGCCGGAGCTTGAGAACGCGTTGGAACGCGGCGAATGGCGATTGTGGTGTGATGGAGGGATGTCTTGGTAAGTCCAATCAGGAAGCCGCCGATCCTGGGGCACCCTCCCGTCCAACTCGAAACGTCCGTGCCGAAGGGCGGAACCAAGACCCCAAACATCGTCCACCCGGACGGCCACGACACCGCGTTCTCGATCCCCGCCGGCAAGACATTCGTGGTAACCGATGTCTCCGTTCAGCGGCTGTCCGTCCTTGGTACGGCGATGTTGTTGGAGGTCTCGCTGACGCAGGATATTCCCTCCAGCGGAGGAACGACAAATCGCTGGAGCTTCGTCGGGGAGACGACAGCCAATGTCGAGCGGACCTTCAGCACCGGAATTGCTTTCTCGACGCCGTTCGTGGTGAGAAACGGCAGCCAGAGCGGCGACACGGTTGTGGTTCGACTTTGGGGGTTCTTCCGATAGCGATCGAGCTGGCGCGCGTCAGTTGTGGTCCGGAGGTCGCCTCCAGCAGCTCCTGATCCGGCCCCGCTTCGGCGGGGCTTTCATATCGCCGCCGTCGGCAAGCGCAGGGCGTCGAGAAGACGAAGGCCGCTTCAGCGGGCAGGTCCTACGGTAGAAATTGCCTCGAGCGTCTTCCAACTGTTTGAAGATCTGACGAGCTACCTGCCGAATATTCCGCCCACCACACGGTGCATCGCGCCGCCGATCGCGCCGATGGGACCTCCGACATTCCTCTGATGTCGCGCGCGCCCCGCGCTGCGGCGGGGTTGACGGTCGGGTTTGGCAGCCTCGGTGGCTGCGTCCATCAGGACCTTGTGCTGAGCGGCGTTGAGGAAGCCGGTCGTGGGATAGCCGCGCTCCTCCTGCCAACGGGCGATGACGGCGCGGGTCTGCTCGTCGAACGTCCCGTTGATCCTGGTGCCGAACCCGAGCCTGGTCAGCCCTCGTTGCACGGCCCGACGCTTCGCCTTGGTGAGGCCGATCTGATTCTCGGTCTCCTGATTGGCTTCCTGGGCGGCGATCACCGTATCGGCGGGTGCCGACGCTTCACGCGGTGCGCTGCTCAGACCAGCGTGAGCGACCTGCGCGCTTCCGGCGATCGCCAGGATGGACAGTGCCACGATCAAGGCGCGCATGGCCTTATCCTTCGCCCTCAGGTCTGCCGATGACACGTTTCGAGGAATACAGCGCGACGCACTGAACGATCAACATCCGGCGACGCCACTCCGCTTCGTTGCAGAGTAACTGCGGCCCGGGCAGCACAGTTCCCTCACCTCGGGCCGATCGTTCCGTCGCGTTGCACGCGCGGGATCGGCGCACGGGATGGCAGATGTCGGCAGTCGCCGAGATACCCGGAGTTTGCCGGCTCGGTCCGCCGAGGAGGGATCGAGACCGACCGGCGCCTCGGTTGGGCGGCTCTTTCCATATGAAAATGCCGTTCTCGATAAGAAACCCCAATCGTAACATTCCTGCCGCATCGCAAAATGCTCATGCCGCTATGCAATATCGATCGTTGTATCTGGCATCTGGTATACGTAAATTCTCCTCAGTCAGAACGTCATACCGCCTCACTGAAGGAGACAAACCATGGCCAAGACCGTTGCCCTCCCCCTCGTTCAGCCCGTGTCCCTGTTCGGCCGCTTCCTCGCCGCCCTCGACCGCGTGCTGATGATCAGCGCCCGCGCTGCCAACCGCAACGGCGACCTGCCCTATTTCGGTCTCTGAGGCCGAAGGCGCTTCCGGCGCGCAGCCGGCACCGAAGCCCAACCAAGAGCCCCGGACCTCCGGGGCTTTTTGCTTTTCGCGACACCCCACCGCCTGCGACAAATTGGCCTGCCAGGCATCCCACCCAATCTCCTCAATTGCGGTCGGTCACCTCTTCATACCAAAATCAAATCGGTCGATTGGCTGCGGATGCACCTCTTGCTGCCTGATCCCGGCTGCCAACACAACTTTTGGCTGCATGGGCATCGCGGGGGAGTCCGGAGCTGACGACGGCCTGAAGCGCGGCACGGCGGAAAATGCCACCGGCCGGGCTCGACAGGTCAGTGGTTCGATTGGGCACAGCGGCCGCAAGAAGCCGTGCGTTCCGGGAATGAAGGGGAGAAAGCGTGATGAAGCGTTCCGTGTGCGTGGCCGTTATGGCCGGCATCGCCCTGATAGCAGGGCATATCCCGGCTCTGGCGGGATGGGAGCCCGTCCGGCCGGTCGAGTTCATCGTTCCGGCTGGCACCGGTGGCGGTGCCGATCAGATGGCCCGGACCATCCAGGGCATCGTCACCAAGCACAATTTGATGAAGCAGCCGCTGGTCGTGATCAACAAGTCCGGTGGCGCCGGCGGCGAAGGCTTCCTCGACGTCAAGGCGTCGGCCGGCAACCCGCACAAGATCATCATCACGCTGTCGAACCTGTTCACGACGCCGCTCGCGACCGGCATTCCTTTCAACTGGAAGGACCTCACTCCCGTCGCCATGCTGGCGCTCGACGAGTTCGTGCTCTGGGTCAACGCCGAGAAGCCCTATGCGACCGCCAAGGACTACATCGATGCGGTCAAGCAAGGCGGCGGCACCTTGAAGATGGGCGGCACCGGCTCGAAGCAGGAAGACCAGATCATCACGGTGGCGATGGAGAAGGCGACCGGCGCGAAGTTCACCTACATTCCCTACAAGGGCGGCGGCGAAGTGGCCGTGCAACTGGTGGGCAACCACATCGAATCCACCGTCAACAATCCCATCGAGGCGGTGGCGCAGTGGCGCGGCGGCAAGGTCAGGCCGCTCTGCGTCTTCGACGACAAGCCGATGGGCTATGACGAGCCGATCACCGACGGCAAGGCCTGGAAGGACATCCCGACCTGCAAGTCGCAGGGGCTCGACATCGAATATCTGATGCTGCGCGGCATCTTCATGTCGCCACGGGCCACCAAGGACCAGATCGAATACTACGTCGACCTGTTCAAGAAGGTGCGGGAGACGCCGGAGTGGCAGGAGTTCATGAAGACCGGCGCCTTCAACACCACCTTCATGACCGGCGCCGATTATGCCAAATGGGTCGAGACCGAAGAGAAGCGGCACGAGCTCCTGATGAAGGAAGCCGGCTTCCTGGCCTCGAACTGAGCGCCCTCGCATGAGCCGTCAAGGTGGATCCGCCGGCCCGAGCCACAAGGCGGTCGAGGTCGGCGTCACGCTCGCGATCGCGCTGTTTGGGATCATCGTGATCCTCGGCAGCGTGAAGGCCGGGATCAACTGGGGAGCCGAAGGACCGCGGGCGGGATTCTTCCCGTTCTACGTCGGACTTTTCATCGTGGCGGCCAGCGCGATGAACTTCCGCAGCACGCTGCGCGAGGATGACGGCCGTGTCTTCGCTGAATGGGGGCAGCTGCGCCAGGTCATGAGCGTGGTGGTGCCGACGGCGATCTATGTCGGCGCCCTGCCTTTCACCGGCCTGTACGTCGCCTCCATGATCTTCATCGCATGGTTCATGCGGTGGCTCGGCAAATATGGCTGGCTCACGGTGGCAGTGGTCGCGATCGGCATGCCGGTCGTGACCTATCTGATCTTCGAGCGCTGGTTCATGGTTCCCCTGCCCAAGGGGCCGGTCGAGGAATGGCTCGGACTCTAACAAGAAAACTCATCCGCTGAGGGTTGCAGGACCAAGCCGGCATGGAAGAACTCGCCAATCTGTTTCACGGCTTCGCCGTCGCCCTCCAACCCTTCAACATCATGGTGATGATCCTCGGGATCGTCCTCGGGGTGATCATCGGCGTGCTGCCGGGATTGGGCGGCGCCAACGGCGTCGCGATCCTGCTGCCGCTGACCTTCAGCATGCCGCCGACCTCGGCGATCATCATGCTGTCCTGCATCTACTGGGGCGCGCTGTTCGGCGGTGCCATCACCTCGATCCTGTTCAACATACCCGGCGAGCCATGGTCGGTCGCGACCACGTTCGACGGCTATCCGATGGCGCAGCAGGGCAAGGCCGGCGAGGCGCTCACGGCAGCTTTCACCTCGTCCTTCGTCGGCGCGCTGTTCGCGGTCATCATGATCACGCTGATCGCGCCGCTGGTGGCCGGCTTCGCGCTTCAGTTCGGCCCCGCCGAGAAGTTCGCCGTCTACTTCCTGGCCTTTTGCAGCTTCGTCGGCCTGAGCAAGGAGCCGCCGTTCAAGACGATCGCGGCGATGATGATCGGTTTCGCGCTCGCCGCAGTCGGCCTGGATTCCATCACCGGCCAGCTCCGGCTCACCTTCGGCATCACCGAGCTGCTCAACGGCTTCGACTTCCTGATCGCCGTGATCGGCCTGTTCGGCATCGGCGAGATCCTGCTGACGATGGAGGAAGGACTGAGCTTCCGCGGCGGCAACGCGCAGATCAATCTGCGCGTTGTGCTGCACACCTGGAAGGAGATGCCGGCACACTGGCTCACCGCGCTGCGCTCCTGTGTGATCGGCTGCTGGATGGGCATCACCCCCGCCGGCGCCACGCCGGCCTCGTTCATGAGCTACGGCATCGCCAAGCGCCTTTCCGAGCGCGGCAAGAAGTTCGGCCATGGCGAGATCGAGGGCGTCGTCGCGCCGGAGACGGCAGCCCATGCGGCGGGCACGGCGGCGCTGCTGCCGATGCTGTCGCTCGGCGTGCCCGGCTCCCCCACGGCGGCGGTGCTGCTCGGCGGTCTCTTGATCTGGGGCCTGCAACCGGGGCCGATGCTGTTCGTCGAGCAGAAGGAGTTCGTCTGGGGCCTGATCGCCTCGATGTATCTCGGCAACCTCGCCGGCCTGCTCGTCGTGCTGACCTGCGTCCCGGTCTTCGCGGCGATCCTGCGCATTCCCTTCAGCATCATCGCTCCGCTCATTCTCGTGCTCTGTGCCATCGGCGCCTATTCGGTGCATAGCAGCACGTTCGACGTGGTGCTGATGCTGGTGTTCGGCGTGCTCGGCTATCTGTTCAAGAAGTGCGGCTATCCTCTCGCGCCGCTGGTGCTCGCCATCGTGCTCGGCGACAAGGCCGAGGAGGCCTTCCGGCAGTCGCTGCTGGGATCCCAGGGATCGCTCGCGATCTTCTTCTCCAACGGGCTGGTCGGCACCATCATGGCGCTCGGGTTGATCGCGCTGTTCTGGTCGGCGATCCAGCAGGGCTACAACCGGTTGCGGGCGTTCGCCGCATGAGCCCGTTCTTACTTCGATAGTTGAGCTACAAATATCCTCTGCTGCGTCGTATTGTCGCTGCAGCGATTTGCCTTGCTTCTGCAGGCTTTTTTCGTCGATCGCAGGTCTACCAGCGCCCGCCTGCTCGATGAATCCGCTTGTCTATTGGCATATCATATACCAAACTCCCGCATAGCTGTTAGGACAAAAATAGACAGCCTGGAGGAAGCATGACGGACTTGGCTCACGCGGGGGCGCCCGCATCTGCAAGAGTAAGCGACGCCTACCGCTGGACGCAGCTCGCAGTTGGCGTCCTGGCGATGGTGATGATCGCCAACTATCAATATGGCTGGACCTTCTTCGTCCCGGATATCGCCAAGACGTTCGGCTGGGATCGCGCCTCGATCCAGTGGGCCTTCACGCTGTTCGTGCTGTTCGAAACCTGGCTGGTGCCGGTCGAGGGCTGGTTCGTCGACAAATACGGCCCGCGCATCGTCGTGCTCGTCGGCGGCGTGCTGTGCGCCATCGGTTGGATGATCAACGCCTACGCCACCTCGCTCAACGGCTACTATCTCGGCATGATCATCGCGGGCATCGGCGCCGGCGGCGTCTACGGCACCTGCGTCGGCAACGCGCTGAAGTGGTTTCCCGACAAGCGCGGCCTCGCGGCCGGCATCACCGCGGCCGGCTTCGGCGCCGGCTCGGCGCTCACCGTCGCACCGATCCAGGCCATGATCCGCGACTCCGGCTTCCAGACCACCTTCCTGTATTTCGGTCTCGGCCAGGGCATCATCATCGTCATCCTCGCCTTCTTCCTGTTCGCGCCCAAGGAAGGCCAGGTGCCCGCGGTCACGCAGAACACCAACCTCGTCCAGAGCCGCCGCAACTACAATCCGACCGAGGTGATCCGCCAGCCGATCTTCTGGCTGATGTACTTCATGTTCGTGATCGTCGGCGCGGGCGGTCTGATGGTGACGGCCAACCTCAAGCCGATCGCCGGGGACTGGAAGGTCGACAACATTCCGGTGACGCTGATCGGCATGACCATGACGGCGGTGACGTTCGCCGCCACCATCGACCGCGTGTTGAACGGCCTGACGCGTCCGTTCTTCGGCTGGATCTCGGACATGATCGGCCGCGAGAACACGATGTTCATCGCCTTCGGCATGGAAGGCATCGGCATCTGGGCGCTGTACATGCTGGGCCACGATCCGGTGTGGTTCGTGATCCTCTCCGGCTTCGTGTTCTTCGCCTGGGGTGAGATCTACTCGCTCTTCCCCTCGACCTGCACCGACACGTTCGGCACCAAGTTCGCCACCACCAATGCCGGCCTGCTGTACACCGCCAAGGGCACGGCAGCGCTGCTTGTGCCGATCGCGAACTACATGCAGCAGTCCTCCGGCAATTGGGACCGCGTCTTCATCATCGCGGCCGGCGCCAACATCCTGGCGTCGATTCTCGCGATCGCGGTGCTCAAGCCCTGGCGGCGGGTCGTGGTGCAGAAATCAACGCTCTGACGCCCCCTTCGCGCTGCAGCAAAAATAAAAAAGAACGCTTCCAGATTGACGACGCTCGGCATTTTGCCGAGCGTTTTCTTTTGCTTGGCGGACGATTTCGGTCTCGCTGCAAAGCAGCATGTCGCACCCTGTGTCGCAGGCCATATTGCGGACTGGAATATGTTATACCAGAATGGCTCGATGCGCAGATGAGGAGCGCGCTCGCAGCGGCATCCTCCAACAGAGCGCGTTTGGGAGGACACATGGTTTCCAGCACAGAGGTAACACCGCCTGTCCAGGCACAGTCCAGCGGCTTCCGCTGGCTCCAGCTCGCGATGGGCATCATCTGCATGGCGATGATCGCCAACCTGCAATATGGCTGGACACTGTTCGTCGATCCGATCGACGCGAAGTTTCACTGGGGTCGCACGGCGATCCAGCTGGCCTTCACGATCTTCGTCGTCACCGAAACCTGGCTCGTGCCGGTCGAGGCCTGGTTCGTCGACAAATACGGCCCGCGCCTCGTCATCATGTTCGGCGCCGTCATGATCTCGCTGGCATGGGTGCTGAACTCCTACGCCGACTCGCTCACCCTGCTCTACGCCGGCGCCGTCATCGGCGGCATCGGCGCAGGTGCGGTGTACGGCACCTGCGTCGGCAATGCGCTGAAATGGTTTCCCGACCGCCGCGGCCTCGCCGCCGGTGCCACCGCCGCGGGCTTCGGCGCCGGTGCGGCGCTGACCGTGGTGCCGATCGCCAGCATGATCGCCTCGAGCGGTTATCAGAGCGCCTTCTTCACCTTCGGCATCGGCCAGGGGCTGGTCGTGTTCGTGCTCGCGATCTTCCTGCGGCCGCCGACGGTTGCGGTGCCGGCCCGCAAGAAGCAGCTCAACCTGCCGCAGACCAAGATCGACTACACGCCGCCGCAGGTGCTGCGCACGCCGATCTTCTGGATCATGTATCTGGTGTTCGTCATGGTGGCCTCCGGCGGCCTGATGACCGCCGCCCAGATCGCCCCGATCGCCCACGATTTCAAGATCGCCAACGAGCCGGTGTCGCTCGCCGGCTTCCAGATGGCGGCGCTGACGTTCGCGATCTCGCTCGATCGCATTTTCGACGGCTTCGGCCGCCCCGTGTTCGGCTGGATCTCCGACACGATCGGTCGTGAGCACACCATGTTCATCGCCTTCGGCACGGCCGCCTTGATGCTGCTGACGCTGTCGAGCTACGGGCACAATCCGATCGTGTTCGTGCTCGCCACCGCCGTCTATTTCGGCGTCTTCGGCGAAATCTACAGCCTGTTTCCGGCGACCTCGGGCGATACGTTCGGCAGCAAATACGCCGCGACCAACAACGGCATGCTCTACACTGCGAAGGGCACCGCCTCGCTCTTGGTCCCGCTCGCCAGCATCGTCTCAGCAAAGTATGGCTGGCAGGCCGTGTTCGTGATCGGCGTCGCGCTGAACGCGACGGCCGCCTTGATGGCGCTGTTCGTGATCAAGCCGCTGCGCCGGGCCTTCATCCTCGGCAAGGAGCCGGTCACCGAGCCGGTGACGCAGGACGCCAGGATGGCGTGACGCCACGGTTTCCTCCCGCGACTTCAGGAGGCGCACCAGCGGTGCGCCTCTTTTTTGCGCCGGGGCGGGATGCCCCGGTCATATCCGGCAGTGTCGCTGACGTGTTTTTTCGGTGGCCTCGCGCACGAAAAGCCATCAAACCCGATTGACTTCTGGCATAACGTATACCAGACTTCCTCCCGTTCACTACAACCAAACGGGAGGGTGCCATGAAGGTCGGAGACATCCTGCGCAACAAGACGGCGCGCGTGATCACGGTGCGAATGAACGAGACCGTCGGCGTCGCGGCGCAGCTGATGCGCGCCAGCAATGTCAGCGCCCTCGTCGTCAAGGATGTCGTCCGCACCGAGGGCAACACCGCGGCCGGCATGTTCACCGAGCGCGATGTCGTGCGCGCCATCGCCGAGCATGGCGCCGCCGGCGTCAACCTGAAGGTCTCGCAATTGATCTCGCCGCAGCGGCTGATCTCCTGCAGCACCGAGGATACGCTCGAACACGTGCGGCACCTGATGAACGTGCACCACATCCGCCACCTCCCGGTCATTGTCGACTTCGCGCTGGCCGGCGTCATCAGCATGCGCGACGTCTCCTCGGCCTTCGACGAAGCGGAAGCTCCGGTCGCCGCCTGACGCATCCAGCCCGGTCAGCGGAACCGGTTCAATCCTGAGAGAACCTTGTCGGAGCTGCGCGCCGCCTGTTAGGCGGTGCGCAGAGAGGAGCGGCACAGTAAGGTCGCCGTTCATGCTGACCCGACAGGATTCCTTGCGATGAAAGCCTATGTCTACGGCGCCCAGGGCGCCGCGATCACCGATATCGCCAAGCCCGCGCCGAAGGGCACGCAGGTGCTGGTGCGCGTGCGCGCCTGCGGCCTCAATCGCGCCGATCTCGGCATGACCAAGGGGCATGTGCATGGCGCCGCCGGCGGCGTCGGCACCGTCCTCGGCATGGAATGGGCCGGCGAGGTCGCCGAGCTCGGGCCCGACGCCAGGGGCGTGAAGATCGGCGACAAGGTCATGGGCTCGGGCAGCGCGGCGTTCGCCGAATACACCCTTGCCGACCATGGCCGGCTGTTCCACGCGCCGTCGAACATGAACTTCGACGAGGCCGCCACGCTGCCGATCGCGCTGACCACGATGCACAACGCCGTCGTCACCAACGGCGCTTTGCAGCCGGGCCAGCGCATGCTGGTGCAGGGTGCGAGCTCCGGCGTCGGGCTGATGGCGATGCAGATCGCCAAGCTCAAGGGCGCCCGGCTCGTGATCGGCTCCTCGACCGATGCGATGCGCCGCGGACGGCTCAAGGAGTTCGGCGCCGATCTCGCCATCGACTCCAGCGATCCTGCCTGGGTCGACCAGGTGCTGCAGGCGACCGACGGCGAGGGCGTCGATCTGATCGTCGATCAGGTGTCCGGCAAGGTTGCCAATCAGAACCTCGCCGCAACCAAGGTCCTCGGCCGCATCGTCAACGTCGGCCGGCTCGGCGGCACCCATGCCGACTTCAATTTCGACCTGCACGCGGCGCGCCGCATCACCTATGTCGGCGTCACTTTCCGAACCCGTTCGATCGAGGAGATCCGTACGATCTTCGACGAGGTGAAAAAGGACATCTGGGGGGCGGTCGAGCAGCGCACGCTGCGGCTGCCGATCGACCGCGTTTTCGCCTTCGACGACATTGGCGCGGCGTTCGCGCACATGGAGGCGAACAAGCATCTCGGCAAGATCGTGGTCACCTTGTGAACGCAACCTTCTGAGATTTAGAAGCACTCGAAACAGCGCGCGGTCCACGCCCATGGACCGCGCGATCCCGGCTTTCATGGTGCGGCCTCGGCTGCTACATCCGCCGCCATGAGAGACGCCGCCTCCCATGTCGATTCCGGGAAAACCCGTGTCGCCGCGATCTCGATCGCGGCGAGCGCCAGCATGGCCGCGGCGAAGTTCATCGTCGGCATCCTGATCGGCAGCCTCGCGCTCGTCTCCGAGGCCCTGCACAGCGCCGTCGACGTCGTCGCCACCGTCATCACGTGGATGGTGGTTCGGGTATCGGACCGGCCGGCCGACGACGAGCATCATTACGGCCACGGCAAGCTGGAGAGCCTGTCGGCGCTTGGCGTCATCGCCCTGCTCTACGTGCTGGCCGGCGGCGTGCTGGTCGAGTCCGTCAGCCGGCTGCGCGAGGCGGCGGCACCGCCGTCGCTGTCGGCGATTCCGTTCGTGGTGCTGCTGATCGACATCGCCGTCAATTTCTGGCGCGCCCGCGCGCTGCACCGGGCCGCGCACGAGACCCACAGTCAGGCGCTCGCCGCCGACGCCCTGCATTTTGCCTCCGACGTGCTCGGCTCGATCGCCGTCATCGCCGGCCTGGTCCTCACCGCGTTCGGGTTCTGGTGGGGGGATTCCGCCGCCGCGGTCGCCGTCGCCCTGATGATCTCGATGCTCGGCCTGCGGCTGGCGCGCTCCACCGTAGAAACACTGCTCGACCGCGCGCCGGAGGGCGCGGCCGAAAAGGCGCGCGCCGCGATCCGTTCGATCAATGGCGTCGTCGATGTCGAGCGGCTGCGGGTGCGGCTCGTCGGCGCGACGCATTTCGTCGACGCCACGGTGCAGGTGCCGCGCACCTACCCGATCGACCGCGTGCACGAGATCAAGCGCGATGCGCAGGCCGCGGTCGATGCCAGCCTGTCCGGCGCCGACGTCACCTTCACGACGGTACCGGTCGCGCTCAGCAATGAGAGCGTGCGTGAGCGCATCATGGTGATCGCGCGCAATTCCGGCCTCGCGATCCATCACGTCACCGTCCATGATGTCGGCGGGCGCCTGATCGTCGCGATCGACCTCGAGGTCGACGGCGACATGAGCCTGTTCGCGGCACATGCGATCGCGCACGAGCTGGAACGCTCGATCCGCGACGAATTCGGCGCCGATGTCGAGGTCGACACCCATATCGAGCCGCTCGAGCCCGAGCTGCCATTCGGCGTCGACGCGCCGGCGCAGCGGATCGCCGAGATCGCCGCGGCCCTGCAGCGCCTCGCAGCCGAGACCGACATGTACGACGTGCACAATGTCCGCGTCCGCAACACCGAGGCTGGCGAGATCGTCAACTTCCACTGCCGCGCAGCGCCGTCGATGAGCGTGCTGAAGGTGCACGACAATGTCGACCACATCGAGCGCGGAGTGCGTCGCGCCTTCCCGAGCGTCAAGCGCGTCATCAGTCACGCCGAGCCGCCGCACGGTTGAGGCCTGAACGTCACGCTGCGTTCCCGCTTCGGACTCACTCTGCCGGCTTTTCGCCATGGCAAATCCGCATTGGATAAGATTTATTAGCTTTTGCCAAATCGTTGACTCTCGACAGCCCGAGAAATCTGGATTCAAATCAACTTGATTCGGAAGCGGCTGGGGCTCTTTCGAAATTCGGGTATCCAAGAAGTTTCGGGGGTCTACAGCATGACGCGTGCGCATGCCGCGAACGCGTGCGTCCAATCTTCTGATTCCATCAAGGGGTTGGCGCAATCGATCGCGAAACCGGCCTATCAAAGGCTGCTGACTGCTGAGCCGGTATTGCGTCGTGCTGTCCCTACTTTGATCATCGCCTTTCTCGTCACCATCTGCCTCGGCGCTTTCGTCCAGGTGCTCGACCAGAGCCGTCAGAAGCGCGGCGCGACCAAGCGCGACCTGGCCGCGATCTCCGACCTGCTCGCCGACCGCATCGGCAATCTGGCGATGCGCCCGGACCGCATCGCCCATATCGAGCACCTGCAGAGCCTGCTGCCCGACCTGATCCCCGCCTGGGGCGCAGCGCCCGGCCGCCACGTGATCGTGACCGGCGCCGACCACCGCATTCTCGCCCGGGTTCCGGTCGACACCGGACTCGGCGAGAACGACCGTATCCTCGACCTGATCTCCACCGCGCAGCTCCTGGCGACGCCGGGCCTGCAGGGCGCGGTCACCGAGATCACGCTGCCGAACGGCCGTCCGGCCTTCGCGGTGTCGCAGTTGATCAAGGCGCTGCCTGGCCGCGTCGTGGTGATCCAGGAGAAGCTCGAGCCGATCTGGGGCTCGGACGCCGCACTCTCGGTCACGCTGTCGGCGACGACGGGCTTCGTCGTGCTGATCCTCGGCTTCGCCTTCCACTGGCAGTCGACCCGCGCCCGCGAGGGCGACCTGATCAACGACGCCGTGCGGGGCCGCATCGACACCGCGCTCAATCGCGGCCGCTGCGGGCTGTGGGACTGGGACCTGTCGCGCGGCCGCATCTTCTGGTCGAACTCGATGTTCGCGATGCTCGGCCTGGAAAACCGCACCGACCTCCTCACCTTCGGCGAGGTCAACGCGCTGGTGAACTCGGACGACATCGACCTGTTCGAGATCGCTGACCAGCTCGTCGCCGGCGACATCCACCAGATCGATCAGAGCTTCCGGATGCGCCACACCGAGGGTCACTGGATCTGGCTCCGGGTGCGTTGCGAGCTCAGCCAGGGCACCTCCGATTCCGGCCTGCACCTGATCGGCATCGCCGTCGACGTCACCGAGCAGAAGAGCCTGGTCGAGAAGACCGTCGAGGCCGACCTCCGCCTGCGCGACGCGATCGAGACGATCTCGGAAGCCTTCGTGCTGTGGGACGCCAACAACCGGCTGGTGCTGTGCAACTCGCATTTCCAGAAGCTGCACAAGCTGCCGGACTCCGCCGTGATCCCCGGCACCTCCTATGAGACCGTCATCGAGGTCGGCAAGATGCCGGAGATCCGCACGCGGCTGCACGATCACAGCCAGCAGGCGCCGGGCGGCCGCACCTTCGAGGCGCAGCTCGACGACGGCAGCTGGCTGCACATCAGCGAGCGCCGCACCAAGGACGGCGGCTACGTCTCGGTCGGCACCGACATCACCCGCATCAAGGAGCACGAGCAGAAGCTCGTCGACAACGATCTGCGCCTGCGCGCCACCGTGATCGACCTGCAGCGCTCGCAGAGCGCGCTCGAGCGCCAGGCGATCGAGCTTGCCGACCTCGCGGAGAAATACTCGCAGGAGAAGACCCGCGCCGAGGAAGCCAACCAGACCAAGTCGAAATTCCTCGCCAATATGAGCCACGAGCTGCGCACGCCGCTCAACGCCATCATCGGCTTCTCCGAGATCATGGGCAGCGGCATGTTCGGCTCGCTCGGCTCCGAGAAGTACCAGGAATACTGCCACGACATCCTGACCTCCGGTCAGTATCTGCTCGAGGTGATCAACGACATCCTCGACATGTCGAAGATCGAGGCCGGCCGTATGAAGCTCGACATGGAGCCGCTCGACCTCGCCAAGACGCTGGCGGAATCGCTGCGCGTCGTCTCCGGTCGCGCCCTGGACAAGAGCCTCGTCCTCGACGCCGACATCGGAGGCAGCATCCCCGTCGTCGCCGACCGTCGCGCCACCAAGCAGATCATGGTCAACCTGCTGTCGAACGCGGTGAAGTTCACCCCCGAAGGCGGCCGTGTCACGATGCGGAGCCGCGTGTTCGAGGACAAGGTCGTGCTCATCATCGCCGACACCGGCATCGGCATCCCCGCGCAGTCGCTGGCGCGGCTCGGCCGCCCGTTCGAGCAGGTCGAGAGCCAAATGACCAAGACCTATCACGGCTCCGGCCTCGGCCTCGCCATCGCCCGCTCGCTGGCCCAGTTGCACGGCGGCTCGATGCGGCTGCGCTCGCGGCTGGAGTGCGGCACCGTCGTCCGCGTCACCCTGCCCCGCGACGCGTACAAGGCGACGGCGAGCATCTCGGTCGCGGCCTGAGGGGCATGCGCGATGCCGTAGGGTGGGCAAAGGCGCGCCCGTGAAGCTGCGTGTCGAGCAGCGCTCCATCGCGCGCCGTGCCCACCGATGTTCACGACGCAGACGGTGGGCACGCGCCGCCTGACGGCGCCGCTTTGCCCACCCTACGGCAGCGCGCCCAACTACGAACTCTGGTCGTACCCTGTCTGCATCGACAACCACCGCCGTCGTCCCGGCCTTGAGCCGGGACCCATAACCCCAGGCAGCCGTTTGAGGCACGCTCGTCAACCATCTCGCATCTCACACCCGCCGCGGAGTATTCGTCCCGGGTCGGCGCCGCAACGTGCTCTCGCGCGACGCGGCTTGCCCGGGACGACACGCGAAAGATCGGATTTACGTCTCATACGAACACCGTGGACGCTTCGAACATGACACCGCGGTCTCGCGGCACACGATGCCCGAGTGATGCGATCAGTCATGCCCTTCGAATTGCAAAGGGCGCAGGGAAGGCCAGGCGTCGGCTGACGCCTGCGGCCCGCCTGCGAGAAAAAATGCAGGCGGCAGGTACCACAGGTGCAGCCGGACAAACCCGGCCTTCCCTGCGCGATGGTCTTCACGCTTATACGCAGTCGCCCTGGTGCGCCGGCTTGTTGGCCACCATTCCCGCGCGAAGCCAAGCCTCGCTCCGAGTTGGACACCAGCTTCGGGGTGTCAGGCCGCTGCGACTTCACGTCCGCAAGACATCCGTTCGTCCGCGCCATCCTGAGACGACGCTGCGAACGCCCGCGGCCACCGCATCCCCGCCTCGCGTGTCGTGACGATCGCGCGCAACGCCCCTTTGCTTGAGGCGGGATGGACATAGGAAGACACAGGATTTTAATTCTGAAAAGCAGAATATTTTTCACTGGCAATCTTGACAGAGCGTCGCACGTTGATTTCGCTTGCGAATTCTATATCTCGGCGCAGGCCCGCGGGGATACGCGAGACCTGTTCGCAAGGCATCTCGAGGCCTCGTCTCGCTCGACGGGCGACTCACCCCGCGCTCGCGACCGCGTTACGCAATGAGATCCCGCGAACATGACAAGGCGGTGCTACGCCGATGGACTTGATCATCAAGCCCTTAACTCTTTGCCTGCAGATTGGAGGTCTGCAACCGGGAGGCTGGGTCTTCCCATGGCCTGTCGCCAAAGCATGGTGCACCAATGCTTCGCCGCCTTCTTCTGCTTCTGCTCGACGTGGTCCTCTCGGCTGGCATCGTATTCCTCGTATCACTTGCCGAAGCAGTTCTGTTTGCGTCACTCCCGAACAGCCTCGTCTTCGTGGCGATGTTTGCATCGCCGCTTCTTTTGATTCCCCTAGGTCTGGCCTGCGCTCCCTTTTTGGCGATTCCGCTCTATGGGCTCGTAAAGGGCCGCTACGGCTTTCTGTTGGGTCCCATCGTCCTTGCCGGCGCCATTTATCTCCACTCCTCGTGGCGAGTGCAGCAAGATGAAGCTGCACTGGTCGAGATGGCTGTGCCGCGGCAGCAGCCCGACAAGCAGAACCACGCCCTTCTCGCGATCGAAAGCTCGAAGTCCTATGAGGACGCCAGCATTCGCGTGCTCGCCACGTCAGCTCACGAGGTGGCGTTGAAGTCCACCGGCTATGGCCGGATCGATTGGACGCTGTATCGGCCGGCGGATGGCACGGCGTGTCTCGCACCGGAGAATGCCGTCCGCGCGCTCGACTTTCTCCGTCTCGGTTATCCAGGAAAGTGCGCCACGAAAAGTTCGGTCGTCGATTTCGATGATGGCCTCTTCCTTTCGGAGAGAAACCATGACGGCAGATATTGGCTGGCGGCGGACGACCTGCCGATCCGCTTCCACGGCTATGTCTACGAACTTCTGGAACGAAACTCCGGACATAGCCGCGTCCTGGCCCGACGGATCAAGGGGGCCATGGACATGAAGTGGGTTCTTCCACTGGCCCTGTTCGAGAAGCGACCAACCCCTGTGGAGGCTGGTCCGCCGGTCGATGGCGAGGTGCTTCTGGCCGAGTCGATCGGTGTCAGTCGCGATGCCCTCCGACACCCGGTCGATCCGTTTCCCTACGACGAGGTCCTGATCGGGATTGAACAGTATTTCGGTCGACAGCAGTTGGTCGGCTCTGGCGCGAGTACGCTCGAAGCCATGGCCGTCGATCGCTGGAGGAATATCGCGCTTCTGGAATACACGCAATTTCCCGACCGCATCAAGGGGCGCATGCTCGGCCTGTTCGCGAGTCGCGATCCTCTCCGGGTCGCACTGGGTCTCAGCCTGTATCGCGCCGTAACGCCGCTTTCCGCTCCAGGCTGGGCTGGAGCCGACGAGCTGCTGTTCGACCTCATCGGTGTGCCGGTTTCGGGACACGCAGAGGCCGTGCTGCAAGGTCTCCTGGAGCGACAGTTCGCTCCGGAACGCAAAGACATTTCACCTGAGTTGAGGGCCAGCGCGAGGATGCGTTCCAACGACCCTGGCCTCAAATCTTGGCAGCGCGAGTTGTTGGCGAGGATCGGCGGCGCCTGATCCGCACGTGGCAGTCGTCGACGGCGATCAGCAATTATTGCCAAGTTTGGCGGACCTCACTGCGCGAGAGTCGAGATCGCACTGTCGAGGGACAATCTGATGCTAAAGCGTATCTGGTGCGGCTGGAGCACTCCCGCAAATGCCGATGCCTATGAGGACCTGCTGCGCGCGGCGATCTTTCCAGGGATCGAGGCCCGGAACATCGCGGGGTTTTTGAGCATCGAGCTGCTGCGCAGGCCGATCGACGGCGGCGAGTTCGCGACGATCATGACGTTCGCCGATCAGGCGGCGGTGGTGTGCTTCGCCGGTCCGATGCATGAGACAGCCGTGGTGCCACCGGCAGCGCAACGGCTGCTCAGCCGCTATGACGGCCAAGCCGCGCATTATGAGCTAAGGATCACGGGCCAGGCGCAAGCTCAGCATTCGGGGAGCGCATGAGCCCTCGCCGGCCGATGGCACTAGCGAGGCCTACCTGCAGCGCCGACCATCCCTGCGGCGGCAGCCTGGATTGCTTCGCTGCTGTTTAGCCCGGAGACATAGCTTACACCTGTTCGGGGACATGGTTGACACTTTTGGGGT
>NZ_JBNPUM010000024.1:0-30642 GCF_051168175.1 Bradyrhizobium sp. HKCCYLRH2047
GCTTGACGAATCGAGCCAATTTTGAGGTGTCAACCATGTCTCCGAACACCTGTCAGCCATGTCCCCGGGCTGAACAGCAGCGAAGCAATCCAGGATCTTGCCGCGGATGCGCTCTGGATTGCTTCGTCGCTGCGCTCCTCGCAATGACGGAAATCTTTGTGGGCGTCTCGTTTCAACAAACACGGTGTCGTCCCGGCGAACGCCGGGACCCATAACCCCAGGAAGATGTTGTTGCGCGAGATGTTGGACCAGGCTTGTTTCACCACGGCCGCCGCGGAGTATGGGTGCCGGCGTTCGCCGGGACGACAGCGGAGGTCGTGGCGATTGCTTGGCTCACACCGGCAGTGCAATCGAGTACTTGACCTGACTCAGGGCAAAGCTGCTCTCGATCGAGGCGATGCCGTCGAGCCTCGTCAGCTTGGTCTTCAGGAACGCCTCATACGACGACAGGTCGGCCGCTACCACCCGCAGCATGTAGTCCCGATTGCCTGTCATCAGATAGCACTCCAGCACCTCGGGCCAGGCCGAGATCGCCTTTTCGAACCGCTTCAGGTCCTCCTCCTTCTGACGCGCCAGCTTGATGGAGATGAACACCGAGACGTGCAGCCCGAGCGCCTTCTGGTCGACGCTCGCGATGTAGCGGGTGATGACGCCGCGCTCCTCCAGCAATTTCACGCGGCGATGGCAGGGCGAGACCGAGAGGCCCACCTTGTCGGCCAGCTCCTGCATGGTGATGCGGCCGTCGGCCTGGAGGTGGCCGAGAATCTTGCGGTCAATGGCGTCGAGTTCTGGCATTGGAATCAAGTCGCTGAAAATGAGTTCAGGTTGATAAAATATCCCAATAGAGCCGCTCTGTGCGCGAAAAATTGAGAATTCTGGCCGTGGCAAGAGGATTAAAGTCCACGAATCCAGCAATACCCGGGGAGCAGCGCCATGGCCACGCCATCCGCATCGTCAGATCGTCTCGACATCCTGAACGCGCTGACCCGCAAGGCGCTGTGGCTGTCGTCCTGGACCATCCACCACGCCAACCATATCCGGCCCAACACCGACGGCCTCAAGGTCGGCGGCCACCAGGCCTCGTCCGCCTCGCTCGCGACCATCCTGTCGGCGCTGTATTTCTCGGTGCTGCGCCCGGAGGACCGCGTTGCGGTGAAGCCGCATGCGAGCCCGGTGTTTCACGCCATCCAGTATCTGTTCGGCCGGCAGACGCGCGAGAAGCTGGAGAATTTCCGCGGCTTCAAGGGCGCGCAATCCTACCCGTCGCGCACCAAGGACGTCGACGATGTCGACTTCTCCACCGGATCGGTCGGCCTCGGCGTCGCGCAGACGCTGTTCTCCTCGCTGGTGCAGGACTACGTGCACGCGCATGGCTGGACAAAGGATCGCCGCGAGGGCCGCATGATTGCGCTGGTCGGCGATGCCGAGATGGACGAGGGCAACATCTTCGAGGCGCTGGCCGAGGGCTGGAAGCACGGCCTGCGCAACACCTGGTGGATCGTCGACTACAACCGCCAGAGCCTCGATGCCGTGGTGCGCGAAGGCCTGTGGGAGAAGTTCGAGACCATGTTCCGCAATTTCGGCTGGGACGTGGTGATCGTGAAATACGGCCGGCTGATGCGCGAGGCCTTTGCCGAGCCCGGCGGCGAGGCGCTCAGGCGCTGGATCGACAATTGCCCGAACGCGCTCTACGCGGCGCTGTGCTTCCAGGGTGGGGCTGCCTTCCGCAAGCACATCCAGGACGAGATCGGCGACCAGGGCGATGTCACGCGGCTGCTCGACAAGCGCAATGACGACGAGCTGCTGGCGCTGATGTCCAATCTCGGCGGCCATGACATGGCGAGCATGCTGGAGGCGTTCGAGTCCATCGATCACGACCGCCCGGTGTGTTTCATCGCCTACACCATCAAGGGTGTCGGCCTGCCGTTCCAGGGCCACAAGGACAACCATGCCGGGCTGATGACGGTGGCGCAGATGGAGAAATGGCGCGCGCAGCAGAACATCCGTCCGGGCCATGAATGGGACAAGTTCGAGGGACTGACGCAGGATGCTTCGACGCTGGAGTCGTTCCTCGCCTCGGTGCCGTTCAACCGCGATGGCCGCCGGCTCGATGACGCCGTGTTCGACGTGCCCAGGCTGACCTTCACCGCCGCGGCCCAGATGTCGACGCAGCAGGGCTTTGGCCTGATCCTCAACGATCTCGCCCGCGGCGACACCGCAATGGCCTCGCGCATCGTGACGTCGTCGCCCGATGTCACCGTCTCGACCAATCTCGGTGCCTGGGTCAACCGCCGTGGCCTGTTCGCGCGTGCCGAGAAGGCCGATTTGTTCCGCAGTGAGAAGATCCCCTCGACCTTCAATTGGGCGGCCTCGCCGAAGGGCCAGCATATTGAGCTCGGCATCGCCGAGATGAACCTGTTCATCATGGCCTCCGCGCTCGGCCTGTCGCACGCCATCAACGGCGCGCGGCTGCTGCCGGTGGTCACCTTGTACGATCCCTTCATCGAGCGCGGCCTCGATGCGCTGAACTACGCCTGCTATCAGGATGCGCGTTTCATGGTCGTCGCGACGCCGTCGGGCGTCACCCTGGCGCCGGAAGGCGGCGCGCATCAGTCGATCGCGACGCCCTTGATCGGCATGGCGCAGGATGGGCTGTCCTCGTTCGAGCCGGCCTTCGTCGACGAGCTCGCCGCGATCATGAAGTGGGGCTTTACCCACATGCAAGCCGCGGCAGGCGAGGGCGGCTCGCTCTATCTGCGGCTGTCGACGCGCACCATCGATCAGCCGCAGCGGATCATGACGCCCGAGCTGGAGTCCGACATCGCCGCGGGCGCCTATTGGCTGCGCAAGCCGGGCCCGAATGCGGAGGTGATCGTCGCCTATACCGGCGCGGTCGCGCCGGAGGCGATCGAGGCCACGGGCCTGATCGGCGAGTCCCGCCGCGACGTCGGCCTGCTCGCGATCACGTCGGCCGACCGGCTGCATGCCGGATGGACGGCGGCGCGCAGCCTGCGCCGGCATCGCCGCGGCGGGCAGCATCTCAGCCACATCGAGCAGTTGCTGGCGCCGCTGCCGCGCGATTGCGGCATCGTCACCGTGATCGACGGCCATCCGGCGACGCTCGGCTGGCTCGGCTCGGTGCGCGGCCATCGCGTCGAGGCGCTGGGTGTGGAGAAATTCGGCCAGACCGGCACGATCGACGACCTTTATCGCCACAACGGCATGGACGCGAACGCGATCATCGACGCCTCCGAGAGCCTCACCGGCGCCCCGGTGAGGCATCGCAAGATGGCGGTGTGAGAGGGGGCGGAAACAAGGACGCCGCCTCGCTCACCTGGGGTGAAGGAGACGGCGTCGCAACTTGGATCAAATGTCTACGTGCTAAAAGGCCAAGCAATAAGAACAGGCGAAAATATCGGTTCTGAAATCGTGTCCGGCGTCCTTTCGAGATGCCGGGATGTCTATGACGGGGAGATTAGCCACGGCGATCCAACGGCGATGTGAAGCAGTTCACATCTTGGAAATGAATCTTCGGCGACGGGAATTCTGCCATCCGGAATGATGGCCGGTTAGCGGCGAAAGAGGGAGCCACGCTTGTTGCGATGCAAAATGGAGCGGCGACGAAACGCAGGCGCGTCGGCTTGCGCCGGTCGCGGGCTTGCTCCTATATCCGCGGGACGCAACCCCGGTCCCCGCATGTGGCGGGTTCATCCCGCGGATCGCGCGTGCCAGGATGCCGGCCCGCGCGCTGCCGCCCCTCCATATGCTTCCACGTGAAGAGGTTTTCCGATGGTCAATCGCCTGCAATTCTACATCGACGGCGCCTGGGTCGATCCGGTCGTCAAGAAGTCCACCCCGGTCATCAATCCGGCGACCGAGGAGGCGATGTATGAGGTTGCGCTGGGCTCCAAGGCCGATGTCGACAAGGCCGTCGCCGCCGCCAAGCGCGCCTTCGATACCTTTTCGCAGACCTCGCGCGAGGAGCGCGTCGCGCTGCTCGAAAAGATCATCGCGATCTACAAGGGCCGCATGAAGGAGATCGGCGCCGCCGTCTCCGACGAGATGGGCGCGCCGCTGCCGATGGCGGAGAAGCTGCAGGCCGGCGCCGGCCTCGGCCATCTGATGTCGACGCTCGACGTGCTTAAGAAATACGAGTTCGAGGAGACGCTTCCGGCGTCCGTGGTCGTGCGCGAGCCGGTGGGCGTGGTGGGCATGATCACGCCCTGGAACTGGCCGCTCAATCAGATCGCCTGCAAGGTCGCGCCGGCGCTGGCCGCGGGCTGCACCATGATCCTGAAGCCGTCGGAATTCACTCCGACCTCGGCGCTGATCTTCGCCGAGATCCTGCATGAAGCCGGCGTGCCGAAGGGCGTGTTCAACCTCATCAACGGCCTCGGGCCGGAGGTCGGCGCCGCCATGAGCGAACATCCGGACATCGACATGATCTCGTTCACCGGCTCGACCCGCGCCGGCATCGACGTCGCCAAGCGCGCAGCGCCGACGGTGAAGCGCGTCAGCCAGGAGCTCGGCGGCAAGTCGCCGAACGTGATCCTGGAGGGGGCGGACCTCACCAAGGCGGTGACCGGCGGCGTCATGCACATGTTCAACAACTCGGGCCAGTCCTGCAACGCGCCGTCGCGCATGATCGTGCCGGCCGCGCGAATGAAGGAAGTGGCCGCGATCGCCAAGGGCGTCGCCGACAAGACCAAGGCCGGCGATCCCCGCGGCGAGGGCACCACGATCGGCCCGGTCGTCAATCGCGGCCAGTGGGACAAGATCCAGGCCCTCATCAACAAGGGTATCGAGGAGGGCGCGACGCTCGTGGCTGGCGGTCCGGGCCTGCCCGAGGGCGTCAACAAGGGCTTCTACGTCCGTCCGACCATCTTCGCCGACGTCAAGCCTGACATGACGATCTCGCGCGAGGAGATTTTCGGGCCGGTGCTCGTCATCATCGGTGCGCAGGACGAGTCCGAGGCCGTCAAGATCGCCAACGACACGCCCTATGGTCTGGCCGGCTACGTCTCGGCTCCGACGATCGAGAAGGCCCGCGAGGTCGGCCGCAAGATCCGCGCCGGCAACGTCAATTTGCAGGGCGTGCCGAACGACCGCACCGCGCCGTTCGGCGGCTACAAGCAGTCCGGCAACGGCCGCGAATGGGGCAAGTTCGGTCTCGAGGAGTATCTCGAGGTCAAGGCGGTCGCGGGCTACAACGCGGCCTGATCGGTGAGGATGCGTAGGGTGGGCAAAGCGCAGCGTGCCCACCGTTCGCGCCGACAACGAAGCAGGTGGGCACGGCGCTCCGCGCCTTTGCCCACCCTACGGGACCGGATGTCAGCCCCCCAGCGCGCCCTGCGTGTTCACGTAGAGTGCGTAGATCGACTGGCTGGCAGCCATGAACAGGCGGTTGCGCTTAAGGCCGCCGAAGCAGACGTTGGCGCAGCGCTCGGGCAAAGCGATGCGGCCGATCGGCGCGCCATCCGGCGCGAACACCATGACGCCATCGAGCTCGGGCGAGCCCATGCCCCAGCCGCACCAGAGATTGCCGTCGACGTCGCAGCGCATGCCGTCCGGCGTGCCTGGGCCGGCATCGATGTGGACGCGCTTGTTGGCGAGCTTGCTGCCATCGGCGGAGACGTCATAGGCGAGGATCTTGCGCGTCGGCACGCCGCGGGATTCGACGATGTAGAGGATGGATTCGTCGGGCGAGAAGCACAGCCCGTTCGGCCCCAGCACGCCTTCGGCGACGATGGTCGCTTGGCCGGTGCCAGCGTCGATCCGGTACACGTGGGTGTCGATCTCCGGCTCGGCCTTGTAGCCCTCGTAATTGCCGAGCAGGCCGAAGGTCGGATCGGTGAACCAGATCGAGCCGTCGGACTTCACCACGACGTCGTTCGGCGAGTTCAGCCGCTTGCCGTTGAAGGAATCCATCAGCACGGTGATCGAGCCGTCGTATTCGGTGCGCGTGACGCGGCGGCCGCCATGCTCGCAGGTGACGAGCCGTCCCTGTCGGTCACGGGTGTTGCCGTTGGCGAAATTGGAGGGCTTGCGGAAGATCGAGACCGCGCCGGTCTCCTCCTCCCATTTGAGGATGCGCTGGTTGGGAATATCGCTGCAGAGGAGATAGCGCCCGTCGCCAAACCACACCGGCCCCTCTGCCCAGCGCAGCCCGGTGGCGAGCCGCTCGACCGCGGAGAGCTTGAGCCAGTATTTCTCGAAGCGCGGATCCAGCGCCTGGATCGCCGGATCGGGATAGAAGGTGGCAGGGCGAAAGCCCTGCGCGTGAGCGTTTCCGTCGGACATTTGGCCGGTCCTGTTATTGCGCCGTTACGATCTCTGCTATCATCGCCGAGCAATGACCGCAAACCTGCGGGCCGAACAAGAGGGATGAAATGCCACGTATCTTGATGACCGGAGCGAGCGGTGGAATCGGCACTTCCTTGCGGAAGCTGCTGCCGCCGATCTATCCGGACCTTCTGCTCAGCGACCTCAGACCGCCGGCGGATCTGTCCAGCCAGGAGACGTTCAAGGCGGCCGATCTTGCCGACCTGTCCCAGGTCGAGGCGCTGTGCGAGGGCGTCGACGGCATCATCCATTTCGGCGGCTACTCGGTCGAAGGACCGTGGAGCGACATCCTGCAGGCCAACATCATCGGCGGCTACAATCTGTTCGAGGCCGCCCGCCGCAAGGGTGTGAAGCGCGTGGTGTTCGCGTCGTCGAACCACGCGGTCGGCTTCTATCCGCGCCATCGCAAGATCGACAACGACGTGCAGCCGCGCCCCGACGGCCGCTACGGCGTCAGCAAGGTGTTCGGCGAGGCGCTCGGGTCTCTGTATGCCGACAAGCACGGGCTGAAGGTCACGTGCCTCCGCATCGGCAATTTCGGCGACAAGCCGCTCGACAAGCGCCGTCTGTCGATCTGGCTGAAGCCGGAGGATCTCGTGCAGCTCTGCCGCATCGGCCTGGAGCATCCGGACATCCACTTCGAGGTGCTGTACGGCGCCTCGCTCAATGAACGCGCCTGGTGGGACAACCAGCGCGCCTATGATCTCGGCTACCGCCCGACCGGCCGCGCCGAGGATTTCCGCGAGCACGCCATGGCCGAGCAGGCCAAGCTGCCGGCCGATCCGATTGGGGACTATTTCCAGGGCGGCGCGTTCTGCACCACGGAGTTCGATGGCGACACCAGCCGGATCATCGATTGGGGGTGATCCAAGGTCGTCATTCCGGGGCGCGTCCGCAGGACGCGAACCCCGAATCTCGACATGAGAGTTTAAACCACTTCTGGATTCCGGGTTCGCGCTTCGCGCGCCCCGGAATAACGAGACAGAGCAACGAAAGAAAAGAAGACCATGACCGACGGCCTGCGCAAGGGACTGACCGCTTACGGCGATGCTGGATTCTCGCTGTTCCTGCGCAAGGCCTTCATCAAGGCGGCCGGCTATTCCGATGACGCGCTCGATCGTCCGATCGTCGGCATCACCAACACCTACAGCGACTACAATCCCTGCCATGGCAACGTGCCGCAGATTTTGGAAGCGGTGAAGCGCGGCGTCATGCTGTCGGGCGCGATGCCGTTCGTGTTTCCCACCATCTCGATCGCCGAGAGCTTTGCGCATCCGACCTCGATGTATCTGCGCAACCTGATGGCGATGGAAACCGAGGAGATGATCCGCGCGCAGCCGATGGACGCCGTTGTCGTCATCGGCGGTTGCGACAAGACCTTGCCGGCGCAGATCATGGCCGCGGTGTCCGCCGATCTGCCGACCGTGGTCATTCCGGTCGGACCGATGGTGGTCGGGCATCACAAGGGCGAGGTGCTCGGCGCCTGCACCGATTGCCGACGTCTCTGGGCGAAGTATCGCGCCGGTGAGATGGACGGCAGCGAGATCGATGCGGTCAACGGCCGGCTCGCGCCTTCGGTCGGCACCTGCATGGTGATGGGCACGGCCTCGACCATGGCCTGCATCACCGAGGCGCTCGGCCTGTCCCTGCCGATGAGCGCGACCATCCCCGCGCCGCACGCCGAGCGCTTCCGCTCGGCCGAGGCCAGCGGCCGGGTCGCGGCTGAGATGGCCAAGGTGAAGGGACCGAAGCCGAGCGAACTGCTGACCCCTGCGGCGTTCCGGAACGCCCAGGTGGTGCTGCAGGCGATCGGCGGCTCGACCAACGGGCTCGTGCATCTCACCGCCATCGCCGGCCGGACGCCGCACAGGATCGACCTCGATGCGTTCGACTGCATCGGGCGCGAGGTGCCGGTGCTGGTCGACCTCAAGCCGTCCGGCGATCACTACATGGAGCATTTCCACCACGCCGGTGGCGTGCCGAAGCTGATGAAGCAGCTCGGCGATCTCATCGACCTCGATTGCCGCTCGATCACCGGCCAGTCGCTGCGCGACATCGTCGCTGCGGCGGAGGATGTTCCCGGGCAGGACGTGATCCGCGCGCGCGATGACGCGATCAAGCCGGAAGGCGGCCTTGCCGTGCTGCGCGGCAATCTGGCGCCGCGCGGCGCAGTCATCAAGCATTCGGCGGCGAGCCCGAAGCTGCTGCAACATACCGGGCGCGCCGTCGTGTTCGAGTCGGTGGAGGACATGACCCTGCGGATCGATGATCCCGCTCTCGATGTTTCGGCCGACGACGTCCTGGTGTTGCGCAATGCCGGACCCAAGGGCGCGCCAGGCATGCCGGAGGCGGGGTACCTGCCGATCCCGAAGAAGCTCGCGCGCGGCGGCACCAAGGACATGGTGCGCATCTCCGATGCGCGCATGAGCGGCACCGCGTTCGGCACCATCGTCCTTCACATCACGCCGGAGTCCGCCGTCGGCGGTCCGCTGGCGCTGGTGCGGAGCGGCGACATGATCCGGCTCGATGTCGAAAAGCGCAGCATCGACCTGCTGGTCGACGACGCCGAGTTGGGCCGGCGTCGCGCTGCGCTGAAGCAAGCCGCAACGCCCGAATGGGCCGAGCGCGGCTATGCGCATCTCTTCCATGCAACGATCCTGCAGGCCGACGACGGCTGCGATTTCGATTTCATGCGCCGGAAAGGGAAGAGTTGAGCGCAGTCCTACTTTCCCTTGCTGGTGAACCGCTTCACGGCGGTGCGGAATTCATCCGTGTGCATGCAGTTGATGATCGCATCGCGTTCGGCCGCGAGCTGGTCTTCGACCGAGCTGGTCGGCGCGCGATGGATCAGCGCCTTGGTCGCCGCGATCCCCGCCGGCACATTCTGCGCCAGCCGCGCAGCCAGCGCTTCGGTAGCTGCAGCGAGGTCGGTGGCGGGGACGACTTTCGCGACCAAGCCCCATTCATGGGCCTGCGCGGCCGTGAAGCTGTCCTCCGCCAGGAAGATCTGCAACGCCCGCCTGATGCCCACAGTGGCGACCATGCCAACTGTACCGCCGCCGTCGGGCGACACGCCGAGCTTGGCATAGGCCGGCGTGAAGCGCGCGTCCTCGGCGGCGATGCAGAGGTCGGCGGCGAAGGCGAGCGACATCCCTGCGCCGGCGGCGGAGCCGTGCACGCTCGCCAGCACGATCTTGGGCATTCGCCGCAGGCTCGCGATGAAAGCATGGTAGTGATGCAGCAGTTCGCTGACGACAGGCGTGATGGCGTTGGCCTCAGCGGCAGCGCCGATCGTCTGCAGATCGCCGCCGGCGCAGAAGGCGCGGCCTTCGCCTTTCAGGATCAGCACGCGGATGGTCTTGTCGGCCTCTACTTGGGCCGCAAGCAGCTCCAAGCGCTTCGCAATCGCAAGGTTGATGGCGTTGAACGCCGCCGGGCGGTCGAGCGTGATGGCCGCGATCGGACCCTCGATGCTCAGGCGGGCAGGTTCCGCTACGGCGTCCGACATTCATACCTCCCGGGCGTGGTTCTTGTTGCCGCATTTAAACCGCACGGCGGGACCGGTGACAATGCCGGGCAAGTCTGCCAAAACCCGGTTCCGTCGGCATGGACAATGACAGAATGGGGCAGGGCGCAGTGACGAAGGGACCGGTGGTGATCGTGGGTGCGGGGCATGCGGGATTCCAGCTCGCGACCTCGCTGCGTCAGGCAGGCTTTGCCGATCCGATTCACCTGATCAATGACGAACCGCATCTGCCGTATCAGCGCCCGCCGCTGTCGAAGGCCTATCTCAAGGGCACCGGCGGTCCCGAGACCCTGATGTTCCGGCCGCAGAAGTTCTACGCGGACCAGACCATCGATCTCGTCTATGATCGTGCCGTCGCTGTTCAGCGCGATCAGCGCAAGGTGCTGCTCGCCTCCGGTCGGACGCTCGACTATGGGCACCTCGTGTTCGCGACCGGTGCGCGCAATCGGCTGCTCGACATTCCCAATGCCAATCTCCCTGCCGTGCGGTATCTGCGCATTCTCGACGACAGCGAAGCGCTGCGAGGCTTGCTCGCCGATGCCAAGCGGGCCGTGGTGATCGGCGCCGGCTTCATCGGTCTCGAATTCGCGGCGACCGCCCGGATCAAGGGCCTCGAGGTCGACGTGCTCGAGCTCGGCGCGCGGGTGATGGCGCGGGCCGTGACGGCGGAAATCTCCGACTACTTCCAGAAGCAGCATGCCGATGCCGGCGTGCAGATTCATCTCGGAGTGCAGTCCACCAGCATCGAGGCCGACGGCAACAAGGTCACCGGCGTCAGCCTCAGCGATGGTCGGCACATCCCCGCCGATCTCGTCGTGGTCGGCGTCGGCGTGCTGCCGAATGTCGAGCTCGCCGCCGAGGCTGGATTGCAGGTCGCCTCCGGCATCGTGGTCGACGAGTATCTGCTCACCAGCGATCCGCACATCTCGGCGATCGGCGATTGCGCCCTGTTCGCCAGCCAGCGCTTTGGCGGCACATTGCGTCTGGAGTCGGTGCAGAACGCCACCGATCATGCCCGCTGCGTCGCGGCGCGGCTGACGGGCGACGTCAAGCCCTATGACGGGCAGCCGTGGTTCTGGAGCGACCAGGCCAACGACAAGCTCCAGATCGCGGGGCTCACCACGGGCTATGACCAGGTCGTGCTGCGCGGGGATCCGGCGCAAAAGGCATTCTCCGCATTCTGTTACAAAGAGGGCCGGCTGGTCGGCATCGAGTCGGTCAACCGCGCCGGCGACCATATGTTCGGCCGCAAGTTGCTTGCTGCGGGCGGCACCTTGGATGCAGCCAAGGCCGCTGATCCCAGCTTCGACCTGAAGAGCGCTCTCGCCTAGAGCAGCGCGCGCACCTCCTCGGCAGTGGGCATCGACGGGCCGGCGCCCATGCGCTGCACCGAGATCGACGCGGCGATGTTGGCATAGCCGATCGCGTCCGCGATATCAGCGCCCTGCGACAGCCTTGCCGCCAGCGCACCGACGAAGCAGTCGCCGGCGCCGGTGGTGTCGACGGCCTTCACCGCGCGGCCTTCGACCAGCCGGGCCTCGGCGCCAGAAACCGCGACCGCGCCACGCGCGCCGAGCGTGACGCAGACCGTCTGGTCGTCGCGAGGCTTGAGCGCGCGAACCGCCTCATTCACCTGCTGCGGCGTCGGCGCGTCGCCGAGCTCGATGCCGGCCAGGAAACCGAGCTCGGTTTCGTTCAGCACGAGCACATCGACCAGCGCAAACAGCGTGCTGTCGAAGGCGCTCGCGGGGGCGGGGTTGAGGATCGTGGTGGCGCCGGCCGCTTTGGCACGCTGGAAGAACGCGGCAATCGTCGCTTGCGGGATCTCGAACTGGCTGACGGCCACGTCTTCCGAGCCAAGAGACACCTGCGCCACATCATCGGCGCTGACCTCAGCGTTGGCGCCTGATATCACCACGATCGTGTTGTCGGCCTTGGCCAGCGTGATGATCGCGGTGCCGGTCGACGCGCTGGCGCTGTCCTTCACCGCAGTGCGATCGATGCCCTGAGCCGTGAGAAATGCCCGCAGCTGCTCGCCGAAGGCGTCGCGGCCGAGGCGGCCGATCAGCGCCGTCGGCGCGCCGAGCTTGGCGGCTGAGACCGCCTGGTTCGCGCCCTTGCCGCCGGGAAAGTACATCACCGACCGGCCCGCGACGGTCTCGCCGATGCGCGGATGGCGCTCGGCCGCCGCCACCACATCCATGTTGATGCTGCCGGCGACGACGACCCGTCCCATCCGCTTTTCTCCCAAACAGCCGCTAGACGCGCGCCTCGAATTCCTGCCGGACCAGCTCGATATCGGCGAGCGTCGGCAGGCCGGCCTCGTTGCCGAGCTTCTGGATCTTGAACGTCGAGGCCGCGCGCGCGAACTCGAAATGCTCCTTCCAGCCCTTGGCGGGATCGGCGAGGTACGAATACACATACGCGCCGTGGAAGACGTCGCCGGCGCCGTTGGTGTCGATCACGCGCTCGCGCGGGATCGGATAGGCGGGCAGCGTATGCACGGCGCCGACCTCGTCATACCAGAGCAGGCCCTTCTCGCCCTGGGTGACACCGCCGATGCGGCAGCCGCGGCTCTTCAGGTAGTCGAGCATCTTCTCCGGCGTGAGATCCATCTGCTCGCACAGCCGCTCAGCGACGATCGCGACGTCGATATATTCCAGCAGCTCATGCGTGTTGGTGCGCAGGCCGCCGCCGTCGAGCGAGGTCAGGATGCCGGCCTCGCGGCACAGCTTGGCATAGTGCAACGCGGCGTCGGGCTGGTGGCCGTCGACATGCAGCGCCCGGCAATTGCCGAGATTGAGCAGCGGGAACGGGTGGATATGCGCATCGTCGCGGCAGCGCACGATGGCGCGCTTGCCGTCCTTCGGCATGATGAAGGACAGCGAGGAGGCATTGACCTTCCGGGGATGCACGGAGATGCCGTATTTCGCGGTCATGTCCTGGAACATCCGCCCGAGCCAGTCATTCGCGACGGTCGCGATCAGGTCGGGCACAATGCCGAGCTTGGCGCAGCAAAATGCCGCAGTCACGGCATTGCCGCCGAACGAGACGGCATAGTCGGACGCCACGTGCTTCTCGTCCCCCGTCGGCATGTGGTCGGTGATGAATGTCACGTCGATGTAGGTCTGTCCGATGAAGAGGGCCTGCATTGCCATTTCTGTCTCACTAAGGGGTGATCGCGGCCCCGGCGCCGCAGATTAGCAAGCGGTCAAAGCGGATCAACGCTGAAATTCTTCGTCAAATCGTCACCTTGGTGGTTGAGATCGGCCGTCTGCTACCGGTGGCCCCCTGCCGCCGGCGCGCGGGTCGCGCTATGGTTGCCGGCCTGCAGAAACGCAGATTCGGGAGTGGAATATGACTGTCTATGCGGGTCCGGTGTTCGAGATGGCCACCAATCAGTTCAACGTGATCGCCGACCATCTTGGTATCCCAGCCGACGAGCGGGACCGGCTGCTGTTGCCGAAGCGGGCGATCACCGTCTCGTGTCCGATCCACAAGGATGATGGCACGATCTCGGTCTATGAAGGCTACCGGGTCCAGCATCTGCTGACGATGGGGCCGACCAAGGGCGGCACGCGGTTCGCCCCGACGGTCGACATCGGCGAGGTCGCCGCGCTCGCGATCTGGATGAGCTGGAAATGCGCGCTGGTCGGCTTGCCCTATGGCGGCGCCAAGGGCGGCATCAACGTCGATCTCTCCAAGCTGTCGAAGCGCGAGCTCGAATCGCTGTCGCGCCGCTACATGCAGGAGATGATCCCGTTCGTCGGCCCGCATACCGACGTGATGGCGCCCGACATGGGCACCAACGAGCAGGTGATGGCCTGGTTCATGGACACGTATTCCATGTACCAGGGCCAGACCGTGACCGAGATCGTCACCGGCAAGCCGGTGTTCTCCGGCGGCACGCTCGGCCGGCGCGAGGCGACCGGGCGCGGCGTCGCCCATGTGTCGCGGCGGGTGATGGATGAGCTCGGCATCGACCCCACCAAGTCCACGGCCGTGGTGCAAGGCTTTGGCAATGTCGGCTCCTACGCCGCGCTCGGTTTCCACCAGATGGGCATGAAGGTGATTGCGGTCAGCGATCACACCGGCGCCCTCCACGATCCCCGTGGTCTCGACATCCCGGCCTTGATGGCGCACGCCGGAAAGCATGGCAGCATCGCCGGGTTCTCGACCGAACTCGCCTTCGATCCACACCAGATCCTGACGCTCGCCTGCGACATCCTCGTGCCGGCGGCCGTCGAGCGCGTGATCGACGCCAAGGTGGCGGCGCATCTGAAATGCCGGGTGATCGCGGAAGCCGCCAACGGTCCGACCACGCCGGATGCCGATCTCGTGCTGGAGCAGCGCCGCAAGGAGATCTTCCTCATTCCCGACATCCTCTGCAATTCCGGCGGCGTCATCGTCAGCTACTTCGAATGGGTGCAGGATCTACAGCAGCTGTTCTGGGAGGAAGAGGAGGTGATGCGCAGGGAGTACCAGATCCTCGACCGCGCCTTCGAGCGCATGCTGGCGCGCGCCAAGGCCGACGACATCTCGCACCGGACCGCGGCGATGGCGATCGGGGTAGAGAAGGTGCGCAACGCCAAGAACTCGCGAGGGCTGTTTCCGTGATCACCGGGCTCGACCACGTCGTCGTCCTGCTGCAGGACATCCAGGCCGGCAGCGCCGCGTTCGAGACGCTGCTGGCGCGCAAGCCGTCCTGGCAGAATTCGGGCGAGGGCGCCGACCGCGTCCTGTTCACGCTCGACAACATGAGCCTGGAGCTGATGGCGCCGGCGGGGGAGAGCCCCGCCGCCGACCGCATCCGCAACGTCATCAAGATCTGGGGAGAGGGGCTCGCCAGCATCTGCTTTGCCACCGGCGATATCGGCAAGATGCATCGGCGGCTCGAGCGGGTCGCGCTGAAGCCGGATCCGATTGCCGAGGTCGACAACACCGACCGCATCTCGGGCCGGACGCTGCATTGGAAGCGCACCCGCGCGATGACCGATCTGACGCGCGGCGTGCGCATGTTCTTCCTCGAGCTTGCCGAGCCGCGCCCGCCGTCCGCCAAGACCGCCGATACGGCCGTGCTCGGCCTCGACCATATCGTGATCTCGACCGAGGATCCCGAACGCGCCGCCGCGCTCTACGGCGCCCGGCTCGGCCTCGACATGGCGCTCGACCGCAGCCATCAGGAATGGGGGCAGTTGATGTTCTTCCGCTGCGGCGACCTGATCGTCGAGGTGGTGAAGCGGCCGGTCGCCGGCAACGACAAGGCCCATGACAAGCTGTGGGGCCTGAGCTGGCGCGTCGCCGACATCGATGCCACGCGCGCGCGGCTGCTCGCCGCCGGCCTGCAGGTCTCCGAGCCCAGAGTTGGGCGCAAGCCCGGCACACGGGTGATGAGCCTCTACAGCGGCACCTGCGGCATCCACACGCTGATCCTGGAGAAGACCCCGCGCGTGGCGGAGTGAGGGATTCGCGGAGCGTGGAGAGGCGTTCGGACAACGGCACGGCAGGTCGCGAGCAACGCTAGTGCGTCGGGATGCGCTCAGCTCTTTCGACCCGTCATGGCCGGGCTCGTCCCGGCCATCCACGTAGCACCGCACACGCCGAACGACGTGGATGGCCGGGACGGGCCCGGGCATGACGAGAATTCCCGTGGCAGTCTCGACGCCGCGCAAGGGCAGGCGGTGATATAGATTGGGACGGTTTCCAGAGTTTCGCCTCAGCCGATGACCTCTCCTATCGTTGTCCCTTCGTCTGGTCCGCGCCGTGTCTTCATGCTCGGCGCGACGGGAACGATCGGCCGCGCCACCGTGCGTGCGCTGGTCGCGCGGGGGCATGAGGTGGTCTGCTTCGTCCGTCCGCGCCAGGACGCCGTGCGGGTCCAGGGCGCCACCGTCAGAACGGGCGACGTCACCGATCCCGTCTCGCTGGCGCGGGACGGCTTTCGCGGTGAGCATTTCGACGCCGTGGTATCCTGCATGGCCTCGCGCACCGGCGTGCCGCGCGATGCCTGGGCGGTCGACCACCAGGCTCATGTGAACGTGCTGAAGGCCGGCCGCAATGCAGGCGTGACGCACTTCGTGATGCTGTCTGCCATCTGCGTGCAGAAGCCGCTGCTGGCGTTTCAGCAGGCCAAGCTGGCGTTCGAAGCGCATCTGATGGAGCAGGGCCTGATCCATTCGATCGTTCGTCCCACCGCGTTCTTCAAGTCGCTGTCCGGGCAGGTCGAGCGTGTCAGACAGGGCCGGCCATATCTCGTGTTCGGCGATGGCCGTCTCACCGCGTGCAAGCCGATCAGCGACGCCGATCTCGGCGACTACTTGGCCGGCTGCCTCGATGACGAGAGCTGCTGGAATCGCGTGCTGCCAATCGGCGGCCCCGGACCGGCCATCACGCCGCTGGAGCAGGGCGAGCATCTGTTCGCGCTGCTCGGACGCAAGCCGCACATCCGCCACGTCCCGGTGGCGCTGCTCGACGTCGTCATCCGCGGGCTCGATCTTGCCGGTCGGGTCGTGCCGTCGCTCGCCGACAAGGCGGAGCTCGCCCGCATCGGCCGCTACTACGCCACCGAATCCATGCTGGTGCTCGACCCCGCCACCGGCCGCTACGACGCCGACGCCACGCCGTCGACGGGTTCGGAGACGCTGTTCGACTACTACGCCAGGCTGATCCGCGGCGAGGCCACGGCCGAGCGCGGCGACCACGCGGTGTTCTGAAATCCCCAGCGCGCTGTTGAGCATTCCACCCTCTCCATCGTCAAGCCCGGGCATGACGAGTAACTCGATAGCTCGCCCCTCGGCGGTCTCCTTATGCGCGGCGTCATTGCGAGGAGCGCAAGCGACGAAGCAATCCAGAGTCGCATGCCCAGCCCTGGATTGCTTCCGCCGTCGCCCTTCGGGCTTTGGCGGACACGTCGCATCGCTCGCAATGACGATGGTGAGAGCTGTGTTTGGGACGATGAGACTTGTGCTGAAGGCGGTGAGACATGCGGTCACCCCCTCGCGGCGCGGTTCGCGTCCGAGCTTTGCGCTTCGTCCTGCCCTCTCCGAAAAGAGGGCACGGGGAATGCCGGGCGCTGGCCGCACCCATGGCCCGCCTGCGGAAAAAATGCAGGCGGCAGGAACCACAGGTTCAGCCGAGACATCCCGGCATTCCCCGCGCGATGGTTTTGACGGCTGCTTCGCGTTCTCCCCGGTGCTCCGGGCTTTCTGGCCACCGTTGCCCGCGCGGCGCGTGAGCGCCAACGCAAGCGTGACACCAGCGTCGGGGTGTCAGGACCACGCGACTTGACCGTGCGTATCGATGCCGTTCGTCGGCGCGGAAAACCACGCTGCGACACCGACACGCCCACCGCATCCCGCCTCGACGTTCGTGACGACCGCGAAGCGCCCCTCTTGTGAGACGGGACGGCGCGCGTATAACATGATTTCTGATGAAGCGAAACAAAAATCTTGCAATTCGAAAACAAAGCGAGGAGCGCTACGTAAAGTCGGTAGGGCGGATTAGCGAAGCGTAATCCGCCGCGCCAGCAGCAGAGCGTGTCCTTCAACAGCAGTTGGCCGTGTCAGCGGCGGATTACGCTTCGCTAATCCGCCCTACGAACTGCCGCCCAGGCCGTCATGGCTGGGCCGTCTGAAGTCAAGACCGAGGGGCTATCGCGAGAGCGACGATCGCGTCAGCCCCCCAACCACACACGGCACGCTCGCAAACCCGCGAAATCTGACCCGCCCCCCACGCACCGCCTCGCCGTCCAGCTGATAGTTCGGAAACCGCGCCAGAAACCGCGAGATCGCCACCGCGCCCTCCAGTCTGGCCAGCGTCATGCCGGCGCATTGGTGGGCGCCGGTGGCGAAGGCGAGGTGGCGGTTGGCGGGGCGGGTGATGTCGAAGCGTTCGGGGTCGTCGAACTGGGCGGGGTCGCGGTTGGCGGCACCGATGCACAGGGTGACGGAGGTGCCGGGTTCGAGCCTGACCCCGCCGAGCTCGACCGCCTCGGTCGTCATCCGGTTGCCGAGCTGGTTGGAGCTCTCGTAGCGCAGGATCTCCTCGACCGCGGTGCGGATCAGGCCGGGCGCCTCGATCAGCCTCGCGCGCTCGGCCGGATGCTCGCACAGCAGCACCAGGCCGTTGCCGATCAGATTGGTCGTGGTCTCGTGGCCGGCATTGAGCAGGAAGATGCAGTTGTGCAGCAGCTCCGTCTCGCTCAGCCGCTCGCCGTCGGCTTCGCCCTGGATCAGCCGCGTCAGCACGTCGCGTTCGGGATTGCCGGGGGCGGCGCGCCGGCGCGCGACCAGGGTTTCGAGATAGGTCAGCATGTCGCCGACGGCCTGGTTGCCGCGTGACAACTGCTCCGGCGTCAGCACCGGCTCCAGCGCGCCGAGGATGGCGAGAGACCAGTCGCGCAGCGGCGCGCGCTCGTCATGCGGCACGCCGAGCAGGTTGCCGATCACCTCGATCGGAATTGCGGCGGCGAAATCCTCGATCAGCTCGAATCTGTCCTTGGTCGCGATCCGGTCGAGCAGCCCGTCGACCAGCGCGATCAGCGCAGGCTCCATCTCGGCGATCGCGCGCGGCGACAGCGCGCCCATGATCAGGCGGCGCACCCGTGTGTGCGCCGGAGGATCGTTGAAGACGAGGCTCGTCGTGTGATGCTCGTACAGCAGCGAGTTGCCGTATTTCGGCGCGAACTCGCGCTTCTTGTCCGACGAGAACGTCCTGGTTGCCTTGTAGGCGGTGACCAGATCGTCGTAGCGGGTGAGGAAATAGGAGCCGTTGCGCATGCGCTTGACCGGGGCGTGCCGGCGCAGCGCGCGATAGGTCGGGTAGGGATCGGCGTAGAACTCCGGCGTCAGGCTCTCGAGATCGAACTGGCTGGCGAGCGCTGCGTCGTCGGTCATGTCTGGTCCTCCCGGCCGATTCTTGTTGTTGTCGCGGTGACCGTCGCATGGCGCGCGGCGGAAGAAAATGCGCCCGCCGCGGTGGTCCCCGCGCGGCATTGCATCCATTGATGGAGCGGTGCCGCAGATCCGCCGCTTTGAGAGGTATAGAGTTGCCTTTGGCGCCCGTGAAATCCCACCTGTAATTTCAGGGACTTGGCCGCCGACCCTGCTGCGCCGCGGCATCTTTCTTGACATAGATCAAGTGAGTATTTACTCACGGCCGATGTCCACTTTGCGCATGACAAGCGATCTCCGGAGGCAGCTGATCCTCGGTGCAGCCAAGCGCTGCTTCGCGCGTCATGGCTATGCCGGCACCACGACCAAGAGCGTGGCCGCGGCGGCGGCGATCTCCGAAGCGCTGCTGTTCAAACATTTCCCCTCCAAGGCGGCGCTCTATGCGGAGATCCTCACCGAGGAGTGCGAGACCGATCCGGATTTCGAGGTGCTGCTCAGTCAGGAACCTTCGACCGCGACGCTGGTCATGATGATGGCCGGGATGGTCCGGCATTTCCTCGGGATCGCCGACGGCCCCAATGAGGAAGAAGAGCAGCGGCTGCGGCTGATGGCGTCGAGCCATCTCGACGATGGCGAATTCGCAAGGCTGCTGTATACGAAGATCGATGATCTGATCGGCGCCAAGTTCGTTAACTCCTTGGAAAGCGCCGTTGCGTGTGGTGATGCCGTGCGTCTCGTGGCTGCGCCCCGTGACCTGTTCTGGTTCGCGCACCACACCGTATTGATGGCGGCCTTGACGCGGCTTCCATCCGTTCCGTGTGTGCCGTATGGAACTGCTGCGAGCCTGGAGCGCCAGCTCAGCGAATTCATTCTGCGCGGCATCGGCCTGACCGATGCCGCCATTGCGTGCCACCTCGATCACGAATTGTCGCAACCTCCGGCCCGGCCGGCGACGGCAGAAAGTGCATGACATGAACATTGCGACGGAACCCAAGCTCTCCGGAAAGCCGGTCGACGACAAGCCGCGCAAGCGCACCCGCCCGGTGCTGTGGTTCATCGTCGTGGGCGCGCTGCTCGCGGCGCTGGTCGGCGGCTTCGTGTGGTTCAACATGTTCCGCGACAAGATGATCGCGCAGTTCTTCGCCAACATGAAGCCACCGCCGCTCAATGTCAGCGTCGCGACGGCGAGTTCGGAGACGGTGCCGAACCTGTTGACCGCAGTCGGCGATCTCGCCGCCGTTCATCAGGTCAACGTCACCTCCGACGCCTCGGGCCGCATCACCGACATCATGTTCACGCCGGGCACGACGGTGAAGCAGGGCACGCCGCTGGTGCAGCTCTATGATGCGCCGGAGCAGGGCGACCTCGCCAACTACAAGGCCCAGGTCACCGTGGCGCAATTGTCGCTCGACCGAGCCAAGCAATTGGCCTCGCGCCAGTTCGGCCCGCAGGCGACCGTCGACCAGGCCCAGGCCGCCTACGACCAGGCCCAGGCCGGCGTCGCCAAGACCGAAGCGCTGATCGCGCAGAAGCTCGTGCGCGCGCCGTTCGACGGCGACCTCGGCGTCCGCAAGGTCGAAGTCGGCCAGTATCTGTCCGCCGGATCGCAGATCGTGTCGCTGACCGATCTGTCGCAGCTCTGGGTCAACTTCACCGTGACCGAAAAGGACAGCGGTCAGCTCAAGGTCGGACAGACCGTGCGCGTCGGCGTCGATGCCTATCCGGGCAAGACGTTCGAGGGCAAGATCACCACGATCGAGCCGCAGATCGCGACCGACACACGCAACATCCGGGTGCAGGCGACGATCGCCAATCCGGAGCGCATCCTCAGGCCCGGCATGTTCGCGACCACCACGGTCGTGCTGCCGGACAAGCCGCCGGTGCTGACGGTGCCGGAGACCGCTGTCGACTACACGCTCTATGGCGACTCGGTGTTCGTCATCAACGAGAAGAAGACCGACGACGGCAAGACCGCGCTGACGGCCGACCGCATCTATGTGCAGACCGGCGACCGCATCAACGGCCGCGCGGTGATCCTCAAGGGCCTCAAGGAAGGCGATCGCGTCGTCGCCGTCGGCCAGCTCAAGATCCAGTCCGGCGCCGCGGTCGCGATCTCCACCGATCCGCTGCCGCCGGTCCCGGCGAAGCCGCCGCGCTACTGAGCGACCTCTGAGCCAATGCCGGGCCGCCTGATCGTGGCGGCCCGTCCGGACCTCATCTGACCTCTGCTGACGGGATTGCCGCGATGCGTTTCACCGATATCTTCATCAAGCGCCCGGTGCTGTCGGTCGTGGTCAGCCTGCTCATTCTGCTGCTCGGCCTGCGCGCCGCCTTCGTGCTGCCGATCCGGCAATATCCGAAGCTGTCGAACACGGTCGTCAACGTCACGACGGTCTATCCCGGCGCGTCCGCCGACCTGATGCAGGGCTTCATCACCACCCCGCTGGAGCAGGCGGTCGCCTCCGCCGAGGGCGTCGACTACATCACCTCGTCCTCGGTGCAGGGCACCAGCACGATCCAGGTGTTCATCAAGCTGAATTTCGATCCGAACCAGGCGCTCACCGAGGTGCTCGCCAAGGTCAATTCGGTCCGCTACCTGATCCCGAAGGAATCCAACGACCCGATCGTCACCAAGACGACGGGCCAGACGACCTCGGTGATGTATCTCGGCTTCTCCAGCGAGGAGCTGTCGGGATCGGCGATATCCGACTACCTGACGCGCGTGGTCCAGCCGGTGCTGTCGACGGTCGACGGCGTCGCCGCGGCGAACATTCTCGGCGGCCAGACCTTTGCGATGCGGATCTGGCTCAACCCCGAGAAGATGGCCGGCCGCAACGTGTCGCCGACCGACGTCGCGGCAGCGATCGCGGCCAACAACTTCCAGTCCGCGGCCGGACAGGCCAAGGGCTACTTCATCGTCTCCAACGTCACGACCAATACCGGCCTGACCGACGTCAACCAGTTCAAGCGGATGATCGTCAAGGCCAAGGACGGCGGCTTCGTTCGCATGGAGGATATCGCGACCGTCGAGCTCGCGGCGCAGAGCACCGACGCCAGCGTCGCCTTCAACGGCGAGCGCGCCATCTTCATCGGCGTCGATGCGACGCCACAGGGCAACCCGCTCAACATCGTCAGGGGTGTGCGCGCGCTGTTCCCGGACCTCGAGCGCAACCTGCCGCCGTCGATGAAGATGAAGGTGGCCTACGATTCCACCAAGTTCATCCAGTCGTCGATCGACGAGGTCGAGCACACGCTCGGCGAGGCCGTGCTGATCGTCATCGTGGTCATCTTCCTGTTCCTGGCCTCGCTGCGCTCGGTCATCATCCCCGTCGTGACGATCCCGCTGTCGCTGATCGGCGTCTGCACGATGATGCTGGCGCTTGGCTTCAGCATCAACCTGCTGACCCTGCTGGCGATGGTTCTGGCGATCGGCCTCGTCGTGGACGACGCCATCGTCGTGGTGGAGAACATCCACCGCCATCTGGAGGAGGGCAAGGCACCCGTGCAGGCTGCGCTGCAGGGCGCCCGCGAGATCGTCGGCCCCGTCATCTCGATGACGATCACCCTGGCCGCGGTGTATGCCCCCATCGGCTTCCTCGGCGGTCTCACCGGCTCGCTGTTCCGCGAATTCGCCTTCACGCTCGCCGGCTCGGTCATCGTCTCCGGCGTGATCGCCCTGACCCTGTCGCCGATGATGTGCTCGGTGCTGCTGCGCAGCGCCGAGGAGGGCCGCTTCGCGCGGCTCGTCAACCGGGTGTTCGGCGCGATGACGCGCTGGTACGGCCGCCAGCTCGACCGCTCACTCGACTACCGGCCGGTGACGGCGCTGTTCGCGCTGACGATCCTCGGCCTCGTCGGCTTCCTCTACATGCACACCGCCAAGGAGCTGGCGCCGGAGGAGGATCAGGGCATCGTGTTCTCGATCACCAAGGCGCCGAAATACGCCAATATCGACTACATCAACTTCTACACCGACAAGGTCGACAAGGCGTTCCAGAAATTCCCCGAGACCGATCTGCGCTTCGTCCTGAACGGCATCCAGGGCCCGCAGGGCGGCTTCGCCGGCATGCTGCTCAAGCCGTGGGACGAGCGCACGCGCTCCTCGATCAAGCTGAAGCCGCTGGTGCAGGCGGAGCTGTCGAAGATCGAGGGCATCAACGCCTTCGCCTTCAACCTGCCGGCGCTGCCGGGCGGCCCCGGCGGCCTGCCGGTGCAGATGGTGATCAGCTCGACCAGCGGCTTCCAGGCGGTCTACGAGCAGATGGCCAAGCTGAAGGACGCCGCGCGCAAGAGCGGCATGTTCATCGTCTCCGACAGCGACCTCGATTTCAATCAGCCGGTGGTCAAGGTCTCGATCGATCGCAGCAAGGCGAGCGATCTCGGCATCAACATGCAGTCGATCGGCAACACACTGGCCGTGCTGCTCGGCGGCAACTACATCAACCGCTTCAACCTCGAGGGCCGCTCCTATCAGGTGATTCCGCAGGTGCCGCGCGACAAGCGGATCTCGCCGGAATCGCTGTCCGGCTACTATGTCGCGACCTCGGCCGGCCAGCAGGTGCCGCTGTCGACCGTCGTCAGCATCGAGACCGCGACCGACCCGAACTCGCTGACGCATTTCAACCAGCTCAACTCGGCGACCTTCTCCGCCGTGCCGATGCCGGGCGTCACCGTGGGGCAGGCGGTCGACTTCCTGGAGAAGCAGGCCAAGAACCTGCCGTCCGGCTTCAGCCACGACTATCTCGCCGACGCCCGTCAATACGTCCAGGAGGGCAATCAGCTCGCCATCACCTTCGGCTTCGCGCTGATCATCATCTTTCTGGTGCTGGCGGCGCAGTTCGAGAGCCTCAGGGATCCGCTGGTCATCATGATCAGCGTGCCCATGGCGATCGTCGGCGCGCTGATTCCGCTGTTCTTCGGGCTGGCGACCATGAACATCTACACCCAGGTCGGCCTGCTGACCCTGGTCGGCCTGATCACCAAGCACGGCATCCTGATGGTGGAGTTCGCCAACGAGCTGCAGCTCAACGAGGGGATGGACCGCCGCACCGCCATCGAGACGTCCGCGCGCATCCGCCTGCGGCCGATCCTGATGACCACGGCGGCGATGGTCACCGGCCTGATCCCGCTCCTGACCGCGACCGGCGCCGGAGCCGCCAGCCGCTTCTCGATCGGCCTCGTCGTCGTCGCCGGCATGTCGATCGGCACGCTGTTCACGCTGTTCGTGCTGCCGGCCGTCTACACCGTCATCGCCACCAACCACCAGGCCGCCGCCAAGTCGCAGCGCGCCCGGCAGATCGCGCAGTTCGACGCCGAGACCGATCATGCGCTGAAGGCGACGTGACGAGGGCGCCTGGTCTCACGACATCGACGGCGGCTGCCCTGGCAGCCGCCGTTTTGTTTTGACCGGTCTCTCGACACCCCTCGCTGTCGTCCCGGCGAACGCCGGGACCCATAACCCCAGGCAGTGGTTTGAGGCAGGCGCGGAGTGACCTTCTCGCGCAACAACGACCGACGGTGGCTATGGGTCCCGGCGTTCGCCGGGACGACACTGGAGGGTGTTGCGCTAGCGAGGGCCTACTCCTCCTGCTGCGGATCGAGCGCGTCGCGCAGGCCGTCGCCGAGGAGGTTGAGGGACAGCACCACCAGGAAGATCGCGAGCCCCGGCCAGATCGCCATCCAGGGGGCATTGGTGAGGAAGCGCTGGGCGGCGTTGAGCATGCTGCCCCATGACGGGGCCGGCGGCTGCTGGCCCAACCCTAAGAACGAGAGCGCGGCCTCGGCGATGATGGCGGCGGCAACCGACAAGGTCGCCTGCACCAGCAGCGCCGGCATGATGTTCGGCAGGATGTGCCTGACCGCGATCTGCAGGGCGGTGTCGCCGACGCTGCGGGCGGCCTCGACATATTCCTCGACCTTGACGCCCAGCACCTCGCCACGGGTCAGCCGGACGAAGATCGGCGTCGCGGAGATGCCGATCGCGATCATGGCGTTGCCGAGGCTCGGCCCGAGAAACGCCGCCAGCGCGATCGCCAGGATCAGGAACGGGCAGGCCAGCATCGCGTCGGTGATGCGGCTAATCAGGGCATCGATGAAGCCGCCGCGATAGCCGGCGACCATGCCGATGGGGACGCCGATCGCCAGCGCGATGGCGACCGAGATCGCGCCGGCCAGCAGCGAGGCGCGCGCGCCATAGATCACGCGGGCCAGCACGTCGCGGCCGAGATCGTCGGTGCCGAACCAATGCGCCGCAGACGGCGCCTTGCGCACGAGCGCCCAGCTCGTCTTGACGGGATCGTAGGGCGCCACCACCGGCGCTGATACGGCGAGCAGGATGAAGGCCGTGATCAGGCCGAGCCCGACCATTGCGCCTTTGCGCTTTACCAGCCGGCGCCAGGTGCGCTGCATCGGCCGTTCGAGCGGAGCGAGGGCGCGTGCTCCTGATGGAGCCGACAGCGTCGTCTCGGCCATCTCAGCTCCTCAGCCTGGGATTGACGAGGACATAAGCGAGATCGGCGATCAGGTTCAGCATGATGTAGACGGTGGCGGTGACCAGCACGACGCCCTGCACGACGGCGTAGTCGCGGTTGAACACGGCGTCGACGATCAGCCTGCCGAAGCCGGGGATCGAGAAGATCTGCTCGGTCAGCACGGCGCCGGACAACAGCGTGCCGAGCTCGAGCGCGCCCAGCGTGATCACCGGCGTCAGGGCATTGCGCAGCGCGTGGTGCAGGATGACCTGGCGTTCGGAGATGCCCTTGGCGCGCGCGGTGCGAATGTAGTCGCTGCCGAGGACCTGCAGCATCGCGCTGCGGGTGTGGCGCATCAGGATCGCGGCGATGGCATTGCCGAGCACGAAGGCCGGCATGATGGTGGCGGCGAGACTGGCCCGCCAGTCCTCGGCGGGCGAGACGTAACCGGAGGCGGGCAGCCAGCCGAGCTGGATCGAGAACAGGAAGATCAGCATGATGCCGAGCCAGAAGTTCGGCGTCGAGATGCCCCACAGCGCAAACAGGTTGGCGGCATAGTCCCAGGCCGTCCCGCGCTTCACGGCGGAAATGATGCCGGCGGGAATGCCGATCAGGAACGCGATCACGATCGCCATCGAGGCGAGCTGCAGGGTCACGGGCAGCTTCTGCAGGATGAGGTCGCGCACCGGCATCTTGATGCGCAGCGACTCGCCGAAATCGCCCGAGAGCACGCCCTTGATCCAGTAGCCGTACTGAACGGGCAGGGGCTGGTCGAGGCGATACTGCTTGCGGATCTGCTCGATGACAGCGGGATCGCGCTCCTCGCCGGCCATCACGAGCGCGGGATCGCCGGGCAGCAGCTGCTGCAGCGAGAAGATCAGGATCGAGACGAAGATCAAGGTCGGGACGATCTGGGCGATGCGGCGGGCGAGGAAGGTCAGCATGGCATGGTCCCCGCGCAGTGCTCTAGATGCCGGGGATCAGAGGCAGGTCGTGCCTCTAGCGTTCCCTCCCCCCTTGTGGGGGAGGGACAGGGAGGGGGGTGCCCCAACGGGATTCGGAGTTCGTGGCACCCCCCACCCCAGCCCTCCCCCACAAGGGGGGAGGGAGCGGAGTGAGTGCGGGGCGCCGGCTGCGCGTCCCAACGACCAGGTGCCACCTGACCGCTCACTTCAGCTTCAGCCCGACCACCCTCACCAGGCCGTCCGGCATCTGCTTGTAGCCCTCGAGCTTCTTGGTGTGCGCGATCAGGATGCGGCGGTGATAGAGGTAGAGGATCGGCTCGTCCTCGATCTCGAGCTTGGTCAGCTTCTCGTAGAGCGCCTTGCGCTGGGCCATGTCGGTCACCAGCCGCGCGTCGCTGAGCGCCTTGTCGGCCTCGGCATTGGCCCAGACGCTGTAGTTCTGCGGCGCGTTGCTGTGCAAGAACACGTAGCTGTTGCCGTCAGGATCGATCCGGCCGCTCCATGACAGCATGAACGCCTGATAGTCGCCGGCCTCGGCCTGCTTCAGCGAGGTCGCGAACTCCGTCACACGGATCTTCATGTCGAAGCCGGCCTCGGCGGCCATCGACTGTACCACCTGGGCGGCCGCCTCGGTCTCGGCACCCTTCGGCACCATGAAGTCGACCGCGACAGGCGTCGTCACGCCGGCCTCTTTCAGCAGCGCCTTTGCCTTCTCGACATCGCGGGCACGCACCGGGAAGGCCTTCTGATAATACGGATGCGAGGGATTGACCCATTGGTTGCCCGGCATGAATTCGCCGTTGAAGACCACCTGGTTGAGCGCCTCGCGGTCGATCGCGAGATCGAGCGCCTGGCGCACCTTGGCTGACTGGCTGAGTGGGCCCTTGGCCTTGTCCTTGCCGATGTTGAGCGTGATGCCCTGGTAGCCGAGCTCGATCGCAGTCGACAGCGCAAGCCTGGAATCGGCGCGGACATCCTTGATATCGGTCGCGAGCACGCGCTCGATCAGGTCGAGGGCACCCGACTTCAGGTTCGCCAGCCGCACCGTGGCATCGACGATGGGCTGGTAGACGATCCTGTCGATGAAGACGTTGTCCTTGTTCCAGTAGTCGGCGAACTTCTCGAACACGATCTTGTCCTGCTGGACGCGCTCGACGAACTTGTACGGACCGGCGCAGACCGGATGCAGGCCGAACTTGTCGCCGGCCTCCCTGGCGGCCTTCGGCGACACCATCATGCCGGCGCGGTCGGTGAGCTGGGCGATCAGCGGCGAGAACGGCGCTTTCAACACCAGCTTGATCGTCAGGGGATCGACGACGTCGACATGATCGAGCGAGGCCAGCTCAGGCTTGCGGAACGAGCCGGGAAAGGTCAGGTGGCGGTCGAGCGAGAATTTGGCGGCCTCGGCGTCGAACGGCTCGCCGTCGTGAAACTTCACGCCGGGCCGCAGCTTGATGGTGACCTCCTTGCCGTCGGCGGATGTCTGCTGCGACAGCGCGAGCTGCGGCACGATGTTGAGCTTCTCGTCGATGTCGAACAGCTTGTCGCAGGTGGCGGCGAACACGATGCGCCCGACATAGGTGCGGGCCATGGTCGGATCGAGAACGTCGGGGTCCTCGGCAAGGCCGATTCGCAGGGTGGTCTGCGCCTGCGCGGCCGGCCCCCAGGAGGCCACGACAACGGCCGCGACGGCGGCCAAGCACCAGTTCCTCATCATCCGATGTCCCCTACGAAAATGCAGCCTGCGTTGTTGCACTATCCATACCAACCCCGGTCACGCGCCGTCCTTCCGGCTCGGTCATGTCTGGTTCGCGAGCGCCGCGGCGATGCCGGCATCGATCGTGGCGCGATCCGTAATCCCCGCCGGATTGTCGCGCGTCGGCATGAACTGCCGGAACACCGCCCAATGCCTGCGGCTGACGCCTTCCAGGCGTGCGAGCTCGGTGAGCGGATCGGCGTGATCGTCGACCCGCAGATCGAGCTCGGACCATTCCTCCTTGCCGTGGATGAGGAGGGCGGCGGACTGTTTGCCGCGCTTGTCACCGCCGGCGGCCTCGCCGGCCTTCATGGCCGCGATCAGCCGCTGCGCGAAGGGCAGGGCGCCATGAGTGAGAAACGCGTTCGCGGTTTCGTTGAGCACCTGCGGGCCGGCCAGCATGTTGCCGGCAATCGAAAAGCCTCGGCCTTCGAGATGGCCGCACCAGTCGATGCAGTCGCGGCCGGTGTGGGCGGCAATCTGGCCGTTGTGATCGAGGATGTGGAGCTGGCGGCTCTCGCGGCCGGGATCGGCCGACGTCAGCAGTTGCACGATCTCGCGCGGATGGCGGCCATCGCGGAGCAGCGTCACGCCGTCGATGCCGTAATAGGGATTGACCAGCGCCTGTGTCGCGATGCCGCCGTGGCCGGCGACGATGAAGGGCACGCGCGCGCCGACGGCGAAGAAGCGGGTGGCGACGGCGACGCCGATCCGGCCGGTGAGATCGTCCTTGGCAATGATCGACCAGGTCATCGTCGCGTTGCTCTCTTATCGTCCGGCGGCGTAACCCTGCATGCCCCGCGGATTGGCGGCGGCGCGGCGGCGGCGGCCGACACGTGATGCGGCCGTGAGCCGGCCCTCCGACCAGTCGGGGCCGACCTCGACGACATGGCCGCGGCGGCGCAGCTCCTCGACGGTCGCCTTGGGCACGCGGTTTTCGACCACGAGCACGCCGGGGCGTGCGGTGCGCGGCCAGAACGAGATCGGAAAGTGCTCGGAGTGCCACGCCGGCGCGTCGATCGCTTCCTGCAGGTTCATGCCGGCATGGACGTGGCGCAGGAAGAACTGCGTGTTCCACTGGTCCTGCTGATCGCCGCCGGGCGAGCCCCAGGCCACATAGGGCTCGCCATCGCGCAGCGCCATGGTCGGCGACAGCGTGGTGCGCGGCCGCTTGCCCGGCACCAGCGCCGCGGGATGATCCTCCTCCAGCCAGAACATCTGCGCGCGCGTGCCCAGGCAGAAGCCGAGCTCGGGGATGACCGGCGAGGATTGCAGCCAGCCGCCGGACGGCGTCGCCGAGATCATGTTGCCTTGGGAATCGATGATGTCGAAATGCACGGTGTCGCCGCGCACCTCGCCGAAGCGGCCGACGGTCGGCTCGCCCGAGCCCATCGCTCCGACGGCCTCGCGGTGGCCTTGCGCCTCGCGCAGCTTGACCTTGGCGCTGTAGCCGTCGAGCGTGCCGGGACGCAGCTCGAGCGAGGCCTTGTCGGTGATCAGCTTGCGCCGCTCGTCGTTGTAGGCATCGGACAGCAGCGTCTGGATCGGGATGTCGGCGAAGGCGGGATCGCCATAGAACGCCTCGCGATCGGCGAAGGCCAGCTTGGCGGCTTCGATCTGCCAATGGATGAAGTCCGGCCCGGTCGGATCGAGACCGTCGAGCGCAAAGCCCTTGAGCAGCGCGAGCTGCTGCAGCAGCACCGGGCCCTGGCTCCAGACGCCGGCCTTGCAGACGGTGTAGCGGCCGTACTCGTAGGTCAGCGGCGCCTCGATGGTCGGCTGCCAGCGCGCCATGTCATCGGCCGTCAGCACGCCCTTGTGGCGCGAGCCCGAGACGTCCATGACCTCCTGCGTCCGGCAGAAACGGTCGATCGCCTCGGCCACGAAGCCGTGCGACCAGGCCTTGCGGGCTCGCTCGATCTGCGCGTCGCGATCAGCACCCGCGCTTTCGCCTTCGCTCAGAATGCGCGCGTAGGTCTCCGCGAGCTGTGGATTGGTGAACAGCGTGCCCGGCCGCGGCACGTTGCCGTTGGGCAGATAGAGCGCGGCCGAGGTCGGCCAATGCGTCTTGAACAACTGCTCGACGGTCTGGATCGTCGCCGAGACGCGTTCGACCAGCGGATAGCCGTCGCGCGCATAGCATATCGCCGGCTCCAGTACGTCGCGCAGCCGCATCGTGCCATAGTCGCGCAGCAACAGCATCCAGGACTCGAACGTGCCGGGCACGCAGGCGGCGAGCAGGCCGGTGCCGGGCACCATGTCCAAGCCTTCGCGCTTGTAGTGCGCGATGGTGGCGCCTGCCGGCGCGGGGCCCTGGCCGCAGATCACCTCGGTGCGGCCGCGCCTGACGTCGTGCAGGATGATCGGCACATCGCCGCCGGGCCCGTTGAGATGCGGCTCGACCACCTGCAACGTAAAGGCCGCCGCGACGCCGGCGTCGAAGGCGTTGCCGCCGCGCTCCAGCATCGCCATGCCCACCGCGGTGGCGAGCCAGTGCGTGGAGGTGACGACGCCGAAGGTGCCGTCGATCTCGGGGCGGGTGGTGAAGGGATCGGGGTTGATGAAGCTCATGGCGCCCTTTGATCTATCTTATTAGTCGCCGTCATTGCGAGCGAAGTGTTTAGCCCGGAGACATAGCTTACACCTGTTCGGGGACATGGTTGACACTTTTGGGGTCACGCAAATCGATCGC
>NZ_JBNPUM010000025.1:0-27778 GCF_051168175.1 Bradyrhizobium sp. HKCCYLRH2047
ATCCGATGACCCATCTCGGCGAGCGCCGCGAGCGTGTTCTGCGACGTCGTCGATTTGCCGATGCCGCCTTTGCCGTAGAATGCGATTTGTCGCAGTGATGACATTCTGCTCTCCATCAACCGATTGCCTATGTCGCGCCCGCGCTGTTCGCGAGGCGTGACCGCGTCCTCTCTGTGTCCGAACCGGCAGACGGGTTGTTGGGAAGGAGAGCATCGCTCGTCCGAAGCGTCGGCGTGCACTCAGCCCTCAACCATTGCCTGGGCCCAGTTTTGCAACGGCTGTGCCAGCACGCGCACGGCGTCAAAAACAGTCATGATTTAAAGGAGATGCGGAGCATTCCGTGAGCGATGGCGGGTTGTTGCAAACCCGACATCGGAATGCTTCGCAAGATGCGACGACGCGCGGTGCTGTCCGAAACGACACAACGGCGGCGGCTTTTCAGCCGCGCGGCGCCCGGAACGAGATTTGCTAGGTCCTCTCCGCAGCCCTGCGGCACAGACGCTGACAACGTTGAGGAGGATGCAATGCAGATCGGAGTGGAGACGGCCAAGGCCGTGGACCAGCGGCGCGTGTTCGTGATCGACGACGACGAGATCACGCGCGCGGCCCTGCAGTTCATGTTGCACGACGAGATCGAGACACATGAATTGGCGACTCCCGAGGAGGCGTATGAGAAGGGCGTCGACTGGTTGGCGCCGAACGTGGTGCTGCTCGGGGTGTCCTTCCTGAAGCAACGCGGACCCGAGCTCGTCCGCGAGATCCTGGCGAAGTTCAAGGGCGTGCGGATTCTGATCGTGACCGCCAAGGCGGACGAGGCGATCGCGATCGAGGGTCTCAAGGCCGGCGCGCATGGCGCCGTGGTCAAGCCGCTCACGATCGAGTCGGTGCGCAAGAAGGTCGACACCATTCTCGGCCGCGCCGGCGGCGCGCAGCTCGTCCAGCTCGGCGGCGCCTGACGTGACGACCGTCGTCTTCTACGAGAAGCCGGGCTGCGGCACCAACGCCCGGCAGAAGCTGATGCTGACGCGCGCCGGCCACGATGTCGTCGCCAGGAATCTCTTGACCGAGCCCTGGACCGGCGAGCGGCTGCGCGCGTATTTCGCCGGGACTCCCGTCTGGGCCTGGTTCAATCCAGCCTCGCCGCGCGTGAAATCAGGAGAGATCGAGCCAGAGACGATCGAAGCCGTCGCGGCCATCGACCTGATGCTCGAGGATCCGCTGCTGATCCGCCGGCCATTGATCGAAGCCGGCGGCCAGTGCTGCGCCGGCTTCGATCGTGAACCCGTGATCTCGCTGCTTCGGCAGTGCGACGATCTGGACGACGTCCAGGGCTGCACGCGTCCGGAGGCGTCGACACCTTGTCCGGAACCGCGCTGAGCGGCTCCGTTCTGCACGTCAGCGCTTCAGGACCATCACCAGGCGATCGACACGCTTGCCCTGCTTGAAGTGGGATTCGACGATCTCGTCGATATCCTCAGCGGTGGTCGGCCGATACCAGACGCCGTCCGGATAGACCACCATCATCGGTCCGGCGCTGCAGAAGCCGAAGCAGCCGGCAGCGGTGACGCCGATGTCCGTCAACCGCTGCGCCTCGATGGTCTTGGTCAGCCGGTCCCACAGCGGCTGCACGCCGAGCGCGCCGCAGCTGCCGCGTGGATGTCCGGGCGGGCGCTGCGTCAGGCAGACGAAGGCGTGGTGTTTGTAGAGCTGCGGAATCTCGAACGCGTCATCCGCCTCGGCGACATCGGCATCGCTCATGACGCAGGCGCCTTGATGCCCTTGTCGGCGAGCAGTGTCGCGAGCTCGCCGGCCTGGAACATCTCGCGCACGATGTCGCAGCCACCGACGAACTCGCCCTTCACGTAGAGCTGTGGAATGGTCGGCCAGTTGGAGAACTCCTTGATGCCTTCGCGAATGAAGGGATCGGCGAGCACGTTGACGCTCTCGTAGGCCACGTCGAGCTTGGCCAGGATCTGCGCCACCGCGGCGGAGAAGCCGCATTGCGGCGCGGCCGGCACGCCCTTCATGAACAGCACGACATCACTGCCGTCGATCAGCTTCTGAATGCGTTCGGATGTCGACATGGACTGGATCCTTTCCCTGAATGCGACCGATCAGCCGGGCCGCAACGATCACTTCGGCAATGACGTTTCGAGCGCCAGCGCGTGCAGCACGCCGCCCATCTGGCCCTTGAGAGCCGAATAGACCATCTGATGCTGCTGCACCCGGCTCTTCCCAGCGAAGGCCTGTGAGGTGACGCGCGCCGAATAATGGTCGCCATCGCCTGCCAGATCCTCGATCACGACAACGGCATCCGGGAACGCCTCCTTGATCAGACGCTCGATATCCGTTGCTGCCATCGCCATCGCTGCTGCTCCGCTGGATTGATGACGGCATCATGCAAGCTCCGAACCAGTCATTTGCGCGCCGCAATCGCCGGCTCGCCGGCATCTGACGACGTGTCCACGCCAAATCGCGCAAGCGTCGCGTCGTGTTTGCGACATCGGCCGCGGGGCGGCGAGGAAGCGGCGTTCAAAATCCAACATCGGCCCGTTCTTCCACCCGCCTCGTGCCGGCTTCGACACTGCTGCGCCCGCGCGAAAACGGTCCGTGTCTTGCAGTGATTTGATCGAGGTCAATGCAGATGCTCGAACTCGTCAGCGAACCCGACACGATCAACTTCGGCGATCTGCCGCAAGAGATCGATGCCCTGTTGCAACAGGGCGTGGCGGCGTACCGCCGCGACCACGCGCAAGCGGATCGGCTGTTTCGCCAAGCGCTGGCGGCCGCTCCGCAGCAGCTTCCGACCTACTTCTGCCTATATAAGATTCACACCTATCAGGGCCATCTCGACGAGGCAGAGGCGGTCGCCGAGCTGGGCCTTGCCGAAGCGGCGCGCCAGGCCGGCTGGCCATGTGATTGGCGGCATTGGACGCCGCATGATCCGCTGCCGGACGGCGCCGGCCGCTTCGCGCTCTACACGCTGAAGGCCCTCGCCTTTATCCATCTGCGCAAGACTGATTCCGAGGGTGCAGCCGAAATGCTCGCCGCGCTGCGGCGACTCGATCCCACCGGCGCCGTCGGATGGCCGGTCGTCGCCGCGCTGGCCGAGGGGCTCGGTCCGGAATGAGGCGACGCCATGCACGAGCGAAGCGAAACATGACTCGAATTGCAACGACCATCCCCCGGTGCGAACCAGGATCATGAGAGGAACCAACGCATGATGACCATGCATGCCCCGCCCCCTCCTTCCCCGGCGCAGACCGCCGTAGCGACCGGCTCCCAGAGTGCAGCCGAGAGCGTGATTGCGGCGTTGCGAACGGTCTATGACCCGGAGATTCCGGTGAACGTCTACGATCTCGGGCTGGTCTATCGGATCGCGCACGAGGGCGGCGGCGCCGTCGAGATCGACATGACCCTGACGGCGCCCGGCTGCCCGGTCGCGAGCGAGATCGTTCGCATGGTGGAGGACGCCGTGCAGGCCGTCGACGGCGTCGCATCGGTGAAAGTCACGCTCGTGTTCGAGCCGCCCTGGGACAAGTCGCGCATGTCCGAAGAGACCGCGCTGGAGCTGGGTTTGTTGTAACGCGCGCCAACCGCGCAACGGAAGCAGGAGCATCACATGCCTACGGAGAGCACGATCAAGCTGACCGCCAGCGACGGCCATACCTTTCAGGCGTTTCGTGCCGATCCCACCGACGCGCCGAAGGGGGCGATCGTCGTCCTGCCGGACGGCGCTGACGCTGCCGGCAGGCTACGCAAGATCGCCGATGCCTTTGCGGCCAGCGGATATGTCGTGATTGCGCCGGAGCTGTCACCTCCTGCGGCGATCGAATCGACGGTGGAGGGCGAGCCGGCCAAGTCCGTGCCGGATCCGGCAACGCCGCTGCTCGCCGAAGTCCAGTCGACCGTCGACAGCGTCAAGGACTGCGGCAAGGTGGCGGTAGTCGGCTTCGGCGCCGGCGGCGGTCTGGCCTATGACGCGGCCAACCGCGTCTCCGGCGTGGCCTGCGCGGTGAGCTACTACGCGACAGGTGTCGTCAATGCGGCCGGCGCCAAGCGCAAGATTCCGACCCTGCTCCATTTCGGCGAGGCCGACATCGTCGTGCCGTTCGCGGAGGTGACCATGTTCCGCGCCTATCATCCCGAGGTCAGCGCATTCTCCTATCCGAATGCCGCGCATGCGTTCGACGGCAACGGCGAGACCTATGATGAATCTGCAGCCGCGCTGGCACATGAGCGGACACTGGCGTGGATCTCGCAATACGTCGTCGGCCAGCCGCCGATCACGCTAAAGAATGCCGGCGCCTACGCGCTCGCCAAGACCGACAAGAAAAAGAAGAAGAAGGCCGACGACGACATGGGACCGCCGACCGATTGAGAATCCGATGGAGTGAGAGCGTCGCGATGCTGCCGACCACCATCCTGATCGACGAGCGGCCACGTTGCGTGGTGCGCCCCAACGACACCAAGGATCTCAACCGCTTCATCCGCAACGGCAAGCCTTTTCTGCTCGCCGAGCATCCGGACGGCAAGATCACCCACCGCAACGCCAGCGGCACCGAGCTGATCCAATGGCAGAACGCGCTGGCGCTGCACCGCGCCTGGGGCGGCGACGACGAGAATTTCTTCGGCGTGCCGTTGTATTAGTTGGGTACTAGTTGTGGTCCGATGGACTACAAGAACCTTCGGATCACCTACAAGCTCGCTGCGAGATACAGCGCCCTCTCCCCTTGTGGGAGAGGGCATGCAGGACAGCGCAGCAGACTCGGTTGGGTGAGGGGTCTCTCTCGCCGGGCGCACCTCGCAGAGAGACCCCCTCACCCGACCAAATATGTGGAGAGGCCGGCGATGCCCTCTCCCACAAGGGGAGAGGGCCCATTCTTGAGCACCGCGGCTAACCTCTCAGCTCACGGTCGCGCGGCCCGCGCGTCGTGCGGATTGCCGGCCTGGTTGCGCATCCAGTCGGCAAGCTTGGTCATCGCGGCGTCGACATCCTGGCGGGCCTCGACGTCGCTGACGGTCTCCTCGAGCGCGCCGCGCATGCAGAGCAGCCAGGCGTCGCGCTCGGCATTGCCGATGGGAAAGCCCATATGGCGCTGACGCAGCCGCGGATGCCCCTTCTCAGGTGAATACAGCTTCGGGCCGCCGAGCCATTCCGAGAGGTATCGCTTCAGGATGTGCTTGATCGGCCCAAGATTGGTGCCGTGCATGTCGCGGATGGCCCTCGCCTCGGGCAGAGTATCCATCCGGTGGTAGAACGACTCGACCAGACGATCGACCACGACGGCGCCGCCAATTCGTTCATAGGGCGTGACGACCGGTCCCGCTTCTGAAGTTCCGGTCTCTGAAGTCCCAGCATCCGCCATCGGTCGTTCCTGTCTCTACTCGTCCAAGCTCGGCTGCAGGATGACCTCAGCCGGCGCCCCCGGACCCTGCTGGTCCACGAGCTCCAGCGCATCGACACGCGACAAACCGCCGCCACTGTCCATCAGCACGATAGCGTCCTTCGGCATGCTGGCAAGAGCCTCGATCAGCTTGGCGACAGTCACGGTCCCTCCCGCTCACGCAGCGTCGTGCGCGGCCACAGGCGCGCCGGTCTCGTCGAAATTCAGCGTCACCGGATCCTCGTCGAGCATCACGATCTCGGCCCGGCTCAGCGCCCCATTGGCATGGTAGCTGTAGCAGTGCGTGAGCTCGATCTCGCCATAGACGACCTTTTCGAACCCGGTCAGTACGCCGTCGGCATCGAAATAGCCGCGGATGAACGTGTTCCGGTTCGAGAGCTGCTCCGGCGCGATCGCAGTCACCAGCCGCAGCGGCAGCTTGACGCCGGTGTACGAGACGAAGAATCGACACGCCTGTCCCGCATCCGCGCTCATGCTGCCGCTCGCATCGAAGGTCACACCGCCGCCGTCACGAGACGGCTGCGGTCTTCAGGGCCTCGATCTGGTCACGGTCGACCTTGAACACGCCGCGGCCTCCGGCAAAGGTCTGATAGGCCTTCATGCCGATCGCAGCACTCAACTTGTCGAACCATTGCTGTGGCGTCAGGTCCCCGGGGCGCTCGCTGATCTCGGCGACAGTGCCGTCATTGGCGAAGCGGACATGCAGCGTCAAATTGTCCATGGTATCCTCCTCTTACAGGCCTGAACCGAAGCCGAGCAGCTCGATCTTGACGTTCTCGGTGCCAAGGATGGTCGCCTGGCAGGCGAGGCGCGACTTCGAGCCGACGCCGACGATGGTGTCGAGCTTCTCGTTCTCGAGCTTCGTCACCTTGGACACGCCCTTGCGTCCCTCCTGCAGGAAGATGTGGCAGGAGCCGCACTTTGCCTGGCCCTCGCATTTGTGCTGGATCTCGACCTCAGCGCCGAGCAGCGCTGCCAGAATGGTGGTGCCCTCGCCCACCTCGATCGTCTTGCCGGAGGGCATGACCGTCAGAGTTGCCATTGAATGTCTCCTTTGCTGGGTTGAGTTCAACTGGTGTCAGTAGATCGCGGCGCCCGCCCCGACATTGACCGAGGCGTCCTTCATCGTCGCAACGATGAAGGCGATCTGGTCCGTGGTGAGATGGACGTGGAACGGCAGGGCCACCACACGATCGGCCACCTTCTCCGTCACGAGATAATCGCCACGGCGATAGCCCATGTCGAAATAGTGTCGCTGCAGATGCAGAGGATTCGAATAGGCCACCGCCTCGACCTGCTCGACCCTGAGATCCTCGACGATCGAGTCCCGGCTCGACTTCGAGAACCGGGTGCCGAGATGGACCTGGTAGAGGAACCAGTTCACCTCGGTGACATCTGGACCGACATAGGGATCCTTGATGCCCTCGAACGACTGCACCTCGCTGTAATAGATCTGCTCGATCAGCTTGCGCCGCTCGAGGATCTCGTCGATCCGCCTCAGTTGCGCCAGCCCGAGCGCGGCGGTCACGTCGCTCATCACGGCCTGGTGCGACGCGCTGCTGCTGACCACGACCGATGCGCGCTCGTCGAGCCGGTGCGACCGGTGCCGACGCACGGCCACCGCGATGTCGACGTCGTCGGTGACGACCATGCCGCCCTCGCCGCAGGTCAGCGCGAAGGGCTGCGAGAAGTCGAACACCGCGGCCGTACCGAATGTGCCGACCAGCGCCCCCTTGTATCTCGAGCCGATAGCCTCGGTCGAATCCTCGATGACAGGCAGTTCGTGGGCTTTCGCGATCGCCTGCAGCTCAGACCATTTGGCCGGGTGGCCGTTGGTGTTGCCGGCCAGGATCGCCTTGGTGCGCTCCGTGATGCGCGCCTCGATCTTGCTCGGGGCCAGCGTGCCCGAATAGTAGTCGATATCGGCAAACACCGGCTTGGCGCCGGCGATGCTGATCGCATGCGCGATCTCGCGGAACGAATACGACGACGCGATCACCTCGTCGCCGGGCCCGATCCCCATCGCCTTCAGAATCAGCAGCAGACCGAGCGTTCCGCTCGGGACGGCGATGGCATATTTGCGCCCGAGATAGGCGGCGAACGTTGCCTCGAACTCCTCCACCAGCGGACCGCAGGACAGCCGCGGCGAGCGAAGCGTCGCCTCGACCGCCGCGATCTCCGCCGTCGTGATGTCGGGATCGGACAGCGGGATGAAGTCGGAGCCAACCGGCGTAAGTTCGGTCTCGTCCTGCTCCTGTCGATCCGCATCGTGCACCAGAACGGGATTGATCATGATCAGCTCCGCCTGGCGAGGATCAGGCCGGTGGCCTTCGCCGGATCGTCGGTTACCCCAGCGCAATGTTCGCTGGCGTCGAGCAGATGCAGATCGAACGCCGGATAGCTGCGGAACGGCGCCTCTGTCACGTCGGAGGCATCACACCGCGTCAGCGCCAGCTTGGGAAACCGACGGCGCAGTTCGCCGAACGCCGCGCTGCCGGCATCTGGTCCGGTGAGGACCTGCTCGATCTCATTCAGTTCCTGCTCGGCAAGCGCCATGCCACCCGTCCTCTTTGCTACTGCCAGAATATCCGCTCGGGATCGGCGTTCAGTTCGTCAACCGCCGCGGTCAACCGCCGGTGCACGCTGTGCAGTTCCCAAATCCCCCGACCGTGATCTCTCCAGAACAGCTTCCACATTGCGTTCGCGGCGTCATGACGCAGCAGCGCGACGTCGATCACCCCGCCGTCCTTGTCGATGTTGCGCGAGCAGCACGGACTCTGGACGTGATAGCCCTCAGTCGCCGGCGACACCGTCGGCTCGACGTAGCGATAGCGCTTGCGCGACTTCAGCGCGCGTTCGATCCGCTTGCGATCCAGTTCGTTGGGATGCGCAGGCAGGACGACGCTGGGCTCGAGCGCGGCTGCGATCATGGCAGAACATCTCCCTAGACCGGGACGATCTCCTCTTCGAGACAGCCCACGACGAGCTGCTCGCCGAACTCGACGAGATAGATCGGCATGTTCGCCTCGGTGTGAGTGCCGACCTGGACGATCTCGCCCAAGTCGCCGACACCGACGAGCTTCGCCTCGGCCGGCGCGTTCGGGAACGAACCGTCGTTGACGAGATCGATCAGCGCCTTCACGCGTTGACCCCATTGATATCTAGGCAGACGTGGCTCGATCATGATCTGGTTGCTCCCGGCAGCGGCAGCTCGTCCTCGGCCTCCCCGCGGGGAACGGTGGATTCGAGCTCCTTGCGCTTCATGCCGACGCGGTTTCCGCTCTCGAGAAACTCGACGCCGTAGATGTAGAACTGCTGCAGGAAGGTTCCGATCGAGACGACGTAGCCGACCTCGCCCTTCTTCGCGAGGATCTCGCCGATCTCCTTGCCTGCATAGGTGCCGTCGTTGCGGATCGTACGCTTGGCCTTGACCTTCTCGCCGAACGCGAAATACGGCGGCGCGGACAGCTCCACGACCTCGCTGTCACGAACGATGTTGCTCATGCCGGTTTCTCCATCGCAGCTCCGGAACGATTGTCGAGCCGGCCGCGCGCCATCTCCTGCACCAGCGGATCCTCGTCGCGCGCCAACTCGCCGAGCTCGCTGAGCGCGATCCGGCTCGCAACCTCGTGACGCACCCGCCAATCGGCGTCCTTGCGCATCGCGGTGAGGAGATCAGGCACGAGGCGCTCGGCGATCTCGAGCCGTACCCGTGGATCGGGGTCGCTGATCATGCCGAGCAGCCAGTCGCTCGGGATGCGCCGCGCGACGACGCGGCGGACCTCGGCCTCCGGGTCCCCCATCATGCGGCCGAGCACAGACGGCACGATGCGGCGCGCCACGACGAGGCGGACGTAATAGTCGTCGTCCATCATCATCGGCATCAGGTCTTCCGGATCGAGCACGGTCGCGATCCGAATGCGGACCTCGCGATGCGGATCATGGCGCAGCCGCAGCACCAGCCGCTTCGGCAGCCGCCGCGCGGCGTTCCAGCGCACCGTCTCCTCGGGATCATCGAGCAGCGGCGGCAGAAAGAACGGGCTGGCATGCTTCGCCGCGATCGCACGAACCTCGAAGTGCGGATGCTTGACGTAGCCGTTGGCGAGCGCCGGATTCCAATTGAAGAAGCGGTCGATGCGACGGGCGTAGCGATCGTGCACGCAGGCGTGCCGAAGGCGACATCCGCCGGATGCATTGAGCGGCGCGTGTTCGCAGCCCGCGCAACTGATCTCGTTGCCCTGCCAGTCGATGGCCTCGTCGATGTCGTCATTCATCGTCGAGCTCCACCCGGTCGACCACCTCGAGCAGGACGCGTGCGCCGATCTTGTCGCTGGGATCGAGCTCGAGCAGCTTCTGCACCGCAAGCCGTCCCTCGACGAGATTGCCGAGGCGCATCTGCAAATAGGCGTATCCCTTCAAGGTGAACATGAAGAAGCGCGGCAGCATGTTGTCATAGCTGCCGAACTCGGCATGACCGGCGCGAACGTCGCGCCAGTGCGGTGGCAAGCGGTTTTCGACGGCCGCCTTGGCGAGGCACCGCTTGGCGATCCGCAGCGCGTCAGCGAGCCGTCCCTTGTAGAAATAGAAGCGGTAGAAGCCGATCAGGACCGCCGCATGCCCAGGCGCCAGCGCGTCCGCCTCCTTCAGATGCGTCTCCGCAACCTCGTCGAGATGATAGCTCTGGCCCGCCTGCCACAGATGATACTCGGCTTCCTCCGGCAGGCCGCCGCCGAGCAGCGCGTCGGCGAGCAGCGCGTCCTCGATGGCAGTCTGAGAGCTGGGCCGGGCATCGGTGGGCATGGCGAGCTGTCCTAGTGCTCCAGCGCCTTCAAGGCATGGGTCGAGCACGAGACCTGTTTCGGATCGTGAAACACGAGGCCGGTCTGCGTCGCGGTATCCGCGAAGTCGATGGTGACGCCGTCCAGCAGCAGCCGGCTCTCTGCCGGCAGGAACAGCCTGACGCCGTCTCGCTCGACCACCGCATCGCCGGGCTGGGGTGCGGCGAGGACGCTGATGTCGGCGGCGAGCCCGGAGCAGCCGCCGGGAGAGACGGCGAGCCGGAAGCCGGAACCCGCAGTGCCGTCGGCCCGCAACATCATGCGCATGAATTTCTGCGCGGCCGGCGTGAGCGTGAAGTTCATCTCGGTCTCCCTCAAGCCGGCGGCTGGTAGCGCGGGAACGAATTGTCGATCACGCAGGTGTTGTCGACCGGGCAGACCGCCGCGCATTGCGGCTCGTCGAAATGGCCGATGCACTCGGTGCACTTCTTCGGATCGATCACGAAGGTGCCGTTCTTCTCCGAGATCGCCACGTTCGGACATTCGGGTTCGCAGGCCGAGCAGCTCGTGCACTGCGAGGCAATGATCTTCAAGGTCATCAAAGGCTCCTGTCGAAGGGACCCGGCGGCGGGATCGCGCCGCCGGGGTCTGATGTCACGCCGCCGAGATCAGGGCGCCCTGGCGAATTTCGGCGTCGCCGCGCACGACGTGCTGGATCTCGCCGCTGTTCACCTTGTCGAGATAGCTCTTGAACCAGGCGATCGCGGACTTCTCGATGAACTCGTGCGCGAACTGGTCGACCGGCTCGATGCCCGCCGCCTGCAGGTCGCTCTTCGGGCAGCCGCCGATCTTGGCCACGAACACCGCATGGCAGTCGTTGATGGCGCGGATGACGGTCTCCAGGCTGTCCTCGTCGCCATAGCCGCCCTGGCAGTACAGGTCGACGCGGCGGTGACCAACGAACTTGGCACCGGCCGTGGAGAGCTCGTAGACCTGGAACTCCTTGGCGTGACCGAAATGCTCGTTGATCAGGCCCGAGCCCTTGGTCGCGACCGCGATCAAGAGCTTGATGTCGCTCGACTGGCCGGCGAGCGAGGCGAGCTCTTCCTGCTTCGCCACGACCTTGGCGACGCGCTCGCTCTCGACCGCCTCCTGATAGGCCTTGCGGCTGTCGATGTCGTAGTTCACCTCCATCGCCATGATCTTGTCGGTGGTGAACTCGGCCGAGCGATCCTCGCCGAGCAGGCCCACGGCGTCGGCGCGGCACTGGCGGCAATGCCGCATCATGTTCATCTCGCCTTCGCACTCGTCCTGCAGCGCCTTCAGCTCCTGCGCCGTCGGGCCGCGCTGGCCGGTCAGGCCGAACACCGTGCCGTGCTCCGGCGACGAGATCAGCGGCATGATGTTGTGCAGGAACGCGCCGCGCGATTTCACCGCCTTGTTGACCTCGACGAGGTGCTTGTCGTTGACGCCCGGGATCATCACCGAGTTGACCTTGCAGAGGATGCCGCGCTCGGTGAGCATCTCCAGGCCCTGCAGCTGGCGATCGGTGAGCAGCTTGGCCGCCTCGACGCCGGTGTAGCGCTTGTGCTTCCAGAACACCCAGGGATAGATCTTGGCGCCAATTTCAGGGTCGACCATGTTGATCGTGATCGTGACATGATCGACGTTGAATCCGGCGATGGTGTCGACATGGTCGGGCAGCGCGAGGCCGTTGGTCGACAGGCAGAGCTTGATGTCCGGGGCGGTCCGGGCGATCAGCTCGAAGGTCTTGAACGTCTTCTCCGGATTGGCGAGCGGATCGCCGGGACCGGCGATCCCGAGCACGGTCATCTGCGGAATGGTCGAGGCGACGGCGAGCACCTTCTTGGCGGCCTGCTCCGGCGACAGCTTCTCGCTGACCACGCCCGGACGCGACTCGTTGGCGCAGTCATATTTGCGGTTGCAGTAGTTGCACTGGATGTTGCAAGCGGGCGCGACGGCGACATGCATGCGCGCGTAGTGATGATGCGCCTCCTCGCTGTAGCAGGGATGGTTCTTCACCTTCTCCCAGATCTCCGGCGGAAGGTCGTTCTCGCCTGCGCCCGAGCCGCAGCTCGCCTTGCCGCTGCCGCCCGAGGTGCCGCAACCCTTGTGTTCCGCGATGGTCTGCATCACCGAGCTCAGCTTGTCGCCGTCCGGTATCGTCGCCTGTTCGTGCTGCACTGACGCGTCCATGTCCGCTCCTTACGTTGCTGGCGAGCCGCAAACCGCCTTGGGCTAGGGTTCAGCAACTCGCGTGCCACGCCGCGGACGAGATCATTTCGTCGAACTATCAACACCTTGGCAGGATCACTTCGGCTGTCGCCTTGCCAACATGCGAAAGGCTCTCGTTTGATGCGTTGTTAGAAACGTTACAGACTCAGTTTCAGCGTCAGGCGAGCAGCAAAACAGCGCGGCTTGCGGCCGCGCTGTTTGAACTCTGTCTTGCTCGCGTTTAGCCGCCGATGATGATCTCGGTCGCCCGGGCGAGCGGAATCGCGATCGGCGTCAACCGCTCGGCGATGAAAAACTTCAGCTCGTTCTTCGACAACGAGTCGGGCTCGACCAGGACGTAATGCTCAGAGCCGGAGCGCTTGATGACCTGCCGACCATAGGTCCGCAGCAGCTGGTCGTTGAAGCGGCAGCCGATGAACAGGAAACTGCGGTCGGTGCGCCGGTCCTTGACTGTGTCGGGTATCGGCGTCTGGATGTCGATGTCGGTCAGGACCTCGACATAATCGGCATCGGTGATCAGGAAATTTCTGGCCGGCGTGATGCCGCCGTGTGGCTTGTAGAGCAGCGTGGTCCAGCCGTTGGCCTTCTCGCGATCGGACTCGGCTCCCCCAGCATCGTAAAAGCGGTACCAGCGGTCCTCGCCGATGCCGGCGCGAGTGATGCCCTGGACCTCGCCCCAATCGCTTCGTGTGGCCAGCGCCGTCCGCATTGCGCCATCATACCAGCTATCGACGATCATCGGCAGCGGCAGCGACGCCAGATGCTGCTGCAGCGGCGTCGGCGCAACAGGCGCGGCAAAGGCTTCAGCCATCAGCGCCGTCACCGTCGAGCGGTGGCGCGTGCTCTCGATGTGCTGGGCCGACGCCCACGCATTACCCTTGGCCCGGCGCGGCAGCGCTACCTTGGTGCCGAAGAACGCGGCCAGCGCTTCGGGATTCATCGGCACCGCGGCGCCGGACTGCTCCGAAACGGCGGGACCGAGGAACGGGACGACCTTGCCGGCCTTCAGTCCGGCGACGACGTCCTTGAGCAGGGCCTCGGCGTCGGCCTGCTTGACGATGTCGATATGAGGAAGCGGCGCGTTCATCACTCGTCCCCTTCGCCACCGCGCTTGCGCGCATTGATCGTGATCGGCAGGCGCGTGTCGGCGGCCATCTGCGGCAGCTCGAGCACCCAGCCATTGGCGATGCGGATCCAGCCGCCCCACAAGGATTCGTGCTCCGACTCGACGATGGGCTCCTCGAGATCCTTTTTGGGGACGTAGATCGACAGGCCCGTTTCCGGCGAGCGGCGAATCATGACTTTCATTGCGTGAGCTCCGTGGATCGAAGGGGGTCCGCCGATTGCGAAGGATGATGCTGCAGCCAGGCCGGTGAGGTCCCGCGCAGCCTGGCGACGATGTCGGGCAGAACCTGCAGCACGCGCGCGATGTCCTCGGCCGCCGTGTCGCGCGACAAGGAGAAGCGGACGGCGCCGCGCAGCAGATCGGCCGGCACGTTCATCGCGCGCAGCACATGCGACGGCTCCATCGAGCCAGACGCACAGGCCGAGCCGAGCGAAGCCGCGATGCCGGCCTGGTTCAGGCGCATGACGATCGGCTCGCCCTCCAGATGCTGGAAGGCGATGTTGCAGGTGTTCGGCAGCCGCGCAGCGAGGTCGCCGAGCACGGCGCAATGGCCGACACTCTGGATGATGCCCTGCTCCAGCCGGTCGCGCAGATCGCGCACCGTGCCCTGCTCATCAGCGAAATATCGTCCGGCGAGCTCGGCCGCCGTGCCGAGCCCGACGATGCCCGGCACGTTCTCGGTGCCGCCGCGGCGGCGGCGCTCCTGCGGGCCGCCCCGCACCAGCGGCGCGAACGGCGTGCCCTTCCGAACATAAAGCGCACCGATGCCCTTGGGACCGTGCAGCTTGTGGCCGGACAACGACAGCATGTCGACGCCAGCCGATTTCAGATCAATCGCAATCCTGCCGACCGCCTGCACGGCATCGGAGTGAAACAGCGCGCCGGCATCGTGCGCGAGCCTGGCGAGCTCCGGAATGGGATTCAGCGTGCCGGTCTCGTTGTTCGCCCACATCACCGAGGCGATCGCAGTACGTGGCCCGAGCGCGCGCTTGAAAGCTTCGAGATCGAGCCGGCCGGCGGCATCGACACCGATCAGGTGGACGGTAACACCGCGCTTGTCCCGGAGATGCTCGACCAGCGACAGGATCGCAGGATGCTCCACCGCAGTCGTGACAATCTCCTTGCGACCCTCCTGCGTCTCGAGCGCTGACAGGATCGCGGTGTTGTCGGATTCCGTCCCGCCCGAGGTGAAGACGATCTCATGGTCGAAGGCGGCACCCAGCAGCGCCTGCAGGCTCTTGCGCGCCTGCCTCACGGCGCCCGCGACCTCGCTGCCGAAGGCATGCGAGGACGACGCGTTGCCGAACTGGTCCGAGAAGAACGGCAACATCGCCGCGACGACCTCGGGATCCGCACGTGTCGTCGCGTTGTTGTCGAGATAGACCGGGCGCAAGACCGCTCCTTAATGCCGTGCCTTGGCTGCGCCGGCCACTGGAACGAGGCGAACGAATTCGCCGAGCTTCTCGATCATGCGCGCCTGGATGCCTTCGAGCGTCGCGCTGGCGAGCTTGCAGAAGATGCAGGCGCCGGCGAGCTTGACCATGATCTTGTTGCCGTCGATCTCGACGAGCTCGCAATCGCCGCCGTCGCGCTTGAGGTTCGGACGGACCTCCTCGATCACGGCCCGGATGATCCGCTCGCGCTCGCTCATCTGCGACGGCGCTTCGACGATGCCCTGGGATTCGACTAACATGATGTCACTTCTCGCATGTTGAATGATCGAGCGGAGGATCAGGCGAACGACTTGCCGCAGCCGCAGCTCGACTTGGCGTTCGGGTTCTCGAAGGTGAAGCCGGAGCCTTCCAGCGCGATGACAAAATCGATCGTCGTGCCCTCGAGATATTCGAGGCTCTTGTGATCGACGAGCACGCGCACGCCCTCGCGCTCGATCACGGTGTCCTCCGGCTCGCTGCCGCTGACCAGACCCATGTTGTATTTGAGCCCGGCGCAGCCGCCGGCCTCGACCATGATCCTGAGGCCGTCGACCGGCTTGTCGGAGGTCGTGATCGCGTTGCGAACCGCATTGATGGCGCTGTCGGTCAGGTTGATCATCATCGTCTCGCCTTTCCCATTCGGCTGTTGCGAATAGGATTGGCAAGTCCCGTGCCATGCAACAATCACCTGAAAGACCTCATGTTTTCATGCCGTCGCTGTGGCGTTTCCGACGCGTGTCGGGTTTCCGACACGGCAGGTCGACGCCTGGCTACGGACGTGCCGAAGGAATGTCGCGGCGGAAACCCGACAATGCCCGGAGGTCGCGGGCGAAAGACCAGGTGAATCAAGGCGCCGCACACATCGGCAGACAATTTGCATCCCAGCCCTTTTCGACCGCGCCGTGCGGCGAGACGGCTGATCAGGACATGCGAGGGGATTGCTGATGACGACATTGGAGAAGACGGTTGCGATCGAGACCACCGCGCTCGCGCGCCTCGACAAGGAAGGCCGGTTGCTGAACGCCGTACTCAAGGCGCCGACCACCAAGCCGGGGCGGTTCGGCTTCCGCGGCGACATAGCGTTGAAATTCCAGGCCCAGGTCGCCGACGAAAAGCGTCCGCCGGATTTCTCGATCGAGCAGGTGCTGACGATCGTGAACGACGGAGAGGCGACGATTCCGGTGCTCGTCGGCTACATCCACTCGCTGGCCTATCTCGAGACGGCAGCCGAGGTGCTCAAGGGTCTGCTGACGCCGGACGGCAGCTACTTCATGTTCTGCAACAACATCGACCTGCTGGCGAAGTACCGCATCAAGATGGGCGACATCACGTTCTATGTCCTCCCCTGCGACGAATCCACGGTCTGGAAGGAGATGATGGACCTGCTGTCGATCGACAAGAACGACATCAAGAAGCTCGATACCGCAGGCAAGCTCGATTACGTGCTGGACGCCGCCAAGAAGTTCAGCGAGAGCTATGAAGTCATCGCCTATGCAGATGCGCTGGCCAGGATGGAGCCGGTGAAGAACCGTAACGAGAATCGGCCGGTCTGACTCTCGTTCCTTCACGCGCAAGCTGAAGTCCCGGCGCTCGCGCCGGGACTTCGTGTGAGAGCTCAGCCTTCTTCACACTGAAGACCCGTCTCTTCAGCCTCCTCGTCATCCTCGACCAGGGTCACGCCGGTCACGCAGATGTCGCCGTCGAGGACACTCAGCGCGACCGGCGTCAGGCTCTCGCCCTTGCACGGGCCGTCGACGCAGAGTCCGGTGCCGATCTCGAACAGCGAGCCGTGCTTGCCGCACAGGATGCGCAGGCCGTTGCCGTCCAGGAACTGGTTGCGTTCCCAGTCGAGATTGACCTTGTCGTGCGGGCACATGTTCAGATAGCCGAACACCTGCTTGCCCCAGCGGATGACGAAGATCGGCCACGGACGATGGCTGCCGTCCTCGGCCACGATCATGAGCTGAAAGCCCATGGCGCGGCGGCTCGGAATGTCGTTGAAGCTGCAGATGGCGTAGGCGACGTCGGTCGTCATGTCAGGCCTCATCGATGTCTGGCGCATGTCCGACATTGCCGCTGTCGGCCCAGCGAGAGCGGCGGTCGGCTCGCTGAAGGACCACGTTGCAAGATTCGCGCAACTCCGCCTGTTCGCCTCGCCTTCTTCGCCGCTGCGGGAGACTGGCACAGAACTTGAAAATTTCTCCTGCAAACGCTGCTTTGTAAGGAGATCGACATGAACGTGGCACTGGAATTCGTCGAGAGCTCGCTCGACGACATCAAGGCGGCGCTGGCTGGCGGCACGCTGACGGTCTACTCGGTGGCACGCCCGATCACTGCAGACAAGGCCGTCGACCGCAGCGGCGTGCTCGCAACCTTCACGTTCGGCTCGCCCGCCTTCGGCCCCGCGGCGGACGGCCTCGAGCAGCCGAACTTCGTTGCGGCATCGGTACCGGCGGCCACCGTCGGCACGCCTGGCTTCGCGCGGGCGCGCAAGGCGGACGGCACCACTGTCGCCGATTTCTCCGCCGGCCCAGGCGAGCGCGAGATCAAGTTCACCGAAATATCATGCTCGCCCGGCGCGCCGGTCACGGTCGCGACCTTCAAGATCATCGCCGAAGGCGGCTGGCCGGAGCGTCCGGAATACTACGACACGCATCCGCGCCCGGGCTATCCGATGCCGAAGACGCTCTGACGCGCCACGTGCAATCATCGGATCGGCATCTCTGTTGGATCAACGACATCGCGAGCGCATCCATGAACACGGACACCTCTGACGCCCTGGTCAGCTCGGAATGGCTGGCACAACATCTATCCGACCCTGCTATCAAGATCCTCGACTGCACCTGGCACCATCCGAGCACCAACCTGGACGGCCGTACGCAATATCGCGGCCGGCACCTGCCGGGCTCGGTGCATTTCGACATCGACCAGATCGCCGACAAGTCGAGCCCGCTGCCGCACATGCTGCCGTCATCGGAGGATTTTGCCCACAAGGTCGGGCTGCTCGGCATCAGAAATGCCGACCGGGTCATCGTCTATGACCGTCACTATGGCGGCTCGGCCGCGGGCCGTGTGTGGTGGATGTTCCGCGTCTTCGGCCACGACAACGTCGCCCTGCTCGACGGCGGCTTCGGCAAATGGACCAAGGAGAAGAAGCCGGCGGAGATGACGCCTGTGCGCCCCGTGCCGGCGAGCTTCAGCGCGAGCTTCAGGCCGGAGCTTGTGGCAACCTCGGACGCCGTGCAGAGCTTGCTGCACAGTGGCGGCGCGCAGTTGGTCGACGCCCGTGGGCCGGGCAAGTTCGACGGCACCCAGGCGGACGTGTTCACGTTCAAGCGCCAGGGCCACATTCCCGGCGCCGTCAATCTGCCCTGGGCGGATCTGGTCGACCCCGACACCGGCGAACTGCTGGCCTCTGATGCGCTCGGCGCCCGCTTCGCCGCCGCTGGCGTCGATCTGGCGAAGCCGATCGTCACCACCTGCGCCTCGGGCATCACGTCTTGCATGCTGGCGCTGGCGCTCTATCGCCTCGGTGTTCCGAACGCGGCCGTCCACGACGGCGCCTGGGCGGAATGGAGCCAGCTCGACGACACGCCGGCGGCGGCGTGACAAAGCGGACTTGGATAACGGGAGCACGAGCATGGCAAAGACCCTGGTCAAGACGACGCAGGACGGCCGCAAGGTCGAGGTGATCGGGCTGGCAATCTGCCTCGAAGGCGAGCTCGAGGCGTTCGAGCTGGTCGAGGTGAAGCTGCATCCGAACCGGCGCAAGATCTGGGAGGCCGCGCCCGACGCCACCCACATGGCCGGCCGGATCACGCTGACGAAGGACGAGGCCGCGATCGTCGAGAGCGCGTTTGCCGCCGCCCAGGCCGAGATTCTCGCCAACCCCGCCGCAATCAACGAACGCTTCCGCATCGCCGCGATGTGGAAGGCCAGGGAACAGGGAATCGAGTAGGCGCCACATTCGGAGTGGTGCGCACCTCCCTCCGCCGTCATTCCGGGGCGCGCGCAGTGCGAGCCCTGAATCCATAGCAACGACCGGCTATGAGGCGCGAGATGTCCGTGGCGCCTGTCTGCGAAAACAAGAAACATTCGTGGCTATGGATTCCGGGCTGATCGCTGCGCGATGCCCCGGAATGACGCATGGATGAACTGTGCCGCCATGGATGCGGCAGGAAAGACTCGTAGGGTGGCAAAGCCGTCGGGCGACGCGAATCGGCGTCCGATGGTGTGCCCACCATTATCGTTCCGGATGCGCAGATGGACGGCGGGCACGGCGCGTGAGACCGAATCCCCTATTGAGAGACCGCCCAGGCGCCTTTGCCCACCCTACGGACCAATGCCCGTCATCGCGAGCGCAGCGACGCGATCTAGGGCGGCGCGAGGACTCTGGATTACTTCGTCGCCTGCGGCGACTCGCAATGACGCTGTGGCGCGCGTCCGTCCCTGCTACTGAAAAATCCGGCCACGGTAGTGATAGCCGCCGCCGTCATCGACGTCGAACAGCTCGCCGATGTCCGGATGCTTGACCGGCTCGCCCGAGACGTCGGCGACCAGGTTCTGTTCGGGCACATAAGCGATGTAGCTGCTGTCGCCGCATTCGGCGAGCAGATAGTAGAACGGCTGCTCCCGATCGAGCCGCGTATCCATCGTGATCGCCCGCCAGCCCTCCTCCTCGGAGAACGACAGATCGACGTCGAACACGACACCGCGCAGGTCGTAGACGCGATGCCGGGTCACCTGGCCGATTGTGAACTTTGCTTCCATCCGCAGCATGACGGCACGCTCGACAGTCTCAGGCCGCCGGCGAATGGGTCTGGCAGTTGGTCGGGCAGACCCGGGCGCAGGCGCCGCAGCCGATGCAGGCGCCGGTGTCGTGCATGACCATGATCTTCTTCTCGACCTCGTCATCCTCGTCGTCGTCGAGCTCGACGAACTCGCCCTCGTCGTTGATGCCCTTCAGGGTCATGACCTCGCGGCCGCAGACCTTGTAGCAGCGCCCGCAGCCGATGCACTTGGCCGCATCGATCGCGACTAGGTAGTCCGGCCGCCAGTCGCGGCCGTCACGGGTTGAATTGGACATGGTGACGGGTCCTTGTACAGGCTCACGCGGCCTCGAGCTTCTTCAGCTCGGCCCGCTTCTTCTCCAGCTCGGCGAACGCCTCGTGCGCCTTCTGCGCCGTCGGCAGGATCTGGTCCCAGTTGATGGGCAGCTCCTCCGACAGATCATGCAGGTTCATCTTGGCATCCATAGCGCGCGCCGACAGCTTCTTGATCTCGGCCTTCAGGGTGTCCAGGTCGCTCATCTCTCATCCTCACAGTTCAGTAATTCGCGACATCCTTGAACTTTTCGATCATCTCGACGCCGGCCTTGACGAACTTGTCGCCCTCGTCGGCCAGCTTGCCGAGATTGTCGAAGCCGAAGCGGTGTACGTCGCGCAGCTGCTTGTTGACCACGATCAGCCGGCCGCCGATCAGCACCATGCGGCCGAAGCCCTCGTGACTCATCTTCAGCATCGGCGAGATCATCACGCCGGTGGCCTTCTCGATCGACAGCGCGACCGCGTTGAAGAACAGCTCGAGCCGCCAGATCGTCTCCGGATCGGGATCGCCGATGATCGGCAAAGCGCGCCGCTTCTCCTTGTCCAGGATGTAGGGCTCGAGCAGATCGACATCCTTCTTGCCCTCCCAAGCCCCATGGGTGTCCTGGGCACGCCAGACCTTGATCAGCTCCTTGACAAAGGGCCGCTGCTCGGCGGGGACGGTTTCGACGGCTACCGCGGTATCGGACATGGTGGTTTCCTCATTCCTCGAAATCGAGCGCGCGTTCCTGGCCCTTCGCCAGCGCCTTGCGCAGCCACGGCGGCGGCGTCCCCTTCAGCACGGTCTGCAGCTTGCCCAGGAGATCGGTGATCTCCTCGGGCTGATTGACCTTCATCGGATGGATGTTGTTGGCGACGACGCGCGCTGCGCCGGAGCCTCCGATCGCGGCGACATAGAGGATGGCGCAATCCTTGATCGCCTCGATCTTCGGCGCCAGCTTGTCCTCGTTGCCGTCCTCCTTGAGATCGCCGTCGAACTCGACGCTCTCGACGAAACGGTAGCCCTCGGGATCGAGATCGTAGATCGCGATGTTCTTGGCCCAGCCGAAATGGGCATCGACGCGTTTCAGATCCTGGGTAGCGAATGCGACTTTCATGTCGTCGGTCCTTTCTCCTGAAGCGTCAATGCAGCGGCGCCACGACGGCGGAGTCCAGCGACACCGGCGGCGTATCCTTCCAGGGATCGAGCCAGGTATCGGGCGTCGGCTGATGGTTGTCCTCGCGATCGGCGATGATGAGATTGGCGAGTGCGAAGATCAGATCACGGGTGCCGCGATAGCCGACCGTCAGCAGATGCCCTGCCCCGAGCCGGTCGAACATCGGGAAGCCGATCCGATAGAACGGAATCTTCAGCCGCGCGGCGGCCTGGCGGCCGTGCGAATGGGTCATCATCAGGCCACAGTCGCGGTCCTTCGCGAGGTTTTCGAGATCCTCGAGATCACCGATCAGCACCTCCTCGCACGGCATCCGCTCGAGCACCGGCGACTGCGTCGTGGTGATGGCGACCGAGATCTCGGCCCCCATGTCGTGCAGCATGCTGGCGACGTCGAACAGCAGGTCCGGCTCGGCGCCGATCGCGAGCCTGCGGCCGCCGATGTGGAAATGCGCGTCCAGCATCGCGTCGGCGAGCTGGCCACGCTGCCGGCGATACTTCGCTGGCACCGGGCGTCCCGAGATCTCGCTCAGGAACGTCATGAACTCGTCGTTCGGCAGCAGCCCGCAGAGACGTTCGAACAACCGGTATGGAACGCCGGTCCTGGCCTGCATCGCCTCCGCCGCGCGCTTCATCTGCGCCCCGATCGCGATCGTCCAGGACGCGCTGCCCATGACCGCGATCTCCTCCAGCCCGATGCCACCGATCGTCGTCGGTGTGAACTCGTCGGGGATATGACCGTCGAGCGAGCCGCCGATATCCGGCAGGAACGACGGCTCCAGCCCGAAATCCTCGATGATGGTACGCAGTTCCTCGATGTCCCCCGGCGTCAGATGACAGCCCGGCAGCACGTTGACCCGCGCTGGATCGCGCCTTGTCGACGTCGGCTTGTCGACGAGCACCTCGACCATCTTGGCGACGGTCTTGTCCCAGCCATCCTGGAACGCGTCCTTGAAATCCGGCGTGGAGACATAGACCAGCGGATAGTTCGCCAGCTCCGGATGCTTCTCGCGGATCAGCCTGATGTAGCCGTCGACGTCGTCGCCCTTGGTCTCCGTGACCCCGGTGGAACAGATGCCGATGATCTCCGGCTTTTGTCGCTTGTGGATGTTGAGGATCGCCTGCTCGACATTCTCGTAGCCGCCGAGCACGGTGGCGACCTCGCTCATCGCGGTCGTCTGCATCGGCACCGCTTCCTTGAAGTGGCGCACGAACAAGGTCAGGCCGAACGAGGTGCAGCCCTGCGAGCCGTGCAACAGCGGCATCGCGCCGCGCAGGCCGAGGAAGGCGAACGAGCCGCCGATCGGCTGGCTCATCTTCAGCGGATTGACCGCGCAGGCCTTCTTTCCGATGATGACCTTGGCCATGAGCGCTCCTACTCCGCCGCCTGCAGCAGCTCGGCCGGCGCCTTCTGCGCCGCCAGGATGTCCTCGACCCGACCGGCACAGGCGCCGCAGCCGCCAGAGGCGTTGGTGTGCGTGCGCACACCGGCGACGTCGGTGAGGCCATGCGCCTTGATCGCATCCTCGATGGTGCCGAGGTCGACCGTCTTGCAGTGGCAGATCTTCTTGGCACGCCGCGCGGCTTCAGCTGCGACTGGATCGGCCGCGAGCGCGGCAGCTTCGGCATTGGCCTGAGCGATCGCCCTGGCCTGCCAATTGTTGCTGGCCGTCTCCCAGGGCGCCCGCTTGCGCAGTTGCTCCCACATCGGGTTGTAGATCGCCTTGTCGATCTCGGCGACCAGCTTCACCATGCCGATATAGCCCATATAGGCGTGCGAGCGCTCCTGGTTGATGTCGAGCCAGGGCATCGCCGCCTTCAGTGCCACGAATTGCGACTTGCCACCCGACAGCATGATGTCGGCCTTGGCGTCCTTGAGCATCTTGTACATCTCGCGCGGCGCCATATCGTCGATCATGTGCGCGTCCTGGCCCATCAGCTCCTTGATGCGCTCCTTGTCCTCCTTGGTGGACTTCTTCACGGAGGTGCCGACCAGCTCCATGCCGGCCTCCTGCAGCGCCGCCACCACCGACCACGATTTCACGCCGCCGGTGATCAGGAGCACCTTCTTGCCGGTGAGCCGTTGCTTGAACGGCTCGATCGCTGCCCAGGCCTTGGCCTCCTCGCGGGCGATCACCGCCTCGGTGCGGTCCAAGAGATCGGCTGGCGCGCCGCGCTCGACCAGGAGACGCGCGATCTCGCGCAGCGAGTCCGATGAGTCCTGGATGCCGTAGAACGAGCCCTCGAAGAACGGGATGCCGTAGCGCTCCTCCATCTTGCGGGCGACGTTGATCATCGCCTTGGAGCACACCATCATCGCTGCGCGAGCGCGGTGTGACGACGCGACGTCCTTGTAGCGGCCGTCGCCGGAGATGCAGGCGGAGATACGGATGCCGAGCTCGTCGAACAGCGGCTTCACCTGCCAGAGCTCGCCGGAGAGATTGTATTCGCCGATGATGTTGAGGTCGTAGGGGGTGGTCACCTCCGGCTCGACGGTGCCGATGACGTGGTCGAGCAGCGCCTCGCCGGCAAGCTTGTTGCCGAGGTTCTTCGGGCCCACAAAGCCCGGTGCATTGACGGGAATGCACGGCTTGCCGAACTTGGCGGAGGCTGCCTTGCAGACCGCGTTGATGTCGTCGCCGGTCATGGCGGGCACGCAGGTCTGGTAGACGAAGACCGCCGGCGGATCGTACTTCTCGATGATCTCCTTGATCGCCTTGTACAGGCGCTTCTCGCCGCCGAACACGACGTCGGTCTCGTTGATGTCGGTGGTGAAGCCGGTGCGCCAGATCTGCGCGCCCGACGAGGCCGCACCGCGATTGTCCCAGGAATTCCCCTCGCAGGCGATCGGCCCGTGCACGAGATGCGCGACGTCCGTCAGCGGCTGCAGGGCGACCTTGGCGCCGTCGAAGGCGCAACCACCGGCCGCGCCGCCCGGCTGCAGCTGCTTGGTGCAGCCCTTCTTGCGCTCGGCCTCGGACTTGTTGGCGTTCTTGCCGCAACCCGGCTCGTTGAAGACGTTCTGGATCGTGGCAGACAGCGAGCTCATCGGCTTCTCCTGTTGGCGGACCTTCTGCGCGTCTTGGTGAGACGAGGAGGCTCCGGCCTCTGCGGCCGTCCCCATGAGCCTTGTCGTCCAGATCGAAGCGCGGCGGCCCTTGAGGGACCGCCGCGCGCCGTCACTTAGCGGATGATGTCGAAGCTGTAGTCCGACTTGGCCGGCACGTTGGTGTTGCGGTCGATCTCGTCGAAGATCTTGTCGAGGATCGTGACCAGCACGTTCAGGCCGCCCTGATAGCCCCACACCGGATAGCGGTGCTTGTGGTGGCGATCGAAGATCGGGAAGCCGATGCGGATCAGCGGCGTGCCGGTGTCGCGCTCCAGATACTTGCCGTAGGTGTTGCCGATCAGGAAATCGACCGGCTCGGTGAACAGCAGCGAGCGCATGTGCCAGAGATCCTTGCCGGGATACACGTGGCAGTTCTTGCCGAACGGCGAGCTATCGAACACCGCCTGGACCTTCTCGGCCCAGTCCTTGTTGCCGTTGGTGGCGAGCACATGGGTCGGCTCGGCGCCGAGCTCGAGCAGGAATGCGGCCAAGCCGAGGCATAGGTCCGGATCGCCGTAGATCGCGAACTTCTTGCCGTGGATGTGCGCGCTGGAGTCGGCGATCGCGTCGACCAGGCGCCCACGCTCGAGAGCGAGAGATTCCGGGATCTCCTTGCCGCTGATGCGCGACAGCGCCATCACGAAGGCGTCGGTGCCGGTCACACCGACCGGATGGTTGAAGGAGACGACCTCCTGGCCGTGGTTCTTGATGAACGGCAGGGTCTTCTCGGTGCAGAAGTGCTGCATCGAGATCGTCGCCTTGGCGTGAACGGCGTTGGCCGCGTCCTCCAGGGTCGTGCCGCCGTCGTACATACGGAACTCGCCGTCGGTCGGCGTGTCGAACACGTTCGAATTGTCGCCGAGGATCGTATACTCGATCCCCATCGCCTCGAAGATGTGCTTCACTTCCTTGATGTTGCCAACGGTGTAGCCATCGAAACCGCCGATGAAATTGATCTTCTCGTTGGGAACGCGCTCCAGCTTCGGCGCGGTGCCGGCCTTGCCGTCCCAGAAGTGCTCGAGAATGCCCTTCATCGCGTTGTCGTAGCCGGTGACATGGCTGCCGACAAAGGCAGGCGTATGGGCGAAAGGCACGTCGAATTCGGCCGGAACCGAACCCTTCTCCTTGGAGGTCTTGATGAAGGCGTTGAGGTCGTCGCCGATGACTTCCGCCATGCAGGTGGTGGAGACAGCGATCATCGACGGCTTGTACATGTTGTAGGCGTTGGCGAGACCGTCGATCATGTTGTTCAGCCCGCCGAACACAGCCGCGTCCTCGGTCATCGACGACGACACGCAGGAGCTCGGCTCCTTGAAGTGGCGCGACAGATGGCTGCGATAATAGGCCACGCAGCCCTGCGAGCCGTGCACGAACGGCAGCGTCTTTTCGAAGCCGACAGCAACGAACACCGCGCCGAGCGGCTGGCAGGCCTTGGCCGGATTGACGGTCAGCGCCTCACGGGCGAAATTCTTCTCGCGATATTCGGGCGTCTTGGCCCATTCGCGGATGCGCTCGACCTCGGCGGGGTCGCGCGGATTCTCGAACATCTTCTTCTTGTTGGCCAGCATCTGCTGGTATTCGGGACCACGGAAAAGCTCGAAGTGATCGAGCACATGTTCGGCAGACTGCGTCATGGGAAAACCCTCTTTATGTTCCTGTGTCGATCAGGGAGCGCTGGCTCTCCGCCGAAGGAGAGCCAGGCCGTGGGTGGTGGTGGTTACTCGGCCGCCTGGAGCAACGGCTTGGGCGCCTGCTTCCAGGGTGCCTTGGCCATCTTCCAGACCGGCGAGTTGATGGCCATGTCCATGTCGCGGGCGAAGATCGCGAAGCCGTCATAGCCATGGTACGGACCCGAGTAGTCCCAGGAGTGCATCTGGCGGAACGGCACGCCCATTTTCTGGAACACGTACTTTTCCTTGATGCCCGAGCCGACCAGGTCCGGCTGGACCTTCTCGACGAACTTCTCGAACTCGTATCCGGTCACGTCGTCGTAGATCAGCGTGCCGTCCTTGACGTAGTGCTGGGCGGTGCGCTGATAGTCGTCGTTGTGGCCGAACTCATAGCCGGTACCGACGACCTCCATGCCGAGGTCCTCGTAGGCGCCGATCACGTGGCGCGGACGCAGGCCGCCGACGAACAGCATCACGGTCTTGCCTTCGAGGCGCGGCCGGTACTTGGCGATGACGGCGTCCATCAGGGGCTGGTACTTGGCGATGACACGCTCGGCACCCTCCTTGATCTTGTCGTCGAAATAGCTTGCGATCTTGCGCAGCGATTCGGCGATCTTGCTCGGTCCGAAGAAGTTGTATTCGCACCACGGAATACCGTACTTCTCTTCCATGTGGCGCGAGATGTAGTTCATCGAGCGGTAGCAGTGCAGCACGTTGAGCTTCGCCTTCGGCGTCGCCTCGAGCTCCGCCAGCGAGCCGTCGCCCGACCACTGGGCGATCACGCGCAGACCCATCTCCTCGAGCAGGATGCGGGACGACCAGGCGTCGCCGCCGATGTTGTAGTCGCCGATGATCGCGACGTCGTAGGCCGACGGCTCGAAGCGCGGCGCGGCATCGGCCGGGAGCTTGTCGAACACCCAGTCCCGGATGGCGTCGTTGGCGATATGGTGACCCAGGGACTGAGACACACCGCGGAAGCCTTCGCAGCGCACGGGGACGATGGTCTTGCCGTCATACTCTTTCGACTTGACCTTGGAGACCGCCTCGATGTCGTCGCCGATCAGGCCGATCGGGCATTCCGACTGCACGGTGATGCCGTTGTTCAGCGGGAACAGCTCCTGGATCTCGTCCATGATCTTGGCGAGCTTCTTGTCGCCGCCGAAGACGATGTCCTTCTCCTGGAAGTCGGAGGTGAACTGCATCGTCACGAAGGTGTCGATGCCGGTCGTGCCGATGTAGTAGTTGCGGCGCGCCGCCCAGGAGTACTGGCCGCAGCCGACCGGACCGTGGCTGATGTGGATCATGTCCTTGATAGGTCCCCACACCACGCCCTTCGAGCCGGCGTAGGCGCAACCGCGGATGGTCATGACGCCGGGGATCGACTTGATGTTCGACTTGACGCCGCAATCCGACTTGCCGTTCTCATGCACGTTGAGATGCTTGGCACGGCGCTTGGCGGTCTTTTCCGGATAAACCTTCAGGACCTCGGCGATCAGTTCCTTGTTGCGCGCCTTGATCTCGGCAACGCTTTGTTTCTCGATGACGCTCATCTGGCTTTCCTCGATGATCGGTTGCGGAGGTGCTCCGGCCCTTGGAGACGAAGGGCCGGAGCACCGGTGGCGGTTACGCCGTTGCGGCGAGCTCGGCGGCGGACTTGCCGATCTGGCTCTCGTCCACGGCCTTCATGATGCCGTGCTCCATCAGCATGTCCTCGAGCTCGTCCATCGTGATCGGCGTCGG
>NZ_JBNPUM010000026.1:0-20616 GCF_051168175.1 Bradyrhizobium sp. HKCCYLRH2047
AAGACCGCAGAAGAATCCACGCCATGCACCATGTCCAGTCTGTCTGAACCGGACAGCCGTGGGCTTGTCCCGGCCATGACGATGAGGAGACAGGTGAGCGCAAAACTCCGCTCGCGGATAGCCTTGGCACCCGGGCGGTATTGCCGCTATTGCCAAAGCTCGCATCCCAAAACATTCCCCTTGCCAATTTCTGAAAATCGTGATTTACTCCCACCGTCCCGCCTCGTTGCAGAGGGGCGTATCGCGATCGTCACGGACGTGGAGCGCGGGATGCGGTGGGCGCAACGGGTCGCAGCGTGGTTATCCATGCGGACGAACGATCCAGTGCGCACGGTGAAATCGTGTGGTCTCGGCGCCGCGGTGCTGGCGTCAAGTCGTGGTGCGGTTGACGCGCATCGCGATGACGGGGGCAAGACAGCCGTTCCCCGGAGAGAGCACGTATAAGCCGTTCCAACCATTGCGCAGGGAAGGCCGGGATGTCCTCAGCCGTACCTGTGGTTCTGCCGCCTGCATTTTTTTCCGCAGGCGGGCCATGGGGGCGGCAGGCTCCCGACCTTCCCTGCGCCCTCTCGTTTCAAGAGGGCGAACAGCCGCAAAGCTCGGGCCATGCAGGTCGCGAGAATGCGCCATCATGTCTGCACGTATGGCCGTATCTGTTGTATGACGATGTGAGACGATGCGGTGTCGTCGCCTCGAGCGGCCGTGAAGACGCAACGAATGGGGCCCACATATGCCGACCGAACGTTTCCAGTTTGAAGGCGCAGGCGGCGAGCAGCTTGCCGCTGCGCTCGACCTGCCCGGCGGCTCGCCGCGCGCCTACGCGCTGTTCGCGCATTGCTTCTCCTGCGGCAAGGACACCCACGCCGCGCGGCGCATCGCCATGGCGCTGACGGCGCATGGCATCGCCGTGCTGCGGTTCGACTTCACCGGCCTCGGCTCCAGCGAAGGCGACTTCGCCAACACGACGTTCTCCTCCAACGTCGCCGACCTCGTCCGCGCCGCCAATCATCTGCGTGAAACGCGGCAGGCGCCGGCCATCCTGATCGGCCACAGCCTCGGCGGCGCCGCCGTGCTGGCCGCGGCCGGCGACATCCCCGATGCGAAGGCGGTGGTGACGATCGCGGCGCCGTCGGATCCGGCCCATGTGACGGCGCTGTTCAAGGACCGACTCGAGGCGATCCGCCGCGACGGCTCGGCCGAGGTCTCGCTCGCGGGGCGCCCGTTCCGGATCAGCAGCTCCTTCCTCGACGATATCGCCGAGCAGCGCCTGCTCGACAAGGTCAAGCATCTGCACAAGGCGCTGCTGGTGATGCACTCGCCCCTCGACGACACCGTCGGCATCGACAACGCGACCAAGATCTTCGTCGCCGCCAGGCATCCCAAGAGCTTCATCTCGCTCGATCACGCCGATCATCTCATCAGCGGGAAAGAGGATGCCGCCTACATCGCCGAGGTGATCGCGAGCTGGGCCGGCCGTTACGTCGCGCCGGCGGCCGCCGAGCCCGCGCCCGCGGATGGCCCGCGCGACGTGATCGTGCGCGAGACCAGGTCGGGCAAGCTGCAGCAGAGCATCGCGCTCGGCCCGCATCATCTCACCGCTGACGAGCCGCTCTCCGTCGGCGGCCAGGATACCGGCCCGGGCCCCTACGACCTGCTGCTCGCGGCGCTCGGCGCCTGCACCTCGATGACGATGCGGCTCTATGCCGACCGCAAATCCCTGCCGCTCGACCGCATCACGGTCACCCTGCGCCACAGCAAGATCCATGCGGAAGATTGCGCGGAATGCGAGACCAAGGTCGGGCTGATCGATCAGCTCGACCGCGAGATCCACCTCGACGGCGCGCTCGATGAGGAGCAGCGCAGGAAGCTGATGGAGATCGCCGACAAATGCCCGGTGCACCGGACGCTGACGTCGGAGATCCGCATCGTCACGCGCGCGGCGGAGTGATCAACGCGCCGCCTGCGGCTCGATCTTCAGCGGCCTGACGCGCAACGCTCCACGCAGGCCGGCCGCCGTGCCGATGAAGATGCCGGCGATGGCGACGAACGAGGGCAGCGCCAGGGTCGACAGTCCCGTGAGCCCCTGCCCGACCGAGCAGCCCAGCGCCATCACGCCGCCGATGCCCATCAGCGCGGCGCCGCCCGCCGAGCGCAGCATATGCTGCGGCGAATGAAAGCCCTCGAGCTTGAAGCGGCGCGTCGCCACGGCGGTAACGAGGCTGCCGGCGAGCACCCCGGCCACGGTGGCGATGCCGAAATTCGCGGTCGAGCCGGTCGACAGCATGATGTATTGCAGGGCATCGGCGATCGGCGCGACGAAGGTCAGGGACGCCACCGGCACGGGGTTGAAATCGTCCGCGCCGAGATAGCCGGTCGCGAACCATCCGGCCGCGATCAGCAGGCCGACGATGAGGCCCGCGAGCATCTGGCCGGGCGCGCGCCGGAAGGGCGCATGCGCAAAGGCGAAGACGATCAGCGCGCCGCCGAGCGCGAGCGCCGGCAGCAGCCGCGCCGCTGCACCATGCAGGCCACCGACCGAGAGCACGGCCGGCAGCGACGTCGCGGTCGCCGTGGTCTGCGAGCCCTGCATCAGCGCGATGCGCAGCGGCGCGATCAGGCCCTTCAAGGTCATCTCGGCGGCGATCGCCAGCACTGTCACGACAACGAAGGAGCGCAGATTGCCGCGGCCGAGCAGCACCAGCGCGCGCGAGCCGCAGCCATTGGCGAGCACCATGCCGTAGCCGAACAGCACACCGCCGGCGAACATCAGCGGCACCGAGAAGGTCGGCTGCAGATAGATCGACTTGCCGAGATCGACGGCGCCGTTGGCCGCGAGCAGCTGTGTGGCGATGATGGCGATGCCCATCGCCAGGGCGTAACTTCGCACCAGGCGGCTGTCGCCGTCGGCCCACCAGCCGCGCAGGCTGCTCATCATGCAGAAGCCGCTGAGCAGCCCCACCACGCCATAGACCAGGCCGATACCGAGACCGGTTACGACGGCGACATCAGCAGCTTCCGGCACGCGCAGGAGTCCTTCTGGTTGCGGAAAAGAGGCGGCGGCACGCGGGCTGCGCAAGCACCGCTTTCGCTTGACGCGCGCGGATTATTCGCCACGATATCGAGCTTAACTAGTTCAGAATGCTTGTTCCAACAAGCATCAACGGGAGAGAATGCCGTGGTGTCACCAGCGCATCCTCATGCGCCGATCTTGGCCTGTTCGCCGCCGGGGGCTCGCCGGTGAGTGGCGCGGCCCCGCTCTCCCCCGACGCGCTCGCCCGCGCTTGCGCCGACGCCATGTGGCAGGACGATCGCGCCAGCCAGGGCCTGGGCATGCAGATCATCGAAATCGGCCCGGGCTGCGCGACGCTGCGCATGACCATCCAGCCGCACATGGTCAACGGCCACGGCATCGCCCATGGCGGCTTCATCTTCACGCTGGCCGATTCCGCGTTCGCGTTCGCCTGCAACTCCCACAATGACCGCACCGTGGCGGCCCAGGGCAGTATCAGCTTCATCCGGCCGGGCAAGCTCGGCGATGTGCTGACCGCCCGCGCCAGCGAGGTGTCGCGCAGCGGCCGCTCCGGCATCTACGACGTTCGCGTCAGCGCTGAAGACACCGTGATCGCGGAGTTTCGCGGCCATTCCCGCAGCATCGGCGGCACGCTGGTGCCGACCCCCACGGCTCCGCCGGAGGACTGACACGATGACATCGAGCAAACCTCAACCGGCCGGCAGCTACGTACCCGAGATGGACGACACCGAGCGCGCCTCGCGCGACCAAATCATGGCGCTGCAGACCAAGCGCCTCGCCTGGTCGCTGACGCACGCCTATGACAACGTCGCCCATTACCGTCGCACCTTCGACAAGGCTGGCGTGCATCCCTCCGACTTCCGCGAGCTCGCCGACCTCGCCAAGTTTCCGTTCACGGTCAAGACGGACCTGCGCGACAATTACCCGTTCAACATGTTCGCCGTGCCGCGCGAGCAACTGGTGCGGGTGCATGCCTCGTCGGGCACGACGGGCAAGCCGATCGTGGTCGGCTATACCCGCAACGATATCGCGACCTGGTCCACCGTCATGGCGCGCTCGATCCGCGCTGCCGGCGGCCGCAGCGGCATGATCATCCACAATGCCTATGGTTACGGCCTGTTCACCGGCGGTCTCGGCGTCCATTACGGCGCCGAGCAGCTCGGCTGCACGGTGGTGCCGATCTCCGGCGGCATGACCGAGCGGCAGGTGCAGTTGATCAATGATTTCAGGCCCGACATCATCACGGTGACGCCGAGCTACATGCTGGCCATCCTCGACGAGTTCAAGCGCCAGGGGCTCGACCCGCGGCAGAGCTCGCTCAAGATCGGCATCTTCGGCGCCGAGCCATGGACCAATGCGATGCGCGCCGAGATCGAGGATGCGTTCGCGATGGACGCCACCGACATCTACGGCCTGTCCGAGGTGATCGGTCCGGGTGTGGCGCAGGAATGCCTGGAGACCAAGGACGGGCTGCACATCTGGGAGGATCATTTCTATCCGGAGATCGTCGATCCCGACACCGGCAAGGTGCTGCCCGACGGCGAGATCGGCGAGCTGGTGTTCACCTCGTTGACCAAGGAGGCCTTTCCCGTCATCCGCTATCGCACCCGCGATCTGACGCGGCTGCTGCCGGGCACCGCGCGGCCGGGCATGCGCCGCATGGAGAAGGTCACGGGCCGTTCCGACGACATGATCATCCTGCGCGGCGTGAATCTGTTTCCGTCGCAGATCGAGGAGATCCTGCTGTCGACCGAATGGTGCGGCGGCCATTTCATGCTGGAGCTGACCCGCGAAGGCCGCATGGACGAGCTGACGATCTACGCGGAGTCGCGCCCGGAGCACTGGGACGAGACCGGCCTCGGCGCGCACGCCGAGCGGATCTCGATCCACATCAAGAACACGATCGGCCTGACCGCCAAGGTGAAGGTGGTGGCACCAGACACGCTGGAGCGCTCGGCCGGCAAGGCGAAACGGATCAAGGACAAGCGGCCGGTGGGGTAGTTGGGGAGTGCGTCGCGCTGTCACCCCTCATGGTGAGGAGCGCCGAAGGCGCATCTCGAACGACGAGTCCCGCTCCATACATCGCCATCTCACATATGATCGTAATCCACCACCACCCGCTCCGTCACCGGCTTGGCCTGGCACGTCAGCACGAATCCGGCCTTGAGCTCCCACGGCTCCAGCGAGTAGTTCAGCTCCATCTCGGCCTTGCCTTCGACCAGCTTGGCGCGGCAGGTGGAGCACATGCCGCCCTTGCAGGCGAATGGCAGGTCGACGCCGGCGCGGAGTGCGGCGTCGAGGATGGCCTCGCCGTCGGCGACCGGGACCTCGCGGCGCTTGCCGTCGATGATCAGGGCGGCGACCGCCTTGGGCGGCGCCGTATCGGGCACGACAGCTCTCGGCCGCGGCTTGCCGCCCGCACCGGAGACGAAGCGCTCGACATGGATGCGCTCGTCGGCAATGCCGAGGATGTGGCAGGCAGCCTCGATGTCCTCGCTCATCCCGGTCGGACCGCAGATGAAAACGTGGTCGACCGTCTCCGCCGGCACCAGCGAGCGCAAGAGCATACGCACCTTTTCGCCGTCGAGACGACCGTGCAGGATCGGAAGATCCTGCTCCTCGCCGGAGATGACGTGGAACACCGAGAAGCGGTCGAGGAAGCGATCCTTCAGCTCCTCCAGTTGCTCGCGGAACAGCATGCCGGCGGTCGTGCGGTTGCCGTAGAACAGGAAGAAGCGGCTGTCCGGCTCGCGCGCCAGCACGGCCTTCACGATCGACAGGATCGGCGTGATGCCCGAGCCAGCGGCAAATCCGACATGGGTGCGCGCCGCCGCAGGATCCAGCGCCACGCCAAAACGTCCGGTCGGCGTCATCACGTCGATCTCGTCGCCGCGCCTCAATTCGTCGGTGACGAAGCTCGAGAACGCGCCGCCATCGACGCGCTTCACGGCGATGCGGATCTCGTTGTCATCGGGGCCGGAGCAGATCGAATAAGAGCGCCGGACTTCCTCGCCGCCGAGCGTCGTCTTCAGCGTGAGATACTGTCCGGGCGCGAAGCGATAGTCGTCCGCGAGTTCGTTTGGAATGGCAAACGTCAGCGACACCGCATCCGGTGCCTCCCGGCGCAGGTCACGGATGGCGAGACGGTGAAAGCGCGGCGTTGTCGACATCGAACCCATCCTCACGTCATTGCGAGGAGCGAAGCGACGAAGCAATCCAGGGCTCCGGGCGTGGCCCTGGATCGCGTCGCTGCGCTCGCGATGACGGCTTTAGCATCAGTGACACTTGAAGTAATCGAACGGCTCGCGGCACGATCTGCAGCGCCACAACGCCTTGCACGAGGTCGAGCCGAACTCGGCGAGTTGCTCGGTGTCATCAGACCCGCATTGCGGACACGCCACCTCGGCCACACCAAACAGCGCGCGCCGGCCACTCGACGGCGGCGGCGGCGCGATGCCGTACTCCCGCAGCTTGCGTCGCCCTTCCTCGCTCATCCAGTCCGTGGTCCAGGCCGGCGACAGCACAATGCGCACGCTGGCCTCGCGGAAGCCGGCGCGCTCCAGCGCCAGCTCGATCTCCAGCGCGATCATGTTCATCGCCGGGCAGCCGGAATAGGTCGGCGTGATCGCGACCTCCACCCGTTCCCCGACCACCTCGACCTCGCGCAGCACGCCGAGATCGTCGATCGTCAGCACCGGGATTTCCGGATCGGCCACCGACGCCGCCGCCTCCCAGGCGCGCTGGCGGAGTTCGGCAGGACTGGTGTCGGCGACTACCACGTCGCACCGGGGAAGCTGCGCTGCATGTATTGCAGCTCGCTCAGGAGATGGCCGAGATGCTCGCTGTGGCGGCCGTCGCGGCCGCCCTGCTGCATCCAGTCGTTCTCAGGCAGCACGAGGGTCGCCTCGCGCGCGACATGCGAGACGATCGACAGCCATTCCGGCAGCAGCATCGTCGGGTCGATCGCGATGCCGGCATCGATCAGTCCGCGCTCGGAGTCGTCGACGCTGAACATCTCGCCGGTGTACGCCCAGAGATCGTCGATCGCGGCCTGCGCGCGGCGGTGGCTCTCGTCGGTGCCGTCCCCGAGCCGGATCACCCACTCGCTGGCATGGCGCAGATGATAGGCGGATTCCTTCTCCGACTTGGCCGCGATGGCGGCGAGCGTCGCATCGGTGGAGCCCATCATGCCGCGCCAATACAGATCGGCGAAAGCCGCGTAGAACAGCTGCCGCACCATCGTGTGCGCGAAATCGCCATTCGGACGCTCGACCAGCAGCAGGTTGCGGTACTGCCTGACGTCCCGGAGATAAGCGAGCTTATCCTCGTCATTGTCGCGGCCCTCGACCTTTGCCGCGTAGCCATAGAGCTCGCGCGCCTGGCCGATCAGGTCGAGCGCCATGTTGGACAGCGCCATGTCCTCTTCGAGCATGGGCGCGTGGCCGCACCATTCGGAGAGGCGATGACCGAGGATCAGCGCATCATCGGCGCGGCGCAAGGTGTAGAGCACCAGCGGCGTTTCGGAGACATTGATCGAGGGGGCGGTCATGACGTTTCGCCTCTGAAGCCACGCATTTGACCTCCTCCAGGAGCCCGCCGCAGGCGGGCGTCTCGAGGATGGGCCAGGAGCCGTATCGGGCCTCATGGTTCGAGACGGCGCTGCGCGCCTCCTCACCATGAGGAGTTGCACCTACATATGTCCGACTTCCTCGGGCACTTCATAAAAGGTCGGATGCCGATAGATCTTCGTTTCCGCCGGCTCGAACATCATGCCCTTGTCGGCGGGATCGGACGCGGTGATGGCGCTCGACGGCACCACCCAGATCGACAGGCCCTCGCCGCGCCGGGTGTAGAGGTCGCGCGCGGCCTGCAGCGCCATGGTCGCGTCCGGCGCATGCAGCGAGCCGCAATGCTTGTGCGCGAGCCCGTTGCGGCTGCGGATGAAGACCTCCCATAACGGCGTGTTCGGCGTCGCCATCTCGCTCTCCCTTGTCTATTCGGCGGCCTGCGCCATCCGGCGCTGCGCGCGCTTCTCGGCGTAGGCGGCCGCGGCTTCGCGCACCCACGCGCCGTCGGCATGCGCCTTGCGGCGCGCCGCCATACGGTCGCGGTTGCACGGGCCGTTGCCAGCCAGCACCTGCTTGAACTCGTTCCAGTCGATCGGACCGTGACGCCAGTGGCCCTGCTCGTCCTGCGTCATCGCGGGATCGGGAATCGTCAGGCCGAGATACTGCGCCTGCGGCACGGTGGCATCGATGAACTTCTGGCGCAGCTCGTCATTGGAGAAGCGCTTGATCTTCCACTTCGTCGAGGCGTCGCTGTGCTGGCTGGCCTGATCCGGCGGGCCGAACATCATCAGCACCGGCCACCACCATCTGTTCAACGCATCCTGCGCCATCGCCTTCTGCTCGGGCGTGCCGCGGCAGAGCGTGAGCATGATCTCGTAGCCCTGGCGCTGGTGGAACGATTCCTCCTTGCAGACGCGGATCATCGCGCGCGCATAGGGGCCGTAGGAGCAGCGGCACAGCGGGATCTGGTTCATGATCGCGGCGCCATCGACCAGCCAGCCGATCACGCCGATATCCGCCCAGGTCAAGGTCGGGTAGTTGAAGATCGAGGAGTACTTGGCCTTGCCGGCCAGCATCGCGTCAACCAGTTCCTCGCGCGAGGCGCCAAGCGTCTCGGCCGCGGCGTAGAGATACAGCCCATGGCCGCATTCGTCCTGGACCTTGGCGAGCAACGCCGCCTTGCGGCGCAGGCTCGGCGCGCGCGTGATCCAGTTGCCCTCGGGCAGCATGCCGACGATCTCGGAATGGGCGTGCTGGGAAATCTGCCGGACCAGCGTCTTGCGATAGGCCGACGGCATCCAGTCGTTCGGCTCGATGCGCTCCTCGGCATCGATGCGCGCCTGAAAGCGCGAGGCGCGTCCGGCGTCCTCGGCGAAGCTGCCCTCCTCGGGCGAATTGAGCGCCTGCGTGTACATGCGGCGGCGTCCTCCCAGGACTTGGTTGCCGCCAATATATAACGAGATTTTATCCGTGCAATCGAATTCTGTAATATATCAGCCCACCTCATGAGCATCGGCGAACCGCCGCAGCAGCGTCGCGCCGGCCGCAGGCAAAGGCCCCTCTTCATTGGTCGCGTGAGCGTCGAGCCATCGCTCGGAACCCGGCAGCAGCAGCCGGTAGATGTCGCCGCAGAGCACACGCGCTTGTCGTCCCGGCCAGTTCCCAGGCAGCAGCTCGGCCGGCAGCAAGGGATCGCGCAGCACGATGCGGCGGTAGTGATGGATCAGCAGGATGCGGGCGGTGAAGGCCTGGCCGTCGGACAGCGGCTCGCCGCGTTCGATGCTGGCCTTGAGCGGCGCAAAGGAGGCGCTGAACTTGCGATAGGCTTCCGCAGTCCGCTCCAGTGCCCAGCTCTCGGCGACCAGCCGCCGCGCCATATCCGAGCCTGCGGAGGCCTGCAGGCGGACCGCCCCCTCCACCGCGTCCGGCACGGCGATGCTCGAGGGCGCCACGAACACGCCGGGCAGCGGGCTGCCGAAGCCGGCGTCGCGCAGCGCGATCCGCGCCTGCTCGCGGTCATCAGCGCTGCCGATGAGCAGCAGTTCGAAGCTGCCGTTCCATTCCGCCGGCGGCGAATCGTAGATGTGGCGGGTGGCGCCGGCAAAGGTCTGCTCGCCGCGCCGGGTCAGGCGATAGAAGCTGTTGCGGCCGCTCTTCGTCCGCTCGAACCAGCCTTCCGCCGTCAGCCGCGACATCGCGGTGCGCACCACGCTGCCGTCGATCGCGAGCCCTTCGAAGAAGGCCAGCAGACTGCCGAGCCAGACGCTGCCGCCGCGCGGCACGATGGCGTCGCCGAACACGGTGATGATCAGCGAGCCCGTGCGCGACGGCTCGCTCTTGAGCTCATGGACGATGCGGGACAGCGGCTGCGGCATGGTGCAGGCTTTAGCCGGTTTCGCCCGATCGCAAAAGAAAAGGCCCGCATGGAGCGGGCCTTGCAGATGGATCGACGGACGCGCGAGGCGATCAGGCGGTCTTGTTGTAGGCCTTGGCCATGTTCTCCTGGGCGAGCTTGGCACCCTCGGTGACGAGCTTGCCGACATACTCGCTGGTCGACTTGGCGCGGGCGACGAGCGCCTCGCCACGGGCGCGGGCCAGCTCACCCTGGATCTGAACGGCTTCGCTGATCGACTTGGCGGACGCCAGCTTGTCCAGGCCGTCGAAGAACGCTTCGGTGTCCTGATACAGCGCCTGCTGGATGTTGCGGCTGATCTTGCCGGCCTCGGTCACGCCGTCGAACACGGCGGTTTCGATCGCCGACGTCACCTTCTCGGAGCCAGCGAGGGCCTCCGCAGCGCGCTCCTTGGCGGTCGACGCGGTCTTCTTGACGAACTCCCGCGCGGACTCCGGCACTTCCATCGTCTGCAGGTTCTTGAACGCGTCGGTCACCGGCGCAAAGGCATCCTTGACGGTGTCGAACACGGTATTGGTCTCGGTGGTCATGGCTGTCTCCATCCTCAATGCTTCTGAGCTATGGCTCGCTCCGTCCCTTATGAAACCGGAGTGACTCAGCTATACCAGCACACATAGTGCATCGCAACAAAAATGTTGCAATGCACCATCCAGGGAGGATGGGGGAAAGGCCGTCCCCGCTCAAGTGCCCGACGGCGCATCATTGCCTTGGCGCGAGCCCCGATCAGGGCCGCCCCCATGCTTCTTGTTGCGAGACTTTCCGGGCCGGACCGGCTCGGCCGTTCCCGGCGCGGTCTCGACCGCCCCGGGTTCTGGTTCCGCCGGCGGCGACGGTTTCATCACCCTGTCGAGCACCTCCCGGATCTCGCGCAGCTGCGCCTCGATGGACGCCATCGGGGCAGGACCGGACGGCTGCGCCGCCTTCAGAATCTGGTCGAGCAGCGCCTTGATCTCGCTCAACTGGGGCGTGACATCGATGGCAGGCTTCGTTCCGGGGGGCGGCGCTTTGGATGCGGCAACAAGCTCGTTGAGCAAGGCCTTGATCTCGTTGAGCTCAGGCGTGACGTCGACCGGTGCCGGCGCAACCGGCTGCGCCTTGGATGCGGCGAGAAGCGCGTCGAGCAAGCTCTTGATCTCATTCAACTGGGGAGCGAGATCCACCGGCGGTTTCGATGCCGGCAGCGGCACCTTCGCGGCGCCCAGCAGCTCCTTCAACAGCGCCCGCGTCTCCGCCAGTTCGCCTTCGATCGACGCCAGCCGCTCGTTGAGCGCAGTCAGTTGACCGCGGCTCGGCACGTTCATGCCGGCGAAGTAGTTTTCCATCAGATCGGCCATGGGCTTCTGTCCGTTTCCAGAACCAGTTGCAGGATCGTCGGAGGATGAGCGGGCCGCGCCCAGCGGGCGCAATCGCGTGAAGGCCGTGAAGCTCTTCTGCATCTCACCGACCATCTGCTGCCAGAATGCGATCGGATCGCCGGACTTGTTCACCATCGGCACGCTCCTTCAGGCCACGCGGAGACTCAACACAACCTATCATAGCACGTCATCGCTGCGATGCGGGAGGATCATGGGGCCGCTTCTCTCTGTCGGCGGAACCATGCCATAGATGGCCTGTTGGCCTTGAACGAGGGATCACCGTGACCGCAAATGCTCATCAGCCGCCGCAGACCGCGCGCGCCAACGGTATCGACATCTGCTACGAGACCTTCGGCGACCCGGCGGCCCCTCCCCTCCTGCTGATCATGGGCCTCGGCGGGCAGATGATCATCTGGTACGACGAGTTCTGCGAACAGCTCGCAAGCCGCGGCTTCCGCGTGATCCGCTTCGACAACCGCGACATCGGCCAATCGAGCAAACTCCACGGAGGCCGCCGGCTGACGCCGTTCGAGCTGATCAAGCTGCGCTTCTTCAACATTCCCGTCGCCGCGCCGTACAAGCTGCTCGACATGGCCAAGGACACGGTCGGCCTGATGGACGCGCTCGACATCAAGTCGGCGCATCTGGTCGGCGCTTCCATGGGCGGGATGATCGCGCAGGAGATCGCGATCTCCTTCCCGCACCGGGTGCGCTCGCTGACCTCGATCATGTCGACCACCGGCAACCCGCGCCTGCCTCCGCCATCGCGCGAGGTCGCGATGCTGCTGATGGCGCCGCCGCCGAAAACCAAGGACGAGTACATCAAGCGCTTCCAGAGGACCTGGAAGGCGCTGCGCGTCGGCTCCTTCCCCGAGGACGAGGCGAGTGACGTGGCGCTCGCCGAACGCTGCTTCGCGCGCGGCATCAATCCCGCCGGCGTCGGACGTCAGTTGCGCGCGATCCTGGCCTCCGGCAGCCGCAAGCCGCGGCTGCATCTGGTGACCGCGCCGACACTCGTGATCCACGGCAAGGTCGACCCGCTGGTTCATCCCACCGCCGGCAAGGACACCGCGGAGTCGATTCCGAATGCCAAGCTCCTGATGATCGACGGCATGGGTCACGCCACCCCGCGGCCGATGTGGCCGCAGATCATCGACGCCATCGCCGAGCACGCGCACGGCGCGAATGCGCAGGCGGCGTAAAATGGCAGTCGGTGGTCACCGCCGCCGCCGGGAAACGAGCTGTCGTCCCGGCGAACGCCGGGACCCATAACCACCGGCTTTGGTGATGGCGACGGGCTGTGGCTCCAGCCCGCTTCAGCCATCCGGGCCTGTGGTTATGGGTCCCGGATCGGCGCCTGCCGACGCGTTGCGTCGACAGGCTTGTCCGGGACGACACATGTTGCTGAGGGTCGCTATTGCCTCACGCGACGCGAGTCTGTGTCTCAGCCGTTCTTCAACGAACCGCCGGAAGCCCCTAACCGAACCTTCTTTGCCGCCATTCGATCAGCTTGGCGCTCACCTCCTCCGGCTGCTCCTGCTGCGTCCAGTGGCCGCTGTCGCGGACGAGATATTTCTCCAGGTCCGGGACAAGCTTCTCCATGCCGTCCGTGGCCGAGGGCGGCAGCACGGCGTCGTTCTCCGCCATGACCATCAGCGACGGCACGCGCACCGTATGGTCGAGCCCTTCGGCGCGCTGCCAGTTGCGCGTCATGTTGCGATACCAGTTGATGCCGCCGGTGAAGCCGGTGCGCGTGAAGGTGTCGACGAACACCTGCTTCTCGGCCTCCGACAGGATCGGCTGCCGCGTGTCCTTGGCGGCGTCATAGGCCGCGATCATCTGCGGGAACGCCAGATTGAGCGACGGCGACGCTGCGATCCCTCCGGCCGGCGGCTCCGTCGGCGGCGCATCGCTGCGCGGCAGCGGCTTGCGCATGAACGCATCGAAGGTCTCCGCGACACGGCTGCCGAAGATGCGGTCCGGCTCGCGTGCGGGATCCTGGAACTGCACGATGTACATCATATCGCCGAACCGCTTGCGCATGATGGCGATGGGATCGGCAGGCGCGCGCGGCAGATGTGGCGTGTTGATGCCGACCACGCCCGCGACTCGGTCGGGGTATCGCAGCGGCATCTGCCAGACGACGAAGCCGCCCCAGTCGTGTCCGACGAAGATCGCCTTGTCGATGTTGAGATGATCGAGCAGGCCGACGAGGTCGGCGGTGAGATGCTCGAGGTCATAGGCCTCGACCGGCTCCGGCCGGTCGGTCGCGCCATAGCCGCGCTGGTCGGGTGCGATGACGCGGATGCCGGCCTCGGCCAGCGCCTTGATCTGATGCCGCCACGAGAAGGCCAGCTCCGGCCAGCCGTGACAGAGGATCATCGGCGGCCTGTCGCTGACGGGGCCCGCCTCGTAATAGCCCATGCGAATGCCATTGGTCGTCGCGAACTGCAGCGCCGGCATCCAAGACGGATCGGTCATGCCTCCTCCCCTGAAGCTGTTCAGCCGGCCTTTTTCGACCGGTCTTCGGCTCCGGCGTGGAGCCTGCTCCATGCCGTGACGTCACGCCGCTTCTCCTCGGAGTTCCGCGCGAGCGAAATCCGAGCAGCCGTTTGCCTCGTCAGGCCGACTTCTTGTCGCTCGAACGGCTGCCGCCGAGGCCCGTCATGGTCAGCATCAGGTCCTGAAACCGTTCGGCCAGGCGAGGATCGAACGTGAACCAGCTCTGCATGATGGCTTCGGGCGTGAGCTTGTCGATGTTGCTCGTCATCTGGTTCTGCAGCCGGTCCATGACCGCGGCCTGCATCGGACCGACATCGGGAAGTCCGAAAAACTGCCGCGCTTCGAGCGGTGTGCAATCGATCTCGATATTGACTTTCATGTCCGCTCCGCTGTTCGAACCATCCCGACGCCAGCCCCGGACCGGGCTCCCTTCACAAGGAACGCCCATCCCGGACTCGCGGCAGGGATGTCCAGTATCACCGCGCCGGCCCCCCTCTAGCAAGCGGCGCGTTGCTGCAGGTGCGCAATTCCCGGGACATGGTCAATCCGGCGGCCCTCAGCCCCATCCCGGACGCCGCCAGTCGCGTGCGCTGCACAGCGGCCGCGGGGGATAACCATATCGTTTAGGCTTAAACAAACTGCACTTGTGTGCCGCCGCTGAACTCTGGCAACATATTCGGATCGATCTGCCGCGGGTCGTACGGCGCGCCGCCAGGCCAGAGCCAACGGGATCAGTTCATTCCGGCGCGGCATCAGACTTGCAAGCATATCGCCCGGCGTCTTGTTGCTTCTTGAAGTTCGTGCAAGAGGCGCTGCAGACAACACGAACTTCGAAGCAAAGCAGGCCGGACACAATCGCGCCTGCCGAAAAACCAAGCGTCAAACGCGGAGAATTTGGACATATGTCGGGACGCAAATCCCTGCTCATCGCGGCAGCGGTCGCATTCGGCCTCGCCGTCATGCCGGCTTCGGCCCAGACCCTGCGCTATGCCAACCAGGGCACCCTGAAATCGCTCGATCCCTACACCTTCAAGGAATCGACCACGATTGCGCACCATGCTCACGTCTATGAGGGGCTGACCGCGCGCGACAAGGATCTGAAGATCATCCCCGCGCTGGCCGAGAGCTGGGAAACGCCCGAGCCGACCCGCTGGCGCTTCCATCTGCGCAAGGGCGTCAAGTTCCACAATGGCGAACCCTTCACCGCCGACGACGTGATCTTCTCCGCCGATCGCGTCCGCGCCACCGGCTCCAACTTCCTCTCCAACGTTCCGCCGGACGCAAAATTCATCAAGGTCGACGACTACACCGTCGACGTGAAGCTCGATGCTCCCAATCCCATCCTGATCTCGCAATGGGATACGTGGTACATCATGAGCAAGAAGTGGTGCGAGGACAACAACTCGGTCGCGCCGACGCCGGTGTCGGCAACCACGCCGAGCTACGCCGCGCTGCATGAGAACGGCACCGGCCCCTTCATCATCGAGAGCCATCAGCCCGGTGTGAAGACCGTGTTCAAGGTCAATCCGAACTGGTGGGGCAAGCCCGAGCACAATCTGAAGGAGATCGTGTTCACCACCATCGCCTCCGACGCCACGCGCGTCGCCGCGCTGCTGTCGGGCGAGGTCGACATCATCGAGCCGGTCCCGGTGCAGGATATCGGCCGCGTCGATTCCAGCCCGAACGCCCAGGTCCTGAAGGGACCGGAGCTGCGCACGATCTTCCTCGGCATGGACGAGACGCGCGACGAGCTCCTGTACTCCAACGTCAAGGGCAAGAACCCGTTCAAGGACATCCGCGTGCGCGAGGCCTTCTACAAGGCGATCGACGTCGAGCTGATCAAGACCCGCGTCATGCGCGGCCTGTCGACGCCGTCGGCGCTGATGATCGCCCCGCAGCTCTATGCGCTCTCGAAGGACTTCACCCGGCCGAAATACGATCCGGACGCCGCCAAGAAGCTCCTGACGGAAGCCGGCTATCCCGACGGCTTCGAGGTCGGCATGGACTGCCCGAACGACCGCTACGTCAACGACGCCGCGATCTGCCAGGCCGTGGTCGGCATGCTCGCCCGCATCGGCGTCAAGGTGAACCTGAACGCGCAGCCCAAGGCGCAGTACTTCGCCAAGGTGCTGAAGCCCGGCGGCTACAACACCTCGTTCTTCCTGCTCGGCTGGACGCCCTCCTCGATGGATGCGCACAACGTGATGCACGACATCATGGGCTGCCGTGACGATGCCAAGGACCCGACCCGGGGCGAGGCCAATCTCGGCGATTACTGCAACAAGGAGTTCGACGCCCTGACCGACAAGGTCCTGGTCGAGACCGATACCGCCAAGCGCAATCAACTGATCAAGCAGGCGTTCGAGATCGGCATCAAGGATTACGGCTACATCCCGCTGCATCAGCAGGCGGTGGCCTGGGGCGTCTCGAAGAAGGTGAAGATTCCGCTGCGCGCCGACAACGCCGTGCTGTTGTTCCTCGCCACCAAGACCGAGTAGTCCTCACGCGACGACAAGTCCCGGAAAGCAGAACTGCTTTTCGGGACTTTTCATTTCCTGCGGCAGGTGCTACGCGCCGCCGCATCTCGAGGGACCTGAAAGGATCAGATGCTCGCCTTCGCGCTTCGCCGAGCAATTCAGGCCATCGGCGTCATGATCGCCGTCGGAATCATCGCGTTCGCCATGTTCCGCTTCGCCGGAGATCCGGTGAGCCAGCTGGTGCCGATCGATGCGTCGGCGGCGGAACGGGCCAGCATCCGCCAGTCGCTCGGGCTCGACGATCCCTTCATCGTGCAGTTCGGGCGCTATCTGTTCGACGCGGCGCAGTTCAAGTTCGGCGTCTCCTACCAGTTCCGGCAGCCGGTCTCCGATCTGCTCAAGGAGCGCATGCCCGCCACCCTGGAACTGGCGGTCTGCGCGACGATCCTGGCGCTGGTCTTCGGCATCCTGATGGGCGTGTTCTCGGCGCTGCACCGCGACTCCCTGCTCGCCAAGTTGTTCCAGATGCTGTCGCTGATCGGCATCTCCCTGCCGACCTTCCTGATCGGCATCCTCCTGATCTACCTGTTCTCGGTTACGCTGGGCTGGCTGCCGTCGTTCGGCCGCGGCGACACCGTCAGATTCGGCTGGTGGACATCGGGCCTGTTCACCGTCTCCGGCTGGAAGGCGCTGATCATGCCCTCGATCACGCTCGGCCTGTTCCAGATGACCTTGATCATGCGGCTGGTCCGCGCCGAGATGCTCGAGGTGCTGCGCACCGACTATATCCGCTTCGCCCGCGCCCGCGGGCTGACCACGCGCGCGATCCATTTCGGCCACGCCCTCCGCAACACGCTGGTGCCGGTGATCACCGTGGTCGGCCTGCAGTTCGGCTCGGTGATCGCGTTCTCGATCATCACCGAGCAGGTGTTCCAATGGCCGGGCATGGGCCTGTTGTTCGTGCAGGCGGTGCAGAATGTCGACATCCCGATCATGGCGGCCTACCTGATGATGGTGTCACTGATCTTCGTCACCATCAATCTCGTGGTTGATATCCTCTACACCGTGGTCGATCCGCGCCTGCGCGCGACCATCAGCCGTCCGGCCTGATCATGAGCGACGCAGCCCTTCCCCACCCCACGCCCGTCGAGACGCCGCGCGCCGACGGATGGCTGAAGCGTGCGCTTGCGAGCGACCTGTTCTACTCGTTCCGCCGCTCCAAGCTGACGGTCGCCGCGGCCGTGATCACGCTGCTGTTCTTCCTGCTGGCGATCTTCGCGCCGCTGCTGTCGCCGCAGAACCCGTTCGACCCGGCGCAGTTGCAGCTGTTGAATTCGCGGATTTCGCCGCTATGGACGGCCGACGGGCAGAGCCCGTTCTTGCTCGGCACCGACGAGCAGGGCCGCGACGTGCTCTCGGCGATCCTCTACGGCCTGCGCATCTCGCTCCTGGTCGGCATTCTCGGCGTCGCCTTTTCCGGCGCGCTCGGCATCGGCCTCGGGCTGATCGCGGGCTATTTCGGCGGCCGGGTCGACACCGTGATCATGCGCATCGCCGACGTCCAGCTCACCTTTCCGCCGATCCTGATTGCGCTCTTGGTCAACGGCATCGCCAAGTCGGTGTCCGGCAACCGGCTGGACTGGCTCAGCATGCTGGTCGTGCTGGTGCTGGCGATCGGCCTCTCCTTCTGGGTGCAGTATGCGCGCACGGTGCGCAGCTCGGTGCTGGTCGAGAAGAACAAGGACTACGTCGCCGCCGCGCAACTGATCGGCCTGCCCGCGCCCGTCATCATGCTGCGCCACGTGCTGCCCAACACCACCGGTCCCGTGCTGGTGATCGCCACCATCAACCTCGCGCTGGCGATCATCACCGAGGCGACCCTGTCGTTCCTCGGCTCGGGCATGCCGGAGACGATGCCGTCGCTCGGGACCCTGATCCGGATCGGCAACAACTATCTGTTCGCGGGCGAATGGTGGATCGTCGCCTTCCCCGGCATCGCGCTCGCCGGGCTGATCCTCGCGATCAACCTGCTCGGCGACTGGCTGCGCGACGCCCTCAACCCGAAACTGCGATGACCCGCGTGATTGCGTCCTTCCGAGGCTCGAGCTCATGACCGCCCCCGTTCTGTCCGTGCGCAATCTGCAGGTCGAGTTTGCGACCCGGCGCGGCACCCTGCGCGCGATCGACGGCGTCTCCTACGACATCGCCAAGGGCGAGGTGCTCGGCGTCGTCGGCGAATCCGGCGCCGGCAAATCCGTCACTGGCCTTGCCGTGATCGGCCTGATCGATCCTCCGGGCCGCATCTCCGGCGGCGAGATTGAGCTCTCCGGCCTGCGCATCGACAACCTGCCCCCGGAGGAGATGCGCAAGGTGCGCGGCAAGCGCATCGGCATGATCTTCCAGGATCCGCTGACCTCGCTCAATCCGCTGTATCGCGTCGGCGACCAGATCATCGAGACCATCAGGACCCATACCAACCTCACCGAGCAGCAGGCGCGCAAGCGCGCCATCGACCTGCTCGCCGAGGTCGGCATATCAGCGCCCGAGAAGCGCATCGACGGCTACCCGCACGAATTCTCCGGCGGCATGCGCCAGCGCGTCGTGATCGCGCTCGCTTTGTGCGCCGAGCCGGAACTGATCATCGCCGACGAGCCGACCACCGCGCTCGACGTCTCCGTGCAGGCGCAGATCATCTCGCTGATCAAGCGGCTCGGCCGCGACCACGGCACCGCGGTGATGCTCGTGACCCATGACATGGGCGTGATCGCCGAGACCTGCGACCGCGTCGCGGTGATGTATGCCGGCCGCGTCGCCGAGATCGGCCCGGTGCAAGAGGTGATCCAGAACCCGCTGCACCCCTATGCCAAGGGCCTGATGGGCGCGATCCCGACGCTCGCCGGCGAGGAGAAGCGACTGGTGCAGATCCCGGGCTCGATGCCGCGGCTGTCGGCCATTCCGCCGGGCTGCTCGTTCAATCCGCGCTGCAGTGCAGCCTTCGACCGCTGCCGCGTCGACCGGCCGGAGCCGCTGCGCCAGGGCACGCAGGCTGTCGCCTGTCACCTCTATGATCGCGCGACGGAGACCGCGGCATGAGCGACTTCGTCGAGGTCAGGAATCTGCGCCGGGTGTTCGACGTCTCGAAGCCCTGGCTCAACCGCGTCATCGAGCGTCAGCCGCAGGAGTTCCTGAAGGCGGTCGATGGCGTCAGCTTCGGCATCAGGAAGGGCGAGACGTTCGCCCTCGTCGGCGAGTCCGGCTCAGGCAAGACCACGGTTGCACGCATGGTGGTGGGGCTGCTCGGGCCGACCTCGGGCGACGTGATCATCGACGGCATCTCGATGACCGATCCGCGCCAGGGCGCGGCGCGGCGCAAGCTGCGCCGGCGCATTCAGATGGTTTTCCAGGACCCCTATGCGAGCCTCAATCCGCGGTTCCGCGTCGATTCCATCATCGCCGAGCCGATCCGGGCCTTCAACGTCATCGAAGGCGAGCGCCAGATCAAGGACCGCGTCGGCGAACTCCTGACACTGGTCGGCCTGCATCCCGACGACGGCCAGAAATTTCCGCACGAATTCTCCGGCGGCCAGCGCCAGCGCATCGCCATCGCGCGCGCACTCGCCTCCGAGGCCGAGTTCATCGTCTGCGACGAGCCGACCTCGGCGCTCGACGTCTCCGTGCAGGCGCAGATCCTCAACCTGATGCGCGATCTGCAGGACAAGTTCGGCCTGACCTATCTGTTCATCAGCCACAATCTCGCGGTCGTGCGTCACATGGCGAGCCGCATCGGCGTGATGTATCTCGGCCGCATCGTCGAGATCGCCGACGGCCGCACCCTCTTCAACGATCCGCGCATGCCCTACACCAAGATGCTGCTCGGCGCCGTCCCAGACCTGTCGATGTCCGGCCGCCAGCGCATTCCGGTCAAGGGCGAGATCCCGAACCCGATCAACCCGCCTGCGGGATGCACCTTCAACCCCCGCTGTCCCCTGGCGTTCGATCTGTGCCGGCAGAAGGCACCGGAGCTGATCGGAGGTGTGGCCTGTCATGCGGTGAACCAGCCGGCCGACACGGCCGTTGTGACGGCATCGGTGGCGTGAAGCAGCACGACGGAATTTGAATGAGGTCGTCATTGCGAGGAGCGAAGCGACGAAGCATCCAGGGGCGTCAACCTGGACACTGGATTGCTTCGCTTCTGTTCAGCCCGGGGACATGGCTGACAGGTGTTCGGAGACATGGTTGACACCTCAAAATTGGCTCGATTCGTCAAGCA
>NZ_JBNPUM010000027.1:0-4738 GCF_051168175.1 Bradyrhizobium sp. HKCCYLRH2047
ACGTCGGGCCAGTCGCGATTGAAATCGGCGGTCAGGCGTTTCATCTCGCGCCGCCGATCGCACGCTCCACCGCGGCGCCATCGTCGAGCGGCGCGGCTGATGGCGGCGCAGCGGCCGATGGGTTTGCAACGAGTGCGACGCTTGCGACGACCATACACCTCAATGCCATAGCCAGGTTCAGAAGCTCCGATGTTCAATGTTGTCGACTACGATTCAGGACGACGCTCGCGCGGCAGCCCTTGAATAGGCGGGGAACTACGCGTTCGGACGACCAACACTTGAGGATCGGACATGGTGCAGCGATAGTGATCCGGCCTCGGGAGGAGCGGACGCGGTCCAGTCGAGTATAGCTTGATCAGCCGCTGGCGAGCGGATTAGACTGAGTACCCGAATTGAAGAAACGTTCAGAGCAAACAGTGTTTTGTCGTTCCATTACCTTGGTATCGTTGAGCTTCCTGGCCTCAGCCGTCGGCGCTCAGGCGCAGGGCGACCCAACGCAGATTTTCAACGGTGTGTGGGTGGCAGTAAATCCGCCAGGACCGCACGTCGTGTTTAATATGATTAGCCTGGGTCAAAGAGAGGCTAGTTTGCCGATACTTGGCCAAGCCACGATAGGTCCGTCCAATGGAGAAGACGGATCAAATTTCCGAATCTCGGGCCCAGGATTCACCTGCTTTTACCTGATACTCACCACCAACCAGCGGACAAGAATGGTCTGGGAGCTGAAGAGCGGTGGGGACGTCTGTTTCAAGTCAGCTGCTTTCGAGCAAGCCGATAGCCCGGTACCAGTACCGGTACCAGTACCGGCGCCGGCCCCGTTACCGCCGCCTCCGCCACCGCCTCGCCCCTCCGTCTCTCCGAGCTTCTCCTGCTCCGCTCGATTGAATGAGGCGGAAAGAACTGTCTGTTCAGACGACGGCCTAGCTCAGCTCGATCAAAATCTCGATGCTTTGTATACATCGGCTCAGGCTTACGCTCGCAGCAACGGTGACGCGGCAAGCTCTTCAAGATTGGCTGCAACCGAGAAGAGTTGGTTGTCCAACGATCGAAATGCCTGTGGTACGAATATAACTTGCTTGGCAAGCGCCTATTCGAGGCGGATTTCCCAGTTGAAAGCCTGCTTATCTCGGCTTCGCAGTGGTGACGGCTGCTAACAATTCCTTCGAACTCAACCGTATGATGGATCGGATCGGTCTCCATCGACAAATGCATTAGAAGCGGTGCTTTGGACCAGGGCCTCCATGCGAGCATTGTATTGCCTTCGTACTGTGCTTCTCACGAGCAGCCTTAGCAGTATCGCCCTGATACCCACCGCAGCACCACAGTCGGTGTCCGTGCCGCACTGCACATCGATCGTGAAGGTGATGCTGGACGTCGGCCACACGCCTGAGCAACCCGGAGCGACTAGCGCGCGCGGCGTGCCGGAGTTTGAGTTCAACCTCAGCCTCGCTCGCAGGGTTTCATTAGAACTTGCAAGGTCGGGGTACCTTGTGAGCGTGCTGGTCGTACATGGCATAGGCCAAGAACAGCTCCTCAACCGAGTCGTCCAGGCTAAACGCTATTCTCCAACTCTATTTATCTCCCTTCATCACGATTCAGTTCAGCCGTTGTTTATCCATCAATGGAGCTTCGCCGGACGAGCAAACCACTACAGCGACGAATTTTCCGGCTTTTCGATCTTCCTGTCTGAGCTCACCCCTAAGTTTGCCGAGAGCTTAGCGGCTGCCCAGCTTTTGGCAGATGAACTGATCAGGCAAGGACTGCGGCCTTCGCTGCACCATGCGATGAAGATTCCCGGTGAAGGGCGAAAACTCATTGATCGGCAGCGCGGGATCTATCTGAATGATCGGTTAGCCGTGCTGAAGGACGCTCCCTATCCGGCTCTGCTCCTTGAGGCGGGCGTGATCGTCAACCGAGCGGACGAAATCAATCTTCAAACGGAGACAATTCAGGCGCAAATAGCTCAAGCCATCACTCAAACCGTCAGCGGACGGTTTTGCGGGACCAATGGATCAAAAGCCCCATCGGATCTGCTCGATGAGCACAATTCAGATCGGAAGTAGCCCCAGTCGCTCAGGGCTCCACCCGCCGGTAATCGCCTGCCGCGGCTCTACAGGCCACGTCCGGCCCACCCGTACGGAATGAGAGATTTAGTCCTTCACCGGCAAAAGCATACCGGTAGGCGCACCTAAAACGCGGCCCGACCAGGCAAATATTCGCACCGCCATCGGCACACCTCTCGACCGATCCGACTCCGTTGAAAACGGTTGCCGCCCCCGAAAACGAAATGTTCAAATCACCATTTGACAGAAAGCGAATATTGTCTCCGGATCCACTCTTGAGCCAGTTGCCGAGCAACCGACCATCGAGAAGCCCTTGGGTTTGCGCTTGGGCTTGAGGCAGGAAAAAGGCTGCCCAGAGGCCGGCCACCAGAAGCTTCGAAAAGAAATCAATCTTCCATACCCTAACTATCAACATACTATCCCCCTCTGCCCTTATTCCATGCTCAGTCTGGGCCTCGTCAAAACACTGGAAATCCTAATGCAGTGGTTGTAGCCTTGGCAATGCCGCGCATACGGCTTTTTGAGCTTAGTATATTAACCTGAAGGGGAAGCGCAATGCGCTGTTTTTTGGTCGCTCTCGGGTGCTTTCTTGTTTTTGCAACCGCTAACGCTCGGGCGGACGCGCTGGACATTTTCAACGGCGTTTGGGTTTCGGTCAATCCGCCCGGTCCGCACTTCATCTTCAACAAGGTGGGCCTCAACTCTCGTGAAGCCAGCCTCCCTGTCTTAGGACAGGCGGCCATCCGGGTATCAAACGGCGAGAACGGGTCGAACTTCCTGGTCTCCGGCGAGGGCTTTTCGTGTCAATACTTCGTCGGCAAGATCAACAATAGCGAGATGACCTGGGAGCTCAAAGGTGGCTCATCGGTGTGTTTCCCGTCTGCGCATTTCAAGAAAGATCCTCCCTAGCGCGGAGCAGTGAGCGATGCGCGTTCGCGTCTTTCTCGTTGCCGGAGTGACCAGCGTATCATTGGCTTTCTCGGCAAGTGCGCTCGCCGACGATGCCTTGCAAATGTTCGACGGCGTGTGGGTTTCGATCAGTCCGCCTGGACCGCACATCGTCTTCAACAAGATCGGGCAGACACGCGAAGCTAGCTTACCCAATCTCGGTCAGGCCTCCATCACGAGTTCAAGGGGCGAAAGCGGATCAAACTATCAGATCTCTGGCGCTGGGTTTACCTGTTACTACCTCATTCTTACTACGAATGCTCAAGCCAAGATGGTATGGGAGTTGAAGAGCGGCTCAAGCCCTTGCTTCGCAAATGCCGTCTTGGAAAGGGCCGACTCTGAAAATGAGAGGGCCAACTCGAGTGCTCGACCTGCAACGGCTATAGCACCCGCTGCGCTTCAGGCGCCCAACGCCGCTTTAGCACCCAACCCTGCGCAGCCGAGCCCGCCCTCGGAAGGAGGCCGCAGGTGCGGTTACTACGCGATAGCATATTGCTCCGAAGATCTAAGTGTCGCCCGTGGAGTCAGCGGCGCGCTTCAAGCACAACTCATCGACACAAATGCTCGTAATTACTATCCCAACTTCCGCGCCGGCTGGTACTGTGTTGGAGTCGGCCCGCTGAATAGGGACACAGCCCAGAGCACCGCACAAGGATACAAGCAGCGCGGATATCCAACAGCGTACTTTAAAAATAGCTGCTGAATCGCGCCTAACTTGGGTGCCGATCGGCCGGCTTAGGCCGCCCTGACCATCGTCTAGGTATTCCTAATAACACCCGAATACGCTCCATTCGAACTTCAGACCCGAAGGAATGGCTATGGGGAAGCAGCTTGTTTTGTTACTCGCGCTCGCTGCAACCCTTTCGAATTGCAGCGCGACCAGTACCGAGCGGTCCTCTGCTGACCGAACCCCAGAAGCTCAGGGCGCACAGCCGGAGATCATCTCGCGCGAACAATGGCGAGCGAAATCGGCAAATGGTGGAATGACAGCCCAGACTGTCATTGGTATTATTATACATCACACGGGCGTTCGCAGTAACATCTCGACGAGCATCGAAGCGAAGATGCGCGGCTTGCAGGCATTCTCGCAGTCGCCGGGTCGAGTCTCACCATCAAAGTCAAAACCATCCTGGCCCGATGTACCTTATCATTTCTATATCGACGCAAGGGGCTCAATCGCCGAGGGACGGGATGTAAGGTTCGCCGGTGACACTAATACGGGCTACGATCCTAGAGGGTACATTCAGATTGCTGTCGAGGGTGACTTCGAACATGAAGCGGTACGCCCAGAGCAAAGAGAGGCATTGCGGGGCCTTTTGAAGTGGCTCTTAGTTCGTTGGAATCTTCCAACGTCCAGCGTCACTATCCACAAACTTCATGCCCCTACCGACTGCCCCGGGCGAAACTTGATACCCGAAATTGAAGCTATCCTGAGGGAGATATAGATGGGTTTAATATTTCGCTGGCTGGACTCGACCACGTGAGACCATCATTTCCGTATCCAGCACCGGCCTCACAAGGCTGGGCTATTGTCTGAGTGCGCATTGTCGATTACTTACAATTGCGAGCCTTTGGCGACCACTCGCTAATTGATGGCTGCCGCAGCTCGATGAGCAAGCACCCAAGTCAAGAACCAATTGGAAATCTTTCCGCCAGCACGAAGCTCTCGCGCGTCCGGGTCACGTCGGGCCAGTCGCGATTGAAATCGGCGGTCAGGCGTTTCATCT
>NZ_JBNPUM010000028.1:0-3314 GCF_051168175.1 Bradyrhizobium sp. HKCCYLRH2047
CCCTCGGGCGTCCAGCCCAGGCGCTGCTGTGTCAGGGTGCTGGAGGCCGGCATGTCCAGGCCCGCGAACATCGCCAGCGGCCCGTAGTAGTCACCAGCCTCCTCCTTTCTGATCGAGACGACCGGCACGTTCAGCGCGCGGCCGACCGCCTCGATGACCTCGCGCATGGGGACGCCCTCCTCGCCGTCGGCGTGGTAGATCGCGTCGGCCGCACCCTTCTCCAGGGCGAGCCGGTAGAGGCGGACGACATCCGATCGATGCGCCGCGGCCCAGCGCTCGGCAAGCCGGTAAAGTCACAAATTCGGTGACAGTGCATAAAACTCTCCGCGCCAAGGGCCCGAGTCCCGGTTGACGCTACGATGGAAAGCACTTGCCGAACGCCGCCATCAGGCGGACCGGGCCTTTCAGCCGCAGCGAGCGGGTGAGGACCAGGCGTGCGACCGAGATCTCCTTGGCGAGGAAGCGCAGCCACGCCTTGGCGTCGGCGGTGATGCGGAGGTCGGCCTTGCCGACATGGCCCGGCTGCACGGTCAGCCGGCGGTCGCGGATGGTGACGGTGGCTTCGGCCGTCTCTTGGCCGGTGAAGGTGAAGTGATAGATCGCATCCAGGCCTTTGGACTTGCCGGGCTGAAAGGTCAGCGGCATGCCCTGGAGGAAGCCGCGGATCGAGGTCGCACGGACGCTCGCCCGCACGAAGCGGATCGTCTTGTGCTGAAAGCGCCGCGCGACGTAGTCGGCGGCGTCGCTGCCGGGCACGACATAGACCGGCTCGGTCCTGCGCGTCAGCGGCTCCAGCACGTCTGCGACGTGCTGCTTGCGGTCGGCGAGATAGGGGCCGATGACGTCGTGGCCGGCGGGGCAGACGGCGAGGCAATAGGCGGCGTTGTAGTTCGGCCCGTAGGACAGACTCTGCCAGCGCGTTACCGTCTCGGCGTAGCTCACGCGGCTGCGGAGATCGTTGGCCGAGCGCGACTCGGCGATGTCCTCGACGAAGTTGACGAAGCCGCCCATGAATTGCTGATAATTGTGGGTGAGGCAGGCGGAGAAGTCGAAGGCTCCGTCGGGCTTGATCGCCCCGACCGGACAGGCGGCGACGCACAGCTTGCATTCGAGGCATGGATTGTGGTCGAGCGGAGCAGCGACCGCATCGACCTCGGCAGCGATCAACACCGTGCCGAGCAGGATGAAGCTGCCGAAGCGCGGATGGATGACGCTGCGATGGATACCCATGCGGCCGAGCCCGGCGGCCTCGGCGGCGCGCTTGTGCGACACGATCCAGCCGCGCTCCGGAAAACGGTCCATCTCCATCGGAAACGCCATCGCCGGATTGAGCGCGCGGATGCCGCGGTCCTCCAGCACGCGGACGATGCCGCGCGCGACCTCGTCGATGTGGTCGCCCGACCGGTGAAATTCGAGATTGGCGACCGAGCGCGCCGGCGAGCGGACCGGCTCGCGATGCATCCGTCCGACCAGCACCAAGAGCGTGCGCGTCTTGGGAAAGGCTGCGAGAATATGCGGCCGATCCTCGGCAAGGCTGGGATCGTCGATCGAGGCAAGGCCGCAATCATCGGCGCCGCAGGTGCGCGCAAGATCGAGCAGTTCCGATGCCGAAAGCCGCGACGGCGGAGGCGATGGGACGGCGACGGGGGACGGCGTGTCGGTCATCATGGCAGCGCACTCCGGGCTTCGGGAAGGATCGGCTCACGCCGCCTGCGTCATGCCGGCCATCACGCGTGCCAGCATCGCGGCACGGGCCGAGCGCGGCAGCAGCATCAGGCTCGCCTCCAGGGCCTTGGCGAGGAAGCCGGGCCGCACCGTGGTGCGCCGTCCGAGCATGTTGAGCGTGCCGACGGCGACCTCGTCCGGTGTCTGGCCGCTGCGGATCGTCATGTGGGCGCGCTGGCCGAAGCCGCTCATCACCGGCCCCGGCGCCGAGGCCAGCACGTCGACGCCGAACGGCTTGAGCTCCGGCGCGAGACCTTCGGCGAGACTCTGCACGAAGGCCTTGGTCGCCGCGTAGTTGGCGACGCGCGCCACGCCCTGGAAGGCGACGAGCGAGCTCATCAGCACGATGCCGCCGCGCCGGCGCGCGGCGAAGCGGCGCCCGAACAGATGCGTGAGCTGCGCCAGCGCGCGGCAATTGACGTCGATCATGTTCAGCTCGGCTGCGAGATCGCCGTCGACGAACGGCCCCGAAGTGCCGAAGCCGGCGGCCGCGACCAGCAGGCCGACATCGATATCAGCGGTCTCTCGCGCGATCCGGTCGACATCGTCCGGCACCGAGAGATCGGCTGTGATCACGACCGGGCGGATGGGCGTGCGCGGTTCGAGCTCAGCGGCGAGCGCCTCCAGCACGGCGCGGCGCCGCGCGACCAGTACGAGGCCGAAGCCGGCCTCCGCCAGCCGCATAGCCACCGCGCGGCCGATCCCATCGGAGGCGCCGGTCACGACCGCATAGGTGCCATAGGCCCGGCGGAGGCGCTCGGCCTCGGTCAGGGGACGCAGGGATGGGCTGGTCATGGTCAGCTCCTATTTAGATTTCGATCGAACTCTAATTGCAAAGATGTCGAACGACCGCTAAATTGTCAAGCGACACGAGACAGGTTCGATCACATGCGCAAGACCAGGGAACAAACCGCTGAGAGCAAAGCGAAAATCGTCGATACGGCGGCGCGCCTGCTGCGCGAGCGCGGAGTCGCGGGGGCCAGCATCGCTGACGTGATGGCCGCCGCCGGCATGACGCAGGGTGGCTTCTACCGGCACTTCGCGTCGAAGAACGACATGCTCGCTGCCGCCACGCGGCACGCCTTCGCCGCGATGGCCGGCGGCATCGACCGCGACATGGACACAGGCGGCGCCGAAGCGGCGCTCGCCGCCTACGTGGCGCGCTACCTGTCGCGCGAGCACATCGCCCATCCCGGGATGGGCTGTCCCGCGGCGGGCTTCGGTGCCGACGCCGGGCGCATGCCGGACGTGCTCGGCACGGAATTCACCGTCGGCGCCGAGCAGTTGATCACGCGCGTTGCAGCCGGCCTGATTGCGCGCGGCGTTGCAGAGCATGACGCGCGCGCGGAAGCGATCCGCACACTGACGATGCTGATCGGTACTGTCGTCATGGCCCGCGCGCTCGGCGCCTCGCCGCTACAGGACGAAGTCATCGCGGCCGCGACGGCGGCGCTTGCAACGGATTGAACTCGACTGCGCAACTCCGGTGACAAGCATGAAATTTGAGACGATCCGCTCCAGGCAATCCTTCAACTCCGAGAGCTCGGCTTGAAGTAGTCCGGCTGGCCGATGTCGGCGATCAGGCCGAT
>NZ_JBNPUM010000029.1:0-2554 GCF_051168175.1 Bradyrhizobium sp. HKCCYLRH2047
TGTGAAGGGTTTCGGATGCCGGCCGCATGATTGACGGCGCGGCATATTCGGGCGGCCGGCGTCCGAAAGCCTCCAAGGGAGGAAACCGCGCATGGTGGGCAGGACCGGTGCGGCGGGCTCTATGGGGATTTGAGCGCTGCAGGCGAGCTGGCCGATTTGGTTTGAGCCGGTGCAGCGAGCTGCGCGACGGCGACGCGGCCGATGAATGAGCGGTAGGCTGCGTCGAACGCAATCAAATGTCGGCCGATCGGCGACGAAAGAGGAAAGCCTGCGTGCGCTCCGCCGTGGCCGATCGATGAGCGGCGGGCACTGCGAGCAACTTTGCAGAATGGCGGTTGCGCGGTCACGACGTGTCGATCCTGATGGCGCTGGTTGGTGCGGTCGATCGGTGACGCGGCGTTGCGCCTCGCTCAAAGACCTCGATGACGATCATGCGGCCGCCACAGCATGGACAGCGCGGCTTGGCCGTGTCGACGGTGGTCTCGGTCGGCTCATCCTCGCGATCCTTGACAGCGAGCAGCTCGCGCGCGCGTGCGACGTTGTCGGCGCAGGTTCCCCGCGCAAGCAGCCCGTAGTGGCGGATGCGGTGGAAGCCCTTTGGCAGCACGTGGATGAGGAAGCGGCGGATGAACTCGTCTGTCGCGAGCGTCATCCGCTTTTGACGGTCGCGGCCCTCGACGCGGTAGTCCTTCCACCTGAAGGTGACGCCGTGCTGGTCGAAGGCGATCAGGCGTCTGTTGGCGATGGCGACGCGGTGGGTATAGCGCGACAGATAGGCGAGCACGGCTTCAGGGCCGCCGAACGGACGCTTGGCATAGACGACCCATTCCGTCTTGCGCGACGCTGCAAGCCATGCGGCGAATGATCGTGCTCCGGCGAGATGGGCGTCGTTGCCGAAGAAGCTCAGGCGCCCGGCCTGGTGGAGGGCGGCGAGGCGCTCCAGGAATAGCCGCCGGAACAGGCGTGAGAGCACGCGCACCGGCAGGAAGAAGCCCGGCCGGCAGGACACCCAGCGCTGGCCGTCGGGCGAGATGCCGCCGCCCGGCACGATCATGTGCACATGCGGGTGGTGGGTCATGGCCGAGCCCCAGGTGTGCAGCACGGACGTGATGCCGATCCTGGCGCCGAGATGCTTCGGGTCGGCGGCGACCGTCAGCATCGTCTCGGCCGAGACCTTGAACAGCAGATCGTAGATGGCGGTCCTGTTGTGGTAGGCGATGTCGGCGATCCGAGCCGGCAGTGTGAACACGACGTGATAATACGGCACCGGCAGCAACTCGGCTCGGCGATCGGCGAGCCACTGCTTCGCCGCGGCGCCCTGGCACTTCGGGCAGTGCCGGTTGCGGCAGGAGTTGTAGGCGATGGACGTGTAGGCGCAGTCCTCGCAGCGCGCGACATGGCCGCCGAGCGCTGCCGTGCGGCAGCTCTCGATCGCCGACATCACCTTCAACTGGTTGAGGCTGACATGGCCGGCATGGGCCTGACGCCATGCCGGACCATGGTCGCGGAAGATATCCGCAACCTCCAGAGCCGGACGAGACACGCAGGCCCCGCGTCAGCCGGGCGGCCGGGTCTCCTTCAGCTTGATCGCGATGTGCTCCAGCGGGCTCATGACCTCGCTGATCGTCTTGGTGGCGACCCGTGTATAGAGCGCGGTCGTATCGAGCTTGGCATGACCGAGCAGCACCTGGATCACGCGCACGTCGATGTTCTGCTCGAGCAGGTGGGTGGCGAAGCTGTGCCTCAAGGTATGCAGCGACACGCGTTTGTGAATCTCGGCCACCTGGGCCGCGGCATGACAAGCACGATTGAGCTGGCGCGTCGTCATCGGCTGCGCCGGGTCACGCCCTGGGAATAGCCAGCCCTGGGGACGGGCCGCCCTCCACCAGGCGCGCAGCAGGTCGAGCAGGCTCGGCGACAGCATGACATTGCGGTCCTTGCCGCCCTTGCCCTGCTCGACGCGGATGATCATGCGCTTGCTGTCGATATCGGAGATCTTGAGCGAGACGACCTCGTTGGCACGGAGGCCGGCGCCATAGGCCACGCTGAGCGCCGCCTTGTATTTGAGCCCGGGTGCCGCATCGAGCAGCCGCGCCACTTCCTCCACGCTCAGCACCACCGGCAGCTTGCGCGGCTGGTGGATGAAGTGGGTGTGCTCGACGATCTCGTGACGCCGCAGCGTGACCTTGAAGAAGAACCGCAAGGTCGAGACCGTCTGGTTGATGGTCGGCCCGCCGACGCCGCGCGATGCCAGATGGAGCTGATAGCGGCGCACGTCCTCGAAGCTGGCCAGATCCGGCGATCGTCCGAGGAAGGCTGCGAAGTCCTTGACCCGTTGCACGTAGTCATGTTGGGTCTTGGGCGCGAACTTGCGGATCGTCATGTCTTCGATCATGCGCCGCCGCAACGGGCTCATGGCCTCGTCGGTCATGGGGATGCTCCTGTCTTGGGTGAAGGTTGCGAACCCCTCATCTCAAGACAGGACGCCTCGCTGCGCTATCCTCTCAGCCGTGCTGCCGGCCGTCGTGCCCTACCGCGCGAGCGGTTTAGTCCT
>NZ_JBNPUM010000030.1:0-2140 GCF_051168175.1 Bradyrhizobium sp. HKCCYLRH2047
ATCTACGACTTTGATGACGCTCCCGAAGCGTTCGCCCATCTCCAAACCGCCTCGCACTTCGGCAAGATCGTTTTGAAGCTATAGGTGTGGGGCGATGGCCGGCATGACCATGGGGCGGATCGGCTCATGGCGGCCAGCGCGCCGATGCGGCCATCTCAGGATGGCGTCGCATTTATGCAGCGTCACCGTACCCATCGGAAAATATGAGCGTCTAGTCAAAGGCGCTATCGCGTGCAATGTTGACGAGATCAAGCGCCGTCTCGCGCCAGGCGATAAAATTGCGGAAATCCGAAGTCATATAGTTAGGCGACTCGGGGACCAGAAGAATGATTGAATTTTCGACGCTTGGAGCGATTGTCGGCTTCATCAGCGGAGGCGTCGTGCTGTTCGATAGATACTACAAAGGGCGCCCAATAGCCTCCCTCAGCACCATGGACGATGAGGGCACAAAGCGCGTCTGCATCCGCATCAAGAACACGACTGCCTACGACATCGCAATCACAGACCTGGTGGTGAAGCCACCAATCTATCACTTGGCCGAAAATCTCAATACGCGAAACATCATCAAGGGTGCGATGGGTCATAGCCCAAAGCTGCTGCTCCGCCCGGATGAGGAGAAGCACCTTATCATCGCGCCGTTGTTTGACGGCGGGTTGGCAAGAGAAGTCTCGCGAGCTGGTCGAGTGAATTTTTACGTCAATTGGCGAAGCGGAAACTCGACATGGTGGTGGCGACGCGGAGTCCCCATCTGCACCCATACCAAGACGATCCGCGCATTCGGTCTACCGGAGCAGAACGAAGGTCTAGAGAGATAGAAGTCCTTTCAATATCGCAGCAAGTATTGCATGTACGAGAACTACAAGCTCTGCCCGGACCTGCAGCCGCAACCCTCAATTCTAAAGAACCATGACAGACGAGAACCAACATTGGGTCCCGAGACTTCTGCTAAAGAAGTTTGTCGATACAGACGGACGCGTGTATCGGCTGGATATCCAATCAAACGTGATATCGAAGCCTCCGCCGAAACATGCTGCTTGCGGCCCTAATTTTAATGAATTTGATATTGAAGGGCAGATCGTATCCTTCGAGGATCGCTTAGAGAAAATTGAGACCAGGGCTGCCCCGGTCCTCAAGCGGATCATTGAAGCTCGGTCGCTTTCAGGCCTGTCATCGCCAGACCGCAAGAAAGTCGCTGATTTCGTCGCAGCGCAGAGCTTTCGTACTGAAGCTTTCTATAAAGGGCTTGCGAACAATCCTTCGCGAAAGAACTTCGGGTCGATCTTTACCCAACTGTGGGACAGCAGTTTCATAGTGTCGGCGCAAATCGAAAGGAGGCATTGGGTTTTGATGGTCATCGATCACGATGACGTTTTCTACCTCGGGGACCAGCCGGTGGTGTTACAGCGTTCGCTCGATCCGAAGAACGGTAGCGATCTTGGTTTCGACGTGAAAGGAGTGGAGGCCTTTCTGCCGCTAAGCCCGAACTGCGCTCTTTTCATGCCTTGCCGGTCGGTCAGCGATTCGCTGATCGCGAGATACGAAGCTGCCATGGATCTTCATCGGACCGTATGTTCTGCAGTTATGCAGGGACATCCGGGCGGATCGGTCGAGCTGGCGACGGCCCAGGACACCATTCGACGCGGCGGCCCGCTCTATCAGTCCTACACAGCTGCGGCGCCGCTGACGGCCCAACCCGAGAACGTCGAAAACCTAAATTATCTGCAATGCAGTTGGGCGCATGCCGGAGTCTTCAGCAATCGTCGCGACTTTACCTTCGCCAGAAGGGTGTTTTCTCAAACGCCACACTACAAAAGCCCGCCTGCGACGCGTCTTGTGTACAAGACTGCGCTTGTGCGCGACATACCCGGCGCTGCGCCAAGAGGCTGAACGGCAGCGCCACGCGCGGAACAATGGCCTGACTTCCTCGCAAGAGACGAGAGGCGTCGGGTTATTCAACAGGAACGAGGCCGCCTGAGCGCCATCTTGCTCCCATGCAACTCTTCGGGTTTTCGAGCATGGCTCGAGGAGCAATTAAAGTGGCAGTGCATTCATCCTCTGACGAAAAGCTCGCCCGCGCCAGGGCGCTCGGCGCCTCGATCCTCATCAACTACCGCGACACGCCCGATTGGGATGTCGCGGT
>NZ_JBNPUM010000031.1:0-2053 GCF_051168175.1 Bradyrhizobium sp. HKCCYLRH2047
GGCGCATCGGCGAGCGCCGTGCGCCAGTAGGCGAGCTCGCGCGGAATCGGACCGTTGGGATCGGCGAGCAGCTGGCGATGCCACAGTGCGTAGTCGGCATAGTGCACCGACAGTTCGGGCAGGCTCGCAACCGTGCCGTTGCGGGCGGCCGCATACAGCCGCGCGAGCTCGCCGAAGAAGATGCCGGACGACCAGCCGTCGAAGGCGATGTGATGGATGACCACCGCGAGCACGTGGCGCTCGGGAGCGAGCCGCACCAGCAGCGCATGCAGCGGCAGGTCGCGCGACAGGTCGAAGCGGTGCTGCACCAGGCCGTCGAGTCTTGCGGCCAGCGCAGCGTCGCGGTCGGCGGGCGAGAGATCGGAGAGGTCGTCGTGCAGCAGGCGGAAGGCGCCGGCCGGGCGGATGATCTGCACCGGCGCATCGGCCTTGAGCTCGACCGTGCTGCGCAGGCTCTCATGGCGTGCGACCAGCGCCGTCAGCGCGCGATCGAGCGCCTGGGCATCGAGCGCGCCGTCGAGATCGAGCGCGAACGGAATGAGATAGGCGGCCGAGCCGCCTTCGAGCTGATCCAGGAACCAGAGCCGGGTCTGGGCGGCGGACAACGGCAGGTCGACCGGACGGGGCACGGCGACGAAGGCGGTGGCCTGATCGCCGGTCTCGCCGTCGAGGCAGGCGGCGAGGCGGGCAATGGTCGGCTGCTCGAACAGCCGGCGCAGCGGCAGCTCGCGGCCGAACTGGCTGCGCAGGCGGGAGACGAGGCGGGTGGCAAGCAGCGAATGACCGCCGAGGGCGAAGAAATTGTCGTCGATGCCGATCTCGTCGTGGCCGAGCAGCTCGGCCCAGATCGCGGCAAGCGCCTGCTCGGTGGCGGAGCGCGGTGCGCGATGGGGCGCCTCGGAGGCCACGGCGAGGTCCGGCTCGGGCAGGGCCTTGCGGTCGAGCTTGCCGTTGGGGGTGAGCGGCAGCGCATCGAGCGTGACGAACAGCGAAGGCACCATGTAATCTGGCAGCAGGCTGCCGAGATGGCTGCGCAGCTCTGCGATGGACGGCGCAACGCCGTCGCGGCCGACCACATAGGCGACGAGGCGCCGCCCGTGCGGATGCTCCTGCGGCACCACGACGGCCGCAGCGACGCCGTCGTGACGGCGCAGCGCGCTCTCGACCTCGCCGGGCTCGATGCGGAAGCCGCGGATCTTGACCTGATGGTCGGCGCGTCCCAGGAACTCCAGCGTGCCGTCGGCCTGCCTGCGCGCGCGATCACCGGTGCGGTACAGCCGGGTGCCCGGCGGTCCGAACGGATCGGCGATGAAGCGCTCCGCCGTCAACCCGGGACGGTTGATATAGCCGCGCGCGAGACCCGCGCCCGCGACATAGACCTCGCCGACGACGCCGATCGGGACCAGCGCGAGCCGCTCGTCGAGCAGGTGCACCTGCATGTTGTGGACGGGACGGCCGATCGTCGGCGGCGCGTCGTGCGGACCGTCGGAGAACCAGGCGGTGGAATAGACGCTCGCTTCCGTCGGCCCATACAGATTCCAGATCCGGCAGTCCGGCAGCACGGCGCGCGTCCGGTGCACCAGCTCCTCGGGCAGCGCCTCGCCGGCAAGGATCAGCGCGCGCGCGTCGGTCGGCAGCGCCGACATGTCGAGCAGCGCGCGCAACACCGACGGTACGCCACTCAACAGCCGCATGCCGGAGCGGCCGCGATGGGCGATGGCGAGCAGGTCGGATGCGACCTCGATGCACCCACCGCAGCTCAGCGGCGAGAACATCTCCAGCACCGACATGTCGAAATTGATCGAGGACGAGGCGAAGGTCGCCGCCAGCACGTCGGTGCCAACAGCGGCAAAGCTCCAGCGCACGAGATTGACGAGACCACGCTGGGGGATGGCGACGCCCTTGGGGCGGCCGGTGGAGCCGGAGGTGAAGATGACGTAGGCGAGGTCGTCGGGCAGCGGACGATGCCGCGGCCACGCCGGCGGCGGTTGCAGCAGCGCGGGATCGTCGAGCCGGAGCTGCGCGAGATCGTCGGGCAATGCGGCGGTGCTGC
>NZ_JBNPUM010000032.1:0-1543 GCF_051168175.1 Bradyrhizobium sp. HKCCYLRH2047
TCGGCGCTGATCGTCGAAGCCGGCGGCGACCGCTTCGCGATCCCGCAGCTGTCGGTCGTCGAGCTGGTGCGCGCGCGTGCCAACTCCGAGCACCGCATCGAGCGCATCAAGGACACCGCGGTCCTGCGCCTGCGCAACAAGCTCTTGCCGCTGATGCATCTGAAGAAGCTCCTGAAGATCGACGACGGCTCGTCGACCGATCCGGAGAACGGCTTCATCGTGGTGACGCAGGTCGGCAACCAGACCTTCGGCATCGTGGTGGACTGCGTGTTCCACACCGAGGAAATCGTGGTCAAGCCGATGTCGACCAAGCTGCGTCACATCGACATGTTCTCGGGCAACACGATCCTGGGCGACGGCGCCGTGATCATGATCATCGATCCGAACGGCATTGCGAAAGCGCTCGGCGCCGCCGGCTCGGCCTCGCAGGCGGTGTCCGACGAGCACGCCGCGCATCACGCCATCGGCGGCGAGCAGCTCACCTCGCTCCTGGTGTTCCGCGCCGGCACGGCGCAGCCCAAGGCGGTGCCGCTGGCGCTGGTCACGCGGCTCGAGGAGATCGCGGCCGACAAGATCGAGATCTCCAACGGCCGCTACATGGTGCAGTACCGCGACCAGCTGATGCCCTTGGTGCAGATGGAAGGCGTGTCGGTGCAGACGTCAGGCTCGCAGCCGATCCTGGTGTTCGCCGACGAGACCCGCGCGATGGGCCTCGTGGTCGACGAGATCATCGACATCGTCGAGGAGCGGCTCAACATCCAGGTCTCCGGCGCCAAGGACGGCATCCTCGGCTCGGCGGTGATCAAGGGCCAGGCGACCGAGGTGATCGACGTCGGCCACTTCCTGCCGATGGCGTTCGCCGACTGGTTCATCCGCAAGGAGATGGCCACCGAGTCGCAGACGCAGTCGGTGCTGCTGGTCGACGACTCCCCGTTCTTCCGCAACATGCTGGCGCCGGTGTTGAAGTCGGCCGGCTACAAGGTGCGCACCGCGGCCTCGGCGCTCGAGGGCCTCGCCACGCTGCGCTCCGGGCACAGCTTCGACATCGTCGTCACCGACATCGAGATGCCGGAGATGAACGGCTTCGAGTTCACCGAGGCGATCCGCGCCGACCAGAACCTGAACCAGATGCCGGTCATCGCGGTGTCGTCGCTGGTGTCGCCGGCGGCGATCGAGCGCGGCCGCCAGGCCGGGCTCTACGACTACATCGCCAAGTTCGACCGGCCCGGCCTGATCGCGGCGCTGAAGGAACAGATCGAGGAACGGGCCCGCGCCGAAGCCAACCGGCGGGCCGCGTGACAGCAAGCGGACAGGAGTAGCGTGCGATGAGCAGCAAGATCGAAACCACCGAGGGCGCCGCCGTCGAATACGTCACCGCGATGATCGGCGGCCAGCTGTTCGGCCTGCCGATCTCCCGGGTCCAGGACGTGTTCATGCCGGAGCGGGTGACGCGGGTGCCGCTGTCATCGGCGGAGATCGCAGGCGTCCTGAACCTGCGCGGCCGCATCGTGACCGTCGTCGACATGCGGGCGCGGCTCGGCCT
>NZ_JBNPUM010000033.1:0-1408 GCF_051168175.1 Bradyrhizobium sp. HKCCYLRH2047
GGGCTACCGCATTCACACATCGATGTTGAATACGGGAAGAACGTCTGATTCCCTGTCATTCTCTTTCGGAGGAGGCTGGCATGGAGTTGGGGCTGGGGCGGTTTGGCGACCGCCGCCTGGAAAAAGGGGGGCCTTTCTTCTGGGCCGGCTGGTCGCCTCGGGCGGCGGAAGGCTTCGAGTGCGTCGATTGGGTGGCAATCGGGCGGGAGAGATTCGTCTGACGCGGTTGTTGCGCAACGAGGCCTTCAGCTGTGAGGAGATGCTGACGGAGGCGGCCAAGCGGACGTCGGAACGCTGCATGGGGCGGCATGTGCTGGCGATCCAGGACACGACCGTCCTGCGCTCGGAAGGCGGCGGAGGTGAGTATCTGCACGCCGTACTGGCTCTGAATGCTCAGGATGGCGCAATCCTGGGGCTGATCGACGGCTGCTTTCTGGAACGCAAGGGCGGCCGGCGTGCAGCCCGGCGATCCACACCGATCGAGGAGAAGGAGAGCTTCCGCTGGCTGGAAGGGGCCGAGCAGGCGACCTCGGTGTGCGCGGGAGCGGCTTCGATCACTGTGATCGCCGATCGCGAGAGTGACATCTTCGAAGCGTTTGCCTTGCGTTCGGAAGGTGTCGACCTGCTGATCCGCGCGGCGCATGACCGTGCATTGGCGGACGGCCAGACGTTATTTGTCCGAGTCGATGCGATGGCTGCGATGGGGCGCGCGGAGTTGGAGCTTCCTGCCAAGCCCGGGCGCAAACGGCGAACCGCTCAACTCGAGCTTCGCTTCATGCGGGCCAGTCTGGCTCAACCGACAGCTGGATTGCGCGCCAACCTGCCGAAAAGCGTGGCTGTAAACATCGTCGATGTGCGCGAGATCGACCCGCCAAGTGGCGAAGCGCCGGTCCATTGGCGCCTTCTCACGACGCATGAGATCGAGAACGAGGCGCAGGCTTGGCAGGTGGTCGGCTTTTACCGCCAGCGCTGGGCGATCGAGCAGCTCTTCCGCACCCTCAAGTCCGGTGGCTTCGACATAGAAGGTCTGGAGATCGAGGACAGCACGCCTCGCAACCGGCTCATCACCGCGACGTTGATCGCGACTGTATGTATCCAACAATTGGTACACGCGCGCGAGGGAGGCCCAGGTCCTCTACGCCCCCTCACAGATGCGTTCGACCCCGAGGACGTTCCGCTGCTCGAAGCTTGCTGCGCTCAGCTCGAAGGCAAGACGGAGCGGCAGAAGAATCCTCATCCGAAGGGGTCTCTGGCGTACGCAGCTTGGGTCTGCGCACGTCTCGGCGGATGGACCGGCTACTACGGAAAGCCAGGCCCCATTGTCATGTACGAGGGCTGGCTTGAGTTCCAGGCCATGAAGCGCGGCGCAAACCTCCTGACGCGAGCGGATGTGTGAATCCGGTAGCCC